>CAWFUM010000024.1:0-571493 GCA_963818995.1 uncultured Actinomycetota bacterium | reverse complement strand
AGAAGGCGCGAAGGACTTCGAGGCTCAGCTGGCCGCATTCGTGCGGGACAACCGGCTCTACGGGGCTGCGGCCGGAGTCGTCCACGGCGGGGAGCTGGCCTGGTCGGGCGGTGCCGGTTACGCGGATCTCGCGGCCGGCCGCGGTTCCGGGCCTGACGTTCTGTACCGGATCGCATCGATCACCAAGACCTTCACCGGAACCGCGATCATGCAGCTGCGGGATGCGGCGAGTCTGGACCTCGACGATCCGGTGGTCAAGTGGATCCCTGAGCTGGCCGGCAGCGCGACTCCGGAGACGATCGGCGCAGTCACGATCAGGCGGCTGCTCTCGCATGAGTCCGGCCTGGTGAGCGAGCCGCCGGGGACGGACTTCCTGGCCGTCGAGCCGCGCTACGAGGGTGCGCTGGCGCGGAACCTGGAGCGGGTCGCGGAGATCTTCACCGCGGTGCCGCCGAACACTCAGCCCAAGTACTGCAACCTCGGCTATCAGCTGCTGGGCGAGATCGTGCACCGGGTGAGCGGCACTCCGTATCCGCAGTACGTCGCCGACAGGATCCTGACTCCGCTGGCGATGTCGTCGACAGGGTTCGAGCCGCTTGAGGCCGGGCTGTCCGGGCGGTGCGCGGTCGGCTACGCGGGCCGGGCGTTCTCCGACCAGCTTGCCATCGCGCCGGCGATGCCGCGGCTGTGGGCGGAAGGCGGCCTGTGGTCGACGGTCGCTGATCTCGGCCGCTGGCTGTCCTTCCAGCTGGCTGCCCACAGCGACGCCCCGGCTGGCGCCGCGGAGGCAGAGCCGCCGGTGCTGGCGCGGGCGACCAGGCGGGAAATGCACAAGCCCCGTTACCTCAGCGATGAGGAGTGGTCGAGTGCCTGGGGCATCACCTGGTACTCGGTACGCAAGGACGAGGTGACCTGGGTCCAGCACTCCGGCGGGCTGCCCGGCTTTACCTCGAACGCTTGCTTCGACCGCGGCTCGCGAGTCGGCGCCATCGTCCTGCTGAACGGCGTCGCGGATGCCGCCAGCCTGGCCATGAGCCTGGCCGGCGCTGCTCGTGACCTGGCCCGGGCGGCCGCGCCTGTGCTGCGCGCTCCGGCACCGACCCCGGCGGACCTGATCCCGCTGCTCGGGGTCTATGCGCCGGCCGACATGAGCTCCCTGGCCCGGCTCGAATGGCGGGACGGGAAGCTGACTCTCATTGACGTTTCGGACCCGGCTGAGCGGGTGCCGATCGACCGCGGCCCCGAGCCGGGCAGCTTCGTGGTCGCGCCCGGGTACCGCGAGTCGGGCGAGCCGGTTGACTTCAGGCGGCGCCCGGACGGTGCGGTGGTGGCGCTGCTGCTCGGGGGCGGTTCGCTGGTCAGGCTCGATCCGGTCGCCTGAGGTCAGACGAAGGCGCCCAGTCCGGTAATGGCGCGGCCGACGATCAGGGTGTTGATCTCGCGCGTGCCCTCGTAGGAGTAGATCGCCTCGGCGTCGGCGACGAACCGGCCGACCTGGTTGTCCAGCAGGATGCCGTTGCCGCCGAGCAGCTCGCGGGCCCAGCCGACGGTCTCGCGCATCCGCACCGTGCAGAACGCCTTGGCCATGGCCGAATGGTGATCCTTGGCTTGCCCCTGGTCCTGCAGCTGGGACAGGCGAAGGCACAGGCAGGCCGACGCGGTCACGTTCGACAGCATCCGGACCAGCAGATCCTGGACAAGCTGGAACCCGGCGATCGGGCGCCCGAACTGCTGGCGCTGCCCGGCGTAGGCGAGCGCGTGCTCATAAGCGCCGCGCGCGCAGCCCGTCGCCTGCCAGGCGACGCCGGCCCTGGTCAGCCGCAGCACGCCCGCGGTGTCGCGGAACGAGCTGGCCTGCTGCAGCCTGTTCTCCTCCGGAACTCGGACGTTGTCCAGCGTGATCCGGGCATTCTGCACGACCCGGAGCGCGATCTTGTCGTGCATTTTCTCCGGGGTGAAGCCGGGCGTGCCGTTCTCCACCAGGAAGCCTTTGACCTGGTTGTCGGCAACGTCGCGAGCCCAGACGATGACGTAGTCAGCGAACGTGGCGTTGCCGATCCACTTCTTCTCGCCGTTGAGTACCCAGATGCCGCCGTCGCGCTGAGCGGTCGTTGTCAGGCCGCCGGCGACGCCGGAGCCGACGTCCGGCTCGGTCAGCGCGAACGCGCCGATCTTCTCCATCCGCGCCATCTCCGGCAGCCAGCGGGCCTTCTGCTCCTGCGAGCCGCACAGATAGATCGAGCCCATCGCCAGGCCGCCGTGCACGCCCATGAACGTGGCGATGGACGGGTCGACGCGCGCGAGCTCCAGCGCCACCATTCCATCGAGCAGGCTGTTCCCGCCCGGGCAGTCGTAGCCTTCGCAGGCCAGGCCCGCGATGCCGAGCTCGGCGAGTCCGGGCACCAGGTCGTGCGGGAACTCCTCCCTGATCCAGTAATGGTTGATTACCGGCGCGACCGACTTCTCCATGAAGTCGCGTACCCGCAGCACGAGGTCCAGATCCTTGCCGTCCAGCAGCTGCTCAAGTTCGTAGAAGTCGGCATCGATGACTGAGTCCATGGCGCTCCTCCTACCCGCAGATCGCGACGGCGTGCGTGGCGTCCGGCGCGGCCGCGGGCTGGTCGGCCAGGAACCGTTCGATCACCGGTGCCAGCCCGGTCGCCTCGGTCACCAGCCCCAGGTGGCCGCCGCGGAATACGTGCAGCCTCGCGTCCGGAATGAGCCGGTCCAGGATCCAGGCATTAGCCAGCGGAATGATGGGATCGTCGTCGCCGGACACGACGAGTGTCGGCTGCCTGATGAGCGGCAGCAGCGGCAGGCTCGTCCAGCCTGTGCCGGCAGCGAGCTGATAGAGGTAGCCGCGGGCCGAGCCGCCCGGGTTGCCTGCGGTCATCGCGCTGGCGACCCGGGCCGGGTCGGTCCGGGCGCTGCCGCCGTAGAGGTCGGCCGCGATCTGCGCCAGGTGTCCGGGATCTGTGTACCGGCGTGGTGTGAGCATCTGAGCCAGCACGGACGGCCTGGCCGGGACCATCAGGGCGCCGGTGGCGGTACTGACCAGGACGAGCCGCCGGCAGCGGGCGCGCTGAACGGCGGCGAAATGCTGCGCGACTCCGCCTCCCCAGGAGATGCCAAGCACATCGGCCTGGTCGTGGCCGAGCTCGGTCAGCATCCCGGCGATCAGCCGGCACAGACCGGTGAACCGGTATGGCCGGGCGGGCAGCGGCGAGCCGCCGACGCCGGGCACATCGAACCTGATGACCTCGATGGCAGGGTCCAGCGCGTCCACGAACGGCTGCAGCAGTTCCAGGCTGGCTCCGATGCCGTTGATCAGCAGCAGCGGCGGCCGGGCCTGCGCCTGCCCGGCTGCCCGCACCGACGTGCGCAGCAACTGGTCGCCCACGGCGACCACGCGGAGGCTATCGGTCGTGGACATAGGTTCCGGGTGCCGCGGCCAGGACCTCGTAACCCTTGCGGCCCGCCTTCGCCGGCCTCCGCCGGTCGCTGCCACTGCGCGCGGCGAGCCAGCCGGAGTAGTGCGGCCACCAGCTGCCTGAGGCCGTCTGCGCGGCGGCCAGCCAGTCGCGCGGGTCCGGCGGGTTGTCCGCCGCAGTCTGGAACGTGGCCTTGTGCTGGCCGGGCGGATTGACCATGGAGGCGATGTGCCCGCTCGTCGACAACACGAACGTCACCGGGCCGCCAAGCAGCTGGGTGGTCCGGTAGCAGCACTGCCAGGGGCACAGGTGGTCGGCGATCCCGGCGATCACGTAGGTGTCGACGTCGACTTTTGACAAGTCGACGGGGGAGCCCAGCATGGTCGCCGCGTCCGGCTTGGTGAGCGCGTTGTCGAGCGCCAGCCTGATGAAGTCCGCGTGCAGGCGGGCGGGCAGCCGGGTGGTGTCCGCGTTCCAGTACAGGATGTCGAACGGCGGTGGCGGACGGCCAAGCAGGTAGTTGTTCACCCAGTAGTTCCAGATCAGGTCGTCGGGCCGCAGCCACGCGAATACCTCGGCCAGAGCCCGCCCGTCCAGGTAACCGCGGGCGGCCGAGGCCGCCACCGCGGCGGCGGCCGTCGTCTCGTCGATCATCGCGCCGGCCGTTCCCGCGCGCTCCTGGTCGAGCACCGTGACCCCGAGACACAAGCTGGCCACGCGGTCGAGCTGGCCAATCTCCTTCAGGTGAGCTGCGACCATCGAGGACACGATGCCGCCCGAGCACAACGCGCAGATACTCGCCCGCTCGGCCCTGCTGACCGCCAGCACCGCGTCGAGTGCGCCAGCCACGGCCGCGCCGTAGCTGTCCAGATTCCAGTCCCGGTGGCGGGCATCCGGATTGCGCCAGCTGATCGCGAACACCTGATGGCCCTGGCTGACCAGGAACTCGGTCATGCTGCGTCCGGCCGCCAGGTCGGTGATGTAGTACTTGTTGATCATCGGCGGCACGATCAGGACCGGGTATTCGTGCACCTGCTCGGTGGCCGGGGCGTACTGGATGAGCTCGAACAGCTCGGTCCGGTGGACGACGGACCCGGGCGTGACGGCGAGATCCTGGCCGACACCGAAAGCTCCGGGCTCGACCATGGCGGGAACGCGCGGTGCCTCGGACAGGTCGCTCAGCAGTGCCCGCAGTCCCCTGATGGCGGACAGGCCGCCGGTGTCGATCAGCGCCTTGATGGCGGCGGGGTTGAGCACCGGGTTGTTGCTCGGGGCCGCTGCGGCGATCAGGTTGGCCAGCACGAACGACAGCCGTTCCTCGTCGCGCCAGTTCAGTTCCGCGCTGGTGACCAGGTCCGTCGCAGTCTGCCCGGCTACGAGGTAGGCCTGGACGGCACGCCTGAGCAACGGGTTCTGGTTCCAGGCGGGGTCGGCGAACCGGCGGTCCTTACGGCCGGGGGCGAGCTGTGAGGTCCCGGCAGCGATCCGGCCCAGCTCCGAGCCGAGCGCGGCCAGGTGCAGGCCGAGAAGCTGGGGCCGGCGGGCCAGGTTCGCTGCCAGCCGCAGGACCGCGCCATCAGGCCGGAAGCGCCGTGCTACCCCGAGCGCGCCGTCCGCCAGCAGCATGTCGAGCGCGGCGGCCAGGTCGCCCGCGGCCTCGGGCCAGGACTCCCGGTCACCGGGCACGTTCGGCGTCATGATCGCGGCCCCCTTGCCTGGCCTGTCGTGCGGCCCGTTCCAGTATCGACGCAGCCTGCCGTATTTGGCCAGGTGCCCGTGCGGTCGCTCTCGAGGTGGCAGCCGGGATCAGGCCCGCGTCAGTTCTAAAGGATCTGGTGTCAGCCCGCGCTGGTCACCTCCCGGAGCACCCTGAGGATCTCGGCCGGCTCGGTCCTGGTCGAGTAGTCGGGGTGGACATCGATCCAGCGGATCACGCCGGCTGCGTCCACGATCACCACGGCCGGCATCGGGAGCATCCTGGTGCCGTCGGCGTTGACCTCGGCGATGTCGAGTCCGAGGCCAGCTTGCGCGGCAGCCACTTCGGCGCTGGGAGCGGTCAGGATGCCAAGCTGGCCCGCGATCTGGTTGCCGGGATCGGAGACAACGGTGTAGGTCAGCTCCTTGCTTTCCTTGGTGCTGAGGGATGCGTCCGGCTTCTGCGGGCTGATAGCGATGAGCACGACGCCGCGTTCAGACAGCGCGGGAACCAGTTGCGCCTGGTAGGTCCGGAGCGCGACGTTGCAGTACGGGCACCAGGCGCCCCGGTAGAAGACGACTACCGCGGCCGTGCCGTCCAGTTCCCTCGCTAGCGTCGTCGGCTTGCCTCCTGTGTCCAGCAGAGCGCCGTCCGGCATCGCCGAGCCGGCGGGCAGGATCCCGGCGGGCAGGCCAGCGGCCTGCAGCCGGGCCAGCTCGGCGGTGAACGTCGCCTGAATGCGGGCCGGCAGCTGGCTGGCGCTGGCCTTCTGAAGCTCTGCTACCTGGTCGGCGATGGTGCTAGTGGCACTGGTCATGGCGGGCGCCTCCGGGGCTTGATTGGCTTGTCTGATCCACAATCTCCGACAAAAAATGGAATAGCAACTCCATAAATCTTGGTAGCCTGGAAGGATGCCGACTCTGAACCCGACCGCCAGCCCGGCCCGCAAACGGGTCAAGGGGGAGCTGACTCGCAAGGGCGAGCAGACCAGGCTGCGAATCGTGGCGGCTGCCGCGCAGCTGATCCTGGAGCAGGGCGTCGCGAAGACGACGCTTGATGATGTCCGGTCCGCGGCGGGCGTGAGCAGCTCGCAGATCTATCACTACTTCGCGGACAAGCAGGCGCTGATCCGGGCAGTGATCGAGTTCCAGGCCGACGCGGTCGTCGGCCGGCACGAGCCGTTGCTGATGACTATTGACGGGCTGGCCGGACTGCGAGCCTGGCGCGATCTCATCGTGGATCACCAGCAGAGCGTGGGCTGTACCGGGGGCTGCCCCATCGGCTCGCTCGGCAGCGAGCTAGCCGATTCCAATCCGGAAGCCAGGACCGATATCGTCGCCGCCTTCGCCCGCTGGGAAGCCGCAATCAGGGCCGGGCTCGGCGGAATGGCCCGGTCCGGCCAGCTGCGACCGGAGGCTGACCCCGACGACCTGGCGCTGGCAACGCTGGCAGCACTGCAGGGCGGTCTGCTGCTCACGCAGATCGAGAAAGACACCAGGCCGCTGGAGAAGGCGCTGGACGCCATGATCGCCCTGATCGCGTCGCAGGCGGCCGGCCCTGAGGATGCCGCGACCCCGGCTGCGGGCGGGCCCGGACCGGCCCCGGAAGCCGCGACGGCGGAAAAGCGTTAGCTGCTGAGGGCGCGTTCCGGTCATGCTGGAACGCTGGCCGCCCGCGCGTTCGGGCCGGCCGGAGGCTGGCTGCCCCTTCGGCCTGATGGGCCCGAGGCGGCGGGCGGCGAGAAGCCAGCGGACCCGGCCGCCGCGACCCGCCGCGGCCGCCCGACCGGACCTCATCCGTTACGACCGTCTCGTCCAGGAGAAGTTGCCATGACCGCCTCGCTCGCCCAGCTGCGAGCGCGCCTCCCCGGGCTGATGCTGACTGACCAGCGCCGGCTCTCCCGGCGCGCCGACAGGGCGACGTCGCTGCGCGACCGCGCGGCGCGGGATCAGGCCGTCGGGGAGCTCGCTGGCGACGTGGCGGCCGCCGAGCAGCGCACTGAGGCGCGGCGGGCGAGTGTTCCGGTGATCACCTTTCCGGCTGAGCTGCCGGTAAGCCAGCGGAAGGCTGAGCTCGCGGATGCCATCCGCGCCCATCAGGTCGTGATCATCGCCGGGGAAACCGGCTCAGGCAAGACCACTCAGCTGCCGAAGATCTGCCTTGAGCTCGGCCGTGGCATCGCCGGGCAGATCGGCCACACCCAGCCTCGCCGGATCGCGGCCAGGACCGTGGCCGACCGGATCGCCGCGGAGCTGAAGACCGAGCCCGGCACCGTCGTCGGCTACAAGGTCAGATTCGCCGATACGGCCAGCGACAACGCGCTGATCAAGGTGATGACGGACGGCATCCTGCTCACCGAGATGCAGCGCGACCGCCAGCTGCTGCGCTACGACACCCTCATCATTGACGAGGCTCACGAGCGCAGCCTCAACATCGACTTCATTCTCGGCTACCTCAGGCAGCTGCTGCCGCGCCGTCCCGACCTCAAGGTGATCATCACCTCCGCGACGATCGACCCGGAGCGGTTCAGCCGGCATTTCGCGTCTGGCACCGGGCCGGACGCGGGCGGCGCGCCGATCATCGAGGTCTCCGGCCGCACCTATCCGGTCGAGATCAGGTACCGGCCGCTCGCCGATGCGGGCGGGAATCCAGCTGACGGGGCGGGCGCAGTAGCCGCTGAGCCCCGGGATCAGGTGCAGGCCATCGCCGACGCCATCAGCGAGCTGAAGCGTGCCGGGCCGGGGGACATCCTGGTGTTCCTCAGCGGCGAGCGGGAGATCCGGGACACCGCTGACGCGCTGGCTGATGAGCAGGACCTCGAGACCCTGCCGCTGTATGCCCGGCTGCCGGCGGCCGAGCAGTACCGGGTTTTCGCCGGAGGCGAGTCGGGCCGGCAGAGTCAGCCGCATCACCGCCGCCGGGTCGTGCTGGCGACGAACGTGGCCGAGACATCGCTGACCGTCCCCGGCATCAGGTACGTGATCGACCCTGGCACCGCGCGCATCTCCCGGTACAGCCAGCGGACCAAAGTGCAGCGGCTGCCGATCGAGGCCATCTCACAGGCCTCGGCCAACCAGCGCGCGGGCCGCTGCGGGCGCACGTCGGACGGTATCTGCATCCGCCTGTACAGCGAGGCCGACTACGAGTCCCGGCCTGAGTTCACCGAGCCTGAGATCCTGCGCACGAACCTGGCATCCGTCATCCTCCGGATGGCGGCGCTTGACCTCGGCGTCATCGCCGACTTCCCGTTCGTGGACCCGCCGGATGCGCGCAACGTCGCCGACGGGCTCCGCCTCCTCGAAGAGCTCGGCGCGGTCAGGCCCGGCACCAGAGCCGGCGGCGCTACCCTGCTGACCGACACCGGCCGTAAGCTCGCCGACCTGCCCGTCGACCCGCGGCTCGGGCGGATGATCCTGGCCGCCGGCCGGAACGGCTGCGCCCGCGAGGTGCTCATCATCACCGCCGCGCTGGCGATCCAGGACCCGCGCGAGCGCCCGGCCGATGCCAGGGACGCGGCCGACGCGATGCACCGCCGGTTCGCCGAGCCGGGCTCGGACTTCCTGGCCTTCCTGACCCTGTGGGAGTACCTGCGCGAGCAGCAGCGCGAACTGTCGTCGTCGGCCTTCAGGCGGCTGTGCCGGCGGGAGTACCTGCATTTCCTGCGGATCCGCGAGTGGCAGGACGTGTACGGCCAGCTGCAGCAGGCGGCCAGGGACGTCGGCGTCGTGATCGGCCGGGACCGGGGCAGCCGGGACCGGGGCAGCCGGGACCGGGGCAGCCAGGACCGGGGCAGCCAGAACGGCAAGCGGGATACCCCGGCCGAGAACCGCTACAGCGCGGATCTCGCCGACCGGGTGCATCAGTCGCTGCTGGCAGGGCTGCTCTCGCACATCGGCATGCAGGACGCCGACCGCAAGGCGGCTGACCGCAAGCCGGGCGACCGCAGTGCTGCCGGGAGCGCCCGCCGCCGCGGCCCGGCCGAATTCCTCGGTGCCCGCGGCGCCCGGTTCGCGATCTTCCCTGACTCCCCGCAGGCGCGCAAGCCGCCGCAGTGGGTCATGGCCGCCGAACTGGTCGAGACCTCGCGGCTGTGGGCCCGCACAATCGCGCGGATCGAGCCGGAATGGGCGGAGAGCCTGGCCGGCGACCTCGTGCGCCGCACCTACAGCGATCCGCGCTGGGACGCAAGGCGCGGTGCCGTCATGGCCGCGGAGAAGGTGACGCTCTACGGCCTGCCGATCGTTGCGGCCCGGCAGGTGAACTACGGCAGCGTCGACCCGGCCGCGGCTCGCGATCTGTTCATCCAGAACGCGCTGGTGGAGGGGGACTGGCAAACCCACCACGCGTTCTTCGCCCGCAACCAGCGCGCTCGCGAGGAGGCCGAGGAACTCGAGCACAAGGCCCGCCGCCGCGGCCTGGTTGCCGATGACGGGGCGGTCTTCGCCTTCTACGACCAGCGGATCCCGGCCACGGTGACCTCCGCCAGGCACTTCGACTCGTGGTGGAAGAAGGCCCGCCACGCCGGTCCCGCGCTCCTCGATCTCAGCGCGGCCGACCTGGCCGGCCCGGCCGCGGACGAGATCAGCCCGGCGGACTACCCGGAGCGCTTCGGGCCGTTCCCGCTCTCTTATGAATTTTCTCCGGGCGACGCGGCCGACGGCGTCACGGCCGACATTCCGCTGAAAGATCTCTTTGACGGGAACGGGGCCGACCTGGGCTGGCAGATACCGGGCCTGCGGCAGGAACTGGTGACCGAGCTCATCAGGGGACTGCCGAAGGATCTGCGCCGCCACCTCATTCCCGCTCCCGACACGGCCAGGTCGGTGCTGGCCGCGCTCGGGGAGCCGCGGGGTGACCTCCTCGAGGCGCTCGGCGGTGAGCTCGCGCGGCAGACCGGCGTCCGGGTCCCGCGGTCGGCCTGGGACGTGGCCGGCCTGCCCGCTCATCTCCGGGTGACCTACCGGGTAACGGACGGCGGCCGGGTGCTGGCGGCCGGAAAGGACCTGGATGAGCTGCGGCGGCAGCTGCGCCCGGAACTGGCCGCGGTGCTGAGCCAGGCGGCGGCTGACATCACCAGGACCGGCGCCCGCAGCTGGGACTTCGGCACTCTGCCGCGAGTGTTCACCGACGGCAAGGTCCGCGGTTATCCGGCCCTCGCCGATACCGGCACGGCCGTGGACGTGCGCATCTTCGGCACGGAGGCCGAAGCGAGCGCGTCGATGCGGCTCGGCACCCGGCGGCTGCTGCTGATCGCGGTGCCGTCCGGCGTGCGGTCGATCGCGGGCCGGCTGCCGCTGAACGCGAAGATGGCGATGAGCCGCCATCCGTATCCAGGCGCCGCGGCCCTGCTCGACGACTGCGCCGCGGCCGCGGCGGACCAGGTCATCGACGACGCGGGCGGCCCGGCCTTCGACGCTGACGGATTCGAGCAGCTGGTGAAGGCGGCGCGC
The DNA here is from genome assembly GCA_963818995.1 of uncultured Actinomycetota bacterium. Classification (GTDB taxonomy): domain Bacteria; phylum Actinomycetota; class Actinomycetes; order Streptosporangiales; family Streptosporangiaceae; genus JAJYUU01. The sequence goes on along the minus strand of CAWFUM010000024.1, from coordinate 560,916 downwards.
GACGGCCTGGCGCCGGCGACCGCGCGGGTGCTGGACGCGGTTGCCCAGATCCTGTCCGAGGCCCACGACGTCGAGATCCGGCTGACCGGTGCTCACCCGGTGCCGGCGGTCGCGCCTGCGCTGGCCGACATGCGGGCGCAGTTCTCCCGGCTCATCTACCCGGGATTCATCTCGCAGGCTGGCGCCCGCAGGCTGCCCGACCTGGTGCGCTATCTGCGCGGGATCGTCCGGCGCCTGGACAAGCTGGCCGGAGAGCAGGCTCGCGATGCCGACCGGATGGCGGTCGTCCACCGGGTCACCGCGGCCTACGAGGAGGCGGTGAGGGAGCTGGCCGCCGATGCCGCGTCCCGGCCCGGGGTGCAGGCAGTGCGGTGGCAGATCGAGGAGCTGAGGGTCAACCTGTTCGCCCAGGTGCTCGGCACTCCGGGGCCGGTGTCGGAGAAGCGGATCATGACCGCCATTGACGCGCTCACTGCCCGCTAGGTCGCGGCTCTTCGGCCGGGCCGGGTCGCGTTTCGCTGGCCGCGCCCGAAGGCACTCCTGATCGACGCCGGGACCGCCAGCGGCGTCCTGGTGATCTGCTCCCCGGCGGCGACAAGCTCGGCGGTCGTGACAATCCCGGCAATCCGGCCTCTGCCGATCAAGCTCGCGGTGCCCATGAGGCTTGAGTTCGCGCGGCCGTGTACGCAGCACTCGTTACACTCCGGGAGACATGAAGTACGTGCTGTTCTACGAGTCCGGCGAGAAGGTCGCTGAACTGGTGCCGGTGCATTTCCCCGCGCACCGGGCGCGCTGGACTGAGTACGCGCAGCGGGGCGAACTGCTCGCGATCGGGCCGTTTACCGACGGGGCGAGCGCGATGGGCGTCTTCGCCACGAAGGCCGCCGCCGAGGAATTCGCCGCCGGTGACCCGTTCGTCCGCCACGGCGTCGTCCGCAGCTGGTCAGTCCGCGAGTGGAATGAAGCGCTGCTTTAGCTGCCCCGGTAACCGCTGTTGTTGCGGCGCAGCCACAGGAACGCGATCAGGCCGAGTACCAGCCAGGCGCCGACCGAATGCGTCAGCTCGTGGACCACGACCGCGATCACGACCGCCAGAACCGCGATGAGGGCCAGGCCGCGGAGCGAGTGCGCACGGCGCTGATGCTCGGCTCGCCGGTTCTCGCGCCGCTCGTGCTTGAGCCTGAGCTGCTCTCGCTCGAGGCGCACCCGGGCCAGCTTGCGCTGCTGCCGCCGGCCGCCAGCAGGAAGCTCGGGCTGGCCGGGCTCGGCGTCAGGAAGGTCGGCCAGCAGCCCGGTGAGGTCAGCCATCGTGGTGGCTTCCATGGCCCGGTCGAGACGGCTGTTGAACTCGGCCTCGTCGAGCCGGCCCTCGCTGAAATGGTGCGCCAGCCGGTCAGCGATCGCGGCTCGCTCGGCGTCGCCGACCCGCAGCTGTGAACCGGGCCAGCTAGCCCGCCGCAGCGCCGGGCCTGATTGCCGCGGCGAGCTCACTGGAGTGGACATGGTGTGAAGGGCCCCCCTGGTCAGTTGTGCCACGCCTGCCTGTCGCTGGTGAATTCGCCGGCGATGGACTGCGCCGTGTACTCATCCGGGATCAGCAGCCAGCACGCCAGGTACAGCGGGATGCCGACTGCCCCCATCAGGGTGAGCACGACGAACGCGATCCTGATCAGCACAGTGTCGACGCCAACGTACCCAGCAATGCCGGACGCCACCCCGCCCAGCATCCGGCCGTCGCGGCTGCGGGCCAGCGTTCTCGGCGCGTCGCCGACGGCCTCCCGGCCCGTGGCAGAGTGAGTCTGGGCGGAACTACCTGCGGTTGTGTTCATAGACTCAGCGTGCATCCGGCCCGGCCGCCATGGCCATCGGGAACAACCCTGAGCCGACCCTGACCGCCGGTGAGCAGGACCAGGGACTGCCCGGATAGCGGGCAGGCGGCTCCGGGCGCGATGATGGGCACATGGGGGATCAGGCCAGCGCGGCTGCCCGCGATGAAGCCGCCACCGAGCCGGGTGGCTATGCAGGCCTGCCGTCGGAGCCCCGCCCGCCCCAGCCCGGCTCGGGACAGCCGGGTCCGGCCCAGCCGGGTCCGGCCCAGCCGGGTCCGGCCCAGCCGGGTCCGGGCCACCCCGCCGGCCAGTGGTCGGCCAGGCTGGAGAGCTACGGCCTGCGGGTGAGCCGCGGGCCCGCCGCCGACGGCCCGCTTCGCCGTGCGCGCGACGGTCAGCTGTTCGGCGGCGTCGCCGCCGGCATCGCGCGCCGCACCGGCTTTTCGGTCGGGCTGATTCGCGCCGGAATCGTCGTGGCCACCCTGGTGACCACCGGCTATCTGGCTATGGCCTACGTGCTGGCCTGGCTGCTGATCCCGGCTGAGGACGCGGACTCCAACATCGGCACCAAGGCACTGGCTGACCGGCGCGGCATCGGCCTGGCGGCGGCGCTGGCCTCGGTTCTGGTCGTCGCGCTGATTATCGCCTCGGCCCTGAACGCGCCCTGGGTTACCTCGCTGGCCGTGCCGATCATCGCCTGCGCGGTGGGACTCGTGCTGATCGTGCGCAATGCCCCCGAAGACGAGCTTGAGTACCTCCGCGGGCTGGCTGATCCGGCGGGCATGACCAGGACCGCGCCCCGGTCCCGCCGCGTGATGCGGGTGATCCTGGCGGCTGTGCTGCTCGCGTTCGGCCTGTGGGCGCTGCTCGGCGGGCATGAGCGGTTCGCCTTGCTGAGGCCGCTCGCGGGCATCGTGCTGCTGGTCGGCGGCGTCGTCGTCGCGCTCGGCCCGTGGCTGCTGCGGACGGCCAGGGAAGCAGTCGACGAGCGCCAGGCGAGGATCCGGGCCGAGGAACGCGCGGAAATGGCCTCCCGGGTGCATGACTCCGTGCTGCAGACGCTGGCCTTGATCCAGCGCCGGTCGACCGACCCGAACCAGGTGGTGCAGCTGGCCCGGGCCCAGGAACGAGAGCTGAGGGCCTGGCTGTTCGATGGCCGGGCGCCGGGCTCGATGGAGGGACAGGCGGCCACCGTCGCTGACGGAGTGCGGCTCATCCAGCAGGACGTCGAGGCCCGGCACGGCATTTCCGTTGACGCGGTCACCGTGGGCGACTGCGTGCTCGATGACGACCTGAGCGCTCTGCTGGCCGCGGCCAGGGAAGCGACCGTCAACGCGGCCAAGTGGTCGGGCGCGGACCTGGTGTCCCTGTTCGCCGAGGTGGAGCCAGACTCGGTGTCGCTGTTCGTGCGGGACAGAGGGAAGGGCTTCGACCCGGAGTCCGTCCCCGCCGACAGAAAAGGACTGGCGGAGTCGGTGCAGGGCCGGATGGCGCGCCGCGGCGGGTCGGCCACGATCCGCAGCGCCCCCGGCCAGGGAACCGAGGTCTCGCTGACAATGCCGCGTCCTGCCGAGGACCGGCTGCCGAGGCGGCCGTGAGTACCGCGGGGACCGGGTCGCCAGCGCAGCCGCCGCCCGCTCAGAACGGCAAGCCGCGAGTCTTCCTGGTTGACGACCACGGCATGTTCAGGGCGGGCGTCCGGTCCGAGCTCGCGGGCGCGGTCGACATCGTGGGCGAGGCCGCCGACGTGGCGCCGGCGATCGCCGAGATCTCGGCGAGCCTGCCCGACGTCGTGCTGCTCGACGTGCATCTGCCGGCCGGCGGCGGCCAGGACGTGGTCGCGGCAGTCAAGGCCGGGCATCCGGCCGTGCGGTTCCTGGCGCTGTCGGCCTCCGATGCTCCCGAGGACGTGATCGCGGTCATCAGGGCCGGCGCCCGCGGCTACGTCACGAAGACGATCTCCGGGCCCGAGCTCGTTGACGCCATCCGGCGGGTGGCCGCCGGTGATGCGGTCTTCTCGCCCCGGCTGGCGGGCTTTGTCCTGGACGCCTTTGCCGCCGGTCAGGCCGGCGGAGCTGACCGGCCGACGTTCGATCCCGAGCTCGACCAGCTCACCGCTCGGGAGCGGGAGGTGCTGCGGCTGATCGCGCGCGGCTACACCTACCGTGAGGTCGCCAAGGAGCTCTTCATCTCCGTCAAGACCGTCGAAAGTCACGTCTCCTCGGTGCTGCGGAAGCTGCAGCTGTCGACTCGTCACCAGCTCACCCGGTGGGCCACCGAGCGCCGCCTCACCTAACGGCAGCTGGCGGCGCGCGGCGCCGCAGCTAGCCAGGACCCGGCCCGAGGCGGGCTTCGGCGCGCAGCACGGCGGCCAGGTCTGCTGGCCCCGGCGTGTCCGCCGGAATGCCGGTCAGGCCCCGCCCGGCAAACCAGGTGGCGATATTGGCCGCGTCGCGATCCAGGTACTCGCCGCCTCTCGGATTGGCGATCACGTCGACGACCTGCGGCGTATCGATCATGATCAGCTGATCCCGGTGTACCAGGAGGTTGTACGCGGACAGGTCGCCGTGGGCAACGCCCAGCCGGGCCAGCACCAGCAGTGACTCCACGAGCTGGCACCAGAGCCCGGCCAGCTCGCTGCCGCGCCCGGAAACCTGGGCCAGCCGCGGGGCCGCGGTTCCATCGGGCTCGCCGATGAACTCCAGCAGCAGCTCGGTGCCAGTGATCTGGACCGGGTACGGCACCGGCACGCCAGCGAGATGGAACTGGCACAGAGCCGCGAACTCGGCGCTGGCCCACTGAGCTGCCAGCATCTCCCGGCCGACGGTGGTCCTGCTGGCCATCGCGCGGGTGGCTCTTGACTCCCGGACGCGGCGCCCTTCGGTGTACTCGCTGTCGCGGTGGAACAGCCGGTGCTCGGCCGAGCGGTAGCGCTTCGCGGCGAGCAGGCACGACCGGTCCGTCCCCGGTACCTCGCGGCGGAGCAGGAAGACGCTGGCCTCCTTGCCGGTCTTCAGGATGCCGAGCTCGGTGTCGGCCGCCGCGAGTTCGGTCACCAGCCAGTCCGGATGCGGCCGGGGCCCGCGTTCGGTGGGCGTCGACTGATCCCAGGTCGACCACCGGTCGCCAGTCGTCAGGCCGTCGGTGGTATCGATCTCATCGAGAGCCGGCAACGCGGCCCGATGGCGGTTGCGCTTGGCAAAGGAAGGTTCTTCGTCGTCGAATCGCGGCTTACCGCGACGCTTCGAATACGCAGGATCGCGCACGGGAGGAGCTCCTCAGGCAGGAGGTAAGGACGGACAGCATGAAGCTCGTGACGGTCGTCATCTGCGTCCTCCCTCCTGCCGGGCTCCCGCCGGCGCCGTGAGCGCTAGGGCCGGGTCCTGGCCGCGGCCAGTCCGCCGGGCCCGCTCGCTGGCAGGCTTGCATGCAGCGATGGGTACTGGCAAGGGGATTTTCTAGACCTGGGCGGCGGCAATCGTCGCGCGGGCCTGGTCTTGCGTGAGCACCCTGGCGATACCGACGGTTGTCCACCCGCCGCTTTCCTCGAGCTCGTCGCGCAGCATGGCGGCCTGGTACTCGATCGAGACCGGCCCGATCGCGACCAGGTCGGACTTCTCGTTCCGCATGACCAGGATGAAGTTCACGTCGGTTCCTCTCGGTCGGTCCGTGGCCGAATCTAGCCCGGACGGCTGGCTGAGTCGACCCGCCCGGCTACCAGGTTGCATTCGGACGGCAGCGTGCAGAAAGATCATCGTGTGCGGATGGACGAATTGCGGGAGATCGCGACTGCCAGGCTGCTGCCGGAGGTCGCCGAGTACTTCAACCAGGGCGCGGCCGACATGGTCAGCACGGCTGAGGCATCCGCCGCCTGGGACCGGCTCAGGTTCCGGCCGAGGATTCTGCGCGACGTGTCCGCCGTCAGCACCGCCACGACCGTGCTCGGACACCAGCTGGCGACCCCGATCTGCGTGTCCCCGACGGCGATGCAGCGGGCAGCGCATCCGGACGGGGAGCTCGCCACGGCGACCGGGGCGGCGGCGGCCGGCTCGCTGATGGAGGTCTCGACCAACGCCGGTACCACGTTCGCGCAGCTCGGCCACACGGGCGTGCCCTGGTGGCTGCAGCTGTACGTGCTGCGCGACCGCGGCCTGACCGCCGAGACCCTACGGCGCGCCAGGGCCGCGGGCGCGGCGGCCATTGTGCTGACGGTGGACACGCCGGTGGTCGGCCGCAAAGTCAACGCCGGGCGGGATGTCTGGCAGGTCGTGCCCGCCGATTTCGAGCTGGCCAATGTCGATGCCGCCGGCCTGCCAGACGGTGCCCTGGACAAAGCCGACGACCTGACCCCCGACATCATCGGCTGGATCGCGGAGCTGACCGGCTTGCCCGTCATCGTCAAGGGCGTGCTGCACGCGGAGGACGCCCGCATCGCGGTCTCCGCCGGAGCGGCGGCCGTGCAGGTATCGAACCACGGCGGCCGTCAGCTGGATCTGGCCCTGGCCACCGCGGACGCGTTGCCAGAGATCGTCGCCGCGGTCGCGGGCAGCGGAGCCGAGGTCTATGTCGATGGCGGCATCCGCCGCGCTGAGCACGTGCTGGCGGCCCTGGCGCTGGGCGCGCGGGCGGTCTTCCTCGGCCGCCCGGTGCTATGGGCACTCGCGGCCGGCGGCGCCTCCCGCGAAGGCGGCAGCGAGGGCGTGGCCGCGCTGCTGCGCGACCTCACCGACGACCTCGTGCACGTGATGACCCTCGCGGGGGTCCGCAGTCCGGCCGAGGCCCGGGCCGGCCTGCTGGCCTGACTTCCGGCCTGCTCGTTGCCTGCTAGCCGGCCGAGGGCGGGCCGGGCGCGTCGACCCAGGCGGTCGGGTCCGGCGGATACTCAGGCCGCTGCGAGCCGCTGCTGTACCCGGCGCAGTCGAACCCCAGGTCGGACAGGATGTCCGCGGCGGTTCCGCCCGCTGCCGGGCTGGCACCGTATTCGCTGACCAGCAGCCGTCCGCCCGGCCGGCATGTCCGGTCGAGGTGATGGCGGATCAGCTGACCCCGGCGGGGCCGCGGCACGCAGTCGAGCAAGATGTGCACGAAGTCAAATCGCAGCCCGTCGGGCGGCGTCCAGTCAACCGCGTTGCCCACCCAGATCCGGTCAGCCCACTGCGGCAGCCGCCGCCGGGCCCGATCGACCAGGCCGGGGCTGAGGTCAATCCCGTACGGCTCGATGTGCAGCCCGCGCTCGGCGCACCACGCGGTCACCGACTCCATCAGCAGGCCGTTCGCACAGCCAATGTCGAGGAACGAGCCGCTGCCGGTGATGCCCTCGGTGATGTGCTCGCGAGCCTGCCGCCAGGCGGCCTCGTCGCCGCCGAAGCCGGAGCCGCCCGGCGCCGTGTCCGCCCGCAGGTACGACCGTTCCAGCCGGCGGACGTTGTCGTCATAAAACGACTGATCGTCCTCTGACCGGTAGGAGCGCGCGGCCACCCCGACCGCGGCGGCCTGGCCGGGCCGGCCTGCGCGAAGCCGCTCGGCGGCCCGTTCCGCGCTGCTGGCGGTCAGCCGGACGGCGGCGTGCGGGCGCTTCCCCGAGTAAGGAGCGCCCTCGATCCAGGCGTACAGGTGATCGCCGTCGAGGCCGACCGACCTGAAGCGCTGGTACCGGAAGCCGGCCGTTTCCAGTGGCACCCGCAGCACGGTATCGAGGAGGTAGTCCTCGCCGTCCAGAACCTCGCCGGACGGCAGCACCGGCCCGTCTGACTGCTCTACCAGGACGCACTGGCCGTCGGAAAGGAACGGCACGAACGTGATCAGGCGCACCTGACCCGCATCAGGATCGTGGTCAACGCTGGCGAACACAGCACTGCAGCCTAATCGGGATCGGCTGGGGCCGCTGCCGTCGTGCTAGCTGACCGGGGAGTCCTCGCCGCCCCAGGTCAGCGCCCCCTTCTGGGTGTACCAGGTCATGACACGGGCCACGAAGCGGCCCGCAGCGACCGCCGGGTCGTCCTCGGCGAGCTTGCGCGCCCGCTCGACCGACCCGGCCTGGTACACGCAGATGCCGGCGATGGCATCGTCGTCGTCGACGGGCCCGGCCACCCGCAGAAAACCGGCTGCCTTCATCTTGCGGAAGTGACCGAGATGCTGGCGGTTAAGGTCCCGCGCCGCCTGCTCGTCCAGGTCAGGCCTGCCCGGCGCGACCTCAAGCAGCACGAGCTGGTAGGTGTCAAACTCCGATGGCGGCCGGACCGGAGCCCAGGCCGGCTCAAGCGCCTTGAGCTGCTCCTGGTGGAGCCGGAGGTGGAAGCTGGCGTTCCCGCGGGCGAACGCGCCGATCGGTACCGGGCCGTCCTGGACGATTTCGCCGTTGTCCCTGATGATGACGTGCACTGGCGTCTCCGCGCGATCGCCGAGGGCCCCGGCAGCGGCCGCCAGCCTGGCCGCTGATCGCTCGATCTCGGCCGCGAGCCCGGCCCGGCCGCCTGCGCTCGCGGCATAGTGCGCAAGCTCGTCCTCGTCGACCGTGGCGGCGTTGTCGTAGCTCACCTCATGCCCGGCTGCCACGCCCTCCGCGGCTTCGGCGATCAGGTCGTTGTTCCGCGCGACGTGAGCGGCGATCAGTTCGGCGCTCCAGCCGTCCGCTGGCTCGCTGAATCCGCCGGCCAGCAGCGATGCGACAAACGGAGCGTAGGCCGCAGCCAGATCGTCAGCCATGATGTCCGCCTTTCCGCGTCGTTGCCCGCAGGCTAGCTGAGCATCATGATCAGCATGTAGCCCATGGTCAGGCCCATCGCGATCTCACAGCAGGCGGACAGCCGGGGCGAGAGCGGAACGGGGCGTCCGCGGCCGGCCGTCTCGGCCGGCCGCGATGCGGCCGGCCCGTCACCGCCCTGGCCGCCCGCCCGCTCGCCGCCCCCGCCTCGCCCGGCGGCGGCGGCGAGAACGGTTACCGGCGGCATCGAGGAGAGGCGATCCGCGGTCCAGGCGACGTAGCCGAGTAGCGCCGCGGCCAGGATCAGGGCGACGGCGGCGCCCGGAGCGGGCCCGCCGGACATGGCACCGGGCCGGTCCGCCAGGCCCGCCGCCGTCCGCCCGGCCAGTGCCAGCATGTACACCATCGCGGAACAGCCGATGAGGTGCTGAATGTCGTGACTGGCGCGGTGGCCGGTGCCGGACGCGGCGCCGGCGCAGAGCGCCGGCCGGCGATGACGCGCCCGGCGAACATCGCGGCGCCCGCTCCGAACAGCAGTTCCCAGCCGCCCGCCCAGGGCAGCCGCAGCCCCGGCATGAGCATCCCGCCCATCGCGATGCCCATGAGCGCGTGCACGGCGTCAGCCGGCCGGTCGGTCAGCCGGTGCTGCCGGATAGAGACGGCGAGTCTGGTCAGGCAGTACGCGGCCGTCATCAGCATGACGGCGGCGAAAGTCCCGGCCAGCCAGAGCTGCCCGGTCATGACCGGCTCGCCAGTGCCAGGACTGCCGCAGTGGTGGCCGGCTGGCCGCCGCCGTTGTCGCTGCCGGGGCGCGACGGCCAGTAGCACAGCGCCAGCAGCGCCAGCAGCGGCGCTGAACCCGGGTCAGTGCTGCTGCCGGTCAGCAGGCCGCCCAGACCCTGAGCGACCCAGAACGCCGCGGCGGTCACGATCGCGAGGACGAGGACGGCCCGGACCGCCCGGTCCGGCAGGAACACTCCGGCCGCGATCAGCGCGAGCACCGCGGCCAGGCCAGCGGCAGTGGCCGGGCTGTCCGCGGTCAGAAAGGCCGCCAGGTGCCGGTCGGCAGCACTGAGCCAGGCCGGTTCCGATCTGGCCATCCCGGCCGCCAGGCCGCCGAGGCGGCCAGGGGCTGCAGTCGCGGGCGCGAGCGCCAGCCCGGCCAGGCCTGCCCACAGCAGGAGCCAGAGCAGCCGGGCCGCGGCCCCGCCGGTCGCCGCCGCGGCGGGGAATCCCGGCCGCTGGCCGGGGCGCCGCTGGCCGGGGCGCCGTGGCCACAGCAGCACCGCGATCAGCGCGTAGAGCAGGACAGCGCCCGGCGCCCCGGTCACCGGGCTGGCGGTGCCGTTGACCAGGCCGCCGAGCCCCTCGCCGAGCCACCAGACAGTCAGTGACCAGGCCACGGAGGCGGCCAGCGCGAGCCGTACGGTCGGCCGCCAGGCGATGCCAAGGCCGAGGAGCAGCTGGATGATCGCGAAGCCGGTATCGGCCATCGCCGGGTGCTGCGAGATCAGCCCGGCCGACCAGGCGATCGGCGCGGCGATAACGGCCGGGTTTCCCGGCCCGGTCGCGGCGAGGGACGCGCTGAAGGCCCTGGTGTACATCACCTGCTGGACCTGCAGCACAGCGTCGAGCAGCCACAATCCCGCGAGCGCCAGCTGAAGCGAGCGCCGGGTGCCGCGTTCGCTCGTCATTGCCGCCTCCGGCTGTCCCTCGTCATCCGCTCGCCGGCGGATCGGGCCGCGAGCGCTGTCATCGTCACGACGAACGAAAACGCCCGCGATGGACAGCCGCCGCCGGGGCCGCCGCCGTCCGGGACAGCTTCTTATTGGCGCAGGCTAATCACTAAGAACGTGCGCCGACAAGAAGGCCGGGCGGGTAATTCCGCCGCGGCCGGTACGCCGGAATAAGGCCGGTAAACCGGCCGGGGGTATCCGCTAAACCCGCCCGCGGTATTGCCGGGCATTCGCATTACCCGGCCGGGGTAACGGCAGCCGGAAGGTCCGTCGGCCGGCCTACGGGAACAGTCCGTGCAGCGGGAAGACCGCGTTCCTGGTGGCCATGATCGCCTGGTCGACCGGGTCGGCGGGATCGTAGCCGGTCTCGAAGTCAGCGAACTCCGCCGTGCCGCCGTCAGTCATGAACTCGGGCGGCGCCTCGGCCGTGACGCGGCGCACGTAGGCCTGCCAGCCCGCGGCCGTCGGCGTCGCCGGATCCACCGGACGGCCGCTGGCCTCGGCGAGCAGGTGAGTCCAGGTTCGCGGCACGACCTGCACCAGCTGGTAGCCGCCGCCGCCGGTCAGCAGCCAGCGGCCGCCGGCCGTCTCGTGCGCGAGCCGGTGAATGAGCTCGTGGGCAGCCCGCTGGGCGTCCACGGACACGGCCAGATCGGCCAGCGGGTCGCTCCAGTGCGTGTCGCAGCCATGCTGGCTCACCAGAACCTGAGGCTGGAACTGCCGCAGCAGCGGCGGCACGACCGCGTGCAGGGCCCGCAGCCAGCCCGCGTCGCGGCAGCCCGCCGGGAGCGCGACATTCACGGCCAGGCCGTCGGCGTCAGGCCCGCCGGTCTCCGTCGGCCGGCCAGTACCGGGGAAAAGCGTTGCCGGATGCTCATGGACGCTGATCGTGAGTACGCGAGGATCGTTCCAGAACGCCGCCTGCACGCCGTCTCCGTGATGTACGTCAATGTCCACGTAAGCGATGCGCTCGACGCCCTGATTCAGCAGCCAGGTAATGGCGATGGCCGGGTCGTTGTAAATGCAGAATCCGCTGGCATTGGCGCGCATGGCGTGGTGCAGGCCGCCGGCGATGCTGGCACCGTGGTCCGCCGAGCCGGACCAGACGGCCCGCGCCGCGGCCAGCGTCGCGCCGGCCACGAGAGCCGAGGCCTCGTGCATGGCCGGGAACACCGGATCGTCGGCTGTGCCCAGACCGTGCGCGAGCAGCGTTGCCGCATCCGGCCGGGCGCTGCGGTTGCCGGACGCGTACTCGCCGGCTTCCCTGACGACCGCGATGTAGGCGGGATCGTGCACGAACTGCAGCTCGGCGTCGGTTGCCGGATCGGCCGCGGCGACCGTCACGCCGTCGGCGTCCAGCAGGCCGAACTCGCGCGCAAGCTCAATCGTGAGCTTGACCCGGATCGGAGCGAGCGGATGCTCGGGCCCGAAGTCATAGCCGGTGAGCCGCTCATCCCAGGCCACGTGCAGCGAACAGGTCACGTCTGGGTTCCTTTCCGCCGTCACGCGGCCGACACCACCGCCTGGCTAGCCTGTCACATTTGCCGATCTTCGCCGGGCTCCGGCCGGCTGCCGGCCTCACGTGACGCGGCGATCGCATGCTAGATTTAGTTAGCAAGCTCGGCTGCCGGCTGATCGGCTGCACGCCTGCGCCCGGCCTGCTGAGATACTGGTGAGCCTGGCGCGCGTTGCTGCCGGTGCTCGCGTGGCGCCGGTGCTCACCGCGCCAGCCCGGTGAGCGGAGAAGATATGGCCAGCCAGTGGGACGCGCAGATGGAGGCATTCGGCGCCTTCGTCCGCAGTCAGCGCAAGCTGGCCAACCTGACCCTCCGCCAGCTGGCCGAGCTGACCAGTTTGTCCAATCCGTACCTGAGTGAACTCGAGCGCGGCATGCACCAGCCCTCGGTCCGGGTGCTGAAGCAGCTGTCTGATGCGCTCAACGTGTCCGCTGAGATGCTGCTGAAGCACGCGGGGCTCCTCAGCGCCACCGGCCAGGCCGCGGGTGCTCAGGACCCCGTTCCCCCGGGTGTCGAACAGGCGATCAGAACCGACGGCACGCTGGACGACACGCAGAAAGCGGCGCTGCTCGCGGTATATCAGAGCATGACCAGGCCGCCGCCACCCTCGGGCTGAGAGGTGGTCGTGGATTCGCGGCAACGCGACCCCGAGGTTCGTCCCAGCTACGCGCTGCTCGCGGACGGAAGCACCGTCGAGATCCGCGCTGCCGGGCCTGGCGACGCGGATGACGTGCGGCAGATGCATGAGCAGATGTCGCCGGGCAATTCCTACTTCCGGTTCTTCAGCTTCAGCCCGCAGGCACCCGAGCGAGAGGCTCAGCGGCTGACCCGCCCGGCTAGCCCGGATCATCTGGCGCTGCTCGCCCGCCTCGGCGGCAAGCTGATCGGCGTCGCCAGCTATGAGGCGACCGGGCGGCCGGGCACGGCCGAGATCGCTTTCGCGGTGTCCGACGAGATGCACGGCCGCGGTGTCGCGACGTTGCTGCTTGAGCACCTGGTATCGATCGCACGGCGCCGGCGGCTGACCGCGTTCGCCGCTGAGACGCTGCCCGACAACGTCGCCATGCAGCGCGTGTTCGCGGATGCCGGCCTGCACGTGGAGCGCCGGTTCACCGACGGCGTGATCGAGCTGATCATGCCGCTGCCCGGCCGCGAGGGCGACCAGCTCGATAGCTACCTGCAGGCCGTGGCCGGCCGGGCCAGCCGTGCCGACGTCGCCAGCCTGCGGCACCTGCTGCAGCCTGCCTCGGTCGCGGTGATCGGCGCGAGCCGCCTGCGCGGCTCGGTCGGACGTGAGGTCCTGCACAACATCGTGGCGGGCGGGTTCGCCGGGGAGATCTACCCGGTGAATCCGAGCGGCGAGCAGATTGAAGGCCGGCAAAGCCTGACCTCGGCAGCCGACCTGCCGCAGGGAACAGATGTGGCGATCGTCGCGGTGCCCGCGGCCGAGGTGCCCGGCGCCGCCGAGCAGTGCGGCCGCCGGGGCGTGCACGCGCTCGTGGTGATCACGGCCGGCTTCGACCGGCGGGCCGGGGCGGAACTGCTCGGCATCTGCCGCCGCTACGGGATGCGGCTCGTCGGCCCGAACTGCTTCGGCGTGATCAACACGACGTCGGGCCTGAACGCGACGTTCACGGCAGCTCCGCCGGCGCCCGGCACCGCGGGCATCGTCGTCCAGTCCGGCGGCATCGGCGTGGCGCTGCTTGAGCACATCGACCGGCTGGGCATCGGCGTCTCGTCCTTCGCGTCGGTCGGCGACAAGTACGACGTGTCCAGCAACGACATGCTGACCTGGTGGGACCAGGACGACCAGACCACCATGGCCGTGCTGTACGTCGAGTCGTTCGGGAACCCGCGTCAGTTCGCGCACACCGCCCGCCGGGTCGGCGAGAAGATGCCGGTGCTGACGGTGATCGGCGGCAGGTCGGCTGCCGGGCAGCTGGCGGCCGCTTCCCAGCCAGCTGCGAGTGCCACTCCGCTGGTGACCCAGGAAGCGCTGTTCGGCCAGGCCGGCATCATCGCCACCGACAGCCTGGGGGAGCTCATCGAGGCAGCGGCGCTGCTGTCCTGTCAGCCGCGGCCAGCCGGGCGGCGGATCGCGATCGTCTCCAGCGCGGCCGGCGCCGGCGTGCTCGCGGCGGACGCCTGCGTCGAGGCCGGGCTTCAGGTCGCCGTGCTCGGCGAGGCCACCCAGCTGCGGCTGGCGGCTTCGCTGCCGCCCGGCGCCGTCGTTGCCGGACCGGTCGATACCACGGCCGCGGTCACGGTCGGCGACTTCCGGGCCTGCCTGGAGGAGGTTGCGGCGGATGACGGCGTTGACGCCGTGCTCGCGATCGGGGTGCCGACCGCCGTCGCGGATCTCGGCATCGCGATCCTCACCGCTCAGATCGGCAAGCCGGTCGCCGCGGCCCTGCTGGACCGGTCCGAGGCGGTCTCGGTCATCGGCCGCCGGTCGGACGAGGCGGCTGCGGCCGGCGGCGGATCCACGGCCGCAGCCGCCTCGACCAGGATCCCGGTGTACGGGTACCCGGAGAGCGCCGCGCGGGCGCTGGCCCGCGCCGCTCGCTATCAGGAGTGGCGCGGCCGTCCGCACGGGCGGGTCCCGGAGCTCGATGGCATTGACCCGGCAGGCCCGCGGGCCCTGGTCGCGGACTTCCTGGCGGGCAATCCCGGCGGCGGCTGGCTCGCACCCGCGGCCGCGGCCTGGCTGGTGAGCAGCTATCAGATCCCGCTGGCGGCGACCTGGCTGGTGTCGGACGCGGCCGGCGCGGTCGCCGCGGCAGCCGAGCTGGGAGGTCATGTCGTACTCAAAGCAGAGGTAGCCGGCCTCGTGCACAAGAGCGAGGCGGGCGCGGTCAAGCTCGACCTGCACACGGCCGGCGAGGTCGCGGGTGCCTACGCGCAGCTGGAATCGGCCTTCGGGGGCGAGCTCCAGAGTGTCCAGGTGCAGCCCATGCTGACGGGCGGCGTCGAGCTTCTCATCGGAGTCGAGCAGGAGCCGATGTTCGGGCCGCTGGTGGTGTTCGGACCCGGCGGGATCGCGAGCGACGTGCTTGGCGGCCGGACGGCGCGGCTCGCGCCGCTGACCGATGTCGATGCCGCGGAGCTGATCGGTGGTTCCCGGGCGGCGCCGGTGCTGGCCGGGTATCGAGGTTCGCCGGCCGCGGACACCGAGCAGCTCGCCGAGGTCCTGCTGCGGGTGTCGCGGCTGGCCGACGACCTGCCCGAGATTGCCGAGCTTGAGCTCAACCCGGTCATCGCCAGGCCGGACGCGGTCCAGGCAGTCGACGTCCGGGTCCGGCTGGCGCCGGCGGCGCCCCGCGACCCGTTCCTGCGCCAGCTGCGCTGACACCCGCGCTGCCAACCGCGCTGCCAACCGCGCCAGCCGCAGGCCGCCCGGGCGGAACTAATGGCAACAAGAAAATGACCGTCTGATGACTAACCATCAGGGCGGCCGGCCATTTAGTCTGCCCTACAGGTCCCGCTCTGCCGCGGGCAGCAGCCATTTGCCCGCGGCGCGGACCAGGCCCGGACCGGAGGTGTGCCTGGTGACACAGCACGATCCCCGCGTTGCCGCTGTGGTTACCAGCGGCCGCAGTCCGTTCCGCCGCCGGGTCGACGACGTCGAGTCCGCGATCATGAGCGGCCTGGTGGTGGTCTTCCTGATCGCGGCCCCGGTGCTCGGCGCGGTGAGCGGGCGCCTGGCTGACAGCTCCGGGCTGCGGGAGCAGCGCGCCGAGCAGCAGTGGCGGCCGGTCACCGCGACCCTTGGCCAGAGCGCGGCCCAGGGACTCATCGGCGTCGACGGCGAGTGGGGAGCCTCGTTCGTGATCGCCAGCTGGCCCCGGCCGGCCGGCGGCCCGGCGGAGACCGGGCTGCTCGCCGTCAGCCTCAACGCGAAAGCCGGTCAGCGCCTGACCATCTGGGTCACGGGCTCCGGCCAGCTCACCCATCCCCGGCTCAGTCAGGGCGAAATCGCCGGCCGGGTCGTGTCCGCGGTAGTCGCCACGCTCGCCGGACTCGCCGTGCTGCTGGCTATAGTCGCAGGAGTGGTCAGGGTGATCGCCGGCCGCCGACGGCTGGCGGGCTGGGCACGGGCCTGGGCAGTTGTCGCGCCGAGCTGGTCACCTCATCGGTAGGACGCTGCCAGCAGGAGGTATCCGGTGCGGGCCTGGGTCGTCGAACATCCCGCCCCGATTGACCAGGGTCCGCTGCGCGAGATCGAGCGGCCGGATCCAGAGCCGGGCCCCGGCCAGATCAGGGTGCGCATCAGCTGCTGCGGCGTGTGCCGCACCGACCTGCACCTGGCCGAGGGTGACCTGCCCCCGAAACGGCCGCGCGTCACCGTCGGCCACGAGATCGTGGGCCGGGTCGAGGCGACGGGGGAGGGCGCGAGCCGGTTCGCGCTCGGCGACCGGGTCGGCGTCCCGTGGCTGGCCAGCACGGACGGCAATTGCGGATTCTGCCGCCGCGGAGCCGAGAACCTCTGCCTGCACCCCGCCTTCACCGGCTGGGACGTCGACGGCGGGTATGCGGGCGCCTGCGTGGCCGGCGAGGGCTATGTGTACCGGCTGCCCGCTGAGCTCGATGACGAGCACGCCGCTCCGCTGCTGTGCGCGGGCATCATCGGCTACCGCGCGCTGCGGCGGGCGCAGGTGCCCGCCGGCGGCCGCCTCGGCATCTACGGTTTCGGCGGCAGTGCGCACATCATCGCCCAGGTTGCGCTGCGCCAGGGCTTGCGCGTGCACGTGATGACCCGCGGCGAGGGCAATCGCCGGCTCGCGGCCGAGCTGGGCGCCGACTCGGTCGGTGACGCGGCCGCGGAGCCGCCCGAGCCGCTCGATGGCGCGATTCTGTTCGCGCCCGCCGGCGAACTCGTCCCGCCCGCGCTCCGCGCGCTCGACCGCGGCGGCACGCTGGCGATCGCCGGGATCTGGCTGTCGGACATCCCGGCGCTCAGCTATGCCGACGAACTGTTCGAGGAACGCCAGGTCCGCAGCGTCACGGCGAACACCCGCCGGGATGGCGAGGAGTTCCTGGCGCTGGCGGCGCGGCTGCGCATCCGGCCTACGACGATCGGCTATCCGATGGAGCGTGCGCCGCAGGCCCTGGCGGACCTGGCGCACGGCCGCTTCAGCGGCGCCGCTGTCCTGCACAACCAGACCTCGTGACCATCAGGACGGAAACGAGGCGCAGTCAGCTCGCGGCCGGCCGCGGCGCGCGGGCGGCGATGAAGGCTGCCGGGCGGCGCAGTTCGAAGCCGAGTGACTCATACAGCCGTATCGCGGTGACGTTCTCCGCCGCGGCATGCAGGAACGGAGTGTCGCCGCGGTCGGTAATGGCGGCCGCGACGGCCAGCGTCAGCCGGGTCGCCAGGCCCTGGCCGCGGGCGGCCTCGGCGGTGCAGACGCCGCTGATCTCACCCCAGCCCGGCGGCCTCATCCGCTCGCCGGCCATCGCCACCAGAACGCCGTCGCGCCGGATGCCGAGATAGCCGCCGAGCTCGATCGTGCGGATCAGGAACGGCCCCGGCCGGGTTCTTTCGACCAGGGCCAGCATGTCCGGCACATCGGCGGCCCCGAGCCTGACGGCTTCGGTATCGGCCCGGCCGATCACGCGGCTGCCGGTCAGCTGGACGCCGGGCAGGTTCATGCGCACGTCCCAGCCGGGCGGGGGAACTGCCGGCACGGCCGCCGTGACCGCCAGTCCGCCGGGGCCGACGAGCCGGGCGAGGTCGGCCCACTCGTCCGGGCCGGGGTCGTCGGGCAGGGCGACGAAGGGCGACATGTCGGCCGGGTAGCGCAGCGCTGCACCTGACTGTTCAGCCAGTGCGGACTGGGGGCCAGTCAGGGCCGCCCGCACCGGGTTGTCCAGCGGGTGGCGGGCGGTCATGCGCCGAGCTTAAGCTATCCCGTTCCCGCTCATTCCTGACGATCGCCGGCAGCGGGCGTCCCGGCCCGCAGTGCTGCCGTGACGGCCCTGATCGCGGCCGGGTCGGCCTGATAGGGCGTGTACAGGGAGACGCGGTCGATAAGGTCCCCGAAGCGGCGCTGGATGCCGGCCGCGACCTCAGCGGGACTGCCCGCCACCGCGAACGCGCTGAGCACCTCGTCGGTAATCAGAGTGCCCATCGCCGTCCATTCCTGGCGCCGCGACAGCAGGTTCAGCCGCTCATGGAGCTCACCCCAGCCGTGCAGGTCGAGCACCGGCCGGTAGGCCGGCGTTGACCCGTAAAAGGCAATCTGCTCGCGCACGCCGGTCTCGGCCGCTGCCCTGGTTTTCTCGTCATCGCCGAGTACGGCAAACACGGGCAGGCAGAGGCTGAAGCCGTCCAGCGTCCCGCGAGCGGCGCGAAGCGCGGGAACGGTGCGCTCCCGCAGGTAGGCCTCGGTGGTGAAACTGTGGCACAGCATGCCGTCGGCGACCCGGCCCGCGACGGCGGTCATGTGCTCGCCGACCGCCGCCAGCAGTACTGGCGGATTGCCCTGCGGGTTCGGACCGGGGTTGAAAAAGTCAGTCATAAGGGTGTGCTGGTAGTACGTGCCGCGGAAGGCCAGCCGCTCGCCGGTGGCCCAGCTGGCCCAGATCGCCCGGATGGCAGCGATGAACTCCTCCATCCTCGCGGCCGGGTGACTCCACGGCATGGCGTACCGGCGCTCGATGTGCGGGCGCACCTGCGAGCCGAGGCCGAGTGCGAAGCGCCCGTCTGAGATCAGCTGGATGTCGTTGGCCAGGACGGCGACGTTCATCGGGTTGCGGGCGAACGCCACCGCGATGGCGGACCGCAGTGTGATGCGCTCGGTGGCGCGGGCCGCCAGAGCGAGTGACACGAAGGCATCGTGCCTGGTCTCCGGCACGTTAAAGCCGTCGTAACCGGCCGCCTCGGCGGCCACGGCAGCGGCCTCGATCGCCAGCGGAGTGGCCGAGATCTGCGCGCCAGAATCGATCAGCATCCGGTCTGGCCTTTCTGTCAGGTCGGTCAGGTCGGCTGGCCGGTCAGGGCGCGACGAGCGCGTCGGTGATGGGGCCGATGCCCTGGAGACTGGCGATGAGCTCGGAGTTCAGGCCATGCCGGGCGCCGAGGTAGCCGGGCGCGTAGTACGAGACCTTCACCTCGGCGTTGTCGGCCCAGATCAGGACCTTGAGCGGGAGGTCGAGCGCGGCCAGCGGGGCCGCGGCCATGACCGGGGTTCCGGCTGCCGGGCTGCCGAAAATGACCAGCGTGGTGTCCCGGAGGTCGAGGCCGGCCGACTTCGCTGCGGCCCGCTGGTCAATGACCGAGAAGAGCTGCAGCCCCTTGGCGCTGATCAGCTGCTGCAGGCGGGTAACGGTGTCCGGGAACGGCCGCGGGCTGATCTTGGTGATCACTCCCGGCTCGGTGGCTTCGGCGTCGCTGGTCATCGGCATTTCTCCGGTCGGGCGAGTCTCGGGTGGCTGATCCCTATCCTGCCGTGCTGGCGGCGACAGCTGCAGCCAGCCCCGCGGCGGCGGTGCTGACCGCCCGGCAGAGGCGGCGCGCGCGGCCGATGTCAGCGCTCGCCGTCAGGCGGCCGTCGCCGAGCACGGGACGCTGCTCGACGTGACCGCCGTAGCTCAGGGCTCCGCCAAGCCGGACGCCGAGTGCCCCGGCGAAAGCGGCTTCGCACCAGCCCGCGTTCGGGCTGGGATGACGCGGCCCGTACTGGCCCGCGACCCGCAGCGTCGTCGCCGGGTCGCCGCAGACGACCGGGGAGCAGGCCGCCGTGAGCAGCGCGGTCAGGCGGGCCGGCATCCAGTTCGCGACGTCGTCGAGCCGGGCTGAGGCCCAGCCGAATTCCTCGTACCGTGCGCAGTGGTGGCCGACCATCGCGTCCAGCGTGTTGACGGCACGGTAGACGGCCAGGCCGCCGGGCCCGCTGAGTGAGCCCCAGAACAACGGGGCAACGACGGCGTCGCTGCAGTTCTCGGCGAGTGACTCCACGACGGCACGGGCCAGTCCGGCCTCGTCCAGCTGACCGGGGTCGCGGCCGCACAGCGCCGGCAGCAGCCGGCGCGCGCGGTCAAGATCGCCGTCGATCAGCGCCGCCTGGATCCGCCCGGCCTCGGCGATCAGCGACCGTCCGCCGAGAACGGCCCAGGTGCTGACAGCGGTCAGCGGCAGGCCGGCCCCGGCCGGGCCCGGCCGATGCGGGCTGCGGCGATTGCGGGCGCGGCTGCCAGCGCGAGGCAGGCGCCGGCAAAGGCGGCGCCCCGCAGCCGGTTCGGGGCATATACGTGGTGCTCGATGGCCGAAGCGGCGCGACCAAAGGCCGCGACCGGATGCCCGCGCTGCGGATCTCCGACCAGCGCGTCAGCGAACGCGCCCGCCAGCAGCCCGGCCGCGCGGGATCTGGCGGCTGGCTTCACGGCTCTGATCCTGGCACCGGCCGCCGGGCGAGGGCGCCCGACCCCGCCTTTCACAGTTTCCGGGCGCACATACCCGCGCGCCTGGCAGGCAGCTAGCCGATGAGGATGAGCTCGGCGGTACCGGCGATCAGCTCATCGAGCTCGGCCGCCGGGAGCGCGCTGTGGTACTGCAGCACTGACTGAATCGCGCCAATCGCCGCGTGGACGCGGGCACGCCGGGCGGCATGCCCGGTGCCAGGATCGAGCCGGGCCAGCTGGCGGGTCCATTCGTCGAGGTAGAGCCGTTGCTTGCGGCGCAGCCGCTGGCGGTCATCAGCTGGCAGGTTGGCGATCTCGTAGTAGTAGACCTGCGCCAGCGTCCGGTCCGCGATCACGAAGCTGACCTGACCGCGAATCAGCGCTCGCAGCGCCTCAAGCGGGCCGGCGCCGCTGGCGGCAATCGCGGCCGCGCTGGCCGACAGCTCGTCGATAACCCGGTCGAACATCGTCACCAGGACATCGGACTTGCCGTCAAAATGCCGGTAGATGCCGGCGCCGGTGATTCCGGCCGCCGCCCCGATGTCGGTCATGCCGACCTCGTGATAGCCGCGGGCAGCGACCAGGTCGGCCGCGGCCGCGAGGATGCGCTGGCGCCGCTCCGGGTCCCTGCGCCGGGGCCCGCGGTCGTGCCCGGCCCGGCGCGCCGGACTGGCGACGTCGTCCATCAGCGTCCGGTCCAGACCGGCGGCCGCTTGTCCCGGAAGGCGGCTGGTCCTTCCTGCGCGTCGGCGCTGCGGTAGACCGGCGCCCAGATGCGCTCGGCTTCGTCGAAGAGGTCCGGCCGGGACAGGTACGCGGTCCGCTTGCTTGCGAGCACCGACAGCGGAGCGTTCGCGGCGATCCGCTCGCCGAGCGCCTGGGCGGCCGGCCGCAAGTCGGCGGCGGGCACGACCTCGTTGACGAGGCCGACCTCGTAGGCGCGCTGCGCGGACAGCGGGTCCCCGGTGAGCACGATCTGCAGCGCGATCCGGGGCGGCACCAGCCACGACAGCGGCGCGGCCCACGGCGAGCCGCGGCCGACCTTCACCTCAGTGACCGCGAACCGTGCGGTGTCCGCGGCGATGCACAGGTCGCAGCACTGGGTCAGCAGGAAGCCGCCCGCGTAGGCGACGCCGTTCACCGCGGCGATCGTCGGCTTCGGCACCTCGATGTTGCGGCCGAACTGCGGCAGGAAGTCCGGCGGCGGCACGGTGAGCGCGGTGTCGGCCATCTCCTTGAGATCAGCCCCGGCGCAGAACGCCCTGTCCCCGGAACCGGTCAGCACCATCACCCTGGCGCTGTCATCGGCGTTGAACTGCCGGGTGCCGGCGAACAACCCGGCCCGCACCTCGGCGCTGAGCGCATTGCGCCGCTCCGGGCGCTCGATCGTGAGCCAGGCGACGCCATTGTGTACGGCGTAAGTCACCGCGTCGCCCATGTCAGCTCCGTCCGTGAACTGCGGCAAGGCCTTCACACCGCCCTGGCCGGGCTCGTAGAGTAACACGTTAGTGAATCGCGGATAACTACTGGGCCTGGAGGGCGCTGCCGTGGATCTCGATGTGACGAGCCTGCACCACCGGCGCGCGGTGAACCGCTGGGAGCGCATGAGCGTGGGTGACCTGATCGAGCGGGTGACCTGGAGCCGCCCGGACAAGGTGGCGATTGCCGGCCGTGCCGGTGCCTACGCCGACGAGCGGTTCGCGTCGCTGACGTACCGGCAGGCTGACGAGGCGGCGAATCAGATCGCGCACGCCCTGCTCGCTCGCGGGCTGGAGCGCGGGGACCGGGTGATGCTGTTCTGCGAGAACTCGGTCGAGGCGTACCTGTCCAAGATCGGCATCGCGAAGGCCGGCCTGGTCGCCGCGCCGCTTAACCCGATGATGGCGCCTGACCTGGTCGAGGCCATGATCGATCTGGTCGAGCCGCGGCTGGCCATCGTGGACGCTGACCTGTGGCCGAAGGCCGAGACCCCGTTTGCGGCGAAGAACCTCACCGCTGCCGTCATGATCGAGATCGGGGGCTCAGCGGCGACCGCTCCCGGCAGCGTGTCATTCAGCGACTTCCTCGCTGGTCAGCCGGTCACTGAACCGGACGTGGAGATTCACGCCGACGACATCTGGGAGATCCTGTTCACCTCGGGCACCACCGCGCTGCCGAAAGGCGTCATGATCAGCCACGCCTGCAGCTATGCGGCCGGCTTCGGCTTCGCGCTCTCGCTGACTCGCGGGCTGGCGCTTGAATCTGACCTCAGGGTCGGCACCTACCTGCCGATGATCTACCACGTGGGCGACCAGCCGTTCAGCTACTCGGTGTTCCTGTGCGGCGGAACCCTCGTGCTCGGCCGGCGTCCCGCCGCCCCGCAGATCGCGGAAATGATCGCGGCCGAGAAGGTCACCGCGCTCTGGGCCGGGTCGCCGGCCATGGTCAGGGCAATCGACGCGGAGCTGACCGACCGGCCGGAGCTGGACGCACGCAGCCTGACCGTCATCGTGTACGGCTGGGCCGCGCTGCCGCCGGCCACGCTGGCCTCGCTCAAGCGGCATTGCGGCGAGAGCCTGTGCGCGTTTGAGATTTTCGGCCAGACCGAGTGCATTCCCTGCCACCGGTTCTGGCCCGACGAGTGGCCCGAGTTGTTCGCCGCCACCGCTCCGCAGCTGAACTACGTCGGCATCCCGAGCCCGATCCTGGCGTCGACCGTCTTCGATCCGGACGGCAACGACCTGGCCGGAACGCCGGGCGTCGCCGGGGAGGCGGTCTACCGCTCGCCGGCCGTGATGGCCGGCTACTACCGGGACGAGCAGGCCACCGAGCATGCCTTCCGGTACGGGTGGTTCCACTCCGGGGACAGCTGCGCCTATGACGACGACGGACTGCGCATCATGCTGGACCGGTACAAGGACATCGTGAAAAGCGGCGGCGAGAACGTCTCGAGCCTGCGCGTCGAGGCCGTGCTCGCGCAGCATCCGGACGTCGCGAAGTCGGCGGTGATCGGCCTGCCGCACGCGCGCTGGGGCGAGGCCGTGACTGCCGTCGTGGTCCTCAGGGACGGCGCGGTTACCAGCGAGGACGACCTGATCAAGCACTGTCGCGCCAGCCTGGCCGGTTACGAGTCGCCCAAGTCCGTGGTGTTCGCCGACGACCTGCCTGAGACCGTCGGCGGCAAGGTGCTGAAGTACCGGCTGCGGGCCTCGCACGCCGGCCACTACGGCGGCATCGACGCGGAGCTCTGACCGTCAGGGCGCGGTCTTCAGGCCGGGCACGACCACGTACTTCGAGCCGGTCGCCTGGCGGCCGTAGCGGGCGATGGCGTCCGGGTGCAGCAGGCCTGCCAGCGACACCTCAGCCGTGTACTGGCTGGCGAACGTGGTGGTCAGGCCCGCCGCGACCCGGCTGCGGAGGCGGGCGAAATCGGCCGGGGCGATCTTCTGCATGAAATTCGGGAGCAGCCAGCCGCCGACGCCCCAGGCCATGCCGAAGCTGCGGGCCAGCTCGGTCGGGCCGCTGTCGAGCGAGCCGTAGATGTACACCTGCTTCGGCACGCTGGAGCCGTAGCGGCTGTAGCTGGAAGCCGTGGCGCTGGCCGCTGCCTCCATGGCGGTCAGGATCTGGCTGGCCAGCGTGCCGCCGCCGACCGCATCGAAGGCGAGAGTCGCGCCGGTCTCCGTCAGCGCGGCGGTGAGGTCAGTCATGAAGTCCGGCGAGGAGGAGTTGCAGACGAAGGTCGCGCCCGCCGCTCGCAGCAACTCCGCCTGCTCGGGCTTGCGGACGACGTTGACAAGCTGGATCTGCTCCTCCTGGCACAGCCGCACGAGCATCTGGCCGAGGTTCGAGGCGGCTGCCGTATGCACGAGGGCAACGTGGTCTTCGAGGCGCATCGTCTCGACCATGCCGAGCGCGGTCATCGGATTTATGTACGACGACGAGCCCGCGAGGGCGGAGACACCGTCCGGCAGCACCAGGCAGGCGGCCGCAGGCACCCGCCGGTACTCGGCGTACATGCCACCGCCGGCCACGGCGACTTTCGCGCCGAGCAGCGCCTGCGCTTCCGCTGACGAACCGGCCGCGACCACGGTGCCGGCTCCTTCGTTGCCGACTGGGATCGGCGTTCCGACGCGGCCGCGCACCGCGCTCATCGCGGCGTCCGGTATCGGCGCGGTGACTACCGGCCGGTCCGGTGAGCCCGTCGCCTCGGCGGCGGCCAAGTCCGCGCCGGCGAAGAGCATGCCCAGGTCAGACGGGTTAACGGGCGCTGCCTCAACCCGCACGACGACATCGTCGGGCCTCGGCTCAGGCACGCTGACCGACTCCAGGAAGATCTGCAGCGTCTGGTCGGGCGTCACGACGGATTGCAGTCGGAGCCCGCTGTCCGGAGTCTGTGCTGGCATTGAGGCGCCCTTTCGGTCGCTAGTACGTCACTTCGTCGCGATCGTAGCCCCCGAACCTACCGCGAGTTCCGGTGCCTGCCACTAGCGGTCCACAGGCGGCCGCACCATGATCAGCGTGCCGGACAGGTGGCTGGCGCTATCGCCGCCCGGGAACGTGGTCAGCCCGACGAGGTCATCCGGCTGCCCGACCCGGCCGCCGATCCCGGCGCGCTAGAGGATCGAGGTCTGGTGACCGGCCCAGTACTTGTCCCGCAGCAGCCGCTTGTAGAGCTTTCCGGTGGGGTAGCGGGGGAGCTCGGTGACGAAGTCGACGCTGCGCGGGCACTTGAAGTGGGTCAGCCGGTCCCGGCAGTAGGCGATCAGCTCGGCGGCGAGCTCAGGGCTGGCCGCGGCCGGGTCGGCCAGCTGCACGACGGCCTTGACCTCCTCGCCGAGGTCATCGTCGGGCACGCCGATGACGGCGACGTCGAGAACGGCCGGATGGGCGGAGAGCAGGTTCTCGGTCTCCTGCGGGTAGATATTCACGCCGCCTGAGATGATCATGTAGCTTTTGCGGTCGGTGAGGTACAGGTAGCCCTCGTCGTCGAGGTGCCCGACGTCGCCGACCGTGCTGGTCAGCCCGTCGTCGCGGCGGCTCTCGGCAGTCTTGCCCGGGTCCTCGAAGTACTGGAAAGCGGTCGCCCCGCGGAACCAGATAACCCCGTCCTCGCCTGCCGGGCGCGGACTGCCGTCCTCATCGAGGACTAGCACTTCGCCGAGAACGGCCTTGCCGACCGTGCCGGGATGCTCAATCCACTCTGCCGACGTGCAGAAGGTGAAGCCGTTGGCCTCGGTCGCCCCGTAGTACTCGGTGATGACCGGGCCGAGCCAGTCGATCATGGCCTTCTTCACGTGCACGGGGCAGGGTGCCGCGGCATGCACGATGCATTCAAGCGACGAGGTGTCGTACCGGCTGCGGACGTCCTCGGGCAGCCGGAGCAGGCGGCTGAACATCACCGGCACCATCTGGCAGTGCGTCACCCGGTAACGCTCGACCAGGGCCAGCCACTGCTCGGCGTCGAAGTGCTCCATCACGATCGTGGTCGACCCCAGCCGCAACGACGCGGAGACGCTCGCCTGCGGCGCGGAGTGGTACAGCGGCGCCGGGTTCAGGTACGTCATCCCGTCCCGGAAGCCGAACATGGCGCGCACGAACGCCATCACCGGCAGTGGATCGCCCGGCGGCACGTCTGGCACCTCACGCAAGATGCCCTTGGGCTGGCCGGTCGTCCCGGACGAGTAGAGCATGGCGGCGCCGAGCGATTCATCGGGCACCGGGCCGTCGGGGAGTCCGCTGACGACCGCGTCGAAGGACTCCCAGCCGTCCGGCGGAGTGTCGGTGCCCGCCATCACCCGGCGCTCGAGCTGCGGGCACTGCGCGGCCGCCGCCTGCGCGACGTCGCGCTTGGCCTCCGAGCTGACGAGCAGCCGGGAGCGCGAGTTGGTCACGATGTAGGCGACTTCATCCGGCGCCAGGTAGCTGTTGATCAGCGTGTAGAACAAGCCGGTTCGCTCGGCGCCGCCCTCGATCTCCAGCATCCGGGTGCTGTTCTCGGTGAAAACCGAGATGTGGTCGCCGCGCTGGAGCCCGGCCGACCGCAGGAAATGCGCGACCTGGTTGGCCCGGGACTCGAACTGCGCGTAGCTGACCGTCTCGCCCGAGGTGGCCATGACGATCGCGGCCTGGTCCGGCTGGGCGATGGCGTGCTGGCGTGCGAACATGCTGGTCCCTTCGGCGCGGCCCGGTCGTTGCTGCCGAGGTTACAGTCGGACGGCGCCCGTGGGCAGGGCCCGAATGCGGTCAGCCCGCGTACTTCTGGACCAGGGCGCCGACGTCAGGGAGCGCGGCCTGGATGTGCTTGGTGGCACTGCCGCGGACGCTGTTATAGGCCTTGACGACTACCGGGCGGCCGGACGCTTTCGCGCGCTCATCGGTGACCGCGATCAGCGCTTCGGACACTTCGTCGCCGCGCTTGGCCAGATAGTCGCCGAATTCGGCGCCGCCCGAGGCAGTGAAGTCCGTCCAGTACGGGTTCAGCCTCTCGGCCAGTTGCGGGACCAGTGACTCGACCATGAACCGGATGTGACCGGGGAAGACGGTGCTGACGGTCTTGTACGCCATCTTGATGGCGGTCCCGGAGATCCCGGAGAGGTCCGAGACCTTCTGCTGGATGAGGGCGTAGCAGTCGGCGATCACCTGCGGCTGCGTGTCCGGCGCGAGCAGGATCTCCTGAAGGGTGGCTGCCATGGGTGCGTTGTTCTCCTCGGGGGCTCGCCTCAGGTAATGGCCAGGTAAGGGTACCGAGCCGGCGTGTCATCTGTTATCAGAACGAAGCAGCGGTGACGGTGATACATCGCCGGACCCCCGGCTGCGGGTCACGCGTGCGCCGGCAGCCCTTCGTGATTGAGATAGCAGACGATGCGGAAGCCGCCGGTGCCGCGATGCAGCAGGAACGAGGACACAAGCCGGACCGGTTCGCCGCCCGCCGTGCGCGGTGCGGTCCATTCGGTGCGGGCAAGTACGTAATGAGCGTCCAGGAGCTCGCAGGACAGCGAGCTCAGCCTGGCCCGGCCGATGCCCGCGTCCGCGAACGCCTGAGCCCGCCGCGGAAGCGCCTGCAAGAATGCCGGCCGCGGGACGGGCTGCGCCCCGGCGGCGTCCCCGGCCAGGAAGACCTCGGCGAAGCACTCGGTGAGGGCGCCGGCATCGAGAGAGTCGCTCGCCGCGGCGAAGCGGTCGATGAACTCGCGGACCTCCGGGCCGGCCGCATCTGCTGCGTTCTCGGACATGACCACGTCCTCTTCTGCCGCTGCCCGGCTGCCAGGGATCGAGTGAGGGTACTCCAGCCCGGGGCGTGCGGCGACCGCCGCAGCTCACCGGCCGCGGCTGCCACGCGGACCGGCAGTTGACGAGATTAGTACGATGGTACTAGCCTCAGTCCGTGAGTACTAATCGAGACGCCGCGGCCGGGACTGCCACGTTCACCCAGCTCAAGCGCCGCGACCAGTTCGTGGACTGCGCAATCGACGCTGTGGTGGAGCTCGGCTTTCCGAGCACATCGGTGGCGGAGGTCGCCCGGCGAGCCGGCGTCAGCAAAGGCGTGGTCACCTACCACTTCCCGGCTAAAGACGACCTCATCAGCGCGGTCATCGCGCACGTACTCGACCTGATGGCGGAGTTCGTGCCGCCGCGGCTGCAGGCCGCCGGGCCGCTGCAGTTCCCGGCGAAGTTCATTGCCGCGTACATCGGCACGTGGGTGGACTTCTTCCGTACCTACGCCAGGGAAGTCATTGCGCTGGTCAGGATCTACAACAGCTTCCGGGATGAGACCGGCCGCCCGAACCCGGCATTCGAGGTCCGCGCGGACGAGGTGATCGCGGTCGAGCACGTCCTGGCGCTCGGGCAGTCGCAGGGCGCGCTCGGCGCCTTCTCAGCCCGGGTCATGGCCGCGAGCCTCAAGGCCGTCCTCGACGATCTGCTCACCCAGTTCGCTTCCGAGCCGGAGCTGGACATCGAGGCTTACGGCCGCGAACTGGTGACCATCTTCGAGCGCTCGGCCCGGCCGGATAGCCCGGCCGGCACCGGCGGGCCCTCGGGCCCGCCAGCAGCCACCTGACTGCAAGGAGGAGAGATGAAGCCCTACTTCGACACTAACCACTTCGCGGGCTTGCTGATCCTGGTCCTCTCGCTGGCGTGGGGGACTATGGAGCTGGCCCAGCGGTCGCAGAATTATCAGGCCACGCGCGGCGGCAGCCGGGTCGGGTCGCGCCTGTTCGCGCCCGTCTTCGGGCTGTGCATCATCGCGATGCCGGCCCTGCTTGAGCTGGCGCCGCGGCTGGTTCCGGCCGCGGCGATCCGGCCGGCTGCCGCGGCCTTCGCCGCCGGACTGGTGCTGGCGGTTGCCGGGCTCGTCCTCCGCGGCTGGTCGTTCCTGACGCTGGGGGAGTACTTCACCCACACCGTGATGGTCAGCCCCGATCAGCCCGTGGTCGCTGCCGGTCCCTACCGGGTGGTGCGGCACCCGAGCTATACCGGAGTGCTCGTGGCGGCGGCCGGAATCGGCCTGGCCTCGGCCAACTGGGCCGGCGCGGCGGCCATGCTGGTGCTGTCGCTAGCGCCGTTGCTCTGGCGCATCCGGGTCGAGGAGCGCGCTCTCGCGGCGACGATCGGTGACCGGTACCTCGCCTACGCCTCCGGGCACAAGCGGCTGGTACCGCTGGTCTGGTAGCCGCCGTACCGCGCGCCGGCCCGGCGGGCAGGAGCCTGGCGACTACCCGTCGCCGGGCTCCAGGGCTGAGCGCACCAGCCCGGTCAGCTCGTCGTCGGAGATGGTGGCCGCATCTTCCGGCCGGAGCCGGATGGTGCCGGTGCTGGTCTTGAGCCCCGGGTGGCGATCGGCGAAACCGTCGGCGCGGCCGGCCTGCGACCCGTAGACCGACAGTCCGTGCTTCCAGGCGCCGACAGACAGCCGGTGGCTGCCGACCACGTAGGCCGGCATCTTGTAGGACAGCGTCACGGTGGCATCCGGGTAGGCGGCGATGATGAGCCGGTGCAGCCGGTCGAACAGCGGCCGGTGATCGGCCGGGATGGCATCGATGTAGTCGCGCACGGCCTGATCCATGTCACTCCCGTCGGCAGGGCTTCCATTGTCACGCGCCGCGGCTGGCGTCTGGCGGGAGTCCGTGATTTCCTGACTGCGGATTGCCTGGCGCTGCCGGGCGGCACCGCGAGTGGCCGGGAGAGGGCGATGGGCAGAAAGCAGCGGATCAGCTATGTGCCGTTCAGCGCGATGGACGCGCCGATGCAGGCGGAGATGGAACGGTGCCAGCGCGAAGGCACGCCCCGGCCGGAAAGCTCGGCCGTCCGCGCGCACGTCCCGGCCTGCTTCTGGGCATTCGCGAGGTCGTGGAAGGCGATTTTTCGCGAGGGGGTCTGCGACCACGCGATCAAGGAGCTGTGCCGGGCCTATGTATCGCGGTCGGTGAAGTGTGAGTACTGCGGTAATCAGCGGTCAGAGCAGGCCCGGTCGCAAGGTCTGGCCGAGGCGCAGTATGACGACCTGCTGAACTTCGAGAAGTCGGCTCGGCTGGACGAGCGGCAGAAGGCAGCCCTGGCCTACGCCGAGGCGATCACCTGGCGGCTGGAATCCACCGACGAGCTCTGGGAACGCCTGTACCGGCACTTTACCGAGCCCGAACTGGTCGAGCTCGGCTGCTTTATCGCCCTGACGATGGGTCAGCAAAGCTGGCTGCGGCTGCTGGACATCGAGCATCACGAGGTGCTGCCGGGCACCACGGCAGCCATGGCACCCGGCTTCGCGACGCCTGAGCAGCTCGCCTCCTCGAAAACGTCGGGCGACTACTGGGCTCGCTCTGGCGGCCGGTAACCGCCGAGGTAGGCCCGACCGCCGGCGTCAGGTGTCCAGAACCGCAGCGTCGACGCCGCCCTCCTCGCCGAGAATGGAGCCGATCTGCGCTACCTCGCCGGGCCGGTTCGCTCGCAGCCAGACCAGGATGCCGACGCCGATAACCAGCCAGGCGGCGGCGAGATACGGAGTCCACTTGAGTATGCCCGGCGGCGCCGGGTGGATGGAGCCGTAGAGGGCGGCACCGAACACGACCGCGCCGATAACGGGCACGCCCACGTGAATGAGCGGGTTCCAGTTGCGGGACTCGCGGGTGCTCCAGAAGAACACGATGCCGCCGATGCACATCATGATGTAGACCACGATGATGAGCAGTGTTCCTGTCGTTGCCCAGAAGTAGTAATTGGACAGGGGCTGGCCGAAGGCGCTGTCGGACAGCGGGTAGCCCATCAGTAGCGCCATCACGATCCCGAGCACCGTCACCGCGATGGTGGCGTTGACGGGCGTCTTGTACTTCGCGTGGGTCTTGCCGAACGCAGCCGGCAGCACGCCTTCGCGGCCCATGGCGAACAGGGTGCGCGCCGCCGCCGTCGCGCAGGCGACGCACACGACAAAGGCCGCGCACATGCCGCCGATCTCGGCCAGGGTGCCGACCCAGGACCCGACGAAGGTCGTCGCCGTCGTCTTGAGCGCGACCGGATCCGCGCCCATCTTCACGCCGTTGTTCACCCCGTAGCCGATGGTGATCGAGTACGTGGTCCACAGGTACAGCAAGATCGCGAACACGGTCGCCACGATGACGGCGATCGGGATGTACCGCCGCGGGTTCGCGGTCTCCTCGCCGAAGTCGGCAGCGGTCTCGAAGCCGATGTAGGAGGTGACGCCGAAGATGATGCCGTAGAAGACGCCGTTGAAGCCGCCGGAGTTGGTGTGGCTGAAGCTGAACGCGCTCAGCGCCTGGCCGTGGCTGCCGCCCTTAGCGGTCGTGATCACGTCGATCAGCACGATCACCGCGACGGTCGCGATGCCGATGACAAGCTGCACCCGCGTGGTGACCTTGATCCGGATCACCGACAGCACCACGAGCAGGCCCATGCCGATGAAGAAGAACAGGATCCACAGCTTCGGGCTGACGCCGAGGAGGTCGGCGGCGAGGAAGCCGACACCCGACATCGTCATCGGCACGAAGCAGATGAAGCCGAAGAAGTACAGCCATCCGGCCATGAACCCGGCTTCCTTGCCCAGGCTCCGGCTGGCGTAGGTGTAGGCGTAGCCGGCCGTGGCCATGCGCCGGGTGAAACCGATGACGACGAAGGCCAGCGCCAGGCAGGCGACGCCGCCGAGCAGGAATGCCAGCGGCGTGGAGCCGCCGGCGACGACGGAGACTCCGCTGACGTTGAGCAGCATGGCCATGCCCGGCGCGATGACCGACACCGAGATGGCGATGGCGTCCCACAGATGCAGCGAGCCGTGGGCGAGCTCGCCCGACCCGGCGCCGGGGATAAGGTCCGGACTCGTCTTGGCCATGATTGCAGTCCTCTCAGGTTCACTCGGCCATGAGAACGGTGTTCTGGTCCAGCAGGTAGTCAAAGGCGAGCGGGGTGCAGTCCCGCTGGCCAAGCCAGTCAAGGAACTGCAGGTGCACCGGATGCTCCCGGTACTGAGTCAGCGCTGCCAGGTCGGGGAACTCGGTGTACAGCAGATACCCGTAGCCGCGAGTGCGGGCGCCGGTGATGTCGGTGCCGAGGCGGCACCGGGTCATCAGCCCGATCTCCCGTGGCCAGGAGGCAACCATCTGGCGCATCTGCGCGGCTTCGTCCTGCGTAAGCTCGCGCGGAAAACTGAACAACACGATGTGCTGCACGGTCATCGCTGCTCCTCGTGCGTCGCGGACGGCAATGCGCAACAGGGCGCCGGGTCAGTAGAACTCGAAGTACTCGCGCATCTCCCAGTCGCTCACGTCCTGCCCGTCGGCCAGCGGGTGCTCGGCCAGCGCCGCCTCGTACCTGCCGACCTCGGAGCGCTTCATCTGCAGCAGGTAGTCGACGAGGGTGTCGCCGAAGGCCGCCCGGTAGAAGTCGTCCTTCTCCAGCGCCGCGATGGCATCGGCCAGCGAGCCCGGCAGCATCGGGTTCTGCGACACGTACGGGTCGGCTTCCACCGGAGGCGGCGGGTCCAGCTGACGGCTGATGCCGTCCAGCCCGGCCGCGATGTTCGCCGCCAGGTACAGATACGGATTGGCAGCGGGCTCGCCCATCCGCATCTCGACGTGGCTGTTGCTGTCGCCGGCCGCGCCCTGCACCCGGACGAGAGCGCCGCGGTTCTCCAGCGCCCAGCACACCCGGTCCGGCGCGAAGGAATACGGCCGGAAGCGCTTGTAGCCGTTCACCGTCGGCGTGGCGAACACCGTCATCGGCATCGAGTGCGTCAGCAGGCCGGCCACGAACTGCCGCCCGGTCGGCGAGAGCCAGTCGTCGGCGCTCGCGAACGTGTTCCGCCCGTCCTGCCGCGACAGCAGCGACTGATGCAGGTGCCAGCCGGAGGAGAAGAAGTTCGGCAGCGCCGGCCGGCACATGAAGGTCGCCAGCAGGCCGCGGCGCTGGCAGATCTGCTTGACGGCCGAGCGGAACAGCACGACGGCGTCCGCGGCCGCCAGCCCGCCGATCGGGCTGAAGCTGAACTCCATCTGGCCCGGGCCCCACTCGTCTTCCATGGAGCGCGGGGGGAGCCCGACCGCCGTCAGCCCGTCCCTGATCACTTCCAGCGTGCTCGAAACGCTGTCCAGCCGCACTTCGGACAGGTACTGATAGCCGCGCTCCCACACGCTGACCGGCGGCGGCGGGGCGGTGAACCCGGCGTTCTCCGGGGTGATGTGGTCACTGTCGACCTTGACGATGTAGTACTCGACCTCGATGCCGGCCAGGTAGTCGAATCCGGCCTGGCCAAGTTCGCCGAGCATCCTGCGCATCAGGCCGCGGCCGTCGATCGGCAGCGGCTGCCCGTTGCCGAAGTAGGCGTCGCACAGCATCCAGCCGGTGCGGTCGGCCCACGGCAGGATCGCGAACGTGGCCGGATCCGGAACCAGCACGATGTCAGGGAACCCGGTGAACTCGTCAATGCCGAAGCCGCCGCCGGCGGCGAACGCCGGCACGAAGACCTGGTTGCCGGTGTCCAGGCTGTAGATAGCGCCGGAGAAGTCCAGGCCGTTCGCCATCGCGGCGATCGCGACCTCCGGGTCGAGCGCCTTGCCGCGCGGCTGGCCGTGCTGGTCGACGATGATCAGCCGGACGGTGCGCAGGCCGAGCTCGCGGATGCGGGCGGCCAGCGCCTCCGCGTCCGCCGCCTGCTCGGCCGTGTACAAGCCGTGCCGCGCGACGAATCCGGGCTGGCCGACGCCGTCTACCCCGCTCCCGCCCGCGCTGCTGCTGGTCACTTGGTCAGCCTCCGATCGGGGGAATCACCGCGGCGCTGGCTCAGCTGCTCGAGCAGCGCGGCCGTGAAGTTGGCCGGGTTGATGTCGGCGAGAGACAGGAAGGTCTCAGTCCGCTGCACGCCGTTGATCTGGAAGATGTCGGTCAGCAGCAGCTCGCGCAGGTGCTCGTGATCCCGCACGCGCAGCCGGACAAGCAGGTCGAGGCCGCCGGTAACCACGCTCATGGCCTCGGCTTCCGGCAGGGCGCTGATCGCCTTGATGATGTCGCTGAGGTCCATGCCGGGACCCGCGGTCACGGCCACGTAGACCACGACCGGGTAGCCGATGACCGCCCAGTCGATCTCGGCGCGGTAGCCGCGGATCACGCCGCTGCGCTCGAGCCGGGCGAGCCGGTCGGCTACCGCGGGCGCCGACATCTCGATTGTCCGGGCGAGCGCGCGCTGCGACTGGCGCGCGTCCCGTGCGAGCGCGCGCAGCAGGGCCAGATCGAGGTCATCTATCTCCACCTTGGGTGTGGCGGGCGGCGACACCTCGGCCAGCCTGGCAAGCGGAGCGGACGACGATTCCATGGCCAGGCAGTCCGTTCTGATATCTAGCGATATGAGCTATGCTAGAACCATTCCGTTACCAATGTAAGTCCAGTGGCGCGAATTTATTACATTCGTAAACCACAGGCGGCAAAGGGTGGTGCGCGCAGATGACGGCCGCTATCGATCGACATGTCTGGGACGCCGACCTCGCGCAGCGCACCCGGTCCCTGGGCGGCGGGGAGATCACCGCCATCCTCGCGCTGGCCGGCGCGACGGACGTCATCACGTTCTCCGGCGGCTTCCCCGACCCGGCCACGTTTCCGTCCGGCCCGCTGGCCGAGATCGCCGCGCGACTGATCTGTGCTGACGCGGGCGTGTCCTTGCAGTACTCCGCCACCGAGGGAATCGCCAGCGTCCGTGACTACGTGTCCGGCCGGCTGGCCGCGCGGGAGAACCGGGCCCCGGCGCCGGCCGAGCTGATGATCACCAGCGGCGGGATCGACTGCCTGGAACTGGTGGCCAAGAGTTACCTGGATCCCGGCGACGTCGTCGTCGTCGAGGCGCCGACCTACCTCGGCGCGATTATGGCGTTCCGCGGCTACGAAGCGGATGTGCGGGGCGTGCCGGTCGACGCCGGCGGCCTGCGGGTGGATCTGCTCGCCAGCCAGCTCGCGGCCGGGCTGCGGCCGAAGCTGCTCTACACCATCCCGGACTTTCAGAATCCGACTGGCCTGTCCCTGACGGCGGAGCGACGTCCTGAGCTCGTGGCGCTCGCCCGCAAGTACGGCTTCCTGATCGTGGAGGACGTCGCCTACCGTGACCTCAGCTTCACGGCACCGCCACCGGTCAGCCTGTGGGCGCAGGCACCCGATGTCGTCCTGCAGGCCGGCACGTTCTCCAAGATCTTCTGCCCCGGCTTCCGGCTCGGCTGGGCCGCCGGGCCGGCCGAGATCATCAGCCGGCTCGTGGTCGCCAAGCAGAACTCCGATCAGTGCTCGGGCGCTCTCGGGCAGCGCATGCTCGAGGAGTACGGGCGTAGCGGGCAGCTGGACCTGCAGCTCGTTTCCTCACGCCAGCTGTACGCGCGCCGCGCCGCGCTGACGGCCGCGGCGCTGGCGCGGCATATGCCCGCGGGGACGACGTGGACAACGCCCGCGGGCGGCTTCTACATCTGGCTCACCGCGCCGGCCGGCGTGGACACGGTGGCACTGTCGGCCGCGGCGAGTGCCAGGAAGGTCGCCTACGTTCCGGGGCGGCCGTTCTACCCCGGCGATGACGGGCTGACTCAGATCAGGCTCGCCTACAGCCGCGTCGCCGATGACCTGATTGACGAGGGCATCAGCCGCATCGGCGAGATCCTCGCGACCGCACTGGAGGGCAGATGAGCCAGGCAACGGACCCCGACGGCGCCCAGTCACTCGGCGACGCGGCGACTCACTTCACGACGCAGGCTCAGGGCGAGCCGGAGGCGCCCGGCCGGTATGTCAACGTCAGCTCCCTGGCGCCCGTGGAGTTCGTGCCGGGGCTCGGCTTCCGCCCGGTCCTGGGAGAGCGGACGATGGCGAATTTCGTCAGCTTCGCACCCCACACCGAGGCGCCGAAGCACGTGCACGAAGAGGAGCAGTTCCTCATCGTGCTGGAAGGGGAGCTGTTCGTCGATCTGGACGGCGACGTGCGCCTGCTGCGGAAGGGCGATGTCGCCGTCGTGCCGGCCTGGGTTCCGCATGGCGCCTGGACCACCGACAGCCACTGCGAGGAGATCGACGTGTTCTGCCCGCCGCGGCAAAGCCTGCTGAAACTCGCCGCCGCGCAGCCCCCGGCCGCAGCGGGCGAGGCCTGAGTGGACCTCGGGCTGACCGGTCGCCGGGCGATCGTCACCGGCGGCTCTAAGGGCCTGGGCCGCGCCATTGCGGCCGAGTTGCTCGCCGAAGGCGCCGGCGTGGCGATCTGCTCGCGGAACGCTGATGAGCTCAGCGCCGCCGCTGATGAGCTAGCCAAGGCCGCGGCCCAGTCCGGGCACGGTCAGGACCGGGTGGTGGCCATTCCGTGCGACGTCACCGATCCCGGTCAGGTGCAGGAGTTTGTCGCGGCCGCCGTGGGGGCGCTCGGCGGCCTCGACATCCTGGTCAACAACGCCGGCGGGGCCCGGCCCGGCCAGTTCGGCACACTGACCGATGACGACTGGCAGGCCGACATCGAGGTCAAGCTCTTCTCCCAGCTCCGCTGCACGAGGGCGGCGCTGCCGCACCTCCGGCTGAGTAACGCGCCGCGAATCATCAATATCAGCGCGGTTTACGGTCACTATCCGGATCCGGCCTTCCTGGCCTCGTCGGTGAACCGGGCGTCCTGCCTGAGCCTGTCCAAAGCGCTCTCGATGGAGCTCGGGCGCGAGGGCATACTGGTGAACAGCGTGAACATCGGCCTGGTCGAGACGCCGCAGTGGCAGAACATTCACCGCCGCCGCGCGCCGGACGTCCCGGCCGCCGAGTTCTTCGGCCAGCTCGCCGCGGCGGAGGTTCCGCTCCGGCGGTTCGGCCGGCCGGACGAGGTGGCCGGCCTGGTTGCCTTCCTGGCCGGCGACCGGGCGAGCTATATCGCCGGCGCGTCGATCGACGTGGCCGGCGGGATGGGCAAATTCCTTTAGGAAACGGGGTTGGAATGTGCCGGCTGCTCGCGTACTGCTCGCGCGCTGATTCTTCACTCGAAAGCCTGATCGGGACCGACGGCCTGCGCGAGTTCACCGGCCTGTGCGCGCTGCACGGCGATGGCTGGGGGATGGGCTGGTACGAGCGCGAGAAGCCAGTCGTCCGCAAGTCGCCGCAGCGGGCAGACCTGGACCCGGATTACGCCAAGCTGGTCAGCGAGCCGCTGGGCGGCCTCGGCCTGCTGCACCTGCGCTGGGCAACGCCTGGCCTCGCCGTCAGCGAGCGGAACTGCCATCCGTTTCGGTACGGGCAGTACGTGCTGGCCCACAACGGCGCGATCCATCCGCAAGACCGGCTCGGCGAGATGCTGCCGGCGCACTGGGAGCGCCAGCTGGGCGGCACGACCGACAGCGAGCGATATTTCCTGTCGGTCATGGCGCGCCTGGAGGCAAACGGCGGTGACCTGCCGGCCGCTATCGCCGCCGCTGCCGCCGACATCGAGCGCCGGTTCGAGCCGAACAGCCTGAACGCGATTCTCCTGACCCCGGACAGGCTGTATGCGATCAGCTGGCACGAGCCGGCCCGGATTCCGGCCGCCAAGCTGCGGGAGGCGGGCTACGAGCACCCGGCCGAGATCGCCGCGTACTTCGATCTGGCCTATCAGGCCACGGCTGACTCGGTGGTGGTCGCCAGTTCGGGCTGGCCGCAGGCTGACTGGACGCCCGTGCCGAACCGGCAGGTGCTGG
Organism: uncultured Actinomycetota bacterium; assembly: GCA_963818995.1. Lineage (GTDB taxonomy): Bacteria > Actinomycetota > Actinomycetes > Streptosporangiales > Streptosporangiaceae > JAJYUU01. Next base: position 523,584 of record CAWFUM010000024.1, on the reverse strand, counting down.
TCGTCGACCGCGGATCTCTGCACGCGGACCTGGTGCCGCTGGCATAGTCCCCGGCAGCCGGGTAGTCAGCGGGTATCTGCTGCCGCTGCCGAAGGGCCAGGTAGTCACAGCCTGCCGCTCAGCTCGCCGGAGGGACCGGTCCAGGTCACGCGCTACCGTGGTCCTGTGAGCAGCCAGCGAGTGCCCGGCGGAGTGGTGCATAAGCTTCCGGCTGACCTGCGCACGACGCTGATCGGCAGCCCGGCGGCGCTCGATGCGTGGCAGGACATCACGCCGCTGGCCCGGAACGAGTTCATCTGCTGGGTTGAGGATGCCAAGCAGGAGACCACCCGGCAACGGCGCATCCGCCGGACCAGAGAGGACCTGGAGGACGGCCAGCGGCGACCCTGCTGCTGGCCCGGGTGCGCGCACCGGGAGCGCACCGGCCGCTAGCAATCAGCGCTCAGGCCGGGCCATAGCCGGCGTTGGCCAGCATCCGGCGCAGGTCCACGACCGTCTGCTCATCGATGTCCTTGCCGGCGGGTGGTTCGAGGAACTCCAGCTCGGGTCCCACCTTGACGGAGACCTTGCCGTCGTGCCGCACGGTGACCGTTCCGACAGCTTCCAGCAGTGACATCACCGCCCGCCATTCGATGTTATGGCTGGCGGGATGCTCGAAGATCTGGCGCACGGTGTCCCGGTGGCGGCCGTCAAGATGTTCAGATCCAGGCGAGGTCACATGCCGGACCCTATCCCGCTGGCGGTTTATCCGGCGCAGGAGGTAGGCGGAGAAGTAGCTGCCGTAGCTGCGCTGCAGGTCCGGGCGCTGCCAGTCCCGGCCGCCGATGGTTCCACGGCACGACCGGGTCTGGCACTGGCACCGCATCGTCTCATCGTGGTCGTCGAACAGCGCATAGTCGGTTGTGAGCTCCTCACCGGGGCTGATGTCGCGCATGGCGACCAGGACGGTGTTGCCGGCGAAGCCGACGTTGGGCTCGCACGAATGGTTGAGGAAGAGCATGACCGGCTCATACTCAGCGTCTTCCAGGGCGGCGAGATGGAAGCCGTCGGCGATCTGGATCTCCGAGTTCTGCAGCTGTCCGGGCAGGGCGTGCAGGACGGCCGTGGTCACGATGTGGCCGCCCTTGATCGCGACGACCTCCCCGCCGGAGACGGGCGCTACGGCGACCAGGCCCCGGCCCTCGATGGCGCTGACGGCGCCCTTGCGCGCCTTGGGGGTGATGTAGCTGGACACGAGCACGGTTCAGTCTCGCATCCGGCGGCCACCTGCCTCCCCGGCGGCAAGGGTGTCCATGATGGTCCCTGCCGTTCGTCGTGCTGACGTGCGACCCGAGACTATGGAGGCTTTATGAGGTACATGCTGTTGATCTGGGACGATGACTCCGCCGAGGCGCCGGCCGGCGGGGGCCTGGCCATGGAGACGGCCATCAGGTCGTGGGTGAACGAGATGACCGCACGCGGGATACGGCTGCATGGCAGCGCCCTCAGCTATGCCACTGAGGCCAAGATCGTCCGGGTCCGCGACGGCGAGACGCTCATCTCAGACGGGCCCTACGTGGAGACGAAAGAGCAGGTAGGCGGCTACGACGTCATCGAATGCGCGGACCTGGCCACGGCTATTGAGGTGGCCGCTGCCCACCCGCTGGCCAGCGCTGCCACAGTCGAGGTACGGCCGATGGACGACTTTCCCGGCGACCTGTGACGGCCGCGGCACTGGCCGGGTGGCGGGCTACCGGCGGGAGCGGCGCGGGCGGAGCTTGATCAAGATCAGGATGCCGATCGCCACCAGCAGCAGCCAGGGCGAGAACAGCACGTGCAGCGTGAAGCTGATGATGATCAGGGCCGCGATGGCGATCAGGACCAGGGCAATGATCCACAGCATGGTGATCGGGTCTCCGTTCAGGTTGGGCCGACTGCGGCCACGGCCAGCGGGAGCGCTGGTGTGGTCCGTATCTCCAGCCTGCCGCCGTCGGGGTGGCCGGTCGATCCGGATGTGCCCTGGCCCGACCCTGGTCTGCGCCGGAAGACGTCAGGGCCAACCCTGATGCCGCCGGAGTGTGGGAGTATTCTCACATAGCCTGGTGTTGAGATATTCTCACAACCAGGTATGTGTGAATATCCTCACGCAGATCCCGAGGTGGCTGCCATGACCCGCAAGACGATCGAGGTGCGCAAGCCGCGCGATATCGGCGATGCGATCCGCGCCGTGCGCGAGGCGCGGGGCCTGTCGCAGGAGGATCTCGCGCGGGCGAATGCCTACGATCGCTTTTACCTCAACGGCCTGGAGTCCGGCCGGAGCACGCTGTACGTCACCCGGCTGCTGCGCACGCTGAAATCGCTGGGCATCACCCTCAGCGTCACGTTTGACTCCGATGGCTGACCGGCTGGAGGTGCGCCTGCACGGAAAGCCGGCGGCTGGGTCTCTCGAGGCTCCCGGCGGGAACGCATCGGATTCGAGTGGTCCGGACAATACGCGGGCTCCGTCACGCTGACGGAGTCGTTCGGATCTGTCCGGCCGACGGCACCTGCAAGCGCGGCGAGCAACTTTTTCGGGGGATATGCCCTGGAGGGCCGGCAGCGAGAGCGGCTCACGCGGCGCCGGGGCATCAGCGACCCGACCGATCTCTACGCAATGCTCCGGGAGTTCGGCAGCTCGATTGCCGGCGCGGTGACGGTCGCCGACCCGGACGCGGCGAAGGAAACCGAGCCGCGCTATGAGCCGATCAGTGAGAGCGAGATCATCCGGCGCCTTCGCCGCGCCGCGTCCGAGGGCGACCTTGGCTCGGACGACCGAAGCAGGTCGATGCTCGCCGGCAACCAGCCGAAGCTGCTGCTGGCCCGGTTCGGCGGTCAGTGGTACCTGCCCCGCGGGCGCGCGCATTCGACTCACATTCTCAAGCCGCGGCTGCCCGGACGGCCCGACGGGCTCGCCCGGGAGCATTACGGGCACGCGCTCGCCACGGAACTCGGGCTAGCGCACTACCGCACCGAACTCGTCGGCAATGGCGCGCGCCAGTATCTCGTGATCGAGCGCTTCGACCGGGTCGTCCGCGGTGAGACGGTGACGCTCATCCACCAGGAGGACGCCGCCCAGGCGCTGGGTGTCGACTGGGTCGATGATCACGCGAAGTTTCAGAACCCGGATGCACCGCGCGACTCCCGTCGGCCGAGCGCGTACCGGATCGCCGAGGTTCTCGGATCGCTCCAGGGGGAGGGCCAGCCGGTCGCCGGCTTCCTCCGCAGGCTCACGTTCACCGTGCTACTCGGCGACAATGACGCCCACGCGAAGAACTTCGCTATCGTGCACCTGCCCGGCCGCAGTGTCCTCGCGGACGTCTACGACGCTATCCCGAACCTGTTCCAGCACGGCCGGATCGACTACAACCTCGCTCTCGCCATCGACCGCAGCTTCGACCACCGGCGGATCAGCGCCGCCCGTCTCATTCGGGAAGGGGAGCGCTGGAACGCGCTTGGCGCGGGCGAGGCCGAGGGGATTGTGACCGCCACCATCGCGGATTTCGCCGCGGCGCTCGGTCGGGTGCCAGTACCGCGGGGCGTGTCCGCGGCCGCGGCGGCCCAGCTCGCCTGGAACGCTGAGCGCTTGCGGTCCGGCGGGGAGATCGGCGAGCGGCCGGCCGGCTTCCGGCGGCCACGCAGCGGTCCTGCCGTTAATGATGGCTGACGAGCACGAGCACCAGCATGACCAGCACCGCGCCGAGTACGACGCTCATGATGATCACCCCGGCACTGGTCAGGCCAGCCAGGTGCAGCCGCTCTGCTCGCGCTTCGGCGCGCCGTTCCTGTTCGCGCTCGGCCTTGCTCGGCCTCCGCGGCGGGCCCGGCGGCGGCGGAACGCGCGGCCCGCGCCAGCGCCGGCCGCTGAACGGCCGCCACCTCGGCCCGCCCATCGACCAGTTCCAGGACAAGTTCTCCGGGCTGTACGGGTCGTTCGGGTTCTTCGGATCATCCATCGGCACCTCGCGGGTGAACGCCTGCCTAGCTCCGAGTATGAGGCAGGCGCCGCCTACCGCACCGCCTCCGCGACGAGCGAGACGACGGCCAGAATGAGCAACGCCACCCCGGGCCAGTCCCACAGCGGAATTCGGTGACGATGGGCGCCCCCAGCAGGATTCGAACCTGCGCACACGGCTCCGGAGGCCGTTGCTCTATCCCCTGAGCTATGGGGGCTGGCGCACGTCGCGCAGCAGGGCAGCCCTGCTGGCGGGAGCAAGCGTATCAGGACCACGGATCCCCGGACACGCAGCCGATCTGCGCGCGCGAGCGTGCCGGAGCAGGTAGCCTCGCGCCGTGACCCAGGGACTTGGCCGCGTGCTGGTTGTCGACGATGACGAAGTCATCCGGCAGCTCATCGCGGTCAATCTCACGCTTGAGGGCTTTGACGTGGTCACGGCTGTCGACGGGCGCGACTGCCTGGAGAAAGTCGGCGAGGTCGAGCCCGACGTGATCACCCTGGATGTCATGATGCCGCGGCTGGATGGCTGGGTCACCGCCACCCAATTGCGCAAGAACCCGTCGACAGCGGGCATCAAGGTGGTCCTCATCACCGCCCGCGCGCAGGAAGATGACCGCGACCGCGGCCGCCAGATCGGCGTCGACGCCTATCTCACTAAGCCGTTCGACCCGGCCGAGATGATCAGGGTGATCCGCGAGCTGGCTGGCGCCCCGAGCAGCGCCTTCGACTGACCAGGGGAGCGGCTCAGCCGGCCCGTAGCCTGTTCTGGTGATCACCGCCGACCTCGACCGGGAACTGGCCGGCTCGGTGCGCTCGCTCATCACTCGCGGCGGCCTTCCTGGCGATGCCGCCGTCCCGGCGGCTGCCGCTGCGGCTGCCGCTCCGGCCGGTACCTGGCGCCGGGCTCCGGACGGCCGTCCCGGCGCCTACTCCACGTCGGTGCCGCAGGAGCTCGCGGCCCTGGCCGGCCGTCCGGCGGCGGACGTTGCCGCCAGTCTCGCCGAGCGCCTGCGCGTCCCGGAGTGGATCGAGGCGGTCGTCGCGGCGGGCGGCTACCTGACGATCATCGTGACCCCGCAGGCACTCGCGGCGTCGGCGGCCCGGATGGCCGCGGCGGGCTCCGCCTGCGCGAGCAGCGCGATCCTCAGCGGTACTGCCGCCGTCACGCCACCCTGGCCCCATCTGGCCGCTGCCGCCGGCTGGCACAGCGCCTGGCAGGACCAGGCCACGGCGACGACCGGGCAGCTAGCTCGCGCGGCCGGCGCCGCGGTGCCGGCATTGTCAGCCCCGGCATTGTCAGCCCCGGCATTGCCAGACCGGGAACGGGGCCCGAACCCTCCCGGTCAGCCGGACGCCGCCCGGTCGCCGGTGGCTAGCGCGCCGGTGGCTACGCGCCGTGGCTACCGCGCCGGTGGCCGCCGCGGTGGAGTACGCCGGCGCCGATGCCGTGCGCTACTGGCTGGCCAGAACTGCGCCGGGCGCGGCACTGCCGCCGGCCGGGCTGGCGTTGCCGCCCGCGCCTGACTACTGGCCCGGCCCCCGCCCCGGTGAGCCGCTCGACCGCGTCCGGCACGCGCACGCCGAGGCCGCCGCGACCGGGCGGTGGGCCGCTGACCTCCGGCTGGTGCGCGCGGAAGGAACGGACAGCCTGGGCCGGATGCTGGCGGCGCCCGCCGAGCGCGAGCTGCTCACCGTCCTGTCCTTCCTGCCGGTGCGGGTGGCGGCTGCGGCCAGGCGGAAGCGGCCCGATGACCTGCCCCGTTACCTGGAAGAAGTAGGGGTGGCCTGGCTCGCCTGCCGGCAGGAGGCGCCTGCGCTGCCGTTCGGCGGCGACGGCGCGCCGGCGAGCGCAGCGGTCACTGGTGCGCGGCTGGTGCTCGCCGACGCCGTTCGCGCGGTCCTGGCCGCGGGCCTCGGGCTCACCGGGGTGTCCGCTGAGGCGGCGGCTCCGCGGCCTTAACGGCGGCGGGCCGCGGCGGTCAGCGCGGTCGTGCCGAACTCCCACATGTTGTCGGCGACGTTGATCGTGACGGCGGGCGGAACGATCTCGTCGATGCGGTCGAGCACGTCGGCCGGCAGCTCGATCCCGTCGGCGGCGAGATAGCTGTCCAGGTGCTCCATGGTGCGCGGGCCGATGATCGCGGAGGTGACCGCCGGGTGGCGGATGACGAACGCGACCGCCAGCTGGATCAGGGTCAGCCCGGTCTCGTCGGCGAGGGCGCCGAGCGCGTCGGCGGCCTCGAGCTTGGCGGCGTTCGCCGGGTCGGCGGCGTCATAGCGGCCGGGCTGACGGCGCGTCCGGGCGGCGGAGCCTGGCCCGCTGACCGCCTGGCCCTTGCGGTACTTGCCCGACAGCCAGCCGCCGGCCAGCGGGCTGTAGGCCAGGACGCCGAGGCCGTGGCGCTGGCAGGTCGGCAGCACGTCGTACTCGATCGCCCTGGTGAGCATGGAGTACGGCGGCTGCTCGGTGCGAAACCGCCCGTGGCCGCGCCGGTCTGCGGCCCAGCGAGCTTCGACGATTCCGGAGGCGGGAACCTTCGACGCGCCGAAGTAGCGGATCTTGCCGGCCCGCACGAGGTCAGTCAGGGCACCGAGGGTCTCGTCGATATCGGTATCGGGGTCGGGAACGCCCACCTGGTAGAGGTCGATCCAGTCGGTCTGAAGGCGCCGCAGGGAGCCCTCAACCCCCTCGGTGATCCACCGCCGCGACGCGCCGCGATGGTTCCGATCGGATCCGAAAGGAGGTCCGAACTTGACGGCGAGCACCACGCCCTCCCGCCGTCCTCCGGCCAGCGCCTGGCCCAGGATCTCTTCTGACTCGCCCGCGGAGTAGCCATCAGCGGTGTCGATGACGTTGATCCCGGCGTCCAGCGCCCGGTGGATGATCGTGATCGCGTCGTGGTGATCGGGGTTGCCGAACGCCCCGAACATCATCGCGCCCAGGCACAGCTGGCTGACCGAGACGCCGGTGCGCCCCAGAGGCCGGTATTCCATGGTGACGCTCCCTGAGCTGCCGCGGGACAGTCGCGGCTGGCGGATATGATCGGCTAGTCCGCAGCGGACAGCCTGTCCGCTTCACTCTAGGGATAACCGGACAGCATGTCCACTTGGAGTCTCATGCCCGCCCGTCAGGTCCCGGCGGCGGCTCGGCGGGCCGACGCCGAGCGCAACCGCGACAAGATACTCGCCGCCGCCCGCGCCGCGTTCGCCGATCCTGACGCCGACGCGTCGATGGCCGAGGTCTCGCGGCGCGCGGGCGTCGGCATGGCGACCCTGTACCGCAACTTCCCCGGACGCCAGGAGCTACTCGAGGCCCTGTACGCCGACGAGGTCAGCGCTGTCTGCGAGGCGGCGGTGCTGCTGCCGGCGGCGAGCCTCCCGGAGCGGCTCTGGCGGCCTGGCTGCACCGGTTCGCTGCCTTTACCGCCAGTAAGCGGCACATCGCCGCCGAGCTGCTCAAGCAAACGGACCGCAGCGACCCGCTGTTCGAGAACAGCCGCAGCCGCGTCCTCGCGGCCGGCCGGCCTCTTCTGGCCGCCGCGCAGGACGCCGGCGAGGTCCGGGACGAGCTCTCCCTGGAGCAGATCCTCGATCTGATCGTCGCCATCGCCACCATCCACGGCGACACCGCCTACACCGGGCCCATCCTCAAGGCCGCACTCGACGGCCTGGCTGACCAGCGCCAGCGTGGCTCAGGTGGCCTCCGTCCCTGAGCGCGCCGGCCGACTGTCAGTGCCGGGGGATAGGTGTGGACCATGACGGCGGGTGCGTGTCCGGGCTCGTGAGGCTTGTGGGAATGACCAGGTTGAAGTAGGTTCGCGGGTCATCACCGTGTATGGCGGGGGTCTTGAGGTGCGAGAATTCGGTCGGTGGCCGCAGGAAGGCTGCCGGGTAGCGGGCGGCGGGGCGAGGTCGCGAAGCCGTGGTGTGACCGGCTGGGTGATTGAAGAGTCATCGAAACGGGTAACGCATGGCTTGTAAGCCCCCCAGGACGTACCCAGCTCAAGCTCGTTTCGGCTCCCTGCGCCAGCATGCCGGCTGCGCGGGGGTATCTGCGGGCGTGCCGCGACTCTGCCGGGCAGTTCCCGGCCGGTCACAGCGCTGCTGCGAGTACGGAGACAGTCAAAGGAATGCCGTGGGTCAGGTTGGTGTTAAGCTAGGTGCTGCACCAGATGCCCCGCACTGGGGACAGGTGCTCGTTCGTACTCCTTCCGAATGTCTTCCGAGCGCTCGGCGGCGTGCGATCTCGACATTCATCTGCCCATCGCGGGACTTCCTGGTCTGCCCGGCCCTAGCCAAGGACCTGGTCAGTGTGGACCCTTGCGGCTGTGAGCCGCGACCGGGATGGCCTGCTAGCTGTGGCGCTAGCAGGCGGCGGTGGCAGATAGCAACACGACAGCGGGCAGCGCACCGCAGGTGCAGCTGTGACCCGCACCCTGGGAAGGACCCCTTGTGAGCGAAACCTTGGACCTGTTCTCTGCCGAGGACGGGGATTCTGCCGACCGGTCTGTACCGGTCGGTCAGCTGGCAGCTCAGCCTGTCGGCGTGGCGGATTCCGCCGGGACTTCCCCCGGCCCGGCCGGCGCGGTACGCTCCGTGCCGAATGCCGTTGAGACGGCCACGGGCAGCAGCGACGCCAGCGCGGGTCCCGCAGGTGCCAGTGGCGGTCAGGCCAAGGGGCTGTCAGCGATGCTGCTGCCCGAGCTCCAGCGAGTTGCCCAGTCAATCGGCATTACCGGGACCGCGAGGATGCGCAAGGGCCAGCTGATCGCGGCGATCGAGGAGAAGCGGCAAGGCGGAGGGTCGCACCAGGCGAGCCCCGTCAGCCAGGGCAGCGGGGCGGTCGAAGCCCAGCGTCAGGAGCCAGCGGCCCGTCACATCGGGACTTCCGACAACTCAGTTCAGCGGGGAGCGCCTGCGGGAGCCGGCGCTGATCGCACCTTCGAGCAGGACGCCATGGAATCTCAGACATCGACTCAGCCAGGGCTGGGCGCCGCGGGCGCCACGGGGATCGGCGAGGCGGCTGCGGCTGCCGGCGCCGGCATCGGCAGCGCGTCGGCCAGCGGGGCGACCGCCGCGGAGACGGTCAGCAGCGCGAACGGCACCGCTCCCGCGCAGACCCAGCAGGCTGGCGATGGCCAGCGCCCGGAGCGGCGCCGCCGGTCCAGCTCACGCCGTGACGACACCGGCGAGCAGCCGCGCGCGGCCAGCGACGGCCAGGACCGCGAGGGCGGCACAGCCGTACGCGAGGAGCGAGGCGGCCGGGAGCAGAACGGCCGGGAGCAGAACGGCCGGGAGCAGAACGGCCGGGAGCAGAACGGCCGCGAGCAGAACGGCCGGGAGAACCGGAGCAACGACCGGGGCAGCGACAGCCGGGGCAGCAACGACCGGGGCAACGACAGCCGGGGCAGCAACGACCGGGGCAACGACAGCCGGGGCAGCAACGACCGCGGCAACGACGGGCGGAACGACGACGACCGGGACGGCGGCAGCCGCCGCAGCCGGGACCGGTTCCGCAACCGCAACTCAGGCAACCGGCGCCGCGAGCGCGGCGCCGGCGGCAACGAGGCTGAGCCGGTCATTTCCGAGGATGACGTGCTGATTCCCATCGCGGGAATCCTGGACGTACTCGACAACTACGGTTTCGTGCGGACGACCGGATACCTGCCCGGCTCCAACGACGTGTACGTCTCGCTGTCCCAGGTGCGCCGGTACGGCCTCCGCAAGGGCGATGTCATCGAGGGCGCCATCAGGCAGCCCCGTGAGGGCGAGCGCCGGGAGAAGTTCAACGCCCTGGTCCGCCTGGACAAGATCAACGGTCTGGACCCGGAGCAGGCCAAGAACCGGCCTGAGTTCAACAAGCTGGTGCCGCTGTACCCGCAGGAGCGACTGCGGCTCGAGTCGGACCCGACGATCATGACGACGCGGATCATGGATCTGATCTGCCCGATCGGCAAGGGCCAGCGCGGCCTGATCGTCTCGCCGCCCAAGGCGGGCAAGACGATGATCCTGCAGGCGATCGCCAACGCGATCACCAAGAACAACCCCGAGTGCCATCTGATGGTCGTCCTCGTTGACGAGCGGCCGGAAGAGGTCACCGACATGCAGCGCACGGTCAAGGGCGAGGTCATCCACTCGACCTTCGACCGCCCGGCCGAGGACCACACGACCGTGGCCGAGCTTGCCATCGAGCGGGCCAAGCGGCTGGTCGAGATGGGCCACGACGTGGTGGTGCTGCTGGACTCGATCACGCGGCTCGGCCGTGCCTACAACCTGGCGGCGCCCGCTAGCGGCCGGATCATGTCCGGTGGTGTCGATTCGACGGCGCTGTACCCGCCGAAGCGGTTCTTCGGCGCGGCGCGCAACATCGAGCACGGCGGCTCGCTGACGATCCTGGCCACGGCCTTGATCGAGACCGGCTCACGGGCCGACGAGGTGATCTTCGAGGAATTCAAGGGCACCGGCAACATGGAGCTCCGGCTCCGCCGGGAGCTGGCAGACAAGCGCATCTTCCCGGCCGTGGACGTGGACGCGTCCAGCACCAGGAAGGAAGAGCTGCTGATGACGCCCGAGGAGCTCAAGATCGTCTGGCAGCTGCGCCGGGTGCTGCACGCGCTGGAGCCGCAGCAGGCCCTGGAGGTGCTCATGGACCGGATGAAGGGCACCAAGAGCAACGCCGAGTTCCTGCTGCACGTGCAGAAGACCACGACGACGAGTTCCTGACCGCCAAGACCCCCGGAGGTGTGCCGCCGGGGGAATGCGGGAGCGCCTGTGCACGTTGCAGGGTCTGGCACACTGGTAGGCCACTACAGATGCGGTACCGGTTCACGCCGTAACGCGGGGGCTGGCAGCTAAAGCCAGCGCCGCGGGCGACCCGGCGACCGCGGGAACCAGGAGTAGCAATGAAGGCCGGAATTCACCCGGAGTACGTCGACACCACGGTCATTTGCAGCTGTGGCAACACCTTTACCACGCGCAGTACGGCCAAGGACGGTGTCATCCACGCTGATGTCTGCTCCAGCTGCCACCCGTTCTACACGGGCAAGCAGAAGATTCTGGACACCGGCGGCCGCGTCGCTCGGTTCGAGCGCCGGTTCGGCAAGAAGGCTGACGGCAAGTAGCCCTGGCATTCTCGTTCCCTTCCGGCACGACCCGGAAGGGAACGTTCCGCCTGTCCGGCTACCGTCAGCACATTTCAGGGAGGTAAGCGGTGTTTGAGCGGCTTGCCGATCTTGCCACCGAGCACGCTCAGCTAGAGCGGGATCTTTCTGATCCCTCTATTCACTCCGACCCGGACCGGGCCAGGACGCTGAGCCGCCGGTACGGCGAACTCACGCCTATCGTCGCGGCCTACGCGGACTGGACGCAGACCTCGGCGGACGAGGCGACCGCGCGAGAGCTCGCGCCCGAGGACGCCTCGTTCGCGGCCGAGGCCGAGCAGCTCGCGGCCCACCGTGAGGAGCTCGAGCGGCGGATTGCCGAGCTGCTGGTTCCGCGCGATCCCAACGATGACAAGGACGTCATCCTCGAGGTCAAGGCAGGCGAGGGCGGCGAGGAGTCGGCCCTGTTCGCCGGCGACTTGCTGCGGATGTACCTGCGCTTCGCCGAGCGGCGGGGCTGGAAGACCGAGGTGCTCGACTCGACCATGACCGGCCTCGGCGGGTACAAGGACGCCACCGTCGCGGTCAAGGCGCGCGGCGACTCTGGTGCCTGGTCGCAGCTGAAGTACGAGGGCGGAGTCCACCGGGTCCAGCGAGTTCCGGCGACGGAGTCCCAGGGGCGCATTCACACCTCTGCCGCCGGAGTGCTGGTGCTGCCTGAGGCCGATCCGGTCGATGTCACCATCGATCCGGCGGACCTCAAGGTCGACGTTTTCAGGTCGTCCGGGCCCGGTGGCCAGAGCGTGAACACCACCGACTCGGCCGTCCGGATCACCCACCTGCCGACCGGCGTGGTTGTCTCCTGCCAGAACGAGAAGAGCCAGCTCCAGAACAAGGAGCAGGCCCTGCGCGTGCTCCGGGCCCGGCTGCTCGCGGTGGCCCAGGAGGAAGCGGACGCGCAGGCGTCAGCCTCGCGCCGCAGCCAGGTCGCGACAGTCGACCGGTCGCAGCGAGTGCGTACCTATAACTTCCCGGAGAACCGGATCTCCGATCACCGCGTCGGCTTCAAGGCCTACAACCTGGATCAGGTGATCGACGGAGACCTGGACGCGGTGATCACGGCGCTGGTCGAGGCTGACCGCGCGGAGAAGATCGCCGGTCCCGATACGGACTGAGCGTGAGCTGAGTGAGCCTGCTGCTTGACGAGATCGCGATCGCCACCGCCAGGCTCGCCGAAGCCGGGGTGGAGTCGCCCCGGACTGACGCCGAGCTCATCGCGGCGCGCCTGCACGGGGTGTCCCGTGCGGAGCTTCACCTGGTACCCGACACCGGATTCGACCCGCGGTTCTGGGACGACATTGCCCGGCGAGAGGCCCGTGAGCCGCTGCAGCACATCACCGGGCAGGCCTACTTCCGCTACCTCGAACTGGCGGTCGGGCCCGGCGTGTTCGTGCCCCGGCAGGAGACCGAGGTCATGACCGGCTGGGCGATCGAGCAGCTGGCGGCCATGGACGTCGCCGACCCCGTCGTGGCCGACCTCGGCACCGGCTCGGGGGCGATCGCGCTGTCGATCGCCCAGGAGGTGCCGCGGGCTCAGGTTCACGCGGTCGAGGCCGATCCGCTGGCCCGGCAGTGGACAGAGCAGAACATCGCCGCCGTCGCTGTGGCCTCACCGCATACCAGCGGCCGGGTTACCCTGCACGGCGCGGATTTCGCGACCGCTCTCGCCGAGCTCGACGGCCGGGTGGATCTCGTGGTCAGCAATCCGCCCTATATCCCGGCCGGTGCCTGGGTACCGCCCGAAGTGGGGGAGTACGACCCGGCGACGGCACTGTGGGGCGGGCAGGACGGACTCGATGCTGTCAGGACCGTCGCGGCGACGGCGCGCCGGCTGCTGCGGCCCGGCGGTCTGGTCGCCGTCGAGCACGGCGCGCAGCAGGGCCCGGCCGTGTACTGGGTGTTCGCCGAGGAGAGCGGCTGGCGGGAGACGCGCAACCACACCGACCTGGCCGGCCGCGACCGCTTTGTCACCGCGGCCCGGCCCTGAGCCGTCCCCGGCGTGGCAGGATGATCAGCTATGAGCGCCTGGTTCGACTGTTCCGACGACACGCAGCGCACGGAGGGGCTTGCCGCTGCTGTCACGGCCGTTCTGGCCGGAGAGCTAGTGGTGCTGCCGACCGACACGGTGTACGGCGTCGGGGCTGACGCCTTCAGCCCGGTTGCCGTCACCCGGCTGCTGGCGGCCAAGGGCCGCGGCCGGGACATGCCGCCGCCGGTCCTGGTCGGCACGGTCCGCGCGGCGGCCGCGCTGGTGGAGGATTTCGGGCCGGACGGACAGCAGCTGATCGACGAGTTCTGGCCGGGCGGCCTGACCCTGGTCTGCCGGGCGGCCAGGACGCTGAGCTGGGATCTCGGTGATGCCAAGGGGACCGTGGCGATCCGGATGCCCGAGGACGCCGTGGCGCTCGACCTGCTCCGCGAGACCGGCCCGATGGCTGTCAGCAGCGCCAACCTGTCCGGCTCCCCGTCGGCGACGACGGCTGAGCAGGCCCGGGAACAGCTGGGTGACTCGGTCGCGGTCTACCTCGACGGTGGCACCGCCTCCGGCGGCGTCGCCTCGACGATCCTGGACCTGACCGGCGCGCAGCCCCGGCTGCTGCGCCGCGGCGCCGTCTCGGTGGGGCGGCTGCGAGAGGTGGCGGCCGTCGTCGCCGGAGCGGACGCCGGCCAGCAGTGACCAGCCAGCCCGGCCGTCAGCCCGGGCAGCCGGCCGGGTGCTCTAGAGTTGCCGTGATGCCCCTTACTGCTGTCTGGGCCGGGTGAATCGGTGAAGGACTATGTCCTGACACTGCTGGTGGCGGCCGCCGTCACCTACATCCTGACGCCGCTGGTCCGCCGCCTCGCCAGCCGGGTCGGGGCGCTGAAAAAGCCCAGGGAACGGGACGTGCACGTGGTCCCGATTCCCACCCTCGGCGGGCTGGCCATGTACGGCGGGCTCGCGGCGGCCCTGCTCGTCGCCGGGCAGATCCCGCAGCTTGCCGCCGGATTCGCGCATACCGGCATCGTGTCCGGCCTGCTGCTCGCCGGCGGCCTGCTGGTCGTCATCGGATTTATCGACGACCGGTGGGGCATGGGCGTCCTGCCGAAGGCCGCGGGCCAGGTCGCAGCGGCAGGCATCCTGGTAGCGACCGGGACCACCCTGAACTGGGTGCCGCTGCCGGGCGGCAGCACGTATATCCCGACGACCGATCAGGCCACGCTGCTGACCATCCTGATCGTGGTCGCGACGATCAACGCGGTGAACTTCATCGACGGCCTGGACGGTCTGGCGGCCGGGATCGTCTGCATTGCCGCTATCTCGTTCTTCATCTACTACTACACGCTGACCAACGTCATCAATATCTCGTCGCTGGCGGCGCCGGCGCTGGCCTCAGCCATCCTCATCGGCATCTGCCTCGGCTTCCTGCCGCATAACTTCTCGCCGGCCACCATCTTCATGGGGGATACCGGCTCGATGCTGCTCGGGCTGCTGCTCGCTTACGCGCCGATCTCGAGTATCAGCTCCCTGGACCCAGCCGAGCTCGGTCACCAGATCAACCGGTATCCGGAAATCATGCCGCTGATTCTGCCGGCCGCACTACTGGTCATCCCGTACGGCGACCTGTTGCTGGCGGTCGTGCGGCGGACCAGGGCAGGCCGCTCGCCGTTCGCGCCTGACCGCAAGCACCTGCATCACCGGCTGCTGGACATCGGCCACTCGCAGCGCGCCAGCGTGGTGATCATGTATCTGTGGGCAGCGGTCTTCTCCGGCAGCGTTGTCTGGCTGTCGGTCCAGAAGACCGACAAGCCACGCGCACCTGGCCACCACGGACAGCCGGTCTTCGTGTTCATCATCATCACCGCGGCTGCGGTGATCGCGCTGCTGCTCATGTCCATGCCCAGGCTGCGGTGGTGGCAGCGGCCCAAGCTGGCTGCTCAGGCTGGAACGCCCGCGACTGCCGGGCTCGCCCACGGCGCTGCCGCTGAGCTCACGTCCCCGGCCGAGCCCGAGCCCGGACTGCTGGCGCTCAGCGCTAGCAACGGAGCCCACGCGGGGGCTACCGGCGCTTCGATGACGTCGCGCCCGCGTCCGCCTGTCGCTCCGCTAGCAGCCCCGGCCGCCGTTCCGCTGGCAGCGCCGCCCGGCCCGACCGGTGAAGGCGCCGGCGGCGTCCCGCCCGGCGGCTCGCTGCCCGGAGGTTCACCTGGCGGTGGCGCCCCTGGTGCTGGCCAGCCGCTGAACGGCGGCCCGCCGGCTGGGGCTGACGGCACGTTTCCGGTGGAACGGCCCGGCGTCAGCCCGCCGGAGTTCAGCTGGCAGCATCGCGTCTCAGCTGGTACCGGGCGGCAGGCGCCAGCGGACGCGGAACTGCCCCGCGGGCGCCACGGCGACGCGGCCACTTCCGGCTGGCAGGTCCGGGGCGCGGGCGGCGGGGGACAGCAGGCCGATCCCGGCCAGTACCCTCACGGCGGCCAGTACCCTCACGGCGGCCAGTTCGCTCACGGCGGCCAGCCTCGCGACGGCCAGTTCGCTGACGGCGGCCAGCTCCCTCGCGACGGCCAGTTCGCTGACGGCGGCCAGCTCCCTCGCGACGGTCAGCTCGCTGACGACGGTCAGTTCGCTCCCGACGGCCAGCATGCTCGCGACGGCCAGCATGCTCGCGACGGTCAGCAGGCGGCGGCAGCCGACCCGGCCGCGACCGCCAGCTTCGACGGACGGCCCGAGCAGCCGCCCGGGCCCGCGGCAGCACCGCCGCCGTCCCGGTCCGTGATCGGGACCCCGCCCCCGGCTGTGACGCAGGTTCCGGTGCACCCGGTGCCGCGGCGCGGTCCGGCGCCCGGCCGGCGTTCATTTCCCGGCGATCGCCGGGCACCCTGAGGTTCCGCTCAGGATCCTGCGTCCTGGGGTCCGGCCGGGCGGGATCCGGGCCGTGCCGGCGGCAGCCGGAACCGGCGGTGGCTGACGCCGTACCGAGCGCCCGTGAGGGCGGATTCCGGCCTGGTCTGCTGACCGCGCGCGGGCTTTTTCTTGACTAATCTGTTACCTACCTCGTTCCCGGTCTGAACTGGGGTTTTGATCGCCGCACCGGGGTAATTCGTCACGTTAGGTGACCTCGTGAACTACAAGGTCGGAGAGCTTGTGATATCTTTCACGAGCACCCACTAGCAGCGTGGTGCGAGGTCCGTGATACGTTTCGCTCACCTGACCACTACGGGTCAGGCGCCGAGGTGTCAAGACGCTGGCACTGCGACGTACCTTGCGGTTCGCTGGAGATCCAGCCGCACCTAAAAGAGATCATCCGGAGCTTTCCAGAAGATGCTGGCGAACATCGCCCCGATGGCGCGGCGATCCGCCGCCGTGACGGCCGTTGTGGCTGCGGTCATGGTGGCGATCAGCGCTGTCGTCGGTGGCCACAAGGGCGTAATTGGCGCCGCTATCGCGGTGGTCCTGGTCGCAGTTTTCTTCGGTATGAGCGTGCTCGCTCTCAGCAGGGCCGCCAAGATCAGCCCGCAGGCGATGATGCTCGCCGGGATGGGCACGTACGTGGTGAAGATCATCGTGCTGCTCGCCCTGGTCGGCCGCTTCCAGAACAGCACGGCGTTCAGCCCGTGGCTGTTCGGCCTGACGGCCATCGTTCTCGTCCTGGTGTATGACATCGCGCTCGCGGTCAACTGGAGCCGGACGAAGATGTTGTATGTCGAGCCGGACGGAGAACGATGACCCGTGGCTCCGACATTTTCTCCGGACGGCAGATTGCGGCCCGCGGGCAATGCTGCCCGCAGCCTGCTCCGGCGGGGGAGTCACGATGACGGCCGAACTCAAGCCGGGCGGCAGCAGCGGCCAGGGTCAGGAGCCGGCCCCGCCGCGGGAGCAGGACGGCTGGCGCATCCTCAGCTACATGCTCGGCGGCATGATCCTCTACGGCGGCCTCGGCTGGCTGGTCAGCCGCTGGACCGGCATCGCCGTGCTGTTCCCGGTCGGAATGATCCTCGGCATCGGCCTGTCGATCGCCATGATCGTCTTCCGGGTCACCAGATCCTGACCGGTGCGACCATGACGGCCGGCTGCCTTAGGGCATCCCCGCGTGCGCGCCCGCCATCTCGTTACGCCATCATGACTCGTCTTGACCCGCAGCGGCATGCCACGGCGCCAGTCTGCACGCGACAGCCCGAAGGGGTATCTCGGTGAGTGACGTATTTGCGGCCGAAGCCGTGAAGAACTGCACGCCCAGCGCGAGCCACATCTTCAGTGGCTGCGGCTATCCCGCACCGTCGATTCAGCGACTTCTACTTCACGCCGTTGTTCAAGGTCGGCAGCGTCGGGTTCGGCAAGCCGGGCCTGCTGTTCCTGCTGAGCATCATCATCGTGATCGGGTTCTTCTGGCTCGCCTTCCGCAGCCCGAAGCTCGTCCCCCGCGGCATGCAGAACGTTGGCGAGATCGGCATCCTGTTCGTCCGCGACCAGATTCTCCGACCGCAGCTGGGCAAGCGCGGCGACAAGTGGCTGCCGTTCCTGTGCTCGCTGTTCTTCTTCATCTGGGTCAATAACATCTTCGGGATCATCCCGATCCTGTACTTCCCGGCGATGTCGAAGTACGGCTACCCGGTGGCGCTGGCCGCGATCGTCTGGGTCATCTACATGGGACTCGGGATGAAGCACCAGGGCGCGTTCGGCTACTTCAGGAACATGCCGGTGCCGCAGGGAGCCCCGTGGTGGATCCTGCCGCTGCTGGTGCCGATCGAGCTGTTCTCCAACATCCTCGTGCGGCCGTTCACCCTGTCGGTGCGGCTGTTCGCCAACATGCTGGCCGGGCACGTGCTGCTGCTGGTGTTTACCGTCGCCACCTGGTACCTGCTGACGCTGTCCATCGGCGCCCTGTTCGCGGCGACCTCGTTCGTGCTGCTCATCCTCCTGACCGGGCTTGAGGTGCTGATCCAGGCGCTGCAGGCCTTCATCTTCACGATCCTGACCGCCACCTATATCTCGGGCGCGTACGAAACCGCGCACTAAAGCTGACCCGCATAAGACCGACCGGCGGACCTCCCGCCGGCCTGACGACGAAGGAACACGCCATGCAGCTCGCGATGCACGTGCATCACCTGCTCTACGTGGCCGCAGGTACAACCAACACCCTGCACATCCAGAACCTCGGCGCGCTCACCTACGGTCTGGCCGCCATCGGCCCCGGCGTGGGCATCGGCCTGATCTTCGGCAACACCATCCAGTCGATTGCCCGCCAGCCTGAGGCGGCCGGGCGCGTCACCGGTCTGATGTGGATCGGCTTCGCGCTCACCGAGTCGCTGGCCCTGATCGGCATCGCGGTGCCGTTCTTCATCAAGTAACACCCAGCCGGAGAGGTAGCCGCACATGTTGCATCATCTGGCGGCGGCGTCGTCGTCGCCGGATCCGCTCGTTCCGAACTGGACCGAGGTCATCGTTGGCGCGATCGGGTTCTTCATTGTCTTCTTCGCGCTCTGGAAGGTTCTGCTGCCCAGGATCACCAAGACCCTGGAGGAGCGGACCGACGCGATCGAGGGCGGCCTGAAGCGGGCCGAGGAGTCGCAGGCCGAGGCCACCCGGCTGGTCGAGGAGTACCAGGCGAAGCTGGCCGACGCCCGGCACGAGGCGGCCAGGATGCGCGAGGAGGCCAGGGAGCAGGGCGCCGCGATCATCGCGGAGCTGCGCGAGCAGGCCCAGACCGAGGCCCGCCGCATCACCGAGGCGGCTCAGTCGCAGATCGCCGCGGACCGGCAGCAGGCGTTCGCGTCGCTGCGGGCGGAGGTCGGCTCGCTCTCGGTTCAGCTGGCGAGCAAGATCGTCGGCGAGTCGCTTCAGGACGAAGCCAGGCAGAGCCGTGTCGTGGACCGGTTCCTCTCCGACCTGGACGCCAGCCAGAGTTCAGCGTCCGGAGCGCGGACGTCGTCATGAGAGGCGTCAGCAGGGCCTCGATGACCGAGGTCGAGGAGCGGCTGGTGCCGCTGACGAGCGGCGCGCAGGCCGCCATGTCGCTCGGCGACGAGCTGTTCGCTGTAGCCAGGCTGCTGCACGGGCAGTCGGCGCTGCGTCGCGCTCTCACCGATCCGTCGCGCTCGGCGCAGGCCAGGTCCGCGCTGGCGGCGTCGGTGCTGCGCGGCAAGGTCAGCGAGGCCGCGACGGACCTGATGACGGCCGTCGCCGGCGCCCGGTGGGCCGGTGCCGGCGACCTGGCCCAGGCCGTCGAGCAGCTGGCCGTTCAGGCTGTCGCCGCTGCCGCCGAGGATGCGGGACACCTGGATGACCTGGAAGACGAGCTGTTCCGGTTCAGCCGGATCGTCGCCAGCCAGCCCGATTTGCGGATCGCGCTGACTAATCCGTTCGTCACCGCGGACGCGAAGCGGGAGCTGGTGGGCCACCTGCTGGCGGGCAAGGTGACGCCCGAGGCGCTGCGCCTGATCAGTGAAGCCGCGGCCGGCCAGTTCGGCCGCAGCCTGGACGTTAGCCTGGAGGAGTACGCCGCTCTCGCGGCGCGGCGGCGCGAGCGGCTGGTGGCCGAGGTGCATGTGGCCATCGCGCTCACCGACCAGCAGCGCAGCCGGCTGGCCGCTGCGCTGGCTGCCGCTTACGGGCACCAGGTCCACCTGAATGTGGTGCTGGACCCGAGGGTGGCCGGCGGGATGACCGTCCGGGTCGGGGACGAGCTTATTGACGGAAGCGTGGCCACCCGGCTCGCTGAGGCCGGACGCAGGCTGGCGTCCTGACCGGGCCAGGCGGACGCGACCGAGGACACCGACAGACGTTGACAGAACAGACCCAGACGAGAAGGACGCGAGGAAGATGGCGGAGCTGACAATCCGGCCGGAAGAGATCCGGGACGCTCTTGAGCGTTTCGTTGAGGACTACGAGCCCGGAACCGCCTCCACTGAGGAGGTCGGCGCTGTCGTCGAGTGCGGCGACGGTATCGCGAGGGTCTCAGGCCTGCCATCGGTTATGGCCAACGAGCTGCTGGAGTTCGAGGACGGCACCCGCGGTATCGCGCTGAACCTGGACGTGCGCGAGATCGGCGTCGTGGTGCTCGGCGAGTTCAGCCAGATCGAGGAAGGCCAGCGCGTCAAGCGGACCGGCGAAGTGCTGTCGGTGCCCGTCGGCGACGGCTTCCTCGGCCGCGTGGTCGGCCCGCTGGGCGATCCGCTGGACGGCCTCGGCCCGATCCAGGGCCACACGCAGGAGCGGCAGCTGGAGCTGCAGGCCCCGTCGGTGGTGCAGCGCAAGCCGGTGACCGAGCCGCTGCAGACCGGCATCAAGGCGATCGACGCCATGACTCCGGTCGGCCGCGGGCAGCGCGAGCTGATCATCGGCGACCGGCAGACCGGCAAGACCACGATCGCCATCGACACGATCCTGAACCAGAAGCAGAACTGGGACTCCGGCGATCCGGCCCGGCAGGTGCGCTGCATCTACGTGGCCATCGGCCAGAAGGGCTCGACGATCTCGGCCGTGCGCCAGACGCTGGAGGACGCGGGCGCGCTCGAGTACTCCACGATCGTGATGGCCCCGGCCTCGGACCCGGCGGGCTACAAGTACATCGCCCCCTATACCGGCTCGGCTATCGGCCAGCACTGGATGTACGAGGGCAAGCACGTCCTGATCGTGTTCGATGACCTGACCAAGCAGGCGGAGGCCTACCGCGCCATCTCGCTGCTGCTGCGCCGCCCGCCGGGCCGCGAGGCCTACCCGGGCGACGTGTTCTACCTGCACTCACGGCTGCTGGAGCGCTGCGCCAAGCTGTCGGACGAGATGGGCGGCGGGTCGATGACCGGGCTGCCGATCGTCGAGACCAAGGCCAACGACATCTCGGCGTATATCCCGACGAACGTCATCTCGATCACCGACGGCCAGATCTTCCTGGAGACCGACCTGTTCAACTCCGGTGTCCGACCGGCCATCAACGTCGGCCAGTCGGTCTCCCGGGTTGGCGGCAACGCCCAGATCAAGGCCATGAAGTCGGTCGCCGGCGGCCTGAAGCTGGCCCTGTCGCAGTACCGCGACCTGGAGGCGTTCGCCTCGTTCTCCTCGGACCTGGACCCCACCTCGCGGGCGCAGCTTGACCGCGGCGGCAGGCTGGTGGAGCTGCTGAAGCAGCCGCAGCACAGCCCGCTGCCGGTGGAGCGGCAGGTCGTGTCGGTCTGGGCCGGCAACGCGGGCTACCTGGACGACGTCCCGGTGGAGGACGTCCGGCGGTTCGAGAACGAGTTCCTGGACGAGCTCGGCCGCTCGGATGCCGGCATTTACGACGCCATCCGGGAGACCGGCGCCCTGTCCGACGACACGGTGGTGGCGCTCAAGGACGCGATCGACCGCTTCCGGGCTACCTTCGAGAAGTCGGGCGGCGACCTGCTGGTCTCCGAGGAGCCGGCCGAGCCGCTGAGTGAGGGTGACGTGGAGCGCGAGGGCATCAAGAAGCGCCCGGTCGCTCCTCCGCCAGCCGAGAAGCAGTAGGGCGGTAGAACGCAGCAATGGGAGCCCAGCTTCGCATGGTCCGGCGGCGGATCAGGAGTGTCCAGTCCACTGCCAAGATCACCCGCGCACAGGAGCTGATCGCGTCCTCGCGGATCATCAGGGCGCAGCAGCGGCTGCACGCGGCAGTGCCCTACGCCAGGGAGCTGACCCGCGCGGTGGAAGCCGTGGTGAGCCGGTCGGAGCAGATCGACCATCCGCTGACCCGCCCGCAGGAGAACCGGACCAGGGCCGCGATGGTCATCCTGACCAGCGACCGCGGTTTCTGCGGCGGCTTCAACGCCAACGTGCTGCGCGAGGCTCAGGGCCTGCGGGCGCTGCTGGAAGGCGAGGGGCTTGAGGTTGTGCCCTTCGTCGCGGGCCGTAAGGGCATCAGCTGGCACCGCTTCCGCGGCCGCGAGACCGCAGCGGAGTGGTTCGGCTTCTCCGACACCCCGAGGCAGGAGAACGCGGCCGAGATCAGCCGGGCCGTGCTCGAGGCGTACGAGCGCCCGGCCGGGGAAGGCGGCGTGGACGAGATTCACGTCGTCTACACCGAGTTCGTCACCATGCTGACCCAGAACGCGGTCGTGCACCGGCTGCTGCCGCTGGAGATCGAGGAGACCGACGAGGAGCCGGCCACCGGCCCGATGCCGATCTACGAGTTCGAGCCATCGCCAGAGGACGTACTCAACGCGCTGCTCCCGTGGTATGTGGAAAGCAGGCTGTTCCGGGCACTGCTGGAGTCAGCGGCGTCCGAGATCGCGGCGCGGCGGCGGGCCATGAAGTCGGCGACGGACAACGCCAACGAACTGATCGAGCAGCTCAGCCGGGAAGCGAACAAGGCCAGGCAGGCCGAGATCACCCAGGAAATCAGTGAGATCGTGGGCGGCGCCAACGCGCTCGCCGACGCGACCAGGGAGTAAGTGAGCATCAACATGAGCGCTACCGCAGAGACCACCGCCGCCAGCGGCCCGGCCAGCCCGGCAGCCACCGGCCGGGTGTCACGGGTGATCGGCCCCGTCGTCGACGTCGAGTTCGCGACCGAGGAGATGCCGGAGATCTACAACGCGCTGCACGTGGACGTTGAGCTGGGCGAACAGACTCGCACGCTGACCCTGGAGATCGCGCAGCACCTGGGCGACGACACGATCAGGGCCATCTCGATGCAGCCGACCGACGGGCTGGTCCGGGGCGCGGTCGTGACCGACACCGGCGGCCCGATCACGGTGCCGGTAGGCGACGTCACCAAGGGCCACGTATTCAACGTGCTCGGCGAGCCCCTGGACGTAGCCCAGCAGCGACCTGAAGGTCACCGAGCGCTGGTCCATTCACCGCGACCCGCCCAAGTTCGACCAGCTGGAGGCCAGGACCGAGATCCTGGAGACCGGCATCAAGGTCATCGACCTGCTCACCCCGTACGTCAAGGGCGGCAAGATCGGCCTGTTCGGCGGCGCGGGCGTCGGCAAGACCGTGCTGATCCAGGAGATGATCACCCGGGTCGCGAAGAACTTCGGCGGCGTGTCCTGCTTCGCCGGGGTCGGGGAGCGTACCCGCGAGGGCAACGACCTGTTCCTGGAGATGACCGACTCCGGCGTCATCAAGGACACCGCGCTGGTGTTCGGCCAGATGGACGAGCCGCCGGGCACCCGGCTGCGGGTCGCCCTGTCCGCGCTGACCATGGCGGAGTACTTCCGCGACGAGCAGCAGCAGGACGTGCTGCTGTTCATCGACAACATCTTCCGCTTCACCCAGGCCGGCTCCGAGGTATCCACGCTGCTCGGCCGCATGCCGTCGGCCGTGGGCTACCAGCCGACGCTGGCCGACGAGATGGGCCAGCTGCAGGAGCGGATCACCTCGACCCGCGGCCACTCGATCACCTCGATGCAGGCCATCTACGTGCCTGCTGACGACTACACCGACCCGGCGCCGTCGGCGGTGTTCGCCCACCTGGACGCCACCACGGCCCTGTCGCGGGAGATCACCCAGAAGGGCATCTTCCCGGCGGTGGACCCGCTGGCGTCCACCTCGCGGATCCTGGCTCCTGAGTACGTCGGCGAGGAGCACTACGCCGTCGCCCGCGAGACGCAGCGAATCCTGCAGCGCTACACCGAGCTGCAGGACATCATCGCGATTCTCGGCATCGACGAGCTCTCCGAGGAAGACCGCGTCACGGTCCAGCGAGCCCGCCGGATCGAGCGGTTCCTGTCGCACCCGATGTTCGTGGCCGAGCAGTTCACTGGCCAGCCGGGCGTTTTCGTGCCGCTGGAGGAGACCATCTCCTCGTTCAAGGCGATCTGCGAAGGCAAGTACGACCACCTGCCTGAGCAGGCCTTCTTCATGTGCGGCGGCATCGAGGACGTGGAGCGCAAGGCCAAGGACATGGAGAAGTCCTGATGACGATGAACGTCGAGCTGGTCGAGCCCGAGGGCGAGATCTGGGCCGGCGAGGCCGAGATGGTGATCGCCAGGACCGTGGACGGCGAGATCGGCCTGCTGACCGGGCATGCGCCGGTCATCGGCATTCTCTACGAAGGCAGCATGGTGCAGATCCGGCCGGACAACAGCGGGGCCGATATCTTCGCCGCGGTCTCCGGTGGCTTCCTGTCGATGGCCGACAACCAGGTCTCGATTCTCGCCCGGCAGGCTCAGCTCGGCCAGGACGTCGACACCTCGGCCGCCCAGGCGGCGCTGGATCAGGCCATTCAGGCGGCCGGAGCGGCCGCGAACGGGCCCGAGGAGCCGGCTGACGTCCGCTACTACCGCGCGCTGCTGCGCGCGGCGGCGGGCCAGCCCAGCTGACCAGGCCGCCCGGCCAGGTTGCGCGAGGGTGCGAGGATAGCGAGAGTGCCAGGCCAGCTGATTCTCGCCATCGCCGTGGTGCTGGCTGCCGTGGTGCTCGCGGGCGTCGCCTGGCTCGCGAACCGGCGGCGTTTCATCGGCCGGAACGGCGGCATCGTCGCCTGCGGCCTGCGGCTCCGTCCCGGCCAGTCGTGGCGCCGGGGCGTGGCTGAGTACCAGCCGGACCGGTTGTGCTGGTATCCGGCTGTGGGCGCGCGGCTGAAGCCCGCCGCCTGTTTTGACCGGGCCGGCCTGCGCATCATCGGCAGCAGGCCGCCCGCAGCGGCTGAGACGGCCAGGCTCGGCCCCGGCATCCTCATTGCCGAGTGCGACGATGCTGGCTCCGGCATGCTGGGTGCGGCAGTGCCAGGCACCCCGAGCTGGCGCTGAGCGAGGCTGCCTTCACCGGCCTGCTGGCCTGGCTGGAATCCTCGCCCGAGTTCTACCTCCGGGCCGGCTAGCGCTCGCCGCCGGGCTTCCACAGTACGTCGCCGCCGGGTTCATTGGCTCGCCGGGCCAGGATGAACAGCAGGTCAGACAGCCGGTTCAGGTACTGCGCCGTCAGCGGGTTCATGCTGTCGCCGTGGACCGCCAGCGCAGCCCAGGTCGTCCGCTCGGCCCGCCGTACCACGGTACTGGCCACGTGCAGGAGGGCCGCGCCCGCCGTTCCGCCCGGCAGGATGAAGCTCCGCAGGACCGGCAGGCCCTCGTTGAAATCGTCGCAGGCCTGCTCGAGCGCGGTGATGTAACTCTCATCGACCCGCAGCGGGGGATAGGCCGGATCCTGGGTCACCGGATTGCAGAGGTCGGCACCGACGTCGAAGAGCTCGTTCTGAATCCTGACGAGAACGGCACTGACCTCGGCCGGCAGCTGCCCCATCGTTACCGCGACCCCGATCGCGCAGTTTGCCTCGTCAGTATCGGCATACGCCGCCAGGCGCGGGTCGGTTTTAGCCGCCCGGCTCATGTCGCCGAGCGCGGTGGTGCCGTCGTCGCCGGTTCGGGTGTAAATGCGGGACAAGACGACGGGGGTATCGCGGTCACGTGACATGGATCTACCGTATCGGCCCGGTCAGCGAGCGGGCGAGGTCGCTGTCCGGCGATTCAGGATGACCGTAAAGGATGACTTGACAAGCAGCGGTGCTGTCAGAGGACGTACACCGGCCGACCGGCGCGGAACGGCCGGTTGCGCGGTTTAATCCGCACCCGGGCCAGAAACGCGCTTCCGTGGTCATCAGGGCCGACGACGTCCGAAATCCTGTGCTCCCGGATGCCTGAACAGCGGATCTCGTGGTCTTCAGACCCGCAAACTACGGGGGGATTAGCCGGTTTGGCCTCGGGGTATTCACAATCCGAACACGATGTGGCATGGTGTGAATACGAAGAGTGATAGCACTGGAGCCTCAGAGTTAACAGGGGGCTGGAGTTTCAGTCACTACAACGTGGGCCTTATCTGGGCCCGGAATGAGCCGCTGAGCGGCTCGCGGCCAGTACGGTAAGCCGGCGGTTCTCGGGGGCCCGCCGGAATACGGGGGCCGCACTTGTGGGGGGAGCGCGCTCCCGGTCCTAGGGCCGGGAGCGCGCTGACGTCCGGGGTCAGCGAGGCGGCCGGGCTGCCCGAAACCGGAAAGTCGGAATGCAGCAGCAGAACCGGCGTCAATTGCCAGAGCTCACCATAAATACCCCGATACGCTAAGGCTGGCGGCCCGCCTGCCCCGCCAGGCCGGCCTGGCCCGCAGCGAGCCGCCGTGCACCCGGCCAGCATGCTGGCTGAGCCGCCGTGCAGCGGCATCCGGGCAGAGCTGGAGGACAGGCCGTGTACGACTACGTCATCGTGGGTGCCGGCAGCGCCGGCTGCGTGCTGGCCTCGCGGCTCAGTGAGAACCCGGAAGTCCGCGTCCTGCTGCTGGAGGCGGGGCCGCCGGACACCGCCGATGAGATCCGCATCCCGGCGGCCGTCAACCTGCTGTTCCAGACCGCCTACGACTGGAACTACCAGACAGTCCCGCAGGATCGCCTCGGCGGCCGGTCCGTCTACTGGCCGCGCGGCCGGGTCATTGGCGGTTCGTCGTCGATCAACGCGATGATCTATATTCGCGGCAATCGGCATGATTTCGACGCCTGGCGCGACGACTACGGCTGCGACGGCTGGGGCTACGCCGATCTGCTGCCCTACTTCCTGCGAGCCGAGAGCAACGCCCGCGGCGCCTCGGCCTACCACGGCGCTACCGGCCCGCTGAGCGTCCAGGACCTGTCCTTCAAGAGCGGCCTGACCGGCGCGTTCATCGCTGCCGCCCGGCAGTGCGGACAGCTCGCCAACGATGACTTCAACGGCCAGGCCCAGGACGGCGTGGGGTACTACCAGGTAACCCAGAAAGGCGGCCGCCGCTGGTCGGCGGCTGACGCCTACCTGCACCCGGCAGCCGGGCGGCCGAACCTGACGATTCACACCGACGCCCTCGTCACCGGTGTGGAGATCGAGGCCGGCCGGGCCTGTGGCGTTCGCTACCTGCGGCGCGGCGCCGAGGAAGTCGCGCTGGCCGGGTCCGAGGTGATCCTGGCCGCGGGTGCCATCGGCAGCCCGCAGTTGCTCATGCTGTCGGGCGTCGGCCCGGCCGACCACCTGCGCGAGCACGACATCGCAGTGCTGGCGGACAGCCCCGGCGTCGGCAGCAACCTGTCCGATCATCCGGCGGTGACCGCGATGTGGGGCACGCCCAGGGCCAGGAGCCTGTGGGAGAAGGCCGGCCCGGTCAGCCTGGCGCGCTGGCAGCTAACCCACACCGGGCCGATGACCACGAACATCGCCGAGGCCGGCGGGTTCAGCCGGACCGACCCGGCTCTGCCCGCGCCGGACATTCAGTGGCACGTGCTGCCGGTTCCCTATGTCGACGGCGGCCTCGCCGATCCGGCCAGCCGCGCCCTGTCGGTGCTGATCACCCTCATCTCGGTCGGCAGCCGCGGCAAGGTCCGGCTGCGCAGCTCCGACCCCCGCCATAAGCCGTCAATCGACCCGTCGTACCTGTCCGATCTGGCTGACCTGGACCCGCTGGTCGCTGCCGTCGGCATGGCCCGCGAGTTCGCCGCGGCCAGGCCTCTGAGCCGCCAGCTCAAGGGCGAGCTCGGACCGGGCCCGGACGTCCGCGGCGACGCCGCGATCCGCGACTGGATCCGCGGCAACCTGTCGACGATCTACCATCCGGTCGGCACCTGCGCGATGGGCGGCGACTCGCGGCTCGCGGTCAGCAAGCTGACCAGCGTCGTCGACACCCAGCTCCGGGTCAGGGGAGTGGACGGCCTGCGCGTCGTCGACGCCTCGGTCATGCCGGCAGTGCCGCGGGGCAACACCAACGCGCCCACGATCGCGATCGCCGAGCGAGCGGCCGACCTGATCCAGGGCCGCGCCCCGCTGGCCGCTCTCGACCCCGCCGAGCAACTGGCCTCAGCGGCCGGGGCCCGGCCGTAGCGCCGCCGTCACAGGCGTCACAGCGTCACCGGGTCAGGCCGGCGGGAACGGTGCTGGCCGCACTCCCGGTCTACCGGTAGCGGCGGCCGTGCAGCACCGTGGCAACCTTCAGGATTTTCTTCAGGTCCGCGTCGCTCCGGCTGAGGGTGGTCAGATTCACCAGGGGCTTCATCCGCTGCCGGGCGATGGACTTCGGGCGCGCGAACTCGCGCAGCCCGTCATCGCCGTGGATCCGGCCGAACCCGGAGTCGCCCGATCCGCCGAACGGCAGCGACGGCACGCTCGCGAACGAGATCACGGAATTGATCGCCGTCATCCCGCTCCGCAGTGAGCGGGCTGCCGCCATCGCTGCCTTGGTGTTCGCGGAGAAGACAGTGCTGCCGAGGCCGTAACGGCTGGCGTTGGCGCGCTCGACGCCCTCGGCGAGGCTGGTGACCTTGGCGACGGTAATGGTCGGCCCGAAAGTCTCCTCGGTGACCGCGGAGCTCTCCTCGGGGACGTCGGCGAGAATGACCGGCCCGACATAGGGCCGCCGGATGCTCGCGATGCCGCCGATGACCGGGCGGCCGCCCCGGGCCAGCGCGTCCGAGATGTGCCGCTCGATCACCTCCGTCTGACCGGGCAGCGTCATCGGCCCGTAGTCGGCCTCGCGGTCATCGCCGGGCCTGACCCTGGTCACCCGGTCGGCCAGCTTCTCCAGGAACTGGTGGTAGACCTCCTGCGCCACGTACGCGCGCTCGACGCCGACGCAGGTCTGGCCGGCGTTCGACAGGGCTCCCCACGCGCAGGCATCGGCCGCGGCGTCCAGGTCGGCGTCGGCGGCGACGAGGAACGCGTCCTTGCCGCCGCATTCGGCGACGAGCGGGGTGAGGTTCTCCGCGCACGCCGCCATCACCTTGCGCGCGGTCGCGGCGGACCCGGTAAAGGCAATCTTGGCAACCCCGCTGCGAGCCAGATGATCACCGGTCTCGCCCCTGCCGGTGACGAGCTGCAGCACCGGCTGCTCAGGCACGACCTCGGCGAACGAGCTGACCAGCCAGGCTCCGACCGCCGGCGTGAGCTCGCTGGGCTTGAATACGACCCCGTTCCCGGCCGCGAGGGCATAGGCAATCGACCCCATCGGCGTGAACACCGGGTAGTTCCATGGTCCGATGACACCGACCACGCCGAGCGGCTGATACTCAAGCGTCGACGCGTGGTTGATGGCGACCAGGCCGCTGCGGACCCGTCGCGGCCGTAGCACCCGGCGGGCGTTCTTCGCGGCCCAGTCGATGTGGATGATCGCCAGCAGGATCTCCAGCTGGGCGTCGGCCAGCGGTTTGCCCGTCTCGGTGTGCACGAGCTCGGCCAGCCGCCCGATGTACCGGGTGATGTGTGACTTCCAGGCCAGCAGGCGCTGGCGGCGTCCGGCCCAGCCCAGGTCCGCCCACCACTGCGCGGCGGCCCGCGCTTGCTCCACGGTCGCGGCGACGTCCCGCGCGCTGAAGACCGGGTAGGTGCCGATGACCTCGTCCGTGGCCGGATTGAGGGTGTCGAACGTGTCGGTCGACCGGACGAGGCCGTAGCTACCGAGCGTGGCTGTCATGGCCTGTGCACCGCCATTCTGCGCTATTTTGCCGCGATTCTATCCGTGCGGCGCGAGGGCCGTCCCGCCGTCAGCATCAGTACATCACCCGAGGCCGGGCGCTGGTCAGGTCCGGTACGGTGTGGGCATCCAGGGAGCCCGGGGATGCGGAGTGCACGTGGTCCAGTCAGGAGGTTCTGCGGCCGGCCGCCGGAGGCGGACCGGCACTGGCTCACCGAGGCGATCGGGCTGTCGCGGCGCTGCCCGCCGTCGGTGACCGCCTTCTCGGTCGGCGCGGTGCTCGTCGCGGCTGATGGCAGTGTGCTGTCAACGGGCTACTCGCGTGAGGATGGCGAGGCCGGGCACGCCGAGGAGATCGCGCTGGCCAAGCTCGGCGGCGACGCCGTGGCGGCATCCGTGCTCCGCCAGGCAACGCTCTATTCCTCGCTGGAGCCCTGCGCGGCACGCGCCAGCAGGCCGGTGCCGTGCGCTGACCTGATCATCGCCAGCGGCATCGGCCGGGTCGTGATCGCCTGGGAGGAGCCGCCGCTCTTCGTGCCCGGCGGGGGGGCTCAGCGGCTGCGGCAGGCCGGAATCGCCGTCGACATCGTACCCGGGCTGGCCGGTGAGGCCCGCGAGGTCAACGCTCACCTGCTGCCCTGATGGCCCGGTTCATCGCGCGGCGACGCGAATGGTCGTGGTTGCTGTCCCCGATGCGGGGCCGGGGTCAGGCCAAATGCCGGAAGAAAGTCAGGATGCCGTTGATCCAGCTATGGACAGTGTTGCCGGCCGCGGCGGGGTCAGAGACGATCCACACGATGATCAGCACGGCCACGATGATGCCGAGGATGCGCTGTAGCAACCTACTCTCGCCTCCCGAGCCTGCCCGGCCCCGCCGTGCAGAAGGTCGTGATCATATTCTCTCGCGTTTTCAGGGCAGCCTGGCATCCGCCGCCATTGCTCATTGTTACTCGCCTCGAGCCTAAAAGGCGATAAAGAATCTTGTATCCGGACGGCAATGTCCCTCCAATAAGCAGGCTGACCTGCCTCAATAACAACTCGGGATGATCTTTCACGCCGGCGCGCCCGCTGCGGCCAGGACGAGTCAGCGCGCCTCGTGACTAGGGCCGGGCCAGGTGATAGAGCACGTGCGGCCGCAGCGGGCTGTCCTGCGGCACTCGCGGGTGCTCGAACCTGGCCACCTCGGTCAGGCCGATCCTGCGCATGACGGCCTGTGACGGCTCGTTGAGTATGGCCGTCATGGACCACACCTCGGGCAGCCCGGCGCCGTCGAACGCGACGCGGAGAGCGGCCCGCGCGGCCTCGGTCGCGTAGCCGTGATGCCAGGCGTGCCGGTCCAGCCGCCAGCCGATCTCCATCCCGCCGGCACCGGGCACGCCGTCGGGCATCGGGTTGAGCCCGGTGAAGCCGATGAACTCGCCGGTCGCGGTGACTTCGAGCGCCCACAGGCCGTAGCCCTGGCGGTCGAATCGCTCCTCGATGACAGTGACGAGGGCGTCGCTCTGCTCGCGGTCGAGCGTGGCCGGGAAGAACCGCATGGTCTCGGGGTCGCCGTTCAGGGCCGCGAAGGGCGCGCGATCGCGCGGTTGCCAGCGGCGCAACAGCAGGCGCTCGGTCTTGATGGTGTCGAATCTGGCTGCCTGCGCCATCGTCGCCCTCCCGCGCGCCGGAACTAGTGCCGGTCCAGGATGAAGTCCGCGTCAGATTCCGTCAAATAGGTCATTTGCCGCGCGGGTCGGGCCTGAGCTCGGAGTCAGGCGCTCAGAACAGCCGCAGCGCGCCGTCATCGGTACCGCGCATCGTGTCGTAGTCGAGGGTGACGCAGCGGATGCCGCGGTCCTCGGCGAGGACGCGGGCCTGCGGCTTGATTTCCTGGGCCGCGAAGATGCCCCGCACCGGAGCCAGCAGCGGATCCCGGTTGAGCAGCTCGAGGTACCGGGTGAGCTGCTCAACCCCGTCGATCTCGCCGCGCCGCTTCACCTCGATCGCGACGCTGACTCCGGCCGCGTCCCGGCACATCAGGTCAACCGGGCCGACCGGGGTGGGAAACTCGCGCCGGACGAGCCGCCAGCCCTCGCCGAGTACGTCCAGCTGCGCCGCCAGCAGTTCCTGGAGATGCGATTCGACCCCGTCCTTGACCAGGCCCGGATCTACGCCGAGATCGACTGTGGTATCGCTGAGGATCTCCTCAAGGCGGACAGTGAGGGTCTCGCCCGACTTCCCGGTGACGATCCAGCTGCCGTCGGACTCGGTCAGCCGGCAGGGCGGCGACATCCAGTTGAGCGGCTTGTAGGAGCCGCCGTCGCTGTGCACGAGCACCGACCCGTCGGCCTTCACCATGATGAGCCGCGTTGCGAGCGGCAAGTGAGCCGACAGACGGCCCGCGTAGTCGACGCTGCAGCGGGCAATGAGAAGTCGCACGGCGTCACTCTACCGACGCCGCGGCCGCTGCCGGGCGCGGCGAAGCGCGCGGGCGTGGCGCCGGGCCAGTGGCCTGCCAGCTCCCGTTCGCTACCGGCGCAGCCGGAGGAAGGCGTCGCCGGCCAGGTCGTTGAGCAGTGCCACGCCGTTGGCGCGGGTCAGGTCCTCGTCATCGACGAGGGCCGGGAATGTCTTGCCCCGGTGCTCAGCCAGCGCGACGCAGGCGCGGAAGGACGCCTGGCACAGGCCGCGCAGCGCCGCGTCCGGTCCGGGAATGACCCCGGTGTACGGCGGCACCGGCTGCGGCTTGACCTCGGGCCAGGCGTCCGGATCGCGCGGGGCGCCGAGCGACAGCACCCCGGCCAGGCCGGGCGCGACCACATCGCGGGCGGTGAGTGGCGCCCCGAGTTGCCAGCGCTCGCGCAGCGTCGCGATCACCGAGGTATTGCGGTACTCGGACGTGACGACAGTCTGGGCCGGAATCCAGGCCGAGATGGCAATGGCCGGCACCCGGACGCCCGAGCGGTCGAAGCGGAAACCCATCTCGCCGGCCGGGGCACCGGGGTCCGGGGGCGGCACCAGCGGCGGCGGAACGTGGTCATAGGTACCGCCGTGCTCGTCGAAGGTCACCACGAGCAGGGTGTTCCAGGCGTTGGAGCCGCGCTCCGAGCGGGAGGCACGGATGGCGTTGTAGATCTTCGCGAGCAGGGCCTCGCCGCCGAGCAGCGAGGACGGGGGGTCGATGGGCGTGTCCGGGAACAGCGCATCGAACGCCGGGTGCATGTCGTTGTGCCCGTAGAGCAGGTTCGGCTCGATGAACGAGTAGGCCGGCAGATTCCCGGTGGCGCAGTCCTGCAGGAACTCATCGGTGGTCAGGAACCTGGTGGCGAAGTGCGGCCACAGCCGCGGCGCGTGAATAACGCCGGTCAGCGACATATGGCTGGGCGGATCGCAGTACACCCGCCAGCCGAGGCCGGCCGCGTCGAGCCGCTCGAAGATCGTCTCCGCGGTGTTGTGCACCGGGAAGGAATCGGCCGGTGACAGGTTGTCGACGAAACCAGACGAGGTGGCCGCGTGAAAGAACGACCGGTTCGCGAACGTCTGCGACGGCACCTCGCAGAACCAGTGATCGAACGTCGCGAACCCGCGGGCCAGTCCCGAGGTGACCGGCACCTGGGCCGGCGTATAGCCGGTCATGATCTGCGCGTACTCGTCGTACCCGGGGGGCCGGCCCATCTCGGCCGTGAACGAGCTGATGTAGTCGGCGACGAAGCCGTCCATCGTCGGCCGCTGCGTCGGATCGGCCGGCGCGTTGTACGGCACGACCATCCGGCCGGCCAGCACGTCCCGGTTGGCTGCCGGGTCGATGATCCCGAAGAGCTGGGTATTGACGTGCGGGTACTCCTCGCCCGGATCCGGGCTCGGCGTATTCATGGTCGGTGCGACGGAGTAGGGCACGACTCCGCTGCCGTCGCCGCGGTCCGCGGCGAAAGCGGGTACCGGGTTGCTGAGGTCCTTGCCGGTGACGCCGTCGAACGAGGCCACCTCACCCGGCTCGTACAGCCGCCCGAGCAGGTTGTCGAACGAGCGGTTCTCGAACATGATCACCACGATGTGATCCAGCGCGTTGTCCCGGTCCGGACGGGCTGTCACGGTTCATCCCGCGGATCGCGGGCGTTGATCACCAGCTGATGGAAGCGCACGGCCATGTGCTCACAGTACTGCCGGACGCGGCACCCGGCGGGTGCTGGCGGACGTCGCCGGCCGCGACTGTAATGTCGCCGGCATGGAGATTCACGACGTGGCGGTCGTCGGCCTCGGGACCATGGGGGCAGGCATCGCGGAGGTGTTCGCCAGGGCCGGGATCGGGGTCGTCGCGATCGAGGTCGATTCCGCGGCCCTCAGCCGGGGCGTCGGCATCCTGGACGCGAGCCTGTCCCGCGCGGTCAGCCGCGGCCGGCTGACCGCTGCCGAGCAGGCGGAGATCCGCAGCCGGGTCCGCCCGGCCAGCGGGTTCAGCGAGGCCGCCGGAGTGGACCTGGCCATCGAGGTCGTGCCCGAGCAACTGCAGATCAAGCGGCAGATCTTCGCCGAGCTCGACCGGGTCTGCAGTCCGCAGGCCGTCCTGGCGACCAATACCTCCTCGCTGTCGGTCACCGCCATCGCGGCCGGGACGAAGCATCCCGGCCGCGTCATCGGCATGCACTTCTTCAATCCGGCGCCGGTCATGCGGCTGGTCGAGATTGTCTCCACGGTCCTGTCTGATGACGGGCTGCCGGACGCTGTCGCTGACCTCGCCCGCCGGGTGGGCAAGACGCCGGTGCAGGCGGCCGACCGGGCCGGCTTCGTGGCCAACGCGCTGCTGCTGCCGTACCTGAACCACGCCGTGTCCCTGCTGGGCAGCGGATATGCCGCAGCGAGCGACATCGACCTGGCCGCGACCGCGGGGATCGGCCTCCCGATGGGCCCGCTCGCGCTGCTTGACCTGATCGGCCTGGACACCTCACTGTCGATCCTGGAAGTCCTGCGCGGCGAGTTCGGCCTCGCCCGGTACACACCGGCGCCGCTGCTGCGCCGCCTGACCGATGCCGGGCGGGCCGGCCGCAAGTCCGGCCGCGGCATCTACGACTACTCAGGCAACGGCGCCGCGGCGCCCGGATCAGGACGGGAACGAAGCCGCATCACCCCCGGATACCGTCACGCTGATCGGGTCCGGCGACGAGACCGAGGCTGAGCTGGCCACCGCGCTGGCCTCGGCCGGGATCAACGTGACCAGGAACGCGGCGCACCGCAGTGACCTGGTCCTGATCGTGGCCCAGGCGGGCAGGCCGGTGCTGCCGGCGGCGCTCGCGGCCGGGCGGCCGGAAGAGTCCGTCGGCGTGCACCTGACCGGCGGCTTCGCGGCCGGCAGTCTCGCCGAGGTGGTGCAGACCAGCGTCAGCTCGGCCGCGGCCGTCGCGACGGGCATGGCGCTGGTCGCCAAGCTGGGCCTGACCGCCGTCCGGGCTCCGGACCGGCCCGGCTTCCTGGTCGGCGCGCTGCTGTACCCGCATCTGGCCGACGCCGTCCGGATGGTGCAGGACGGCTACGCCAGCCCGGCTGACATTGACGCCGCGATGACCCTGGGCTGCGGCTACCCGCAAGGCCCGTTCCAGCTTCTGGACACGGCCGGCGCAGCGGCAGTGCTGGCTGGCCTGGAGGCGATGTACGACGCGTACGGGTACCCGTCCTTCGCCCCGCCGCCGTTGCTGGCCGAGCACGCGGCGGCCGGGATCGCGTTCGGCCGCGCCGCGTCGGACAGCTGACGCCGCGGATAGTGATCGTGAGTCCCCGCAAGGCACGGCGATTGCCAGCGGAAGCGCCGAGCAAGCCGCGCCGGGCTCGCCGGGCCGCCGCGGCGGCGCCAGCCACGCCGGACGGGGCTGCCCGGCTCGGACCGCCGCAGCTGCAGGAGTGGCCGGACGGCGACTGGGTCGTCCGCCGGGTGCCGGGCGCGGCCGCGACGAAGACTTACCGCTGTCCCGGCTGTGACCAGGAGCTCGGGCCGGGCACCGCGCACCTGGTGGTCTGGTCCGCGCACACGCCAGGGCCGGACGAGCGCAGGCACTGGCACAACGCGTGCTGGCAGCGGCGGCCGCGCCGGGCCGGACCCGGACCGCAGACCCACAGGTGAGGAGCCAATGCCCGAGATCACTGCCGGAGCTGAGATCACTGCGAGCACTGTGCTGCCCGCCCGCCGCGAGGACGTCAGCCTGGTCACGTCGGACGGCCTGACGCTCGTGGGCGAGCTTGCCCGCCCGGACGTCCGCCCGCCCGCTGCCACCCTGATCTGCCTGCATCCGCTGCCGACCCACGGCGGCATGATGGACAGCCATGTGCTGCGCAAGGCCTCGAACCGGCTGCCGGCGCTGGCCGACCTCGCCGTCTTCCGGTTCAACACCAGGGGCACGGCCTCGCCGCGCGGCCGCAGCGACGGCGAGTTCGGCGACGGCGAGACCGAGCGGCACGACGTGGCCGCCGCGATCGGCTTCTGCGCGGACGCGGACCTGCCGCGGCTCTGGCTACTCGGCTGGTCGTTCGGCACCGAGCTTGCGCTGCAATGGGGGAACGACCCGGACGTTGCCGGGGCCATCCTGCTCTCGCCGCCGCTGCGCCGGGCCGGCGATGCCGCGCTCGACGCCTGGGCCGGGTCCGGCAAGCCATTGCTCGCGCTAGTGCCCGAGCATGATGATTACCTCCAGCCGGACGAGGCCCGCCTGCGGTTCAGCCGGGTACCGCAGGCTGAGGTGATCGGAGTGCCCGGCGCGAAGCATCTGTGGGTGGGGAGCGCTACGTCCGGATCGTGCTCAATGAGATCGTGCGGCGGCTTAACCCGGCCGCCTGGCCGCTGCCGACCGTGTGGGCCGGACCCGCCGGCCGGGCGGCCGGCCTGATGGATGATCGTGCCTGTCCCCCGAACCCGGCGGCCGTACTGGAGGACTGACGATGAGCTTGTTTGACCTGACGGGCAAGACCGCATTTGTCACGGGTGCGTCGCGCGGTATCGGCAGGGTCATTGCCGTCGCGCTGGCCGATGCGGGCGCCGATGTCGCGCTGGTGGCCCGCAGTGCCGGCGGCCTGGCGGAGACCGCCGAAGCGGTGGAAGCCGTCGGCCGCACGGCCTGCGTTCTGCCAGCGGATGTCACGAGCTACGACGCCGTGGCGGAGGCGGCCGCGGCTGCGATCGACCGGCTCGGCGCAGTCGACATCGTGGTCAACAACGCCGGCGGCTCCAACTTCATGGTGCCGTTCCGCGAGATGCGGCTGTCCGGCTGGGACAAGCTGATCCAGCTGAATCTGAGCTCAGCCGTCTATGTCTGCCATGCGTTCGCCGGCCACCTCCTCGATCGCGGCCAGGGCTCAGTGATCAACGTGGGCTCGGTGGCCGGGATCGGGGCCGCGCCGGCGATGGGCCCGTACGGCGCGTCGAAGGCGGCGATGATCTCGCTGACCAAGACGCTCGCAGTCGAGTGGGGGACCGCCGGATCCGGGTCAATGCGCTGTGCCCTGGCTGGACGGCCACCGACCTGAACCGCACGCTATGGGAAGACCCGGTCGTCGGGCCGGCCACGGTCGCCACCTCCGCGATGAAGCGGTGGGGCAGCGCCGAGGAGATGGCGGGACCGGCCGTCTTCCTGGCCAGCAGCGCGTCGTCGTTCATGACCGGCCAGACGCTGGTCGTCGATGGCGGTCAGACAATCGCGGTCGGCTAGCAGAACGGAGGCTCCCCGCCGGGCTGGCGGGGAGCCTCCGAATCCGTCTTAGCTGGCTGCGCTGGCTTGCCTACTCAGTCCACCACTCATCTTCGCCTTCGGTCTGCTTGCCGTTGGACGACGCCTTCGCGGCACCATCGGCAGGCCGCGCCGGCTGAATGCCGGGCGGCCGGAGCCGCTGCGGCGGCCGGAACCGGCTCCTCCGCGGGCGGGCCGGCGGTGACAGCCGCCTTGGCCGCTGGCGGCGCGACAGCAGGCTGCTGCGGCGAGCCGGGCTTGAGCGCATCGACGAGGCCCGGCATGGAGCCGCCGAGCAGCTGGCTGATCTGGGCCAGGTGAGCGCCGACGCTTTCCTTCTGCTTGTTCAGCTCGTCGACCTGACGCTGGGCCAGGCTGCGGATCCGGTCGGCCTCGGCCTTGGTGTCGGCCAGTAGCTGATCAGCCTGTGCCTTCGCCTGCGCGACGATCTGGTCGGAGTTCTTCTTGGCGTTGCTGACCAGCTGCTGCGAGTGCTGGTCGGCCTCGCGCCTGGTCTGCTCGGCCTGAGTGCTGGCCTTGCTGGCCCGCTCCTCCGCGACCGCGGCCCGCTGCTCGGCCTCGGAGACCATCTTCTGGGTGGCTTCCTGCGCCTTCGCCAGCCGCTCGGTCTCCTGCCGCTCGGCCTCCTCCCGCCGCGAGGCCAGCTGCATCTCGAACTCGGCCTCGGCTTGCGCCCTGGCTGCCTCGCTGTCCTCGAACGCCCGCTGCGCCTGGCTGCGCATCTCGTCAGCCTGGCGCTTGGAGGTGGTGAGGATCTCGTCGCGGTCGCGCTTCGACGATGCCCGCATCTGCGCGACTTCGCGCTCGGCGGTGGTCCGCATCTTGGCGACTTCGCGCTCGTTCCCGGCGCGCTTCTCGGCGACCTCGTGGTCGGCGGTAGCCCGGAGCTTGGCGACCTCCCGCTCGGTGGTCGACTTCAGCTCGTCCGCCTCGCGGCCCGCCTTGGTGCGGATCGCCTCAGCCTCGCGCTCGGCCGACGCGCGCTGGTCGTCGGTCTCGCGCTTGGCCACGGCGCGAAGCTCGGCGGCCTCATTCTCCGCCGATGCCCTGGCTTCGGCGGACTCGACCTTGGCGGCCGCGGTGAGATCGTGCGCCGCTGACCGCGCCTCCGCGATGTGCTCGGCCGCCTGCTCCTCAGCGAGCCGGAACAGCTGCTCGATGCGGGAGCCAAGACCGGAGAGCGTGGGTTGTTCAATCTCCTGCATCTGGCGATGCGCGTCTGCGAGCTCCCGCTGGAGAGCCTGCACGTTCTCCTGATTCTTGCGCACCTCAGATTCTTTGAGCTTCAAGTGCTCATTGACCTGGTGCGGATCGTAGCCGCGCATAACCCGGGCAAAGTCGGGCAGCGGGGCGTCCTCGAAGAAATTGCTGAGCTGAGCATCGATGTCGGGCTGCATGTCGCCTAATCCTGTGTAGACGGGAGGTTCGCGCACCGAAACGACCGCGCGCCTGGTCCGGTTGGCGGGACTAGTCAGCGCTGCGAGCGGGGGCTGCGCTTGCCCGGCCGGGGCGAAGTTGCGTTCGTCCGGTGCTGGCAGCGTACTCCCCTGCTGCGCCATTGGCGGCGTGTTCGCGGCCGCTAGTTCCGGAGATACCGGTTTTTACTATTATGTAACATAAGTGTGGCCACTGAGCTGGTCTCCAGCCTGCAGATATCAGGCCCAGTGACCGGATTTCGATGCCAGCCTAGCCTCAGCAGCCTCAGCTCTCCGGCGCTTGCACAAGCTCGGTCAGAACGCCGCCGATATCCGCCGGATGGAGAAAGGCAATGGACGCACCCATCGATCCGTGCCGGGGGCGCTCGTCGATGAGGCGCACTCCGGTGGCTCCGACCGCGGCGAGCGCGGCTGTGATGTCCGCCACGCCGTACCCGACGTGGTGCACGCCCTCACCGCGGCGCTCCAGGAACCTGCCGACCGGCGTGTCCGGCCGCAGCGGCTCGAGCAGCTGGATGTAAGAGCCTCCGGCCGGGCCGTCGGTGACGTGCAGCATCGCCTCGCGGACCCCCTGCGCCTCGTTGACTTCCATGCTCGCGACGGTCAGGCCGAACGTCGACTCGTAAAAGGCGATCTTCGCCTCCAGATCAAGGCAGGCAATGCCGACATGATCGATTCTGGTTAGCACGCTTCCGCACCTCCGGGCGCTCGGTCGATGACAGGTATCGTTTCAGTCATGGGTGAAGCGGTAATCGTGGGCGGGGCCAGAACCCCGATCGGTCGCCTGCTCGGCTCGCTGAGCGGGTTCAGCGGAGCGCAGCTGGGCGGACTCGCCATCAAGGCGGCGCTGGAGCGCGCCAGGGTCCCTGCCGAGGACGTCGACTACGTGATCATGGGACAGGTGCTGCAGGCCGGCGAGGGTCAGATCCCGGCCCGCCAGGCCGCGGTCGCGGCCGGCATTCCGATGACGGTGCCGGCGCTGTCGATCAACAAGGTCTGCCTGTCCGGCCTGGACGCCATCGCCCTCGCGGCGCAGCTCATCAGGGCCGGGGAGTTCGACGTGATCGTGGCCGGCGGCATGGAGTCCATGTCCCAGGCTCCGCACCTGCTGCCGGGCTCGCGGCGCGGGTTCAAGTACGGCGACACCGCGCTGATCGACTCGATGGCACTCGACGGCCTCACCGACGCCTTCGATCAGGTCTCGATGGGCGAGTCGACCGAGCGGCATAACGCCAAGCTCGGCATCTCCCGGCAGGAGCAGGACGAGTTCGCGGCGCGATCGCACCAGCTGGCGGCGAAGGCGATCAAGGACGGGATCATGGCGGCGGAGATCACGCCGGTCACCCTGCCGCAGCGCCGCGGTGAGCCGGTGCTGGTCGACACCGATGAGGGCGTCCGGGCCGACACCACCGCCGAGTCGCTCGGCAGCCTGCGGCCCGCGTTCGCTGCCGACGGGACTATCACGGCCGGCTCGGCGTCTCAGATCAGCGACGGCGCATGCGCCGTGGTAGTGATGTCCGCGCAGGCGGCAGCCGCCGCCGGCGCGACGGTTCTGGCTGAGGTCGGCGCGCACGGCGTGGTGGCCGGCCCTGACAACTCGCTGCACTCGCAGCCGTCGCGTGCCATCGAGCGCGCGCTGGCCAAGGCCGGCCTGCAGGTCAGCGATCTCGACCTGATCGAGATCAACGAGGCGTTCGCGGCCGTCGCGATCCAGTCCGTGCGCGATCTCGGCGTGTCGCCGGACAAGGTCAACGTCAACGGCGGCGCCATCGCGGTCGGCCACCCGCTGGGCGCGTCCGGTGCCCGCATCGCCCTGCACCTGATCTGCGAACTGCGGCGGCGCGGCGGCGGCCTCGGCGCGGCCGCGCTGTGCGGCGGTGGCGGCCAGGGCGACGCGGTGCTGTTCCGGGTGCCTGCCCCGGGCCAGGGCTGAGCGGCGCGTGCCTTCGCTCGCCAGCAGTGAGCCGGCCGGTGGCTGAGCCCGGCGGCTCGGCCGCGCTCCGCTGCCCGGAGCCGCCGCGGTGCCGGCGATCCGGAAGCCCTGACTGCCGCTGCTCGCGGCGGCGATCCGCGGGCGCTGGCCCGGCTGGTCTCGCTCGTCGAGGATGAGTCGCCGGAACTGCGGCGGGTCATGAAGGTGATCGCGCCGATGACGGGCACGGCGCATGTGGTCGGGCTGACCGGCTCGCCCGGCGTCGGCAAGTCGACCGTAACCGGCGCGCTGGTCCGCTGCTATCGCGAGCAGGGCCTGCGCATCGGGGTGCTGGCCGTGGACCCGTCCTCGCCGTTCAGCGGCGGCGCGCTGCTCGGTGACCGGATCCGGATGCAGGACCACGCGACCGACGACCAGGTGTTCATCCGTTCTATGGCCAGTCGCGGCCACCTGGGCGGCCTGTCCTGGGCCACGCCGCAGGCGGTGCGCATCCTGGACGCGGCCGGCTTCGATCTGGTCCTGATCGAGACAGTCGGCGTCGGCCAGGCCGAGGTGGAGATCGCGTCGCTGGCGGACACCTCGCTGGTGGTCGTGGCCCCCGGCCTCGGTGACTCCATCCAGGCCGCGAAGGCAGGCATTCTCGAGATCGCTGACGTGTTCGTGGTGAACAAGGGCGACCGTCCCGGCGCGCAGGAAGTGATCAGGGACCTGCGCACCATGCTGGCGATGGCCGGCTACGACTCGCAGGCCTGGAAGCCTCCGATCATGACTACGACGGCGTCCAGCGGCGACGGGATCAGCGACCTTGCCGCGGCCATCACCAAGCACCGGGACTGGCTGTCCGGCGCCGGTCAGCTCGACGGCCGCCGCCGCGCCCGCGCCCGCGAGGAGATCTCCGCGATCGCGCTCGCCGGCCTCCGGCAGCGGATGGGCGGACTGCCCGGCGAGTCGCGCCTGGATGAACTGGCGGGCCAGGTAGCGGCGGGTGATCTCGACCCGTACACGGCCGCCGACGAGCTGATCTCGGGCTAGCCGCCGCTGCCGGTCTCCGGCCGTGCTCGCGGCTGCCCGCGCGGCGGCGTCCAGGACGGACTCGCTGCGCAGCCGGGCGTCGTAGGCGGCCTTGCCGCCGCGCACGCCGAACAGGTGCTTGGTGATCACCAGGTAGAGCACGAGAGCGAGGTTGACCGCGAACACGACGGACCTGGTGATAGTGATCTTGTTGGTCAGCTCGTAGATTTCCAGCGGCAGGCCGGCCGACGTCGCGACCATCGCGAAGTACTCGCCCCAGCGCCTGGCCAGCCACAGCCCGACGCCTTCCGCCAGTTCGACGGCCGCGTACGCCGAAGCGCCGATCGCCAGCAGGGTGAGTGATCCGCTGCTGAGCGTGAGTGCGTGGTGCACGAGGCCGAACAGCTTGGACTGGTCGATGTTGTAGCCGAGCTGCTTGAAGATGCTCCTGATGGCCGGTACCTCGCGGTCAAAGGCCTGCTCGACCGATGTCCGGGACGACCGGTACCGCCACAGCACGACCGCGACGACGATGAAGACAGCCGCGCGCACGAACCGCTCGATGGCGAAGACCCGCAGGATGAGCTTGCTGCGGATCTCCTTGCCGCGCGGCACGAGCGGCGCGGCCGCGGCCGGCCCGGACCTGTCCGGCGGGCCGGGCACGAATGCGCCGCACCGCAGGCACTGCCAGGCCTCGCCGTCCCTCAGCTCCGCCCGCACCTGCGCCCGCAGCCTGGCTCGTCCGGCGCGAAGGTGATGTGGCCGCCACGGCTGCAGCTGAGCAGGCTCCAGTCCACTCCCGCAGCCTATGCGCTGACCAGGACGCCGTCGGTGAGCACCAGCACCTCGTCGCAGGCAAGCTCAAGCGCGCTA
Source organism: uncultured Actinomycetota bacterium (assembly GCA_963818995.1). GTDB lineage: Bacteria > Actinomycetota > Actinomycetes > Streptosporangiales > Streptosporangiaceae > JAJYUU01. Next base: position 481,142 of record CAWFUM010000024.1, on the reverse strand, counting down.
TCGTCGCAGCCCGCGATCAGGATGCCGCTATCCCGGCTCAGCTCGCGGATGACCTCGGCTAACGCCCGGGCCTCGCGGACTGCCAGCCCGTCGAGCAGGCCGTCGAGCAGGATCAGCTCGGGCTGGTGGACGGCCGCTGCCGCCAGCCGCGCCCGCCGGACGATGGCATCGGGGGCGGCCCTGAGCGGCACCTCCGCCCAGGGCATGAGCGACAGCCGGTCCAGGATCGCGGCTGCCAGCAGGTGGCGGTCGTGCCGGCCAGGCCCGGCCAGCCGGGCCGCGTGCTCCACCAGGCCGCGGACGCGCAGGGCCGGCAGCGGCCTGGCGTTGCGCCGCGCGACCCCGACCCGCCGCCGTACGACGGCCCGGCCGCGGATCGTGGCCATGTCATGACCGAGCACCCGCAGCTCGCCGTAGGCCGGGCGGGCGACCCCGGCGAGCAGATCGACAAGGGCAGCGGCCTCCGCGGGCTGGTCGATGAGAATGCCGAGCGCGGCTTTGCCGAGCATGGGCGGACCGATCCGGAAGCTGGCCGCGCGGACCGCGAAACCGCGGCCGCGCCGCACGCCGATTCCGGCAGCGACCACGGGATCCGCGCCCATGACTGCGTGGCCGGACGGCACAGTTTCCCCCGGATTTAGCTATCAGTCGTTCCCCCGCAGGCAATGTAACTATCTGTAATTGACCACGTCCACGTACGCGCCGGCAGGCCCGATTGCTGTTACACAACGGGTGACCGATTGCCGGGCAAGCCGGGCAGCGAATGCCGGTGACGGTACCTTGTGCCTGTGTCCAAGCCGCTGGATCTGCCCTTCGATCCCATTGCCCGCGCCGCGCAGACCTGGGAATCCAGGTTCGGCGACGCCAAGGCGATGGCTGCTGTCACCGCGATCATGCGCGTGCAGCAGATCCTGCTCAGCCAGCTGGACGCCCTGCTGCGGCCGCACGGCCTGACGTTCGCCCGGTACGAGGCGCTGGTCCTGCTCAGCTTCAGCCGCGACGGCGCGCTGCCGATGCGCCTGATCGGCGAGCGGCTGATGGTGCACCCGACCAGCGTGACGAACACCATTGACCGGCTGGAGCGGCAGCAGCTCGTCCGGCGCAAGCCGAACCCGCGCGACGGGCGCGGCACCCTGGCGGAGATCACCCCGGCCGGGCGGGAGATCATGCAGCGGGCGACCGACGACCTGATGGGGGCGGAGTTCGGCATGGGCGGCTACCGGCCCGAGCAGCTGGACGACATGTTCGGCCTGCTCCGCAGCCTGCGGGTGACAGCCGGCGACTTCAAGGACAGCTGACGGTCAGCCGCTGACCGGCGACCGGTGCCAGGTCCTGCCGCCGTTACTGGTGACCCAGACGGCGCCGAGCGCAGCGTTCGCCGGCACCGCGACCCCCTGGGTCGCATCGGTCATGCCGACGTAGCTGAAACCGCCCGGCGGGGCGGCGCCACCGAACCTGGCCGCGCGCCAGCTCGTCCCGCCGTCAGCCGAGTACTCGATGCCGCCGGTCGTCGCCAGCACCGCCTGGCCGGTGACCGCGGAGGCGAGCGAGGTCGACCGTCCCGCCGACGGTCACCGTGCCGGCCCGCTGCCAGGCCGTGCCGCTGGCCGAGGTGTACACGGTGACCGCGGAGCTGCCGCTGGCGGCGGCGGTGTCGCAGGCCAGCACCAGCTTCGGCCCGGCCGCCAGCTGGGCGCTGGCCGGGCTCGCGCCCGGCGTGCAGGGCGCGGAGCCGTCCGGGTGCCAGCCGCCGCCCGTGGTCGGCCCGGACAGCACCTCGCCGGACGGGGTGAGCAGGTAGCCGGTCGTGCCGCCGGAGATCACCAGCAGCGGCGCGCCTGCCGATGCGGCCGGCAGCTGCTGGTAAGCGGCCGGAACGGCGACGGCCGACCAGGTGGTGCTGCCAGCCGCCGAGGTCCACAGCGAGTAGGCTCGAGCAGGTCGCCGCGTAGTCGGTGCCGGTCCCGGTGCAGGTGCCGAACACGGCGTAGCCGCGGGCCGGGATCACCGCGCCTGAACTGGTCGCGTGCGCCGGGGCCGCTTCCACATCCAGGACGCGGTGGCCGCCGGTGTCCTCCTCTGGTCCAGGGCCAGCCGCCGGTGCTGGTCTGGTACAGCGCGGGCCCGTAGGCCCAGCCGTCGGACAGGTTCGCGAACCGCAGCTGGCTCACGCCGGCGCTGCCGTCCGGGCCCGGCGCGACCGGCGCGCTGACCCCGTACCAGCTGCGGCCGTAGTCCGAGGTTCCCGCCAGCGAGGTGCAGTCGGCGGTCGCGCAGTGCCCCGGCGTGCCCGCCTGGCCGATGACGGCGCCGACCACGCCGCCGTGACCGGTGCCGACGAAGGTCACCGACGTCGGCTGGAAGTTCAGCGGCACCGCCGCGCCCGATGTCGTCGCCGACAGCACGGAGCCCTGCTGCAGCGGGGTGTTCGAGCCGGTGTCCGGTGCCGGCGTGTTGGCGCCGCCGGAAGTGGCCGCGGGCGTGCTGGGCGCGATCGCGGCCGGCGGATTGGGCCGCTGCCCCGAGTGCTGGCCGGCCGGGAGTAGCTGCGGCGTCACCACCGCGGCCGCCAGGACGACGGCGCAGCCCGGCCGCGGCGACGGTGACCTGGCGTACCTTGCGGCGCCGGGCGCGGTGGCGGATGCGGTCCAGGGTGCCGGGCGGCGGGCTGAGCGGCGTCACCTGGCGCTCCAGCCAGTCATCGACCGGGTCGCGGGGGCTAGCCACTGGCCTCTCCGAGTGCCGCTTTCAGCCGGGCCCTGGCGTTGAACAGGTCGGCCTTGATCGTGCCTTCCGGGCGGCCGAGCATGACGGCCACCTCCTTCAGGCCGAATCCGCCGTAGTAGTGCAGCAGGAACGGATCACGCAGCCGCTCGGGGAGCGACTGGATCAGCGCGCGCACGTCCACGTCCTGCGCCGGATGATAGGCCGGGTCGGCGGTGCCTGCGGCAGTCATGACCCGCATGGCGTTCCGCTCCCGGCCGGTCTTGCGCCAGTGATCCCTGACCAGGTTGGTCGCGATCATGTACAGGTAGCTCTGCGGGTTGTCGAGGCCGGACCAGCGGGCCAGCAGGCGGGTGAACGCCTCCGACGCGATCTCGTGCGCGGTCTCGTCGTCATCGACGAGCCGCCGGACCCAGCCCGCAAGGCGCGGGTAACAGGCATTGAACAACTCCTCGACTGCCTGCTGGTCCGACGTGCGGAGCCTCGCCACCTTGCTCCTCTGGTTAGCCGGGCTCCGTTGCGTGGCCGTTCGCGCTAGCCCCGCCGGCCACGTTAGCTGAAAGGTCCCTGAATCTTCCAGGGACGGCGTGCGCGGGCGGAGTACTGCGTAGCCAGCACCGGATACTCCGGCTTGCACGGCGTCACCACCTTTCTGCCGGTTGGGAGGATTGGCGCGTTCCCGGCAGAGAGCACACATGCCGGACAGTACTTAAGACGACGGACGGCCGGGATGGTTGGGCCGCACCGGCGAGTTCCTGCCCGCGCGGCCCGTTCCAGCCCGCCGCTCCGGCAAATTAGTAGGACGTCCAACCTTTTTCCGGGCCGGACGAGCCGGTAGACTCGGGGTAGATAGTAGGACGTCCAACTAATTTGCTGCTGGGAGTAACGCGATGTCCGATGGTGCAGACGACCGCGACGGGCGAGAGCGCTGGCAGCGCCGGTTCGATGCCTCGCGCAAGCGGGAAGCGGACTTCACCACGCTGTCCGGCGTCGAGGTCGACGCGGTCTACGGACCGCCGGACGGCGCCGTTGTACCCGGCTTCGAGCGGATCGGCTGGCCGGGGGAGTTTCCGTTCACCCGCGGCCTGTACCCGGGCGGCTACCGCGGCCGCACCTGGACGATCAGGCAGTTCTCCGGTTTCGGCAACGCCGTGCAGACCAACGAGCGGTACAAGATGCTGCTGGCGGCCGGCGGCGGCGGCCTCTCGGTGGCGTTCGACATGCCGACGCTGATGGGCCGCGATTCCGACGACCCGCGCTCGGCCGGCGAGGTCGGGCACTGCGGCGTCGCCATCGACACGACCGCGGACATGGACACGCTGTTCGGCGGCATTCCGCTCGCGGACGTCACCACCTCGATGACCATCAGCGGCCCGGCGGTGCCGGTGTTCTGCATGTACCTGGCGGCGGCGGAGCGGCAGGGTGCCGACGTCGGCAGGCTGAACGGGACGCTGCAGACCGATATCTTCAAGGAGTACATCGCGCAGAAGGAGTGGCTGTTCCCGCCGCAGCCGCACCTGCGCCTCATCGGCGACCTGATGGAGTACTGCGCGGAGCACATCCCCGACTACAAGCCGCTGTCGGTGTCGGGCTATCACATTCGCGAGGCCGGCTCGACGGCCGCTCAGGAACTGGCGTTCACCCTGGCTGACGGGTTCGGCTACGTCGAACTGGGGCTGTCGCGCGGGCTCGACATCGAGACGTTCGCTCCGGGCCTGTCGTTCTTCTTCGATGCCCACATCGACTTCTTCGAGGAGATCGCCAAGTTCCGTGCGGCCCGCCGGATCTGGGCCCGCTGGCTGCGGGATGTTTACGGGGCCAGGACCGAGCGGGCCCAATGGCTGCGCTTCCACACGCAGACCGCGGGCGTGTCGCTGACCGCTCAGCAGCCGGAGATGAACGTGGTGCGCACGGCAGTCGAGGCCCTGGCCGCCGTACTCGGCGGGACGAACTCGCTGCACACCAACGCGCTCGATGAGGTTCTCGCGCTGCCCAGCGAGAAGGCCGCCGAGATCGCGCTGCGGACGCAGCAGGTGCTCATGGCCGAGACCGGCGTCGTGAACGTGGCTGACCCGCTCGGCGGTTCCTGGTATCTGGAGGCGCTGACCGACAAGCTGGAGGCAGAGGCCGAGGAGATCTTCGCCCGCATCCGGGACATGAGCGAGGACGGGACGATGACCAGCGGCATCCTGCGCGGCATCGAGGATGGCTGGTTCTCCGCCGAGATCGCCGATGCGGCCTTCGTGTACCAGCAGAAGCTGGAGAAGGGCGATAAGCAGGTGGTGGGCGTCAACTGCCACACCGACACCGTCGAGCAGCCTATCGAGATCATGCGGGTGAGCCACGAGGTCGAGGTTGAGCAGGTGCGCGATCTGCGGGCGCGTAAGACGGGCCGGAACGAGGCCGACGTCAGCGCAGCCCTGTCCGGACATGGTCGCGGCCGCCCGCTCCGGAGCGAACATGATCCCGCCGATGATCGCGGCCGCGGCGGCCGAGGCAACCCTGGGAGAGATCTGCGGGGCGCTGCGCGATGAGTGGGGCGGTTACTTCGAGGCGCCGGCGTTCTGAGCCCGGCTGCGGCCGGGCCAGCCGCTGAGGGGAACTCCTTGTCCGGCCGGCCGCCGCCATACGGCAGGATGGAGTCATGAAGCAGCCGCGCGACTTTTCCCTCCATGGCGCCATCGACCTGGGCGCACGCCAGGCTGCTGCGCAGCGCAGGCAGCGCGCTGCGGAGCAGGACCCTGGCAACGGAGGCCAGCCGGGCAGTCAGCCCGACCTGATCATCGACGTGACTGACGAGACCTTCAACACCGAGGTCGTCGCCCGGTCGCGGACGGTGCCGGTCGTCCTTGACCTGTGGGCCGAATGGTGCGGGCCGTGCAAGCAGCTCAGCCCGGTGCTGGAGAAGCTGGCCACCGAGGCGAACGGCGCGTTCGTCCTGGCCAAGGTCGACGTGGACGCCAACCCGCAGCTGAGTGCGGCGTTGCAGGTGCAGAGCATCCCGATGGTGGTGGCAGTTGTCGCCGGGCAGGTCGCTGACGGCTTCCTCGGCGCCATGCCCGAGGCGCAGGTCAGGCAATGGCTCGGGCAGGTCATGCAGGTCGCTGAGCAGCTCGGATTGCGGCCCGGCGCTGGCGCCGCCATCAGCGGCGAGCCTGGCGAGGACGACGGCGCCGGGGAGCCCGCCGACATGCCAGGATTCCCGGACGGTCAGGGCGGCCCCGGCGGCGACGTTTTCGCCGAGGCTCAGGAGGCGATGGAGCGCGGTGACATGGACGCGGCCGCGGGCGCGTTCGAGAAGGTGCTGGCCGCCAATCCCGGCGATCCGGTGGCGACGATGGGACTCGGGCAAGTCAGCCTCATCCGCCGGGTCGAGGGCTACGACCAGGCCGCGGCGCGCAGCGCGGCGGACACCCGGCCGGATGACGCCGACGCGCAGGCTCGCGTCGCTGACATCGACCTGGCCATGGGCCGGATCGAGGCGGCCTTCGACCGCCTGCTCGACACCATCAGGCGCACGACCGGCGACGAGCGCGACAAGGCGCGCAAGCATCTGGTCAGCCTGTTCGAGATCTTCCCGCCGCGCGACCCGCGGGTAGCCAAGGCCAGGTCGGCGCTGTCCAGCCTGCTGTTCTGAGCGGCCACGGGCCGGGCGCGCTCATCGGCCCGGCAGCGAGCGCGGCAGCCCGAAGAATGGCAGCACGGTGTTCTCGAAGCGGATCATGGCGCTGATCCGGTCGCCGCGAAGGCCGAGGACGTACAGGCCCGCACCGCGACTGATGCCGTCGGCCCCGCGCAGGTAGGCACCGAACGCGGGCTGGCCGTTGGCCCGGGTCGGGACGAGGTCGAACCTCCGGCCCGAGCGGAACAGGCTGGCGCACAGGCTGGCCACGACATCCCGGCCCTCGTACTCGAACGGCATCGGCGGCATCGACACAAAGGCGTCGTCAGTGAGCAGGTCCACCAGGGCGCCGAGATCGGCGGATTCCCAGGCGCGCACGAATCTCGCCACCACGGCGTCCTCAGCCGGCGAGCCTGGCGCGGGCGCCCGGTCCGGCCCGGCTGCCGACGGCCGCTGACGTTCCAGGCTGGCCCGGGCCCGCTTGAGCGCGCTGTTGACCGACTCGACGGTCGCGTCGAGCAGTCCCGCCACCTCGCTGGCGCGGAAGCCGAGTACGTCCCGCAGGATCAGGACGGCGAGCTGGCGCGGCGGCAGGAGCTGGAGCGCGGTCACGAAGGCCAGGCCAACGGACTCGGTCTGCTCGTAGCGGGCTTCCGGCCCGAGCGGCGCCGCGGGCGAGGTGGCCAGCAGCGCGTCGGGGAATGGCTGCAGCCAGACGACCTCGCTGAGCCCGGTCGGCTCGGGCGGCTCGACTTGCGGGACGTCCCACTCCCTGGCCAGGCGCCTGCTGGCCGAGCGGCGCGCGTTGAGGCAGCGGTTGGTGGCGATCCGGTACAGCCAGGTCCGCAGCGATGCGCGCTCGTCGAACCCGCGAAGGCCCTGCCAGGCGCCGAGCAATGCGTCCTGGAGTGCGTCCTCGGCGTCCTGGAAGGATCCCAGCATCCGGTAGCAGTGCACCCGCAGCTCCCGGTGGTGCGGTTCGGTCAGCGCCCGGAAGGCCTCCCCGTCCCCGCCCCTGGCCCGTGACATCAGGTCAGCTGCCGCCAGTTCCACTGTCGTGCTACCTCCCGCTCGCTGCCTGCCCGCCTCTCATCCTGTACAGACACCGGCCGCGGGGCGAACTGGGCGCCCGGCCAGCGCCCAGTTTCCCGGCCGCGCGGTGTCTGCACTGGTGATAGCTGACGTCGCTCGACTCAGGGAGAAACGCACATGGCGAAGATCATTATCAGCGAGAACGTGTCGCTCGACGGAGTCATCAAGGACCCGATGGGTGAGGAGGGCGCCCCGTTCGGCGGCTGGTTCGGCCAGATCAGTGATCAGGACCGGGGCGCGTGGGCAGCGGTCGAGGCCGACGAGGCGCAGAGCGCCGCGGCCCTGCTGCTCGGGCGGAAGAGCTATGAGTTCTTCGCGGCCCGGTGGCCGGCCAGGAGCGGCGAGTGGGCTGACCGCTTGAATTCCCTGCCCAAGTACGTCGTCTCCGCGACCCTCGGCACTCCCGCCTGGAACAACTCGACGGTCCTTCGCGGGGATGTGGTGAACGAGGTCTCGAAGCTGAAGCAGGGGCTCAGCGGTGACATCGTCGTCTACGCCAGCGGTCAGCTCGTGCCGGCCCTGATGGAGCACGACCTCGTCGATGAGCTGCGGCTGATGATCTACCCGTGCGTTCTCGGGAGCAGCGAGCGGCTGTTCGGCGAGTCCGGCCGCAGCAGGCCCCTGCGGCTGGCGGGCACCCGGACCGTGGGGGACAGCCTCGCCCTCCTGACCTACCGGACCGCGTGACGCGCTGCCGGGTCAGCCAGAACCGGCGAGCTGCTCCAGCGCGGGCAGCGCGGCTTCCAGCGCGGCCAGCTCATCGGCCGGCAGTGACCGCACCATGTCGGCGAGCAGGCTGGTGGCTTCCTCGCGGATGCGATCAAGCACCTTGTCGCCGGCCTCAGTGAGCGTGACCAGGAATGCGCGGGCGTCGCCAGGCGCGGGCTGCCGCAGCAGGTAACCGCGGTCCTCCAGCACGTTGACGAGCCGGGTCAGCGTGGACGGCGCGATGCGCTCGGCCGCGGCGAGATCGCCGAGCCGGACTGGTCCGGTCTTGCCCACGCACGACAGTGTCGACAGCTGACTCGGCGTCAGGCCGGCCAGGTCGTGCTTGCGTAGCCGGCGCGAGAGCCGCAGTACGGCGACTCGCAGCCGGGCGGCGTCGATCTCGGGCCGGCGGGCCCCGCCCGCAGACCCGGACGCGGGTCCGGCCTCGGCCGGCCCGCCGCCTGCGGCGCCTGCGCCGCGGCCGCCGTCGTGCTGAATCCTGAGGACACTCTTGCAGGGTACGTGCCGGCAGGCCGACGCCTGACCATCTCCGTCCCTTACCCGGCGTACGAGCAGGCGTCGCTGCGCTGGCGCTCAGGGAGCAGGCGCATGATGGGGACATGGAGGAGCAATCCCTCAGCGGACGGCTGCTGGCCGCTACCCCGCAACTGGGTGATCCTAACTTCCGCCGGACCGTTGTCCTGATTGTCGAGGACGATCCGGATGAGGGCACGCTCGGCGTCGTGCTCAACCGGCCCACTGAGGTGCCGCTTGATCAGGTCCTCGAGCCGTGGACCCCGCTGGCATCGGGCCCGCAGGTGGTGTTCCGCGGCGGCCCGATCTCGCCGAACAGCGCGCTGGCGCTGGCTCTGGCCCAGGGCGGCGACGAGCCCGTAGGCTGGCGGTCGCTTGACGGCACGCCGATGATGTCCAGGATCGGCCTCGTCGACCTGGGCGCCCCGCCCGAGCTGCTGGCGGGCGGTATTACCTCGATGCGTGTTTTCGCGGGTTATGCCGGCTGGGGCGCGGGCCAGCTCCAGGACGAGATCGCGGACGGCGCCTGGTTTGTGCTGCCCGGCGATCCGGCCGATGCGTTTGCGGCTGACCCGGCGCGGCTGTGGCAGGCGGTCCTGCGGCGCCAGGGCGGCGACCTGGCCATGGTCGCCACCTTTCCCGATGACCCGGCCTGGAACTAACCGGTACTCATCGCGCGAGTCCTGACTTAGCCGGTATACCGGGCTGCGCCGCCGCCAGGCAGCACTACCGGTCGAGGCCGGCGTAAACTCGGTCCTCGTGAGCACACAAGCCATGCCTGGAACTGATATCCGCGAGGACACGGATGTCCGCCCTGACGTGTCCTTCGGCGACGGTGACCACGAGCGGTTCGCGCACTATGTCGACAAGGACAAGATCGTGGACAGCGCGGTGACCGGCACGCCGGTGGTCGCGCTCTGCGGGAAGGTCTGGGTGCCGAGCCGGGATCCGAAGAAATTCCCGGTCTGCCCCGACTGCCAGCGGATCTACGAGTCGCTGCCCGAGGGCGCGGACTGATCCGGCGCGGACTCTTCGGCCGCTAGGGCAGCTGGCCGGTCAGCGTGATTCCGGCCGACTGCATCGCGTCCAGCGCGGTCGCCGTGCTCGGACCGGCAACGCCGGCGGTCAGGCCGACCAGCACCGTCGTGGCGAACCCGGCGGCCGCGGCGTCGCGCGCGGTCGCCCGCACGCAATAGTCAGTGGCGATCCCGGCGACGTCAATGTCGGTCACATGCCGCTCCGAGAGCCAGCTCAGAAGCGTGTCGCCGCCCGCGCTGTTGCCCTCGAACCCGCTGTAGGCGGCGGCGTACTCGCCCTTGCGGAAGACTTCGTCGATCCGGCTGGCATCGAGGTCCGGGTGGAACTGGGCACCGCCGGTGCCGGCGACGCAGTGCGGCGGCCAGCTCAGCGCGAAGTCCGGGTGAGCAGAGAAGTGCGAGCCCGGATCCCGGTGGAAGTCCTGAGTGGCGATCACGTAGTCGTAGCGCTCGCCTGCCGGGCCAGATAGGCAGGCGGTGATCCCGCTGGCGACGGCGGCCCCGCCCGCCACGGCCAGTGAGCCGCCTTCGCAGAAGTCGTTCTGAACATCGACGATTACCAGTGCGCGCACGGCCCGAGCGTAGCGCTAGCCGACATCGGCGGGCGTACCCGAGGTGATCAGGACCAGCTCGGCGAACGTCGTCGGGAAGACGGTATGCACGTGCCCGGCGGCCGCCCAGACGACGTCGTAGGCCTGCAGCGCGGTGTCGACCAGCGTCCTGACGGGCCGCGGATGGCCGAGGGGAGCGACGCCGCCGATGCGCTGCCCGGTGCTCGCGTACACGAACTCGGGGTCGGCTCTGCCGACCTTCGCCACCCCGAGCTCGGCGGCAATCTTGGCGGTGTCCACCCGGTGCGCACCGCTGGTCAGCACCAGCAGCGGCTCGCCGTCGGCGCTGAAGACCAGGCTGTTGGCGATGGCGCCGACCTCGCAGCCCAGCTGAGCCGCCGCGGTGGCCGCAGTCGGCGCGGGCTCGGCTAGCTCACGGACCTGACCGTGAACGCCGAGGGCGGCGAGCTCACGGGCGACGTGCTCCGCGTTCTTGTGCATCGCGCCAGTCTGGCATGGCAGCGCGGATGGCCGGCAAGCAGTTTTCAGTCCCGGCGGGCCGGCGATTGCTACCGGTCCGGCTCGAACACCGTCGGGATCGCGGGATAGCCGCGCGAGAGCTGGCGGGCATGGGCGGGCAGTTCGGCCAGCGCCGCCTGATGCCGCGCTCTGGCTGCGGTGACCGGCTCGCGGGCCAGGATCTCGCCGTCCTTGACGAGCAGGTGCAGCAGCCTGCGGCCGCGGCCGCCGGCGCCGGGCTCGATATCGGTGACGTGCTCGGCTGCGACCGATCCGGTTTCGTCGAATTCGCGAACGGCCCATTTGCGGCCGCCGCGCGACGGCTTGCCGACGGAGCGCTTCGCGACCGGGTGCAGCGGGCCCGGTTCGCCGGCTGCCGAGCACGCGACGAGTTTGTAGACAAGCGCCGCCGTCGGTGCACCCGATCCGGTGACCAGTGACGTGCCGACCCCATAGCCGTCGACGGGCTCCGCGGCGAGCGCGGCGACGGAGAACTCGTCGAGGTCACCGGTCACGATGATCCTGGTCCTGGTCGCGCCGAGCGAATCAAGCTGCGCCCGCGCCTCGCGCGCAACCGTGGCCAGGTCGCCGCTGTCGATCCTGATCGCGCCCAGCTCGGGGCCGGCCAGCTCGACCGCTGTCCTGATGGCGGCGGGCACGTCGTAGGTGTCGACGAGCAACGTCGTGCCCGGCCCGAGCGCGTCGAGCTGGGCCGCGAACGCCTCTTTCTCTGCGTCGTACAGCAGCGTGAAGGCATGGGCGCTGGTGCCGCTCGTCGGAATCCCGTACTGATACCCGGCTCGCAGATTCGAGGTGGTCGTGAACCCGGCGATGTACGCCGCACGGGCGGCCGCGACCGCCGCCCGCTCGTGGGTGCGGCGCGAGCCCATCTCCGTCAGCGGCCGGCCGTGCGCCGCGGCGACCATCCGGGACGCGGCCGATGCGATCGCGCAATCGTGGTTGTAGATCGACAGCGCGAGCGTTTCCAGGATCACGGCCTCGGCGAAGGTGCCTTCGACGACCAGGATCGGTGAGCCGGGGAAGTAGCAGTCGCCTTCCGCGTAGCCCCAGATAGTCCCGCGGAAGCGGTAGTCCCGCAGGAACGCCAGCGTCGGCGCGTCAACGATGTGCGCCCGCTCCAGGAAGTCCAGCTCCGCCGCACCGAACCGGAAGCGCTCCAGCGCGTCCAGCAGGCGGCCATTGCCGGCCACCACGCCGTAGCGGCGCCCGTTGGGCAGATGCCGCGCGAACATCTCGAAGACGGCCCGGTGGCCAGCGGTCCCGCTGCGCAGAGCGGCGCGGAGCATCGTCAGCTCGTAATGGTCGGTCAGCAGCGCGGTGCCCGCCTGATCGGAGGTCATGGCGGCAGCTTACGGAGTGCTCAGAGCCGGTCCTGACCCCAGCGTCAGCCTACGGGCAGCTGCCGAAGTAACCGGCGCGGCAGGCCGGGCCGCAGCGCCGCAGCATGACCGCGGTGCCCCGCTGTCTGAGCAAGGCCGCGACCTCGGCGGCGACCAGGCACGGCCGGGTCGTGACGTCGGCCCAGTTGTAGCGGACGGTCAGGATGCCGAGTGCCGCATGCGCGTTGTCGCGTTTGCTGTCGGCCCATCGCTGCTCGGGCGGATGGGCGGCCCGGCCGTCCAGCTCGACCGCCAGCCGGGCCCCCTCGTAGAGATTGTCCAGATACCGGGTGCGGTCGCCAGCGACGATCCTCGCCTGGCGCCGGGCGGCCGGCAGACCGTGTGCACGTTCCACATCCCGGACGTATCTGCGCTCGAGTGGAGACTGCGCGCCGCCAGCGATATCGGCGAGGGCGGCCAGCAGGTCAATTCGCCACCGCGCTCGCGGTCGTGCCTGCAGCGAATCCCGCAGGCGCGCCGGTGTCGTGAGGCGGCGGCCGACCGCACGGCAGAGCCAGTCGAAGGCTTCGTCGAAGGAGGCAGCGTCCTGCGTCAGGTCCAGAACCGTGTCCTCGACGCGGGTCCGTGGCGGCAGCAGAGCCGGATGACGCGCAGCGTCGAGCGCCCGCGAGTAGTGGACGACCGCGCCGCGGATGTTCCGGGCCCTTCTGCCGGGCGGCATGGTGAGGTGGATCGGGCCGGCAGCGGGGCGGGCCAGCTCGTAGAGCTCGGCGGCCGTGCGATGGCTCAGTGCCGCCTCAGCGCCCGCCCGGAGCACGGCCGCCCATAATTCGGCGTTCCGGTCCGGAGTGCCGGTGAAGGCCGCGTACACGCCGCGCTGCAGCGGCTGCCACCGGTTGAGCCTCAGCTGGCTGTCGATGACGGCCGCCGCAAGCCCCCCGGTCAGTGCCTGCTGCCGCGAGAGCACACCGGACTGGAGGCAGAGCAGCTCGCGGAGTTCGGCGGCCAGGGCGAGGGACATACCGGCAAGAGTGCCCGCCGGACCCGGACGGGTGCGCGTAGTGCCCGCGCTTGTGGATAACTACGCCAAGATCACTTATCGGTGACACTTTTCCGCTCATAGAACTGAAAAGTGTCAGAGATAACCGATCTTGAGCTGCGGGGAATTCGCGCCCGGCACGCGTGGAACACTAACTTCGGGAGAGTGGAAGACTGAGCTACCGGGGAGGTGACGGCAGGTGGGCGTTGCGCCAGTCGAGGTTGAGCAGCCGACGACAGACCAGGATGCGGCTCTGGACGCACCTTGGGTGACTCGTCGTCTGGAATGACCCGGTTAACCTCATGAACTACGTGACGTACGTGTTCCAGAAGGTGTTCGGCTATCCCAAGCCGAAGGCGGAGAAGCTGATGCTGGACGTGCATCACAAGGGCAGGGCGGTCGTTTCCGCGGGCTCGCGGGAAGCCATGGAGCGAGACGCCGAGACCCTGCACGGCTACGGCCTGTGGGCGACCGTGAGCCACGACTCGTGAGCTGGCGCAGGCACCAGGCTGGCGACGCCGATGATGCCGCCGGCGAGAACTTTGAGATTGCCGCAGCCTTCCGTGCTGCCCCCGGTGGCGCCGCCGCGTACTTCGAAGAGGCGCAGGCCGGGGTAGTCAGGAGCCTGGTCAGCCAGATCGCCGAGCTGGTCAGCGCCGACGCCGAGGCTGGCGGCTGGCCGGCCTGACCGGCCTCACCGGCTTCGCGGCAGCCGGCAAAGCCCGGCAGAGCCCAGCAAGCCGGGCAGCACCGACCCGGCCGATCTGGAGGCGCAGCTGGGCCTGTCCAGCCACGAGGAACTGCCCGACGACCCGGTGCTGGCGCGGCTGCTGCCGGACGGCTACGCCGACGACCCGGAGGCCTCGGCCGAGTTCCGGCGCTACACCGAGGAGAGCCTGCGCGCGGCCAAGGTGGCGTCGGCGAAGGCGGTGCTGGCCTCGCTGCCGCCCGGTGGCGGCGAGGTGCGGCTCAGCGAGCCCGAATGCCAGCAGTGGCTCCGGGCCCTGAACGACGTCCGGCTGGCGCTGAGCGTCCGGCTTGGCATTACCGATGAGAACGAGGACCTGGCGGAACGGCTGACGCCGGATGACCCCCGTTCCGCTTACCTCTGGGTTTACCAGTGGCTGGCTTACCTGCAGGACAGCCTCATCGAGTCGCTGACCTAGCCCCAATCCGGCCAAGCCGGGCGCGGCCGGCTGCTCCGCCCGGGCTACCCTCTGGCCATGCTGACCATCAGCGCCGAGCTGCGCGCGAAGATCCTGGCTCACGCCCGGGCTGACCACCCGGACGAGGCGTGCGGGGTCATTGCCGGGCCCGGCGGCAGCGGCCGGCCGCAGCGGTTCATCCCGATGCTCAACGCCGAGCGCTCGCCGACCTTCTACCGGTTCGACTCGCTGGAGCAGTTGCGGGTGTGGCGGGAGATGGACGACCGGGACGAGGAGCCGGTGGTGATCTACCACTCGCATACCGCGACCGAGGCCTACCCGTCCCGGACCGACATCTCCTATGCCAGTGAACCGGACGCGCATTATGTCCTGGTTTCGACCAGGAGCCCGGATGACGATGAATTCCGGTCATTCCGGATCGTCGACGGCGAGGTCACCGAGGAAGACGTAGCCATCCAACCGGAATGATCGCGGCCAGCCGCCGGTTGCATGGCCTAGAGGACGCCGCCGCCCGGCGGCGATTTCGGCAGGCCCGCACCGTCCCGGCTCGCCGCGGCGAACGACAGACCTACCGGCGCACGTACTTACTGGAGCAGACAGTTATGGCAATCGAGGTCCGTATCCCGACCATCCTGCGCAGCTACACCGGCGGCGAGAAGAAGATCGAGGGCTCGGGAGCGACGCTGGACGAGCTATTCGCCGACCTCGACGGCCGCTACGACGGGCTGCGGGAGCGGCTGATTGACGAGGCCGGCCTGCGCCGGTTCATCAACGTGTACCTGAACGACGAGGACGTCCGCTTCCTGGGCGGCCTGTCCGCTCCGGTCAGCGACGGTGACACCGTTACCGTGCTGCCGGCCGTCGCCGGCGGCTCGCGCTGAGCGACCTGAGCAGCCGGCTGGTTCCGCGCCATGCGGTATGAATCCCTGCTGGACGCGCTGGGCGGCACGCCCCTGGTCGGGCTGCCGCGCTTGTCGCCCGGCCCGGACGTGCGGCTGTGGGCCAAGCTCGAGGACCGGAATCCGACCGGGTCGGTGAAGGACCGGGCCGCGGCCTACATGATCGCCGCGGCCGAGAAGGACGGCCTGCTGCACCCCGGCTCGGTCATCCTGGAGCCCACCTCCGGCAACACCGGCATCAGCCTGGCCCTGGTCGCCCGGCTGCGCGGGTACCAGCTCATCTGCGTGATGCCGGAGAACACCTCGGCCGAGCGGCGGATGCTGCTGGAGGCCTACGGCGCCTCGATCGTGTCCTCGCCGGCCGCGGGCGGCTCCAACGAGGCCGTCCGGGTCGCCCAGGGGCTGGCGAAGGAGCATCCCGACTGGGTCATGCTCTACCAGTACGGGAACGAGGCCAACGCCCGTGCTCATTACGAGACCACCGGTCCGGAGCTGCTGGCCGACCTGCCCGAGATCACGCACTTCGTCGCAGGTCTCGGCACCTCGGGGACCCTGATGGGCACCGGCCGCTTCCTGCGCGAGCACGTGCCTGACGTGCAGATCGTGGCCGCCGAGCCCCGGTACGGCGAGCTGGTCTACGGGCTGCGCAACCTGTCCGAGGGGTTCGTCCCCGAGCTCTACGACGAGAGCGTGCTGACCTCCCGGTTCTCGGTGGCCTCGGCCGACGCGCTGAAGCGGACGCGGGAACTGCTGGACGCCGAAGGGCTGTTCGCCGGCATCTCCTCCGGCTGCGTGCTGCACGCCGCCCTGGGGCTGGCCGCGAAGGCACAGGCCGCGGGCGAGCGCGCCGACATCGCGCTGATCATCGCCGACGCGGGCTGGAAGTACCTGTCGACCGGCGCCTACGGCGGGACGCTCGCCGAGGCCGAGGCCCGGCTTGAGGGCCAGCTCTGGGCCTGACGGCCGCGCTGCGTTTCTCCCGACACCCCCCGCGCAGAAGGCGAGCAAGCCCGGATGACCGTTTTTGACGAGGCGACCGCGGTGCGCCGCCGCCGCGACGGCAGCGGCGAGGAGAATGGCGACGGCAGCGGCCACGGCGGCGAGGACGCGGCCGGCCGGGTCATCGTCTATGACACCGCCGCCGACCCGCGGTTCGCGCTCGTGATCCCCGGCGGCAGCGCGCCGCCGGCCGTCAACGGCGGCGCGCTGATGGCCACCGTGGTGCGCGCGGTCCTGGACTGCTCCCCGCATCCGTATCCGGTGGCGACCAGCGTCAACTTCCTGCGGGTGCCGCGGCTCGCCGCGGCCGAGGTCGAGGTGAGCTGGCTGAAGCACGGCAAGACCGCGTCCACGGCCCGGGCCACGTTCCAGCCAGGACGGCCAGCCGGTCCTGGACGCCACGATTACGACGGGAACGCTCCCCGGCCCCCCGGCCGCCGCCGGCCGGGCCGCGGCCGATGCGCAGGCGGGCCTGGAATGGACGGGGGAGCTGGCGGCGTTCCCGGACATTTCCGAGTGCATCGACCTCGGCCAGTGGCCAGGCTCGGTCGGCGCGGACGGGACGGCCGGGTTCGCCGGCCAGGTCGAGGTGCTGCTGGACCCGGCCTGCACCGGCTGGCGGCGCCACGAGCCGTCCGGCGTGCCGGAGATGCGCGGTTACGTGCAGCTGCGCGACCACCGCGACCCGGACGCGCTGCTGCTGGCGCTGGCCGTGGACGCGCTCCCGCCGGTCGTATTCAGCCTCGGCGCGACTGGCTGGGCACCGACGGTCGAGCTGACCTGGCACATGCGCGCGGTGCCGGTGGCGGGGCCGCTGAAGGTGGCGACGCGGAGCCGGCACGTGAGCGGCGGCTGGTTCGATGAGGAGGCCGAGGTCTTCGACGCGGCCGGGCGCCTGGTCGCGCAGAGCAGGCAGCTGGCCAGGGTCGGCCGCGGCCAGCTGCGCGCGCCGGCGAACGGCTCGGCTGAGGCGGCCGGGGCCGCCGCGACCGCCTAGGCGACGCTCTTGATCCGCCAGACCAGGACCGAGGCGAGCACGGCGACGATGGTGGTGGCGCCGAACAGGGCCGGGTAGCCGATCAGGGACGTGATCGGGGCGGCAATCGCCGGGCCGATCGTGCTCGGGCCCACGATCGCGATGTTGATGATGCCGAGGTCCTTGGCCCGGTCGCTGGCGGCGGGCAGTACCTGGGTGATCAGTGCCTGGTCGACGGCGAGGTAGGCGCCGAATCCGATGCCGAACAGCACCGCGGCGATCAGCGAGGCATCCCAGGTCTCGACGAAGGTCAGCAGCAGTGCGGCCAGGCCCATCAGGATGCCCGAGACCGTGACGATCATCTTGCGCTTGCCGATCCGGTCGGAGACCATCCCGCCGATGATCGCGGTGAGCACCACGCAGACCGTGTAGATGATGATCAGCGTCTGCAGCCCGTTGGTGGCGGGCTGGTGGAAGTGCTGCCGGTAGTGAACTGGCCCTTCGAGGAAGTACAGCAGGTAGAGCGTGCCCATGGCGATGGCCAGGGAGGCCAGGAACCGGGTGATCCAGGCCCAGGCGAAGTCCGGGTACTGCCGGGGGCTGATCCAGTAGGACCGGGCCAGCTGCCGCCAGGAGAACGGCGTGCGGTCCGCGGCCTCCAGCGGATGATCAGGGGTCATGAACACGAACGGGATCGCGAGCAGGGCGAGCAGCACGGCGAGGACCGTGTAGCCCGTCGACACCTTGGTGAAGATGTCGACGACCAGGACGGTGCCGATCACCAGGCCGAGCGCCTGCGGCATGCCGACCCAGCCGGCCACGGTGGCGCGCTGCCGGACCGGAACGTGGTCGGGGACGGCCGCGCTGAGGCTGGCGTACTCCGCGTTCTGGAATGCGCTGAACAGCACCCAGAGCAGCGCGATCCCGGCCACCGAGGTGAGGCCGCCGAGCACGACCAGGCAGATGGCGCCGAGCACCGCCATCCCGAGCGTCCAGCGGTGGCGGCGGCCGCGCATCCGGCCGAATCCGTAGGAGTGCGTCGTGCGGTCGGACAGGGCGCCCGCCAGCGGCGTCGCGATGCAGGCGGCGACAGCGCCGAGGCCGGTCACGATGCCGAGCGCGGCGATCTTGTGGCGGGGGTCCGCTGCCTGCAGCTGGAGCGGAAGCAGGATCTGGACCGGCGTGAGCGAGGCCATCCACATCCCGAGGCTGGCCACGCTCAGCCCGGTGATCCAGCCCCAGCGCACATGCACTGACGGCTCGGCCAGGGCGAGCGGGACCGATCGCCCGGAGTCGGTGGACTGGTTGGTCATGACACCTCCGCTGGGCATCCCTGGCTCGCTGTCGCATCGGCTGCCGGCACTCAGGACGCCGGAGATTCCGGTTAAGGGACCTAACTCCGGATCATGCCGTTTTGGGGATGATAGTGGCAGACCCGGCCCGGCCGGCCCCTTTCCGATGCCCGTCTTCGCTGGCAGCCAGGCTATCCTCGGGCGCTGTGGTGACCATGATCTGGCGCAGACGTCGCGAAGAGCCGTGCAGGTAACGGTCGTCGGCTGTTCGGGCAGCTATCCGGGGCCTGCCAGCGCCGCCTCCTGTTACCTGATTGAGACTGGCGATTTCCGCCTGGTCCTCGACCTCGGCAACGGCGCGCTCGGCGCGCTTCAGCAGCACACGGCGCTGGGAGCCGTGGATGCCATCTGCCTGAGTCACCTGCACGCCGATCACTGCATTGACATGGCCGCCTATTCGGTGTTCCAGAACTACCACCCGGACGGCCCGCGGCCGAAGATTCCTGTCTACGGCCCGGCCGATGCGCACCCCCGGCTGGCCCGGGCGCTCGGCAGCGACCACCTCGGCATGAGCGATGCTTTCGACTTCACCACCCTGACGCCCGGCGTCGTCGAGATCGGCCCGCTCCGGCTGACCACCGGGCACGTGTCGCACCCGCTGGAGACCTTCGCCTTCAGGATCGAGCACGCCGGGCAGGTGCTGGCCTATTCGGCTGACACCGGGCCGTGCGGCGAACTGGTGCGGGTAGCCCGCGGCGCCGACGTGCTGCTGGCCGAGGCGTCCTTTACCGACGCTCCGGACCTGCCGCCTGACCTGCATCTGACCGCGCGCCAGGCCGCCGAGCACGCGGTCCGGGCGGACGTGGGCGAGCTGGTGCTGACGCACCTGGTCCCGTGGAACGACCCGGCCGTCAGCCAGGAGCAGGCGGCTGAGGTCTTCGGCGGCCCGCTCCGGCTGGCCAGTCCGGGGCTCCGCCTGCTGGGCAGCTGACAGGCCGGGGAACGCCGGTACGGCCGGCGAAGAGGCCGTCCCGCGACCGGGACATGTCCTGCGGCCGGGACATGAGGCGGTCTCCGGGCCGGACACTGCAGCGCGGAGCCCGGAGCATGCAGACCGCGGTAGATCCGCATTTCTCCGGGCTTCGCGCTGGCTGGTGCCCGCCGGTCACCTCAGTGTGCCCGGCGGGCGCCAACTCAGCCTGTGCAGCCGTAGATCGTGGTGCCGGGGCGCAGTTGCCTCCGGAGTTATAGGCGATCCGGTTCGTCCCTACCAGGTAGGTAGAGCTGCCGTCGGTGTAGACCCCCCCGCCGGCGCCGGACGGCGCGCCGTTGAAGATGACGACGTCGCCCTGCAGGGTTAGGTGATCGCCATCCTCGTAGAGGCCGCCGCCGTAGCCGGACGCTGAGTTTCGCTGGAAGTATGCGCCGGTGACCGTCGCATACCCGCCGTTGGCGAGCCCGCCGCCGTCCGCGGCGGTATTGGCAGTGAAGGAGGTTCCGCCAGAGGTCACGAGGTCCGACTCGGTATACACGCCGCCGCCGTCATCTGTCGCGGTGTTCCCGCTGACAGATCCGCCGATCAGCGTCAGGTAGTAGTCGTTGTAAATGCCGCCGCCGTCGTCGCTGGCCTGGTTGGAGCGGAACCGGTCATTGAGGAACGTCGCGCCGTATCCTTCGCTGTAGGCGCCGCCGCCATATTCGGCCGTGTTGCCGGTGAAGAAACTCGAGCTGAGCGTGGTGACGCCGTCGTCGCTGACATAGAGCCCGCCGCCGTACTTAGTGGCGCTGTTGCGGAAGAAAGCAGAGCTAGTCAGGACGCTGTTGTAGTAGCTGTACACGGCGCCCCCGTACTCCGCGCTGTTGCCTGTGAAGGTGACGCGGCTGATCGTTGCGTCGTATTCGTTGTAGATAGCGCCGCCATATTCTCCGGGAGCCGTGTTGCCGGTGAACTGAGAACCGGTCAGCGACAGAGATCCGTCGTTATAGATGGCGCCCCCGTACTCGCCGGTGGTGTTGCCAGAGAAGGTGCCGCCGGATACCGTGACGGCCCCTCCGTCGTTGTAGATCGCACCGCCGTAGTCAGCTGCGTGACCGTTGCTGAAGTTCACGGAGTTAATGGTGACGTTGGAGCCCGGCGTCACCTCGAGGAGGCTGAAGTCGGGCGGGCTGCCGGTCAGGCTGCGCTGCAGGTTGACCCGTACCCCTGGAGCGTCAGGTTCGTGCTGACGGAAGGAAGCGCGCTGGTCAGCACGTACGTGCAGCCTGGCGTCAGCTGCAGCACCGCCCCGCTCGCCGCCCCGGTGATGGCGCTTGCCAGCGCGCGGAACTGCACGTACCGATACCGCGTGCTGGACGCCGTGGCCGCCTGCGCCCCGCCGGCCCCGCGGCTGCCACCGCCAGTCCGGCTGCCGCGCCGGTGATTACCATTCTGGACAATTTCATTTTCATCTACGGCCCCCTGGGTCTGATCTGAACTATCCGGACGTACTAGCATTACCGGCGGGCGAATCCCGGCACGGCAAGGCGATAGCCTTGAGCGGTAAGGTCAGCTAAACAGCACCGGCCATGGTAATCCGGGCAACGACCGGCGCCGGTAACGCAATCTGTGCCCGGCGATATCATCATGGCACTGGAAAGGATCAGAAAACGTCGGGATGGCAATTCTACCGAATGCCAGGACCATGCGTAATGGCAGGCATTTTCAATGACCAGCCTGGCGGCCCGGCATTTCGGCAATCTGGCTCGCAGCTGACACTGATCGCGCTGACACGGACTGAGGCGAGGATCGCGCCGAGACGCTTCTGGCGGCCGCATGGCGCGCTGGTGCGCACCCTGACTGAGTGGCCGGGATCGTTGCCTGCCTGCCGGATCGAGACGCGCCCGCGGCATCGGCCGCGGGCTCGTCCCTATGCATCAGCGTTGCTGGCTAGAACCAGATGATGCCGCTGGCCCGGCCAGCAAGCCCGGCAGCGGCAGCGCCGCGCCGCGAGTGCGGCGCTCGCCACGAGGGCGAAGCCCGCGCGCGTCATCCGGGATCTGGGTTTTAGCTTCGCTGCGTGACCGCGGAAGAACGCGCGTATGTTATGACTCCTCATGGATTGAACTGTGAGGCGGGTGAATGTTGCTGACGGTAACAGAGTGTCACTCTGCGTAATGATCTCTTCACAACTTTGTGTCGCGTGTCCGGCTTTCGCGCGCGCGCAGTGACGCCGCCCGGCTCGGGCCGCGCATAGACTCCACTCCCATGCGCGTGCTTGTCACCGGCGGCGGCGGATTCCTGGGGTCCCACCTGGCCGACGCTCTGGTCGCCAGGGCGACGCCGTGGCGGTCGTCGACGACTTGTCGGCGCAGGCCAGGACGCGTCCCCGCGCAGGCCGCGATGCACAAGCTCAGCGTCACCGATGCGGCGGCGCCGCCTGACCTGCATCTGACCGCGCGCCAGGCGGCCGAGCACGCGGTCCGGGCAGACGTGGGCGAGCTGGTGCTGACGCACCTGGTCCCGTGGAATGACGCGGCGGTCAGCCAGGAGCAGGCAGCTGAGGTCTTCGCCGGCCGGCTCCGGCTGGCCAGCCCCGGGCTCCGGCTGCTCGGCGGCCAGGCGGACTGACACGCCAGCGAGCCCGCGGCCAGGCCGCGGGCTCGCTGTCAGCCGGACTGCGCTCGGGCTAGAACCAGAAGATGCCCGGGTAGAAGCCAGCTGAGGACTCGTAGCTGGTGTCTCCGGCGTAGCTGGCCGTGAACGCGCCGTTGTAGCTCAGGAACGTCCTGGTCTGGGCCAGGGTCAGCGGCAGGACGCGATGCCGCCGGTGCCGGTCACTGCCGTGCACAGAACCGGACCGCTGCGCCCGGCGTTGAAGGTGATCGTCAGCCCGCTGACACCCGTCCCGCCGCTGGTGAGCTGGGCGAGCAGGGTATAGGTCCCGTTCGGGTGCACGACGAGCCAGGGCCGCAGCCGGGTCGGGGCGTTGTTGACCACCTGATCGACGATGTTCGAGGTCGACGAGGCGTACCCGGCGTCCCCGCTGTAGACCGCCGTCAGGACACTGGTGCCTCCCGGCAGCGCACTGGTCACGCAGGTAGCCGAGTAGGTCCCGCTGTGGTCGACCAGCGGCTGGCTGTCGCAGCCGGCGATGTCAGTGCTGCCGTCCTTGAACGCCACTGTGCCGCCGCCGTCGGTGGGCGTGACCGTGGCCGTCAGCGTGACCGCCTGACCGTACGTGCTCGGGTTCGGTGCCGATCCGAGTGTCGTGCTGGTCGTCGTCAGGACGGACTGAGTGGTCGTGCCCTGCGAGCCCAGGTAGGCCGAGTTCACCGCGGGTGTGAAGATCGCCGTGATCGCGTTGCTGCCGTTCGGCAGGGTGGCGGTGCTGCACGTGGCCGTGCCGCTGATCACCGGTTTGGCTCCGCAGCCGGTGATCGTGGTGCTATTGGCCTCGAAATTGACCGTTCCGGTCGCGCCGGGCGGCGAGACGGTCGCGGTGAAGGTGACGTTCTGGCCGGTGTTGCTCGGGTTCGGCGATCCGCTCACCGTCGTGTTCGTCGAGATCAGCCGGTACTTGATGGTGACCTGGCCGTTGCCGCCGGTCCACAGCGCGTCGTCGCGCACCGGTGTCACCCGGATCCCGCCAACGCTGGTCGGGAAACCAGGGAAAGCGGATCCGCCGCCGCCGGCTCCGGCGTTACCGCCGCCGCCGCCGCCGCCGTAGTAGCCGCCCCCGCCGCCGCCACCGCCATTGGGACAGGTGATCAGGCCGCCGCCGCCATCGCCGCCGCGCAGTGGGCTGCCGGGGAAGGCGGGGAGCAGGCAGATCAGCCCCGCGCTGCCGGCGACGCCGCCGTGGCTCAGGGTGCCGCCGCCGCCTCCGGTGGCGAAGCCAGCCGACTGGCCGGTGGCTCCGGCCGGATGGCGGCTGGTGCCGCCGTTGCCGCCTGACTGCGTGCTGGACGCGCCACCGCCTCCGCCGCCGACAACCAGCACGTTGGCGAAGAAGTTGACGATCGAGGAGATGGAGACGCTGGACGCGCCGCCGCCGCTGCCGCCATCCGAGCTGGTGCCGGTCCCGGCGTCGCCGCCCTGACCGGTGAACAGAACGCCCGGCCGCTGGTTGACGCCGCCAGGACCGTCGGCGACGCCCTGGCCACCGGGGAAGACGCTCAGTGTCGTGGCGGCCGGGATGCCGGTCAGGATTGCGCGCGCCTCGCCGCCGCTGCCGCCCGCGCCCGGATTGAGCGACGCGTCAGACGGCCCGCCGTCGGCGCCGTCGGCCGAATACCTCGAGGTCGGTGACCCCGGCCAGGGATCCCGGCCGCTGATCGGTGCCTCCGGTGTAGCTGAAGACGCAGGTCTCGATGGTGCCGCTGGCCGAGCAGGACGGATTGGGAACGGCCTGGCCGTGCCGCGAACAACCCGAGCGGCGGGCAGCGCGGCCCCGACGAGTGCGGTGGACGCCACGGCGGCGAGAGCGCCGCGGCTGACCGGGGATCTGGACGTTAATTTCGCAGCGTGACTGCGGACGAACGAGCGCATGTGGTGACTCCTATGAGTGCCCTGAGCGGCGGGGGAATTTTGTAGCTGACAGTAACAGAGCGTCACGCTGCAGTAATGTGTTCTTAACAGCTTCGTGCCCTGTGTCCGGCTCGGCGGGCGGCGCCGGCGGTGCGCCGGGCGGCCGGGCGGAGCCGCATAGACTCCTCTCCCATGCGCGTGCTCGTCACCGGCGGCGCCGGATTCCTGGGGTCCCATCTGGCCGACGCTCTGGTCGCCAGGGGCGATGCCGTGGCCGTCGTCGACGACCTGTCGGCCGGCCTGAGGCCGCGTCCCTGAGCAGGCTGCGATGCACAAGCTCGGCGTCACCGATGAGGCGGCGCTGACCGCGCTGACCAGAGACTTCCGGCCGCAGCTGATCTGCCATCTGGCCGCGCAGATCGACGTCCGCGTCTCCGTTGCCCGCCCGGCGCTGGACGCGCAGGCGAATGTCATCGGAACCGTGAACGTGCTCGAGGCCGCCCGCGCGGTCGGCGCCCGGGTGCTGTTCGCCTCGACTGGCGCCGTCATCTACGGCCGGGACGCTCCGATCCCGTCACTGGAGGATGTGCTCCCGCTGCCGGAGTCGCCCTACGGCGTCGGCAAGCACTGCGCCGAGCAGTACGTCGAGCTGTACAACCGGCTGCACGCGACCACCCATGCGGTGCTGCGCCTGGCGAACGTGTACGGACCGCGCCAGGATCCCGGCGGCGACGCGGGAGTAGTCGCGATCTTCTGCGCGCAGGCGCTCGCCGGGCAGCAGCCGACCGTGTACGGCGACGGAGAGCAGACCCGCGACTACGTGTATGTCGGGGACGCCGTCGGCGCGTTCCTGGCCGCGGCCGACAGCACCCGTCCTGGCACCTGGAACATTGGCAGCGGCACTGAAGTCAGCGTGCTGGAACTGACCGGCGTGATCAGCGCGGTGGCCGGGCGCCCGCTCGATCCGGTGTTCGCTCCGGCCCGGCCGGGCGAGCTGCTCCGGGGCGCGCTGGCCGCCGGGCGGGCGCGCCGCGACATCGGCTGGGCGGCGACCACGCCGCTGCGCGACGGCATTGCCACTACCTACCAGTGGATCAAGGCTGGCGCGCCAGAACGCACCGGCTGGTAGCACTAGGCTGGCGGTCATGTCACGACCAGATGGACGGCTGCCTGATCAGCTGCGCGACGTCAGGATCACCAGGGGATGGCTCGATCACGCCGAGGGATCGGTGCTGGTCGAGTTCGGCAAGACCAGGGTCCTGTGCGCGGCCAGCGTGCAGGAGGACCTGCCGCGCTGGCGCCGGGGCAGCGGCCTCGGCTGGGTCACCGCCGAGTACGCGATGCTGCCGCGCGCGACCAATACCCGCAGCGACCGGGAGTCAGTCAAGGGCAGGATCGGCGGCCGGACGCACGAGATCTCGCGCCTGGTCGGACGGTCGCTGCGTGCCTGCGTCGATCCCAGGGCGCTCGGGGAGAACACCATCGTCATCGACTGCGACGTGCTGCAGGCCGACGGCGGCACCAGGACCGCGGCGATCACCGGCGGCTACGTCGCGCTGGCCGACGCGGTGGGCTGGCTGAAGCAGCGCAAGCGGACGAAGGGCGATCCGCTGCCCGCGTCGGTCGCGGCCGTCAGCGTCGGCATCATCGACGGCGAGCCGCGCCTGGACCTCTGTTACGAAGAAGATGTCGCGGCCGAGACCGACATGAACGTGGTCTGCACCGGCGACGGCAGCTTCGTCGAGGTTCAGGGCACCGCCGAGCGCGAGCCGTTCAGCCGCGATCTGCTCGACAACCTGCTGAACCTGGCCGTCGCTGGCTGCGCTGAGCTGACCAAGCTCCAGCAGGCCGCGCTCGGGTCATGAGCCCGGAGGCCGGCGCCTGCCCCGGCCTGGTGCTGGCAACCGCGAACCCGCATAAGCTCGCCGAGCTCAGCAGGATCCTGGCCGCCGGCCACGTCGATGTGCGCCTGCACAGCCTGGCCGATTTCGCCGGAGCGCCGCAGGTCGCCGAGACCGGTGCCACCTTCGCCGAGAACGCCCTGCTCAAGGCGCATGCGATCGCAGAGTTCACCGGGCTGCCCGCGGTCGCCGATGACTCCGGCATTT
This sequence comes from uncultured Actinomycetota bacterium, assembly GCA_963818995.1. Classification (GTDB taxonomy): domain Bacteria; phylum Actinomycetota; class Actinomycetes; order Streptosporangiales; family Streptosporangiaceae; genus JAJYUU01. The sequence goes on along the minus strand of CAWFUM010000024.1, from coordinate 455,009 downwards.
GCGTGGACGCGCTGAACGGCATGCCCGGCGTCCTGTCGGCCCGGTGGTCGGGGCGGCACGGCGACGACGAGGCGAACCTGGCGCTGCTGCTCGCCCAGCTGTCCGACGTGCCGGACGAGCGGCGCGGCGCCCAGTTCGTCTGCGCGGCCGCGCTGGTGCTGCCAGGCGGCCGCGAGCACGTGAGCGAGGGGATCGTTAAAGGCTCGCTGATCCGCGAGCCGCGTGGCGAGAACGGGTTCGGCTATGACCCGATTTTCGTGCCGGCCTCCGCCGACATCACCACGGCCGAGATGGACTCGGCCGACAAGGACAGGATCAGCCACCGGGGCAAGGCCCTGCGCGGACTCGCTCCGGTCATCGCTGCCCTGCTTGGCTAGTCTCAGCATTACCACCGTCAGGAAGGAAACGAGGTATGACCGGCACCCGGCTCGCACCCGGCGACGCAGCCCCCGACTTCACCCTGCCGGACGCCGACGGCACGGAGGTCAGCCTGTCGTCCCGGCGCGGGCAGCGCGTCATCGTCTACTTCTACCCGGCCGCGATGACGCCCGGCTGCACAAAGCAGGCCTGCGACTTCCGGGACAGCCTGTCCAGCCTGGCGGCGTCCGGCTTCGCCGTCATCGGCATCTCGCCCGACGGCCCGGCGAAGCTGAAGAAGTTCGCCGAACGGGACGGGCTGACGTTCCCGCTGCTGAGCGACCCTGACCATGACGTCCTGGAGGCCTACGGCGCCTACGGGGAGAAGGTGCTGTACGGCAAGAAGTCCGTCGGCGTGATCCGGTCAACCGTCGTGGTTGACGCGGACGGCAAGGTCGAGAAGGCGCAGTACGGCGTGAAGGCCACCGGGCACGTGGCCCGCCTGCGAGCGGAGCTCGGCGTCTGACGCGAGCGAGTCCGGCGAGTCGCCGGATGCTGGGGCCGTAGCCCAACGGCAGGAGGCACAAGATTTAGGTTCTTGGCAGTGTGGGTTCGAATCCCACCGGCCCCACTCAGCATGCGTATCCCGGCAGTCCCTAGAGGTCAATGACGACCTTGCCGTGCACGTGGCGACCGGCCTGGAGCTCGACGGCGGCGCGGATCTGCTCGACCGGAAAGCTTGCCGCGATCGGCACCCGGAGCTGATTCGCTGCGACCATGCGGGCGACTTCTTCCAGGGCGCCGGGGGCGGCGCTGGCGCCGTTGGCCGGCGCGATCCCGTCGACCTGGGCGGCAATAGTGGTGATGCGCGCGTCCGCGACGCCGAGTTCTCGTGCGGCGTGTGCTGCCTCCGCCCCGTACAGGTCGATCGCTGCGGTGACGCCACCGGGAGCGAGGCCGCGGACACGCTCAGCCAGACCGTCGCCGTAGGCGACCGGCTCGGCCCCGAGGCTGCGCAGGAAGTCGGACGATGCCGCCGATCCCGTCCCGATCACCCGCGCTCCCGCGAGGCGCGCCAGCTGGACGGCGAACACCCCGACGCCACCCGCCGCCCCGCCCATGAGTACCGTGTCGCCCGGCCCGGGATTGACGACGGCGAGGGCGGCGGCGGCTGTGCGGCCCGCTATGGCAAGGGTGGCGGCGGTGCGGTCGTCGATGCCGTCAGGGGTGTGGTGGGCGTCGCCGCCCACCGCGATGGTCCCGGCCGCTGCTACGACTACGAAGTCGGCGACCGCGCGGGAAAGCGCGCCGCCGTAGACCCTGTCGCCGGCCGAGAACCCCGTTACGCCGTCACCGACTTGGTCCACCACTCCCGCGTAGTCGGTTCCGAACCCAGCCGGCAGGCTCAGGCCGAACCGGGCGGCGGTCTTCGCGTCGGAGGTCATGAACCAGTCCATCGGGTTTAGCCCAGCCGCGGTGACTCGCACGCGGATCTGTCCCGGGCCGGCCTGCGGCGCGGGAACCTCATGGAGGGTCAGGACCTCAGGGCCGCCGAATGACGTGAGCAGAACTGCCCTGCTCGTGTTCGCCGGCGTTTGAGTGCTGTGTTCGTGCATGCTTGCCCGACTCCTCGGCTCCGAGATAACTCACCGAAACGGACTATGCTCCGCTTACAGGAGCCAGGTTAGCATAACCGGAGCGTGATCCGATTCAACCCCATCAGCTCCGGGGACCACTCATCGCGCGTAAACGGCCTGGTGCATGCCCCAGGTGATCTCTCCGGTCGCGGCCGAGGTGGTCAGGCTGGTCATGGTCGTGGCCAGTGCCTTGAGCTCGGCGGCGTCGCACAGGCCCAGCGAGACCGGCCGGTCGCCGAAGGTGGCGATGTTCAGGCTGAACATCGTCGCCGCCAGCGCGGTCGGCACCGGGACCTCGGCGATGCTGGTGCGGCAGTGCCGCAGGCCGGGCTCGGCCGCGAGGCCGGCCAGTAGCGGGCCTGCGCACATCCGGGCTCCGCTCGCGGCGACGAGCGCGTCGGCCAGCCGCAGGTGGGCGACCAGCGCCGGATGACTGGCGCGGATCCACTCGATCTCATCCACCACGATGACGCCGCCGGCTGTGAGCTGGCTGGCCCAGCGACGGACCGCCGCGGCCGGGTCGGGAAGGTGCGCCAGCAGCATGCGGCAGTAGATCAGGCCGGCGGGTCCGGCCGGAAGCGGCAGCGCCAGGACGTCGCGGACGGCGAACTCGACCGGGCCTGCGGCCTGCGCCCGCGCCCGCGCGATGTGCGCGGCCGAGTTGTCGATGCCGACGGTGCGCGCGGCGCCGCAGACCCTGGCCACCATGGCGGTCGTGTGGCCGGGTCCGCACCCAAGGTCGTAGGCGATCGCTGGCGGCGGCGTGGCCAGGCCGCCGAGCAGCGCGCGCGATGACGGTCCGAAGACCTGGTCGAGCACGGCCAGCCGCCGCGCGGCGATGTCGGTGTCCCCGAAGGCATACCGGCCGGCTGGCCGCCGGCCTGAGGCACCGCCGGATGCCGGCGCCGCGTGCTGGAAGTCCATGCCTGCGAGCCTGCCACGACCCGGCCCGCGGCGCAGGACTTAGTAGACAGTACCAACTAAATAGTTGGTGAGACAAACAACTGACGGTAACCTGGCCCCATGAACACTGCCGGACAGCTGCCAGCCCGTAGGCCGGCCAGGCCGAGAGCGCAGGAACTGTCGCTGGTCGACGGGCTCGTTCAGCTGTCGTTCTACGTGTACGGACTGGTCACCCGGCTCGCGGCGGCCCGCGATCTGTCCGTCGTGCAGGTCCGGATGCTGGGCTCGCTGCGGGACCGTGAGCTGCGGATGGCCCAGCTCGCCGCGCTGCTGAACCTGGACAAGTCCAGCGTCACGGGGCTGATCGACCGGGCCGAGCGGCGCGGCCTGGTGCGGCGCGTCCCGGTGCCCGAGGACGGCCGGGCCGTGCACGTCGTGCTCACCCCGGCCGGGCAGGACCTCGCGGCGGCCGTGGCCGCCGAGGTCAGCCGGGAGCTGGCCGCGGTGACCGGCGGCCTGAGCGAGACCGGGCGCAAGAACCTCGCCTCGCTGGCGGGCCAGGTCGTGCACCAGGCCGCGGCGGCAGCGGGCCTGGACCTGTCCGCCGGCCAGATCGCGACCAGGAGGACACGATGAGCAGGAGCGATCGCGTGGCTGTCGTCATCGGCAGCACCCGCCCGGCCCGGATCTGCCCGGGGATCGCCCGGTGGGTGCTGCAGACCGCTCAGCAGGACAGTCCGCTCCAGTACGAGATTGTCGACCTGGCCGAGGTCGGGCTGCCATTCCTGGACGAACCGAGGATGGCGGCACTCGGGCAGTACGAGCACGAGCACACCAGGGCCTGGAGCCGCACCGTCAGCGGGTTCGGCGGATTTGTGTTCGTGTTCCCGCAGTACAACTGGGGATATCCGGCACCGCTGAAGAACGCGCTCGACTTCCTGTACGCCGAGTGGCGCGGCAAGCCCGCGACCACCGTCACCTACGGCACCAGGGGCGGCAGCCGGGCCGCCGCGCAGTTCCGCATCGTCCTCGACGGCCTGGATATGCAGCGGCTTGACGATCACCTGGAAATCGTCGTCACCACAGCGGACCTGGACGCGGACTGGCAGCTCACCGATCTCGAAACGACCCTCAGGCCGTATCGCGGCACAGTGCACCAGATCGGCGCCCAGCTCGCGCTGGCGCTGAAGGGCGGCGGATAGGACGGGCCCCGTTTCCGTCCGCCTGTCAGGCTGGTGACCCGGGCGCGCCGGCGCACCGGGCGGTTCCGGTTGCCGTCAGCCGGACGAGGCCGCGGCCGCCCGGCGGGCCAGCGCGGTGAACTCGGGCACGCCGAATGCTGTTCCGCCGATGCCCCAGCCGCCCTCAGCGGCCTCGGTCAGGATTACCCAGGTCCTGGCCGCGAGGTCAGGATCGCCGGCGGTCCTGGCGACTATCTGCGTTGCCTCGGCAGTGATCTGCCGCTGGCCGTCGCGGTTCAGCGAACCAGGAGGCGTGACAATCTGAACCCGGACGCTGGGCGAGCCGGGCGTGCTTGCGGTCGAGATCGACTCGGCCGGCAGCCGGTGGATGAAGGCGGCGGTGTTGTCCAGGTGAAACGGACCGGGCTGCGCTACTCCCTCGGCCCGCAGCACGGCGCGGGTAAGTTCGGTGCCTAGCTGCTCATCAGCATCAGCGGGGAAGATGCCCGCTGGTGCGTACACGTCGATCATGGGCATGAGAGTGCTCCCTGGTCTCTATGACGGTCGTCATAGAACGCTAGATTATGATGGGCGTCATAGTCAAGGCGCGGCGGAGGCGCAATGAGCGAAGTCCGGGACCGGATGGTGGCGGGCGCGGTCAGGCTGCTGGCGCAGCGAGGCCTGCAGGCGACCTCGTTCGCCAGCGTGCTGGCCGAGACGAGCGCCCCCCGGGGGTCGATCTACCATCACTTTCCCGGCGGCAAGGACGAGCTGGTGACCGCGGCGATCGAGGCCGCGCAGCAGCACGCACTGCAGCTGATCGACCGGGACCAGGGGGCGTCGGCGCTTGAGGTGACGCGGTCGTTCCTGGCCGCCTGGCGGGCCCTGCTGACCTATACGGATTACGCAGCCGGCTGCGCGCTGGTGGCGGTTACGGTGGCCGCCGAGACCGACGGCCTGCGGCTGCGAGCCGCTGAGGCGTTCCGGGCCTGGCAGGACAAGCTGGCCGGCGCCCTGGAGGCGGGCGGCCTGCGCCCGGCGGACGCCCGGCCTGCGGCTACGCTGCTGCTGGCGGCCAGTGAGGGGGCAGTGGTGATCTGCCGGGCTGAGCACGACATCGGGCCGTTCGACGTCATGGCCGAGCAGCTGACCGGGCACATCCGGGCGCTGGCAGCAGCGGCCGGGCAGTGAGGATCCAGATGCGAACAGCCGGTCCGGTGGGCTTTGACCTGGACCTGACCCTGATCAACTCCCGCCCGGCGATCATGGCGGCGTGGACGGCGGTCTCGGCCGAGCTGAGCGTTCCCATCGACCTGGCCGAGGTCGACCAGCGGATGGGTATCAAACTGGAAGACGAAGTCAGTTACTGGTTCCCGGCTGACGGGCATCAGGAGGCCGCCGACAGCTACCGGCGGCACTACGTCCGGCTGGCACCGACGATGACGTTCCTGCTCCCCGGGGCCGCGGAGTCGCTGGCCGCCGTTCACCGGGCGGGCGAGCGCACCGTCATCGTGACGGCCAAGCACCCGGTCTCGGTGCAGCCGAGCCTGGAGGCCGTCGGGCTGGCCGCGGATGAGGTGTTCACCCATGTGCACGGACCGGAGAAGGCGGCGGTGCTGACGCGCCTTCGCGCGGCGGTCTACGTAGGGGACACCCCGGCCGACATGGCTGCCGGTCTGGCGGCAGGCGCGATGGCCGTCGGCGTGCCGACCGGTTCCTTCACCGCCGGCGACCTCGAAGCCGCGGGCGCTGCCGTCGTGCTGGCGTCCCTGCTCGATTTCCCGCCGTGGTATGCAGGCTTCAGGGACGATCTGCCGGAGGAAGGCGGAGCCTGGTGACCACCGACATCCTGGCGCTGGCGGACCGGCTGTGGCGCGGCGAGGCCAGCACGAGCGAATTCCACCCGGTTGGCCAGCTCGGCGGGCTGGCCGAGATCTGCGACGACGTCGCGTTCCTGCCCGCCTTCGCGAACGTAACCGCCATCAGGACCGGCGACGGCCTGGTGCTCGTCGACACCGGCAGCGTGTTCGCGGCGCAGGGAATCCATGACGAGCTGCGGCGCTGGACCGATCAGCGGCTGCAGACCGCGATTTACTCGCACGGCCACATCGACCACGTCTTCGGCGTCGGGCCGTGGGAGGCCGAGGCGGCCGAGCGCGGCTGGCCCGCGCCGGTCGTCGTCGCGCACGAGGCACTGCCCCGCCGGTTCGACCGCTACATCGCGACCGCCGGCTACAACGGCATCATCAACCAGCGCCAGTTCGGCCTCCGCAGCCTGCGCTGGCCGACCGAGTACCGGTATCCGGACCTGACCTACTCCGCCGAGTTCACAGTTAAAGCGGGCGGCACGACGCTCGCGCTGCGGCACGAGAAGGGTGAGACCGACGATCACACGGTGACCTGGCTGGCGGAGCGGCGTGTGCTGTGCTGCGGTGACCTGTTCATCTGGGCAACGCCGAACGCCGGGAACCCGCAGAAGGTCCAGCGCTATCCGCTGGAGTGGGCGCAGGCGCTGCGCCGGATGGTCGAACTGCGGCCCGAGTACCTGCTGCCCGGCCACGGCCTGCCGGTGATCGGCACGGCCCGGGTCAGGCAGGCCCTCACCGATACGGCCGAGCTGCTGGAGGCACTCGTCGGCCAGACGCTGGAGATCATGAACGGCGGCGGCCGGCTAGACGACGCGATCCACGCCGTCACCATCCCGTCCCGGCTGGCCGGCCGGCCCTACCTGCAGCCGGTCTACGACGAGCCCGAGTTCATCGTGCGGACCGTCTGGCGACAGTACGGTGGCTGGTGGGACGGCAATCCGGCGACGCTCAAGCCGGCCCCGGAACGGGCGCTCGCGGCCGAGATTGCCCGGCTGGCAGGCGGTGCTGCGGTCCTGGCCGCCCGCGCGGTCGAACTGGCCGGCTTGGTTCCTGAGACTGGCGCTGATACCCCGGCCGGGAACCGTGACGATGCGCCCGGCCTGCGCGTCGCCGGGCTGCCCGGCGGAGAGGACGGGCTTCGCCTGGCCGGGCACCTGGCCGAGCTGGCCTGGCTGGCGGCGCCGGACGACAGCGAGGTCCAGCAGGCACGGCATGAGGTGTTCAGCATCCGCGCGGAGCGGGCGACATCCACCATGTCGAGCGGGGTATACCGGTGGGCGGCCAGTGAGTCGCTCGGTGATCCGCTCGCACGACAACCAGATGGGAGCGCACATGACGACGATCGAGGGAATTGACCCGTCGGTTTCGCCAGGCGGCACCGGCTGCGCCGAATGTGACGAGGCGGGCGGCTGGTGGGTGCACCTGCGCCGCTGCGCGCAGTGCGGTCATATCGGCTGCTGCGATACCTCGCCTGAGCAGCACGCGACCAAGCACGCGAAGGCGACCGGGCATCCGGTCATCCGGAGCTTCGAGCCCGGCGAGTCCTGGTTCTGGGACTACCAGAACGACCAGTTGTACGAGAGCGGCCCCGCGCTGGCGCCGCCCGAGCATCATCCCGATGACCAGCCCGTGCCGGGTCCGGCAGGCCGCGTTCCGCGCGACTGGCAGCGGCACATCCACTAGCAGCCGGCGGCCCAGCTCGCGATCACGGGCCGGAGGTCGCGAAGGCGGCTGATGACCGCGTCGGGCCGCGCCGCCTCGTACGGCGGGACCTCACTGCCCCGGATCAGCACCGCCTGCAGGCCGGCGCCCTTGGCGCCGTGGATGTCGTCGAAGGGCCGGTCGCCAACGAAAACACAGCGGGCCGGATCGCTGGCGCCGATCGCGTTCATGGCGGCCCTGAAGGCCTCCGGGTGGGGCTTGGTCCAGTCGATCTCGCTGGTGTAGACGGCACCATCGAGCAGGTCGATCACGCCATCCCGGCGGAAGACCTGCTCGTGCCAGGCGCGTGGCCACATGGTGTTCGACAGCACGCCGACCCGGATGCCTTGCTCGCGCAGGTAGCCGAGCACTTCCGGAGCGTCCGGGTCGGTGAACGTATGCGGCTCCCAGGCATCCAGGTAACTGGCCAGCACTGCCTCGGTCGCGGCCACCCCGGCGAGCTCGAACAGAGTGGTCATTGTGGCGCTCCGCTGGCTGGCGACCGCCTCGCCCCACAAGGTGAGCTCGGCTGCGTGCAGCGCGGCCGCGCGGACCGCCGCCTCGTCGGCCGGGTAGTGCGGAGCGCAGACCGCCGACCATAGCTGCGCCGCGTCGATCGTGTGCCATGGCGTGAGGGTGCCGCCCCAGTCGAAGATCACTGCGTCTACTGCCACCCAGCGATCGTAATCCGGCCGGGTGACCATCGGCGGGCCCGCACGAACCCGGCGCCTGGCGGCGCGCGCAGGCAGCGGCCACGGACGCGCCCGCAGAAAGGGGCTGAGGATTGGCTGGTTTGTCGGTGAATTGTCGCTGAGAGTTTGCCCGGCCTGCTTAACGTCAGCGTCGGCATTGCCCACTTTTCGACGCCATTCCTGGCGGAGAGCGAGGAGGAGCTCATGCGACCTCGGCAGCGAAGCGGAGGAGGGCGGCTCCCGCGCCTCACCGCTCTGAGCGCAGCCGCCGCCCTGGCCGGCGGCTTGTGCCTGGCGGGCACGGTGGCGTCCGTGCCCGCGTCGGCGAGCCCGGCCGCGACTTCGGCCGCCCGCGCTGGCGGCAGCGCGTGTCATCTCGCCGACGGCATTAAGCACGTGGTCCAGCTCGGATTCGACAACGTGCACTTCTTCCGGGACAACCCCGATGTCCCGTCCGACCTCGAGCTGATGCCGAACCTGCTCAAGTTCATCGAGGACAACGGCACCCTGCTGTCGAACAGCCACACGCCGCTGATCGCGCACACCGCCGACGATCTGCTCACGACCGCGACCGGCCTGTACGGCGACCGTCAGGGCGAGCCGATCAGCAACAGCTATCAGGCCTACAACGCCGATGGCACGACCGACCCGGCCGGATCCTTCACCTACTGGACGGACCCGGTCGACGACACCGCGTCCGCGCCGAACGCCGGTCATGACACCAATCCGAACCTGGTGTACTCGCCGGTGCCGCCCGCGACCGCGCGGACGCCCGTGGCTGCGGGCACGGTGACGCCGGCGCCCTGGGTGCCGTACACCAGGGCCGGCTGCAACGTCGGCGAGATCGCCACGGTGAATCAGGAGCTTGAGAACCCGGCACCGGACATCGCGGACGCCTTTGGCGCTGACTCGCCGGAAGCTCAGCAGCTGGCCGCTGACACCGACCCGTATAAGGACGCGGAGACAGCCGACTACGTCGGCCTCGCCGTGCACTGCGCGAAAGGCGCCGCGTTCTGCGCCAACGCGGAGGCGGTCAAGTACGGGCAGACGTCGCCGTCGCACACCGCGGTTCCTGACCTTCTCCCGGATGAGCCTGGCGGGTACAACGGCTACCAGGCGCTGTTCGGAGCGAAGTACGTCGCACCGGAACTCGGCGCGGGCACGCCGAACCTGGCCAATGCCGGAGTGCCGGTCACGAACGCGGCGGGCAACCTGACCGACGAGTTCGGCAACCAGATCAACGGCGCCTACCTGACCAGCTACCCGGGCTTCCCCGGCTATGGCAGCATCAACGCGCCTCAGTCGCTGTCCTACGCCGCCGACATGCTGCAGCATGGCGTCCAGGTCGTCAACCTGTACATTTCCGACCTGCACGGCAACCAGTACCTGCCCCAGTTCGCGGCCGACTGCGACAGCCAGCCGGACGCTCTCGGCAGCGGCAGCAAGTGCTACATCGACCAGGCTGAGTACTACAACAGCGCGTTCGGGGTGTTCTTCAAGCGGCTGGCGGCCGACGGGATCACGCCGAAGAACACGCTGTTCGTCGTCAGCTCGGACGAGGGCGACCACGAGGCCGGCGCTAATGTCGGCCGGGCCGTCGCGCCGAGCCCGGCCGGGCTGCAGCGGCGCGACCGTAAGCGGCAGCTTCGTCACCCCTGGCAACTACTGCACCTACACCTCATCGGACTTCGGCGAGATCGACGCCAACGTGACCGGCCTGCTCTCCGGCGAGACCGGCAACACCACGCCGTTCAGCATGGAAGACGACACCGCGCCGGAGTTCTACCTGACCGGCAACCCGGCCCCCGGCACCCCGGTGGTGCGAACCTTCGAGCACGACGTCGCCAGTCTGACCAACCCGCTGAATCCCTACTCGGGCCACGCGAACGAGAAGATCGCCAACTACCTCGCGAACCCGGTCGAGGAAGGCATTCTGCACATGGTGAACGCCGACCCGGCCCGGACGCCGACGCTGGCCCTGTTCGCCCGGCCTGACTACTACCTGCAGTCGGCGGCCCTCAGCGGCTCCGTGCAAGGGCAAACTCGTCTGCACCGATGATGCCTACGCCTGGGATCACGGCGACTACGCGGCCGAGATCAACACTAACTACGCCGGATTCGTCGGTCCGGGCGTGCAGAACCTCGGCCTTGACGGGCCTGCGGCAGCCGCGGGCACGACCTCGTCGGGACCGGACAGCGGGCAGATCGTCGTGGCCGACGATCACTTCGGCGGCCCGTGGGTCGACGAGACCGACATCCGGCCGACCATCATGTATCTCACCGGGCTGCGCGACGACTACGAGCACGACGGGCGGGTCATCACGCAGATCCTCAGCCGACCCGAACTCCGCCCTTCGCGAGCCGGGCGTCACTGAGCTCGGCGAGTGCTACAAGCAGCTCAATTCCAGCGTCGGCACGTTCGGCGCGGCGACGCTGGCCGCGTCGACCAACGCGATCGAGAGCACAAGCGCGGGCGACAGCACCTTCACCAGGGTCGACGGGGAGCTGCGCGCGCTTGAGGTCGCCCGGGACCGGCTGGCCGGAGCGATCAAGAGCGAGCTGGAAGGCGCGGCCTTCGGCGATCAGCCGGTCGGTGGCGTACGGCTCCAGATCGGCGCCTGCCAGGCGCTGATCGGCGGTGCCGCTCGCGTCGCCGGTTCCAGCTGACCCGAGCAGGCAGGCGGCCCCGGGCGACGTCTCGCCCGGGGCCGTGTCGTTACCGGGGCGCTGAGTTGCCGGCGGAACCGGCGAGCCCGGCCGTGCACCGCCACGGGCGGCCTGGGAGACTAGGGGGCTAGGCCACTGGCGGCATCGGAGCAGCCGTGGCGCGGAAAGGACGAGTGTCATGGCGGAACCGGGCGGGGCGGTCGAGGTTCACGGCTCAGTCGCCGCAGTTGATGGCGCCGTCGCGAAGGGCGACCCTGATCTCCTGGTCGCGCAGATTGAGCGGACTCGCGACGATCTCGCACGGACTATCGACACCCTGACGGAGCGGGTCAGCCCGGCCAGCAACATTCGCAAGCTGCGCGGGAAGGCCGCCGAACAGGTCAGCAAAGCCGCAGGTCCAGATGGGTGCCGCTGCCGTCGGCGTGGCCCTGGTCGGCCTGACGATCTTCCGCGTCTGGGCCCGCCGCCGCCGCAGCCGATAAGCCGGCCGCCCGGCCCGCCTACAGGAACGTCTGGCCCTCGCCCCGGTACGTCGGCACGGTCGCCACGACCGTCTCCGCCTCGACCAGCTGCAGTTCCGCGAATCGCTCGCACAGCTCGCCGGCCTTGGCGTGCCGCATCCAGACCTTGTCGCCGACCTTCAGGCTGTCGGCGACCGGGCCGAGCAGCGGCGTCTGGACCTCGCCGGCTCCCTCTTCCCGGTCCAGCGCCAGGCCGCCGGGCAGGTAGGGCGACGGCAGCCGGCTCGGCGCGCCGGGTCCTGAGGCCGGGTACCCCCCGCCCAGGGCGGTCACCACGCCCGGTCCCGGCCGGCGGACGACCGGCAATGCGAACATCGCGGCCGGCTCGCCGGTGAAGCCCCGGTAGGCGTCGAACAGCGTCGGGTGGTACAAGCCTGAGCCGGCCCCGATCTCGGTGATGGCGGGCTCGGCCGAAGTGCCCTCGAGCGAGCCGGTCCCGCCTCCGTTCACGAACTCCAGCGGAGTGAGCGAGCGGATCCCGGCGACGATCGCCGCCCTGCGGTCGGCTAGCTCGGCCGCCGAGCGGCGCTGCATCAGCCGCACGCCGCGGGCGTACAGCGGGCGGCCCGGCGGATCGTCACCGACGCCCGCGATCTGGGCCTCATAGGCCATGAGGCCGACGAGCCGCAGGCCGGGACGGGCCCTGATCGCCTGGGCCAGCTCGACGGCGTCACCTGGCGTGCGGACCGGGGAGCGCCGGGCGCCCGCCCGGAAGCGGCCGCCCAGGGTCACGTAACCGGCGTCGATGTCGATGGCGACCCTGATGGGATGCGGGTTCGCCTGCTCGGCGGCGACCTTCTCGATCAGCTCCAGGTGGTCGATGCTGTCCACCATGACGGCGATCGACGCGGCCGCGGTCGCGTCGGAGGCGAGCCGGGCCAGTGCCGACCGGTCGGCGGTCGGGTAAGCGACGACGATGTCATCACTGGTGCCGCAGGCGGTCAGCCAGAGCGCCTCGGGCAGCGTGTACGCGAGGATGCCGCGGAAGCCGTCGAGCTGCAGCACCTGCTCGATCAGCGGCCGGCAGCGCACGGATTTGCTGGCCAGCCTGATCGGCTTGCCCCGGGCGCGGCGCATCATGGCGGCGGCGTTGGCACGGAATGCGGTCAGGTCGACGATCGCGAACGGCGCGTCCAGGTGCGCTGTGGCGGCGTTCAGGCGGCGAAGCTCACGCGGGCTCCCGCTCCGGCTCACTCTTCTTCCTTGGTCAGCGCCGTGTACTCGGTGGCGGACAGCAGCCCCGGCGGCACCTCCCCGTCGGTGTCGTCCAGCTGCACCTTGAACAGCCAGCCCGCGCCGTACGGATCGGAGTTGACGAGGCCGGGGTCGTCGTCGATCTCCGGGTTGACCTCGGTGACCTCGCCGTCGACGGGGGAGTAGAGGTCACTGACCGACTTGGTGGACTCGACCTCGCCGCAGGGCTCGCCGGACGCCACCCGCGTCCCGGCGACCGGGGCCGAGACGAAAACGACGTCACCGAGAGCCTTCTGGGCGTGGTCGGTGATGCCCACCGACGCGGTCGACCCGCTGATGGCAACCCACTCGTGCTCCGGGGTGTAGTAGAGCTCGCTGGGAACGGTCATTTCGTCACTCCTGGAATGTCTTGGGTCAAGGTGGTGCCGGGCCCGGTCTCAGGCCGGGCGGCGGTAGAACGGCAATTCCACCAGTGTGGCCGGCTCCGCGCGGCCTCTGACGTCGATTGCCAGGCCGCCCGTTCCCGCCCGGGCCGGATCGCTGGCCGCGACCGCGACCTCGGGGCGAACGTACGCCATCGCGATCGGGACGCCGAGCGTGGGCGAGGGCGCGCCGCTGGTGACCACGCCGGCCGGCTGACCGTCGAAGAGCACGGTGTAGCCGTGCCGCGGCACGCGGCGCGACGCCATCCGCAGCCCGATCAGCTGGCGCTCGGGCGGCCGCTCAGCGCGGCTGGCCAGAGCCTCGCGGCCGACGAAGCTGCCCGGCTTGCCGAGCTTGACGACACGGCCGAGCCCCGCCTCGTAGGGCGTCAGGTCCGCGGTCAGCTCGTTCCCGTACAGCGGCATCCCGGCCTCGAGCCGCAGCGTGTCGCGGGCAGCGAGGCCCGCCGGAACCAGGCCGCCGGCGGCTCCGGCTGTGCTCAGTTCGGCCCACAGGTACTCGGCGTCGGCTGGCGCGGCGAAGATCTCGAAGCCGTCCTCGCCGGTATAGCCGGTCCGTGCGAGCAGCACGTCGCGGCCGGCCACCTGCGCCGGGTAGCTGGCGTAGTACCTGACCTCGGCCAGGTCGGCACTGGTCAGCGGTCCGAGGATGGCGGCCGCCTGCGGCCCCTGGATGGCGATCAGCGCGTAGTCGTCGGTCCGGTCGGCGACGACGGCGCCGAAGCCGGCCGCGCGCTCGGTGAGGGCCGCGCCGACGGCGGCCGCGTTCGCCGCGTTTGCCACAATCAGGAACTCGGCATCGGCGAGCCGGTAGACGATCAGGTCGTCGATGACGCCGCCGTCGGCCGCGGTGATCATCGTGTACCTCGCGCGGCCCGGCGCCAGCGCGGACGGCTCGCCGGTCAGGGCGTAGTCGAGCGCGGCCGCAGCGCCCTCGCCGGTCACGGCGAATTCCCCCATGTGGGACAGGTCGAACAAACCGGCCGCTGTCCGCACGGCCTTATGCTCAGCCGTCTCGCTGCCGTAGCGCAACGGCATGAGCCAGCCGGCAAAGTCGGTCAGGCTGGCTCCCAGCCGCTCATGCACGCTGGTCAGCGGAGTGCGGCGGGGCGCGCCCGGACTTTCGGCGGGCGTCGCGGCGGCAGACTCGGTCACGATCACGGAGCCTACCGGGCCGTCGGGCCTGCGGAGGTGGCGGATGGGGGGCGGGCGCTCGCGGGGCGGCGGCCCGCCCGGCAGACTGGTGCCTGAGCCGGAATCGCCAGAACTCACGGAGCTGTGCATGGACTTGCTGACAGAAGATCAGATAACCGGACGGCTGGCGGGCACGCCGGGCTGGACCAGGACCGGCGGCGAGATCGAGCACGTCGCCACGCTGGCCGACTTCACGGCAGCGATGCTCTACGTGAACGCGATCGCCTATCTGGCCGAGAAGGCTAATCACCACCCGGATATCAGCATCGGGTGGAACAAGGTCACGCTCACCCTGTCGACGCACTCGGCCGGCGGCCTGACGGAGAACGATTTCGCGCTCGCGGCGCAGATCAACGCTCTCGGCTGACCTGACCTGACCTGACCTGACCTGACCTGAGCTGCGCGGCCAGGCGGTGAAGGCTGCCGGCGGCGCTGCGCTATCCCGTGTCCTGATGGCCGCTGGCGGGACCGGCGTCCGGTGCCTGATCAGCGCCGCCGCGACTGCCGTGGGTCATCGCGGCCAGGCCGGCCACGGTCGACAGAAGGCTCGTGCTCCGGGCGCCCACGATCTGCCAGGCCCGGGCGATGGCAAACAGGAAGAAGCCGATGGCCAGCAAGGCCTGGTTATTGAGTGTGCCCAGGTGGCGGGCAGATCCGTTGAGCTGAAAGCCGTTGACCAGTTCCAGGCCATACAGGACTAGCAGCACCAGGAGCAGCGACACCTGGCTCAGCTGGATCTCTCTCCTGTGCTCGCGCCACAGCAAGATGACCAGGCCGGCCGTGGTCGCCAGGCCGGCGACGGCCAGCGCGATGCACGCCGGTCCGAGGCTGACTCCGGGCAGGAGCGCTATCAGGGCCATGACCAGGGTGTTGACGAGCGCGGAGAACGCTGCGCCGGCCTTCACCTGGTGGTCGGCGCTGGCTTTGTCACCCGCGAGCTTTTCCGGCGAGACCGAGATCGCGACGAACAGCAGCCCGATGAGCGCGCCGGCGACTGTCGCGCAGCCGCCGAAGAAGTCGTGATAGCTGACGGGGACCACCGGATAACGGTATCGGGCCAGGGCAGGAGACCGGGTCCGGCATAGCCTGAGCAGTGCTCGTGACCCTGTCCGCCGAGATGTCGCGCCGAGATAGGAGAGCTCGCCCGTGCAGATCGAAGATGTCGCTCAGCTGGCGCAGGCACTGGCAGGAGTGCGAGGCCGCGATGTCGCCGGGCTGGCCGAGTGGCGTTACCACGGCCGGCTGGTGGCGCGGCAGCTCGACAGCACCCGGGTGGTCATCCGTGCCGACTTCGACTATCGCGACCTGCTGCTGCGCGAGTTCCCCGCGACCTTCAGCGTCCCGCGCCGGTACGTCAAGCACATGATGGTCGTCGCTGACCTGGCTGAGGCCGATGCGGGAGCCGTCGAGGACGCCCTCGAAGCGGCCTGGGAGCTGCAGCGGGGCGCAGACTGACGGACTGACGGGCTGACCGGCTGACGGACTGCGGACCAGTGCCGCCGCTGGCAACGGGGAAGGGCAGCGCACGGCCCCCGTCGCGCGCTGCCCTTCTCCTCCCGCCGCTTGCCGCGACCTTCGTTTGCCGCGCGCCGTACCCGGTCGTACGCACCGGGACGGCAAGCAGCCGGGCGATCCCGCCGGGGGATCGAACGGCCCCCAGACGAAGGTCCCCCTCCGCGACTTACGGTTCCCCCTGTTCCCGCAGCACTCTCCCCCGTCCCGGTGAACCGGGCCCCTGAGCGCCGCTGGGTCTCTAGTTATACACGTTGTGCAGCATCGATCACATGCAGTTACGAGATTGTGTCGGCGTCAACTGACTAGCTGGTGGCCCGGGCCCGGACTATGCCTCTGGGCTGCGAGGATGCGGCGCGGAGACCGTGCCGGGAGCCGGTCGCACTGGCCGCGCCGGGCCCGCGCTCCGGCGCTTACCTAAAAGTCACAGGGCAGGTGCTTGATGCCGTTAATGAAGCTCGACAGCAGCCGGTCGGGCTCACCGTCCGCGCGGACGGTCGGCACCCGGGTCAGCAGCTCGCGCAGCATGGCCGTGATCTCCCTCCGGGCCAGGTGCGCGCCCAGGCAGAAATGAGGGCCGGCCGCGCCGAAGCCAACATGCGGATTGGGGGACCGGGTGATGTCGAAGCGGCCGGGGTCAGCGAACACGGACTCGTCCCTGTTGGCGGCCCAGTAGAACAGCACGGCCTTGTCACCCTCGCGGAAGTCATGCCCGTTCAGCGTGCAGTCCCTGGTGACGGACCGGCGCATCCAGATCACCGGAGAGACATACCTGACAATCTCCTCGACCGCCGCGGGCAGGCGCCCCTCGATGTCGGCCAGCAGGAGCTCGCGCTGATCAGGGTGCGCGGTCAGGAGGCTGAGCGCGTGCGAGATCGCGTTGCGGGTCGTCTCGTTCCCCGCCACCACGAGCAGGACGAAGAATGAGCCGAGCTCGGCCGGGGTGAGCTGCTCGCCGTCGATGTTGGCGGCGGCGAGCGAGGTGATGACGTCATCCTGCGGATGCGCGGCCCGGTCGGCGGCAACCGCCGTGACCAGGTCGGCGAGGTCCTTGCCCGCGGTGAGCAGCTGGGCGATGGCCTCGTCCATGTTCTCGCTGATGAATTCCGGATCGGAGCCGGACAGGATGATGTTGGTGTTGCGCAGCACCATGTCGTAATGCTCGTCGCCGATGCCCATCATCTCGCAGATGATCTTCAGCGGCAGCCGGGCCGAGACGTGCTGGACGAAGTCGCAGGGACCGGCCGCCAGCAGCTCGTCCACGATGGTGGCGGCAGTTCGCTGGACGTCCTCCTCGAACTTCCTGATCATCTTGGGCGTGAACGCGCGGGACACGATCCGGCGCAGCCGGGCGTGCCGGGGATCATCCATGTTGATCATGGAGCCGAAGTACTCGTTAAACTCCGCCGGCAGATCCTCGATGCTGGTGGCGCCGCGGGCCGAGGAGAACAGCTCCGGCTGCCTGCTCGCCGCGGAGACGTCGGCGTGCGAGATAAAGGCGTAGTAGCCGTCGCCCTCCTGGCTGAACGGGCTCTCCGGCACGGTGAAATACTGCGGCTTGCCGAGCGCCCGCAGCTTGGCGAAGTCGGCATGCCGGTTCTCAAGCGGCTGGCCCCAGAACTCCATCAGCGAAATGTCGATACCCTCGACGGAACTGGCTGCAGAAGTGCTCATGACGGCCGCCTTCGACTAGAACCTCGTTCTAGGCTAATAGTGACAGGCCGACATCAGCGTGCGCTATGTCGCTTCGCTGCCGTCTTGACCACGCGGCCGCCGCCGTGACGCTCCGGCGGTGCTAGGACGCGGTCGTCGGCACCGCGGGGCGGGACTCGGCCGGGCGCGCGTGCGCGCGCTGCCTGGTGAGTATCGCGATCGCCACCGGGCTGCCGACGCCGCTGAGCTCGACGACAGCGCACACGATGGCAGCGCGGCCCAGCCTGAGGACCGTCCACCCGTCGGCGGCAGTGCGCGTGACCGCCAGCTCATCGGTGCCGTCGGCGGACAGGTCCGCCATCTTGAGGCAGGCGGCCACGGCGTCCAGCCTGGCCGAGAGGACCGCGGGCGCCTCAGTCAGGGATGCGCGCAGCTGTGCGTATGCCGATGCCATGGCGGGGGCCGTCTCGTGCTGGCGGTGGCCGGAGCTGACTGTGACCCAGCCGCCAGCCACCGGGACCGGAGCGCGCAGCAGCAGGCCGAAACCGGTCAGCGCGCCGGCGCCGGGTGCGAGGGCGGTGTTCATGGCCCGCCGCTCTGTCCCGGCGTGACGGCCGTCGGGGCCGGCCTGCGCATCCGGCGGCGGCGACGGCCGCGGAACGGCGCCAGTGAGTTCCGGGAGCGCTGACTCCGGCTCCCGCAGCTGACCGTAATCCGCAGCCCGTCGTCGAGGCCCAGGTCCATTGCGCGCCGCTCGAGATACACCGACAGCAGCGTGGGCGGCCAGGCAGCGTTGCGAGGCAGCGGGCCGGCATCGTGGAGCTCGACTCCCCGCCAGGATGCGAGGAGCTGGCCGGCCGCATCGACGGCCTCGATATCCCAGCGCTGCCGGGCGGGCTCCTGGTCGCCGGGCCCGGCAGCGTGCGGGAGATCGCCTGCCGGGTTATCCGCAGCGGCCTGCAGCGGCACGGCCGCGACGGACACTGGCGCTGCGTCCTGGCTGCGGGCCGACCGCCGGGACGACGGGGCGCGGCCGGCGGACGGCGCCTTCCATGTCGGCACGTTCCTCGGGCGTCATCTCCTCCGGCGGGACGGCTGCGACGACCGGCCGGGCCGGACTCCGGACCGCCCGCCGGCCGGGAGCGCGCGCGGCCGGCCAGCTCGGCATCGGGCGCGCCGCCCTGACCGGGGATCCGCACGCTCCCCGGCGCCGCCGTGCGGAGCAGCCCTGACCGGCCTGGCGATCGCCCGGATCTCCACCGGGCCGTCAGCGTCACGGCCGGAGAACTGCACGGACTCGCAGCCGGCCGCCCGGACCCGCCGGTGCGGCACGCACGCCTGCAGAACCTGGAGTGCCGCGTCGTTGAGGCCAGGGTCGCCGAGCAGGAAGTTCGTGCTGGCCAGCTCGCTGCCGGCCGGGAACCACGGCTCGTCGTCACTACCGCGGGCGAGCGCCCGGCCGGACCGCGCCGTGACCTCCGGCAGCAGCGCCACCCGCCGGAACCGGCCCGCCTGGAAGCAGATCGGCCCGTACAGCTCGGCGCCATCCACCAGGCCGGACGGTCCGGCAACGAGCTGATGCAGCGCCGACGTGGCGGCCGCACCCGGAGTTTCGGGCGTCTCAGGCGCATCCGCCGCGCAGCTGAATTCGGCCCGGGCGTGGTCCGTCAGGTAGGAGCTGTCCGCGCAGCGGAGCGCCGCCACGATTGTGTCCCCGTCGCGCTGCGCGCAGACCCGGAGCACGGCCTCGCCGGCCGACGGGATCAGCACGGGAGACTGCAGAGCCACTGCGGCGGCCCGGCGGAGCGGCTTGCCCGCCAGCACGGATGCCGCCTGGGCGAGCGCGTCGAGCGCGAGCGCGGGCGGCAGCACGGGCATGCCATCGACCTGGTACTCGGCGAGATAGGGATCGGCCGCCAGTGACAGCCGCGCCGAGCTGATGAGCTCGACACCGGGGTAGTAGACGCTCATCTCGCGCAGGAAGCGGCCGCCGCCCGGCAGGCCAGCGCGGCCAAGCTCGGCTGCGGTGATGGCCGGCACCGGAGTGGCGGCCAGACCGCTGACCCGGCCGTGCACGGCCAGGCTGCGGGGGAGGCCGGGCGTTGTCATGATCTTGAGCAGCAGCCTGCTGGCGGTGCCGATGTCCAGCACGGTCGTCCCGGCGGCCGCCAGCTCGGCGGCGAGCTCGGGCCGGTCACCGAAGCCGCCTGCGGTCCAGGCCGGGAAGTCAAGGTGGAGGGCGCGGCAGCCAATGCTTGAGTCGGCGAGCTGGACGGCCCGGCTGGCCAGCGCCGCGTCGCGCAGCGCGTGCATGCTTCCGCCGGGCCGGCCGTAGCGGCCGGCCGCCGTGCCGAAGGAGATGATCAGCTTCAGCTGCCCGGCCCGGACCGACTGGCCGAGCAGATCGAGCACGGCGGCATCATCACCGAGGTGCGCGGCCGCTTTCTGACCAGTGATGTTCCCGATGGAAACGGGGCCGTCCGGGCTGACACCATGCGCGATGGCTGTCACCGGTCCGAGCCGGTCCTCGATCCGCTGGACGGCTGCGGCCAGGCTGGCCGGGTCCGCGATGTCGATGACCTCGTAGCCGATGCGCGCGCCGGCCGACCGCAGTTCCTCGAGCTCCGCGACCAGTTCGGCGTCGTCGTAGTCGCCGGTTCTGCCGACCACGGCAATACCCGGTTCCGCAGCAGGCCAGGACCTGAGCGAGCGCGAGCCCGGCGCCCCTGGTGCTACGGCTGATCATGATGACGTCGTCGGGGCCAAGCGGGAAGTCGCCGCCGCCGGCGAGCGGAACCTCGGCCAGGAACGGCTGACGGACCACATCGTCCGGCCCGATCACCAGCTCCCGGAACTGACCAGGCTCGACCGCGGCAAGATCGACGATCGAGGCCGGGCTCAGGCCCTGCGCCGGAACGCGCAGCACGGTGATGCCGATCGCCGGGTTCTCCGCGTGCAGGCTGGCGAAGAAGCCGGTGAAGCCGGCGCTTGTCGTCAGCACCAGCAGCTCGCCGGTCGCGAGGGCGTCCCTGGCGGCCTCGGTGGCGGTCGCGCGGGACCGCTCGTCCGCCGGATCCTCGACGATGGCCAGTGTGCGGCCTGCGCTCGGATCCGCGGTGAACAGGCCGCTGAGGTCGGCGAGGGAAGCGCTGCGAGCGGCCGCGTACATGCGCCAGGGACGAACCGGAACGGCCGCGGCCGGACGGTGCACCGCCCGCAGTCCCTCGGTGAAGCAGCGCACCCACGGCGCGATCCCGTCGACGGGACGGGAGTCACGGGCCGGCCGAACGGCGATCTCGCTGCCTGCCGCCTCGTCCGCGTACGGGACTGGCTCCGCGACGGACGACGTCCGCGTCCGGCGCTGCGCTGGCCCTGCGTCGTCTCGGTCTGCCGCCGTCTCGGCTGCCGCTGTCTCGGCCGGCGGTGCGTCGGCTGCCGGTGTGTCGGCTGCCAGTGTGTCGGCTGGCGGCGCCTCGGCTGCCGGCGCGATCAGCGGCCGGGCCGGCAGCCGCCGCTCGAACTCGTCACGCAGGCCGGAAATACCGGCGTCGGCCGCCGCCGGAGCAGCGCTGCCATCGCCGGCCGAAGGCGTCTCGGCCTCGGCGGCCTCGGCGGCCACGGCCTCAGCGCTCTCGGCCTTTGCGGTGCCGGCCTTCGGCGGTGCCGGCCTTCGCGGTGCCCCCCTTGGCGGGCCGGCCTTGCGGGGCCGGCCTCAGCGGCGCCGGCCGTCGCAGTATCGGTCGTGGCGGCACCGGCGACCGGATTCTGCTCCGCCAGGTCTCGGCCGCAGATGTCTCGGCGGCAGCCGTCTCCGCCACTGCCGTCTCCGCCGGCACCTCAGCCGCTGCTGCGGAGCCTAGCCTCAGCATCGGCGTCAGCGTCCGCTGCGCGCGGCAGGTGGCACCAGGCTGCACGGGCTGCTGATAAAGCTCTGCTCACGCCAGATGTCCAGCGGCCGCGTCTGGCGGCCGATGAACAGCGGCTTCGGCTCGGCGAGCGCGCCCGCAGCGAACAGCGCCGCGGCGACTCGCGCGCTGCCCGCCGTATCGGCGGGGCCGGATTCCAGGCTGATCGACGGAACCTTGCTGATCTCGGCCGCCGCCGTGACGAGGGCGCGGCCGGGCCCGGTCTCCATCAGCAGGGTCGCGCCGACCGCTCCGGCGGTGATCGCCTCGGCGAGATGGTCGTCCCCGGCGAACCCGGTACAGATCAGCCCGATGGCGTCGTCGACTGACCTGATCTCCTCGCCGGTCAGGGCGGACATCAGCCGCCGCCGGGGCGGCCCGAACCGGAAGCGCTGGGCGATTGCCGCGCGCAGCCCCGATGAGTCCAGAGGCGGCGGGTTCAGCTCGGCGGATTGGCCGGTGATGCCGGACCATGGCGGATCCGCCGGCCTCGGCGAAGTCCTCGTCTCTCGCGGCGAGCCTGGTCAGGAACTGGGCCCGGAGCTCGGCGATCTCGACGACCTCCGACTCGCCGAGAACGCCGGCCCAGGCCAGGCCGGCCAGCGCGCCCAGTCCCTGGCCGACTGCCGCGTTGGCGTGCACGTCCATCGACTCGAGCCACCTGAGCGTGTCCAGGCATCCGGTCACAGCCGACCGCAGCGCGGCCGGCGCGGCATCCACCGCGATCGTCCCGGCCGGCCCGGTCCCGGACGCCCCGGCCGGGAGGGCGCCCGACAGCAGTACGGTCACCCGCCCGTCGGCGTCATCCGAGGCGAACACGCCCGGCCGCACGGCCATCAGCCCGTCGGCCAGGTGGGGCAGCATCGTGACCGCCTCCCTGGCGAGCATGGCCAGCTGCTCTTGCCGCCCGGCCACGATGCCGACCCTGGCCCGGCCCTGCTTCGCGGTGTCGCGACCGAGCAGGCAGGCGAGATCCTGCATCTCGGCATCCGACAGCCAGGACGCGATGTCGGCGATCCGCGACAGCACCGCCGCCAGTGCGAACCGGTCCGGCGCGTGCAGCAGGAACGGCACCGTCTGCGGCACTGCGATCGGCCGCGGCTGAACGCTGTCCAGCCCCGGTGTCGTGATCGGCTTGGCCAGCAGCGGCACCGAACGGAGCCAGCGCTCCTGGCGGACCCGCCCGGCCGGCTCGTGCCGGAGCACCAGGTGCACGTTGCTTCCGCCGATGCCCATGGTCGACACGGCCGCCAGCCGGGTGCCCGGGTTCCATTCCCGCGGTACCTGAGGCAGCTCGACCTTTGCGTCACCGGTGCTGATCAGTTCGTGCGGCTCGTGCACGCCGGTGGCGGGCGGGATGACGCCCGTGCTCAGCGCGAGGACGGTCTTGATGAGCCCGGCGGCCCCGGCGGCAGCCTTGGCGTGGCCGACGTTCGCCTTGACTGAGCCGAGTGCGGCATGTCGCCGCGCCCCGGCCCTGATGGAGGCCAGGGCTGCGAGTTCGGCGTCATCGTCGAATGCCGTTCCGGCCCCGTTCCCCTCAATGAAGTCAATGTCGACCGGGTTGACGCCGCTGCGCTCATACGCGCGCCGCATCGCCAGCAGCTGGCTGCTGGCCTGAGATCGGGGCTCGGCGCGGGCGCTGCCCGCCGAAGTGCCCCAGCCGAGGATCTCGGCGTAGACCGGCAGCCCGCACGCGACGGCGTCCGCGGTGCGCATGAGCACGACTACCCCGCAGCCCTCGCCGGGCAGGTAGCCGGTCGGCTTCTCGTCGTAGATCCGCACGTCGCGAGTGGCCAGCAGGCCTGCCTTGGCCAGCCCGATCAGCTCGAGCGGATCCAGGCTCAGGTCCACGCCGCCGGCGATCGCGGCGTCCAGGTCACCGTCAGCCAGCGCGGCGCACGCGGACGCCACTGCCTGCAGCGACGAGGAGCAGGCGGCGTCGACGGCGTGGCTGCCGCCGCGGAAGCCAAAGTAACTGCTGATCCCGGCCGCGATGGTGGACGGCAGGCTGCCGGCGAAGGAGTAGGGACCGATGGTCGGGAACGGGGCCAGATAACCGCTCTCAGCCCGTCGCAGCACCATTCCGGCCTGGCTTTCGGGAATGTCCTCGCTGCTGAGCGCGTCGGTGATGACCTGCCGCACGTACGGCCAGCGAACCCGGAGCGCGTTCGCGCGGGAGATGTCGCCGGCCATGGTGTTCCCGATGATCACCCCGGTCCGGTCGCGGTCGAGACCAGTCCCGGCGGGGAGGCCGGCGGCCGCGAGTGCCCGCGCCGCCGTCTCGAGCGCGAGCCAGTGAGCCGGATCGGCGGCGATGTAGTCGGAGTCCTCGATGCCGAACGCCCGCCCCTCGAAGCGCCAGCCTTCGAGTACTGCCGCCCTGGTGCTGTAGGTAGCGTCCGAGGTCGCCCGGTCCGGCTGGTAATAGTCGCCGAGGTCGACGCGGCCAGGGGGGAGGCGCCGGAATGACTGCCGGCCGGTGAGGACCGTGTCCAGGAGCGCGGCCGGGTCGTCGGAATCCGGGAACCGGCAGGCGAGGCCGACAACGGCGACCGGCGGCGTGGGCCGCATGATTCCGGCCAGGTCAGTCACGGCGGTGCCTGCCAGTCCCGCTCCGCTGCCGCCAATTACCCGGAGTGTGCCCTGAGCGAATGTTGTGAATGAGGTGAAGTAATTCCGCGCGCGAGCAAGTGTGCATTTTTCCCCCGGATAATGGCCTGTCTCCCCATGGGCCATCCCAGCGGCGTCAGCTGGGCGCGAGCGCGACATTCCCCCTGCTGGCCTTGACGGCCGACATGTACCGCGATGCGCTAATGCCCGTGACTGCTGGGTGTCAGAACATTATTTGCCGCGCTCGCGGCGCGGTCAAGGCGGAATACACGACGCGTATCTTTTCACCTGAGGCGGCATTTCCGGATTCTGAAAGCATGTAGACGGGAATGTCGTGCCAGTCCATTGTCGTCCGCACTCATCCCGGCCCGGCCGGAGGCGGGCGCGGTGGCCGTCATCTGGGCTTGACGCCATCATGCGGCGCTGTCATCCGGCCGGTGGCGGAGTGCGCTACCCTGTGCACATGCGTTTCGCCGGTCTGCTCCTTAGCTAGCCGCGCCGACTGTCCTGTCGCCGGCGCGGCTGCCCCTCGTGAACCGGGGGGCTGTTGTATTTAGCGGCACAGCACGCAGAAATCGGTAAGCCAGGCCGGGCAGGGGCCGATCCGGACCTCACCATGTTCGCGAGGAAGTCATGACAGCCGCCGATAACGCGGATCGCTTCGATCCGCGCGCGATTCAGGACAAGTGGCAGCAGCGCTGGGCTGAGATGGATGTCTTCAGGGCCAGCGACGATCCGGCTGACCCGCGGCCGCGCACCTATGTCCTGGACATGTTCCCTTATCCCTCGGGCGATCTGCACATGGGTCACGCGGAGGCCTATGCGCTCGGCGACGCGATGGCGCGGTACTACACCCAGCGCGGCCACAATGTGCTGCACCCGATCGGCTGGGACGCCTTCGGCCTGCCCGCTGAGAACGCCGCGATCAGGAACAACACGCATCCGGCCGACTGGACCTACAAGAACATCGAGGTCCAGGCGGCGTCATTCCGGCAGTACGGCGTCTCGTTCGACTGGTCCCGGCGGCTGCAGACCTGTGACCCGGAGTACTACCGCTGGACCCAGTGGCTGTTCCTGCGCTTCTACGAGCGCGGCCTGGCCTACCGCGCCGACGGCTACGTGAACTGGTGCCCGGTCGACCAGACGGTGCTGGCTAACGAGCAGGTCATTAACGGCAAGTGCGAGCGCTGCGGGTCCGAGGTCATCCGCCGGGTGCTGACGCAGTGGTACTTCAAGATCACTGAGTACGCCGACCGGCTGCTGGCGGACATGGAGCCGCTGGAGGGCAAGTGGCCCGAGCGCGTGCTGCTGATGCAGCGCAACTGGATCGGGCGCAGCGAGGGCGCTGAGGTCAGCTTCGAGATCGAGGGCCGGGCTGAGCCGGTCACGGTGTTCACGACCCGGCCCGACACCCTCTACGGGGCGACGTTCTTCGTGGTGGCGGCCGACTCGCCGCTGGCAGCCGAACTGTGCGCCCCGGAGCAGCGGGCCGCGCTTGATGCTTACCTGGCCGACGTGCGGAAGCTGACGGACATCGAGCGGCAGTCGGCTGAGCGGGAGAAGACCGGCGTGTTCCTCGGCCGTCGCGCCGTCAACCCGGTGAACGGCGAGCAGATCGGCGTCTGGGCGGCGGACTACGTGCTGCCGGACTACGGAACGGGCGCGATCATGGCGGTGCCCGCGCACGACCAGCGTGACCTGGACTTCGCGCGCACGTTCGGCCTGCCGGTCCGGGTGGTGCTGGACACCGGCGCGCCTGATCCGGCGCAGACGGGCGTGGCCACGCCGGGCGAAGGCAGGCTGGTCAGCTCGGGCCCGCTGGACGGGCTGTCGAAGCAGGAGGCGATCGCCAGGATCATCGACATCCTGGCCGAGCGCGGCCTGGGCCGCGGCGCCGTGAACTACCGGCTGCGCGACTGGCTGCTGTCACGGCAGCGGTTCTGGGGCGCCCCGATCCCGATCGTGTACTGCGACGGATGCGGTGAGGTACCGGTGCCCGACGACCAGCTGCCGGTGCTGCTGCCGGACCTGCGCGGGCAGGAACTGGCGCCGAAGGGCAGCTCGCCGCTGGCCGCCGCTACGGACTGGGTGCAGACCGAGTGCCCGAAGTGCGGTGGCCCGGCGAAGCGGGACACCGACACCATGGACACGTTCGTGGACTCGTCCTGGTACTTCCTGCGCTACTGCTCGCCCCAGTTCGAGCACGGCCCGTTCGAGGTTGACTCGGTGCGCCGCTGGTCCCCGGTTGACCTGTACGTGGGCGGCGTGGAACACGCGATCCTGCACCTGCTGTACTCGCGGTTCTTCGTCAAGGTGCTGCACGACATGAAGATGCTGGACTTCACCGAGCCGTTCACGGCGCTGGTGAACCAGGGCCAGGTGATCAACCAGGGCAAGGCGATGTCCAAGTCGCTCGGCAACGGGGTGAACCTGGGGGAGCAGCTCGCCGCGCACGGCGTGGACGCGATCCGGCTGACGATGATCTTCGCGAGTCCGCCTGAGGACGACATCGACTGGGCCGACATGCACCCGGACGCCCTGGTCAAGTTCCTGGGCCGGGTCGCCAGGGTCGCGGCCGAGGTCGCTGCCTCCGGCGCCAGCGCCGGCGGTGTCGGCACGCCCAGCGCGGCGGGCGGCTATCCAGGAGCTGCGCAAGGTCACGCATAAAACGATCGACGAGGTCACCCGGCTGGTCGAGTCCACCCGCCTGAACGTGGCCGTTGCCCGTCTGATGGAGCTCGTCAGCGCCGCCCGGCGGGCGATCGACGCCGGGCCCGGCGCCGGTGATCCTGCCGTTCGCGAGGCCGCCGAGTCGCTGGCGATCATGCTGTCCCTGTTCGCCCCCTACACGGCAGAAGAGTGCTGGGAGATCCTCGGGCCATCAGCCGTCGGTCGCCCTGGCCGGCTGGCCCGCTGCCGAGCCCGCGCTGCTGGTGGAGGACACCGTGACCTGCGTCGTCCAGGTCGACGGCAAGGTCAGGGACCGGCTGGAAGTCGCGACGTCGGCCGGCGAGGACGAGCTTCGCGAGCTGGCGCTGGCCGCACCCGGCGTGGAGCGGGCGCTGGCAGGCCGCGGCGTCCGCACGGTGATCGTGCGGCCGCCGAAGCTGGTGAACATCGTCTCGGCCTAGTCTGTTGATCTTGCCGCCTCTGACCTGCCACGATGAAGTCAGGTAAGGTCTGCTTCAGGCCAGTCCGGGCAGTGCGAGTGCAGCGCCCGCGGGGGCAGGAGTTCGCTGGTGCAGGGTGACATTGTCGGGAGCGCGATCGGTGGCGTCATTGGCCTCGGCAGCGTCATCGTGCTCGCGGTGCGAAGCGTGCTCAAGTCAGACAAGCACTACGCGCAGGTGTCTCCCGGGCCGGACTCCGGCAAGCTGCACGTGATTGAGCGTAAGCCGGAGCGGCAGCAGCAGAAACGGTCGCGGCCACGGCGCCAGGACCGACCCTGAGGTGCTGCCGGCGGAGGCCACGGTGACCTTCGGGGCAGAGCGCCAGGCCGCGAACATCGATGAGATCCTGGCTGCGCTTGACCGTGACCTGATCGGCCTGGTCCCGGTCAAGCGGAAGGTCGAGGAGATCGCCTCGCTGCTGCTGGTCGACCGGGCGCGGCATAAGTTCGGGCTGGTTGCGCCGCGGCCGAGCCTGCACATGTGCTTCACCGGACCGCCCGGCACCGGCAAGACGACGATGGCGCTGCGGATGGCCGAGCTACTGCACCGGCTCGGCTACCTCGAGCAGGGCCAGCTCGTTCACGCGATGCGCGACGACCTGGTCGGCGAGTACGTCGGGCAGACCGCGCCGCGGACGAAGCGGGTCCTGGAGCGGGCGATGGGCGGGGTGCTGTTCATCGACGAGGCGTATTACCTGTACCGGGCCTCGGACTCCAAGGACTACGGGCAGGAAGCGATCGAGATCCTGCTGCAGGTCATGGAGAACCAGCGGGAGAACCTCGTCGTCATCCTCGCCGGGTACAAGGACCGGATGGATGAGTTCTTCTCCTCCAACCCCGGCATGGGCTCCCGTATCGCGCATCACCTCGACTTCGCGCCCTACGACGTGGACGAGCTCGTGTCGATCGGTCAGCTCATGCTCGACGACGCGAAGTATTACCTGTCCCCGGACGCCGAACTGGCACTCGGGAGAACCTCCGGCAGGAGATCGGCCGGCCCGGGTTCGCCAATGCCCGTAGCGTGCGGAACGAGCTCGACCGCGCCAGGCTCCGCCACGCCCACCGGCTGGCCGCCGAGCCTGACCGCGACCGGACCAGGGATGACCTGATGCGGCTTGAGGCCTACGACGTTCTGGACGGGTATGAGGACCTGCGGCTTACTGCTGAGCAGGCCCTGCCCTTGATCGAGCGTTAGCAGCCGCTCCGCGCACCGGCGGGTCAGAGCGGGCCGAGAAGTGCGCGAGGATCAGCGTCTAGCTCGAGGCGCGGACAGGACGCCGAGAAGCTGGCGTTCCTCATACCGGAAGTGGGACTCCATGATCGCGGCGAGTCCGTCCAGATGGCGCGCAAGCTCACCTCGCGAGGCGGCCTCCCTGATCCCGTCATCAAGCGCCCTGAGCAGCGACGCCATCATCGCGTGGTCCTGCTCGAGCGTCGTGATCGTCGGTCCGCAGGTCGGGGTAGCGCGCGGACAGCTCTGGAAACAAGGCGGCGTCCTCGCTCGCATGATGCCCGCTCAGCGCGCTGCAGAAGGCAAGGCAGTGCGACAGCACGTCGGTACTGGCCGCAACGGCAGCGCCGGCATCGAGAGCACGGCGCGCACGCCTCATGGTCTCGCGCAGCCGGTGGTGAGCGGCCGTCAGCTCACGGTTCCAGGCGATGAGCCTGGCTTTCTCGGTGCCCTCAGACACGACTGACGAGCAGGGAAAGGGTCATTCCGACCACCTTCCGGGTCCGGCGCCTCCATGCCTGGCGCGGTCCGCCATCGGCACGCGGCGCTGCGCACATCCTAGCGACGGCCCCGGATTGCGCGGAGCGGCGGTGATGGGCGGCGCAGGCTGGATAAGGCGACGGTTGCCCGGGGCGAGGCGTTGCCCGGGGCGAGGGTTGCCCGGGGCCCCGGTTGCCAGGCGCGTCAGCGACCAGGGCCGGCCGAAGTCAGACCCGGCGCAGGACCGCCACAACCTTCCCGAGGATCTCTGCCTCGTCACCGGGAATCGGCGTGTAGGCCGGGTTATGCGGCATCAGCCAGATGTGGTCAGCCGACCGCTTGAAGGTCTTGACAGTCGCCTCGCCGTCGAGCATGGCGGCGACGATGTCGCCATTCTCGGCAACGGGTTGCTGCCGCACGACAACCCAGTCGCCATCGGCGATCGCGGCATTAATCATCGAGTCGCCGACAACCTTCAGCAGGAACAGATTGCCTTCGCCGACAATCTGCCTGGGCAGCGGGAAAATGTCCTCAATCGATTCCTCGGCCAGGATCGGGCCGCCTGCCGCGATCCGGCCGACCAGCGGGACGTAGGCCGCTTCCTGCGAGGCGATATCCATGGGTGGCTCGTCCTCGAAATCCGGCTCGGGCCGAACTGCCGGATGCCCGGGCAGCCGCACCTCCACCGTTCGCGGGCGCCCGGCGTCGCGCCGCAGGTAGCCCTTGCTCTGCAGCGTCGACAACTGGTACGACACGCTTGATGTACTGGTCAGGCCGACAGCCTCGCCGATCTCGCGCATGGACGGCGGGTAGCCGCGGCGCTGAACCGACTCGCGGATGACCTGAAGCACCTTCCGCTGGCGCCACGTCAGCACATGAGCTGGATCGGGCTTGTCCGGCAGGTCAGCGACAACGGCCGGCACGCTGCCCTTCGGCCGTCTGCCCGGCTTGCCGCGCGGCCGCCCCGCAGGCTGGGCCGCTGGCTCGTTCTCGGCGAGCTCGAAATCAACGGTCGAGGCCTCGCGCGCCCCTCCATCACTGGTCGCATCGCTCATTTCGGGCCTCCGGCCTCGAGTCGTGTGCTGTCAGGTGCTGTGCCGGGCTTAGCGCTGTGCGCCGAGACCGACGCTAACGGTTTCGGACCGCCAGATCAAACATCTGTTCGACCCGTGGCGAAAATGTCGTACCCGTGCGATAGGACGGTACCGTATCTTCGTTCGATCGAACGAAGATGCGATAGAACAGACGTACGATCGAACTGTCATTCGCTAGATGGAGGCTGGGATGAGCGCTCTGAGTGCGATCGAGGCGCCGGTCGGTGGCGGACCGGACACTGGTGACGACCGTCGTCCGGCTAGCGGCGGGCCGCGTTCAGGTGCGAGCCGCCGTGCGCTGCGACTAGTCGGCGAGTCTGGTCCCGGCCGCGCCCGATCGGAGCCGCGCTCTAGTTCGATACGGCGGGACGCAGGTGCGGGGCCGGCGCGAGCCGTGGTAACCGGGACCGTCCTGGCCGGTGGCGTGGGCGCGCGGCCGGGGTCTGCGATGCCCGGGGTCTGCGGGATCGAGGTCTGCGATGCCGGGGCCTGCGGGATCGAGGTCTGCGATGCCGGGGCCTGCGGGAACGGGGTCTGCGGGAACGGGGTCCGCGGTGGCGGGGTCTGCGGGAACGGGGTCCGCGGGGGCGGGGTCTGCGGTGAGCGGGGTCTGCGGTGTTGCCGGCTGCGGCGCCGGGGAGCGCCGTGATCCGGACGCCGGTGCGCCTGACCAGGCGGGGGCGGATGGTCCTCACCGCGCTGATCCTGGCTTTCCTGACCGCAGCCGTCCTGGTCATCAGCCTGCTGGCCTCGGGCGGAGCCCAGGCGACGAATCACGGTCAGGCCAGGGCCGGTTACCAGGGCATGCGCCAGGTCGTGGTGCGTCCTGGCCAGACCCTGTGGTCCATCGCGTCGGCCGATGAGCCAACGGCCGACACCCGGATGGTCGTGTCCGAGATCATGACCGTTAACGCGCTCAGCAGCGCCACTATCAGTGCCGGCCAGTTGCTCTGGATCCCGCGGCGCTAGCACGAGTCCGGTGCGGGACCTCTGATGACGGTCTGGGGGAGCTGGCGCCCGGCTGCAGGGCTTAGGGCAGGTCTGGATCCTCAGTTCAGGGCGACACGCCGGCGTGTTGGGCGATTTCCCGGACGCGGGCGGCGCAGCCGTTGCAAGGTCTACCAGCGGGTTCTGCGCCAGGCAAGAAGTACTCGCGGCTTGCCGCCTCCCGGACCACAAGATATAGTAGTTGCACGCTTGTAATTTTCCTATAGCTTGTGCTTTACGCGAGCGACGTCCAGACCGCCCAGGAGGTGATCGCGTGTACTGCCCTTACTGCAGGCATCCCGACAGCCGGGTGATCGACAGCAGGACAGGCGACGATGGCGCCGCGATTCGCCGCCGCCGGGCATGCCCCGAGTGCGGCCGTCGCTTCACCACCCAGGAGACGGTGATCCTGACCGTCGCCAAGCGGAGCGGCGTTACCGAGCCGTTCAACCGGGACAAGATCGTCCGCGGTGTGCGGCGTGCCTGCCAGGGCAGGCCGGTCAGCGAGGATCAGCTGGCGCTGCTCGCGCAGCAGGTGGAAGACGCCATCCGGAGCAGGGGCAGCGGCGAGATCCCGTCGCACGAGGTTGGCCTCGCCATCCTCGGGCCGCTCCGGGACCTCGATGAGGTGGCGTATCTGAGGTTCGCTTCGGTGTACCGGGGTTTCGAGTCGCTGGCCGACTTTGAGCACGAGATCGCGACGCTGCGAGCAGAACATCTGGAGTGGCGGTCCGAGGACGTCGAATTCCTGGCCGAGGAGGCGGGGCTGTGCCCCGAAGGAGAGCGGGATTCCGGGCCTTCAGGTCCGGTTCCCGGCACCAAGCAGCACGGGCAGCAGCCCGCTCCGGCCAGTTAGCAGGACCGGACCCGAATTCACTGGGAGGGCCTGGAGCAGGCCCGCTATCGGATCTGGCGGATCCGTTGAAGGGGGAAGCGCACATGACCGAGACGGCAAGCGGGGCAGCGGCGCAGGACAACAGCAAGAGCGCCAAGGGCCTGACCCTGAGCCGTATCTACACCCGCGACGGCATTCATCCGTACGACGAGGTGACCTGGGAGCGCCGCGACGTCGTCATGACGAACTGGCGCGACGGTTCGGTCAACTTCGAGCAGCGGGCCGTTGAGTTTCCCGACTTCTGGTCCGTCAATGCGGCGAATATCGTCACGACCAAGTACTTCCGCGGCGCGCTCGGAACGCCGCAGCGCGAGTGGAGCCTGAAGCAGCTCGTCGACCGCGTTGTCGGCACCTACGGCGCGGCCGGCCGGGAGCACGGCTATTTCGCCACTGAGCAGGACGCGGAGATCTTCGAGCACGAGCTCACCTACGCGCTGATCCACCAGATCTTCAGCTTCAACTCGCCGGTCTGGTTCAACGTCGGCACGACGTCGCCGCAGCAGGTCTCGGCCTGCCAGCCGTACCACGCTCTGGTGACGACGCCTGCTGGCCCCGTTCCGATCGGCAGCCTGGTCGAATCTGACGCCGTCGGCACCAAGGTCTACGACGCGAACGGCACCACCAGGATCGTGGCGACGAAGGCTAACGGCGTTAAGGAAGTCCTGCGCCTGCACACCACAGCCGGGCATGTCCTCGAGGCGACCGCCGATCACCTCGTGTGGCGGGCGACCGACCTCGATGTCGGTGAGTTCACCGTGGCCGGTTTCCTGCGGCCCGGCGACCATCTGCTGTACGTCCAGCCGGACGTGGGCGGCTCTGACCGCATGCTGCTGGACATCAGCAAGGTCGAGAATCTCGGGCCGATGGAAGTCTTCGATATCCAGACTGACAGCGGCGAGTACCTGTCCGGGAACCTGCGGGTGCACAACTGCTTCATCCTCGCCGTCGACGACACCATGGACTCGATCCTGGAGTGGTACCGCGAGGAGGGCCTGATCTTCAAGGGCGGTTCCGGAGCCGGCGTGAACCTGTCCAGGATCCGCTCCAGCAAGGAGTTGCTGTCCTCGGGCGGAACGGCCAGCGGCCCGGTCTCGTTCATGCGCGGCGCTGACGCCTCAGCCGGCACGATCAAGTCCGGCGGCGCGACGCGGCGGGCGGCCAAGATGGTCGTCCTGGATGTCGATCACCCCGACGTCGAGGAGTTCATCGAGACCAAGGCGCGCGAGGAAGAGAAGATCCGCGTGCTGCGGGACGGCGGCTTCGACATGGACCTCGGCGGCAAGGACATCGCGAGCGTCCAGTACCAGAACGCCAACAACTCGGTCCGTGTCTCGGATGAGTTCATGCGCGCGCTCGAGTCGGGCAGCAAGTTCGACCTGGCCGCGCGTACCACCGGCGAGCCGGTCGCGCAGGTCGACGCCCAGGCACTGTTCGGGAAGATGGCCAAGGCCGCCTGGGAGTGCGCCGATCCCGGCATTCAGTACGACGGCACGATCAACGACTGGCACACCTGCCCGGAGTCCGGGCGGATCACCGCAAGCAACCCGTGCTCTGAGTACGTCCACCTGGACAACTCCTCGTGCAACCTCGCGAGCATCAACCTGCTGAAGTTCCTGCGCGCGGACGACACGTTCGAG
The DNA here is from genome assembly GCA_963818995.1 of uncultured Actinomycetota bacterium. Lineage (GTDB taxonomy): Bacteria > Actinomycetota > Actinomycetes > Streptosporangiales > Streptosporangiaceae > JAJYUU01. Next base: position 421,475 of record CAWFUM010000024.1, on the reverse strand, counting down.
GTCGAGAAGTTCGAGCGGCTCACCGAGCTGATCATCACGGCGATGGACATCTCCATCTGCTTCGCGGACTTCCCGACCGAGAAGATCACTGAGACCACCCGCGCGTACCGCCAGCTGGGCATCGGTTACGCCAACCTCGGCGCCCTGCTGATGGCCACCGGTCACGCCTACGACTCTGATGACGGCCGCGCGATCGCGGCCGCGATCACGTCGCTGATGACCGGAACCGCCTACAAGCGCTCCGCTGAGCTGGCTGCTGTCGTCGGCCCCTACGAGGGCTACGCGCGCAACGCGACCGCGCACAAGCGGGTCATCGCCAAGCACGCGACGGCAAGCGCCTCTATCCGCTCTCTGGGCACCATCGACACTCCGGTGCTGTCGGCCGCCAACAAGACCTGGCAGGAGTGCATGGCGCTGGGCGACGCGAACGGCTACCGGAACGCGCAGGCCAGCCTCCTCGCCCCGACCGGCACGATCGGCCTGATGATGGACTGTGACACCACCGGTGTCGAGCCGGACCTCGCTCTGGTCAAGTTCAAGAAGCTGGTGGGCGGCGGATCGATGCAGATCGTCAACCAGACGGTCCCGCGCGCCCTGAAGAACCTCGGCTACCAGCCAGAGCAGTCTGAGGCCATCGTCGAGTACATCGCCGAGCACGGGCATGTCATCGATGCACCGGGGCTGCGGCCGGAGCACTACTCGGTCTTCGACTGCGCGATGGGAGAGCGGGCCATCAGCCCGATGGGCCACGTGCGGATGATGGCGGCAGTTCAGCCCGCGCTCAGCGGCGCGATCAGCAAGACCGTGAACCTGCCCGAGTCCGCGACTGTCGAGGACATCGAGAAGATCTACTTCGAGGGCTGGAAGCTCGGCCTCAAGGCGCTGGCCATTTACCGCGACAACTGCAAGGTCGGCCAGCCCCTGTCGGTCGCCAAGAAGAAGTCCGCGGAAGCACCCGAGCCCGTGACTCCGCATGAGGTCCGCCCGGTGCGCCGCAGGCTGCCGAGGCAGCGGTCGGCGACCGTGACGCGGTTCTCGGTGGCCGGTGCCGAGGGGTACATGACCGCGTCGAGCTACCCGGACGACGGGGTCGGAGAGGTGTTCCTGAAGCTCGGCAAGCAGGGCTCGACCCTGGCCGGCGTCATGGACGCCTTCTCGATGGCGATCTCGGTCGGCTTGCAGTACGGCATTCCGCTGGAGTCGTACGTCGCCAAGTTCACCAACATGCGGTTCGAGCCGGCCGGCATCACCGACGACTCCGACATCAGGATTGCCAGTTCCGTGATGGACTACATCTTCCGCCGCCTGGCCCTCGACCATCTGCCCTACGAGCAGCGGGCCGAGCTGGGCATCCTGACGACCGACGAGCGTACCGCTCAGCTGAACGGCGATGAGCCGGCGGCGGCCGTCCTGGACCTGGACCCGGAGGAGCTCGCGCAGTCAGTGCCGGTCGAGAAGGTGCAGCGTTCTCAGCCGGAGGCAGCCGAGCCCGCTGCCGCCCGGCCGGCCCCAGCGGCCAGTGCCCCGCGTAGCTCAACCGAGCTCATCGAGTCGCACCAGGGACGGGTCGCGGACGCCCCGCTCTGCCTGACCTGCGGTACGAAGATGCGCCCGGCGGGCAGCTGCTACGTCTGCGAAGGCTGCGGATCAACCAGCGGCTGCAGCTGAATCGAACTAAAGAAGATCTGCCTGCCTGGGAGGGTGTGGCGGCCGGCGCAGCTACGCTCCTCCCGGGCGGGACCACCAGTCCCCGGCTTTCGCGCTCAATGTCGCTGAAGCTCCCGCTCATGGTCCTAGGCGCCTGCAGACAGCTTACCTAGTTGGTATGTTCAATTAGCCTTTAGTCAGATGTACCAACTTCCGGCTTGCGGGAACGGAGCCCTTGTGACGGGCAGAGGTCGACCAAGTAGGTCCAGCGTTTACGAGCGGCTTGGATACGCCCTTGCTGAGCTGGACCAGCGGTTCGGCGGGCTTCCCAGCCCCAACGAGGCCGAATCGATCTGGGCTGATATCTGGCACCAGGAAGCGCACCACTCCACGGCGTTGGAAGGCAACACGCTGGTTTTGCGCGAAGTCGAGATGCTTCTGGTTCAGGGTCGCGCTGTGGGTGCTAAGCCCTTGCGGGAGTACAACGAAGTCAAGGGATATGGAGATGCTGCGCGCTGGGTATACGGCCATGCCATGGAACCTGGTGACTGGCACGACGGCCGCCTGCTAGCTATGAGCGAAGTCCGCCACGTCCACCACCTAGCGATGACTCCGGTCTGGGATGTTGCGCCGCATCCGGATGCCGCCGATGGAGAGGGTCCGGGCAGCTTCCGGGAGCACGACATTCATCCGTTTCACGGAGGAATGACACCTCCCTCTTGGCCGTTGGTGCCCGGCCAAGTGCAACAGTGCGTGGAGGATGTCTGCGCTACATCGGATCGGGTTGGTCGAGGTGAGATGGATCGATGGCTGCCTGAGGAATTGGCGCGACTTCACAACCAGTTCGAGCGAGTGCACCCGTTCATCGACGGAAACGGCCGCACCGCGCGACTTCTTATGAACCTTGTGTTGGTGCGGCTTGGATATCCGCCTGTGATCATCTTTAAGAGGCAACGCAGCGCCTACCTGACGGCGATGCAGCGAGCTGACGGAGGCGACTATGGGGCCTTGGGCGAGCTCATCGCGCGTGCAATGTATGACAACCTCAACAAGTTCGTAGTTCCCAACGTCGCCGGTCCGGCACGCATGGTCCCGCTCGCTGCTCTCGCTGATCACGACTTCACGGTCATCGCGCTCCGTCGGGCGGCGCAGCGCGGAAGACTCGCCGCTGTTCAGGGGCCTGACGGGATTTGGCGCAGTTCGCGCAAGGCGGTCGATTCGTATCGCGTCGGCAGGCATCAGCGGCGGCCGCGGAGCATTGCGTCGTCGGCTGAGTGACACCAATGCCTAACTCTGCGGAAGGGCGCTCGCGCGACGAATCATGAGGAGGGCCGCTTTGCTGTCAGGCGGTCTCAGTCGAGATTGGGCCAGTCCAGCAGTTGCGGAACCAGTTCGCTGGCGCCCTCGATCTGCAGCTTTCCGATCGGGTCGCGCCGGTAGAAGGACAGCACCATGTCGCTCGGGTCGGCCGTCACGGTCGCGGTCGGCTTCGCAGTGCCGTGCTCATCGCCGACCAGCACGGTGATGGCCGGAGTGTCGAGATCCAGGACCCAGCTGCCGCCCGCGCCGGTCTCCAGCACGACCGTGCCGGGCTGGTACGGCCACGGCCCGTTGGTCGGCAGCTCCACGGTGAGGTACTCGCCGACGCCGTCTGCCGCCACCGCACCGGGAATCGGCTGAGCCCGGCCGGCGGCCTGCTGGGCGTCGTAGGCGTGGACGGCAGCCTCCTGAATCTGATGCCTGGCCACGGCGGCCGAGTTCATCGGCGCCCCGCTCGACTCCCACCAGGTCCAGCACATGCGGTCGGGACCGGCGTTGCGAAGTTCGAGCACAAGCCGGTCCGTGGCGTCAGCCGACCAGGCCAGCAGGTCTCCGTGCGGCTCGGTGTCGCCGACCGCTTCCGGGTCAGGCGGCCCGTCCGCCTCGCCCGCGCCGACCACGGCGGCCCAGAACAGCTGCACCTCACCGACGTGGGCGACGAGGTCCGCCACTGACCAGTCCGGGCAGCCGGGCACCCGTGCCTCCTGGCCCGCCTCCGCCGCCGCCGCCCGCAGCGCGGCCGAGCGGTCCTCGATCAGGTCGAGCATGTCGGGAAAGCTGAGTTTCTGCATGCCAGCGTTCTAGCACGGACCCCCGACAACCCGGCTAACCGGCGTCCTGCCGGCCAGTCGGGTAATCAGGCAGTGAGGCACTCAGGCATCCGGCCATCGGGCGGCCGGGCTGGGTCAGGCGCACTTCGGCACGCCCGGCGCGGGGTCAGAGCCGGTGTCGAGGTTCAGCCCGGCGACATACCCGGCCGTCGGCGTCATGGTGTGGTACCAGACTGCGTCGCCGGTTACGTTCTGGCCCACGGTGTAGCAGCTGACGGTGACCCTGGTGCCGACGCGGCTGAGCGTCGCCAGGATCTTCGAGGCCGTCGTCGGCGCCATCCGGATGTGCAGGCCCTTCACCACCGTGTGATACGGCCGGCTGAACGACTTGCATTTGCTGACGCCAATAGCCGGATCCAGGTGCGTCGCGGTGTAGTACGAGGTGATGTAGCCGGCCGCCGGCGCGGTGATGAAGTACCAGACCCGGTTGCCGGCCACCGAGGTTCCCATCGTGTAGCAGCTGACGGCGACGGCGGTGCCGCTCTTGCTGATCGTGGCAACGATGTGCGCGTGGTTGCGCGGCGCGGTCCTGATGCGGACGTGATCAACCAGCGTGCGGAGCGAGACCGCGGTGTGCGCGCCTGCCTGCTCGCGGGTGCCGGCCAGGGCGGGTGCCGCCAGCCCGAGCGTCAGTGCCAGAACAGCTGCGGGTACTATCGCGCGCCGCCACGGCCCGGCCGTGCGGGCGCGGCGTGACGGCGCAGCGCCAGCGGAGGCGCCTCCGGCGCGTGCGATCCGCGCCCGCGCCGTCGTCCGCGCCGCGCCGTCGTCCGCAGCCGCGCGGCCGACAGCGCCGCGCTGAGCCGGTGCATCATCAGATCTCCCCTTGGGCCGGCCGGTCCTGGCCTGGCGCCAGACTGTCAACCGGAGCCCCTCGCTCAGACATCGATCCCGGCCGGGCGCGCCGTTACGGATCCGGCCGCTCAGCCCTTCACCCGCCGCGCCCCGGTCCAGACTCCGGTCACGTGACCGGGCTGGCCGAGCACCGAGATGTCGGCGAGCGGGTTGGCGTCGAGCGTGATCAGGTCCGCGTCGAAACCGGCTGCCAGCTGCCCGGCCCGGGCCGCCTGCGGGCCGACCGTGCGTGGCGCGACCGCCGTCGCGGAGCGGATTGCCTGCAGCGGTGTCATCCCGAGCCGCACCAGATGGCCAAGCTCCGCTCCGTTGTGGCCCCAGGAGTTCGGCAGGTCCATCCCGGTCACGCTGATGTCGGTGCCCATCGCGATCGTGACGCCGCGTTCGATGGCCAGCCGGACGGCGTCGGCGTGCGTCTGCGCGAGCGCGGTCAGCTTGGCCGCCGCGTACGGCGGAACATCGGCGAGGTGGGTGAGGATCTCCTCGATGATGCTGCGGGTCGGCACCAGGATCGTCCCGGTCTCTGCCATCGCGTCGCAGGCCTCGGCATCCAGATAGGTGCCGTGCTCGATCGTGGCCACGCCTGCTTCGATCGCGGCCATGATGCCCGGCTTGCCGTGGCAGTGCGCCGCCACGACCCGGTCGGCCATGCCCGCGACTTCGACGATGGCGCGGAGCTCGGCAGTGGTGAACTGCTGGTGGATCGGACTGTCCAGCTCGGACAGCACGCCGCCGGATGCGCATACCTTGATCAGCCGGGCGCCGGCGCGCAGCTGCTCGCGGGCCGCGCGCATGCAGTCCGCCTCCCCGTCGGCGAGCCGCAGAGTGCCGTCCTTCGCCGCGAAGTCAGTGACCCACGCGAGCGGATAGCAGTGCAGATCGCCGTGGCCGCCGGTGGTGCTGAGAATGGCCCCGGCCGCGTAGATGACCGGCCCGTCCAGGGTTCCCTCGCTGACGGCGCGGGCGAGGTGGACGCCCAGTCCGCCGACTTCGCGGACCGAGGTGACGCCGGCGCTGAGCGCGTTGACCAGATCACGGGCCGACCGCGCGGCCCGCAGCGCGGTCGGCTCTTGCGGCAGCCGGTTCAGGTCCAGGGACCGGGTGCCCATGAAGTGGCCGTGGCAGTCCCACAGCCCGGGCATCACCACCGCCGCGGTGGTGACCTCGGCTCCCGGTGAAGGCGGCGCGGCCGCCGCCGGACCGGCGTAGCTGATCACGCCGTCACCGGCCACCACAACGCCGTCGTTCACCGGCTCGCCGTCACCCGGTATCAGCAGGCTGGCCTCGATCCTGATCATGGGTGCCTCCGTTGCGGCGATCGGCCCGTGCTCAGCGTCATCATGGCGCAGCCGCGAACGGACGAGATAAGCCGGGCGGGAACGGGGCCGCCCTCACCGCGGCCTGCCAGCGCGCGCCGCGGTCAGCCGCCGATCACCGCGGAGTCCGCGGCTGGTGCCGGGTGCGGCTGGCTGCGGCCGAGCCGGCCGGGAAGCCACCAGTTCGCGGTTCCGAGCAGCTGCATGACCGACGGCACCAGCACCATGCGCACGATGGTCGCGTCGACGAAGATGGCAGTCGCGAGCCCCAGGCCGAACACGTTGAGTATGTGCAGGGGGTCGTTAATCACGAACGATCCGAACACGCACACCATGATCGCGGCAGCCGCCGTGATGACCCGCGCCGTGCTGGCCAGGCCGGTGCTGACCGCGACCGAATTGTCGCCGGTCCGCAGCCACTCGGCCTGGATCCGGGACAGCAGGAACACTTCGTAGTCCATGGACAGGCCGAACACGATCGTGAACATCATCATCGGGATCCACGGGTCGATCGGCGAGGTCCTGGTGACGCCGAATACGTCGGCCAGCCATCCCCACTGGAAGACCGCGACGATGACGCCGTAGGCAGCACCCATCGACAGCAGGTTCATGATCGCTGCCTTGACCGGGATCAGCACCGAGCGGAAGACGACCAGCAGGAGCACGAACGCCAGCGCGATCACCAGGCCGATCACCCACGGCAGCCGCGCCGACAGGAACGCGGAGGCATCGGCTCCGGCCGCCGTCTCGCCGCCGACATAGGCGGTGACCCCCGTTCCCTTCGTCGCGGCCGGGATCACGCCCGCCCGGAGGTGCTGTACCAGCGCCGCCGTCTGCGCCGCCTGCGGGGAGGCAGTCGGGTAGACCACGATCAGGGCCGCGTCGCGGCTTCGCGTTGAACTCGGCCGGCGTGACGGCCGCGACGCCGGGCTCCGAGCGGAGCCGCGTGTCCAGGGCGGACACGGCATCGAGGGCTGCCGGGGTGGCTGGCCGGGGCACGTTGGCGGCGACGACCAGCGGCCCGTTGAAGCCGGGGCCGAATCCCTGCGCGAGCAGATCGTAGGCCTGGCGGGTGGTCAGCGAGGGCGGGTCGTTGCCGGCGTCGCTGAACGCCAGCCGCATCGACAGCAGCGGGATGGCCAGCACGACCAGCACGGCCAGGGCCGCCAGCCCGCAGATCACCGGCCGCCGCTGCACCGTCTGGCTCCACCTGACCCAGAACCCGCTGCCGGCAGCGGGCCGGGACAGCAGGCCGGGGATGTGCAGCCGGTCGATGGCGGTCCCGGCGAAGCCGAGCAGAGCGGGCAGCAGTGTCAGCGCTCCGGCCAGCACTAGCAGCACGGCGAGGATGGTGCCGGTGGCGAGGCCGTCCATGAACGACAGGCCGACGACATACAGTCCGAGCAGCGCGATGACCACCGTGCAGCCCGCGAACAGGACGGCTCGTCCGGCTGTCGACAGCGCCACTACCAGGCCTGCCGCGGCGTGCTGCCGCCGGACAGCTCGGCCCGGTAGCCGGTCACGATGAACAGCGCGTAGTCGATGCCGACGCCGAGGCCGATCATGGCCATCAGCTCCGGGCCGAACGTCGGCACGGTGAGCACATGGCTCGCCGCGAACACCACGCCGAAACCCAGGCCGACCCCGGCCAGCGCGGTAACAATCGGCAAGCCCATTGCGACGACCGAGCCGAAGGCCAGCAGCATGATGATGACGGCCGCGGTGATGCCGAATCCCTCGCTGGAGCCCGGCGCGGCGGTCACGACGTTCTCGACCGGCGATCCGCCGACGGCGACCTGGAGTCCTGGCCGGGCGAAGCTGCGGGCGACGGTGACCACGCGGCTGACGGCACTGCCGGGAAGGTTCGCCGCGACCGCGTCGAACTGCACCACGATGAAGCCAGTGCGGCCGTCAGCGGACAACTGCCGCGCCCCGCCGGTCGCCAGCGGGCTGGCGACCCCCGAGACGGTGGCCAGCGGCCGCAGCTCGCGAACCAGCCTGCCGATATCTGCCGCGTTGGCGCCGCTGGTCAGCGAGCTGCCGGAATGCAGGACAACGTCGGCCGTATCACCGGCCTGCGCCGGGAAGCGCCGGGCCAGCAGATTCTCGGCTTGCTGAGACGGCGAGTTGCCGGAGCTGAAGCTGTCGCTGAACCGGCTGCCGAAAGCCTGGGCGGAGCCGATGACCGCGATGACGGCCAGGATCCAGATGATCACCACCAGCCGGCGGTGGTCGTAGCACCAGCCGGCCAGGCGGCCCAGTGCCGGGCTGGAAACGCTGCGAGCGGGCTCCGCCGCACTAGAATTCACGGGTGATGACTCTAGCACAAGAATTCACGCCGCGTGAAATGCTCTGCGGCCGTGGCGGCGGCCCCGCCCGTGGCGGCGCGCGGTCTGTGTGGGCGCGGTCTGTGTGGGCGCTGGCTGCGGGGGCGCTGCCTGTCGCCGGGGCGTTGCCCGTCGTGGCAGGCGCTGATGCCGCGCACCGGGCGGCGGGCCGGCGATGCCGGGACCAGGGAGATGATCATCGCGGCGGCCCGCGCGGAGTTCGGGGAGAACGGGTACACCAAGGCGACCATCAGGGCGATCGCACGGCGGGCCGAGGTTGACCCGGCGCTGGTATATCACTACTTCTCCGGCAAGCCCGCGCTGTTTGTCGCTACCCAGGCCCTGCCGCGGGACCCGCGCGAGATCAGGACGGCTACCCACGCCGCGTCATCGCCCGCATCGCCCGGCGTCCGGCTGGTCGAGAACTTCCTGGCGCAATGGGAAGCCGATCCTGACCATCCCGGCCAGGCGTTCGTCAGCCTCGCCCAGGCCGTGTCGTCGGCGCCGGAGATTGCCAGGGGACTGCGCGAGTTTCTCGGCGAGCGGATCTGGGCCGGCCGCCAGGACCACGGTCCCGATGCGCAATGGCGCTTCAATGCCATTTCGTCGCAGCTCGTCGGGCTGGCCTGGAGCCGGTACATCATCCGGCTCGAGCCACTCGCGTCGGCCTCGCGCGAGGAGGTCGCCGCCCGCATCGGGCCGGTGATCGAGCGGCTGATGCAGGCCGGGCCCGCGCGGGCGTAGGCTGCCACCCGGCCATTAAGGGAGCTCTTGTCCATGCAACGGGTCCGGCACGATGAGATCCGCCTCGACCGTGCGCAATCGCAAGCCGAGTGGGACGACGTGTGCGCCGGCTTTCCCAGGCGACTGCCTTTCATCGCTACGACTTTCTCAGCGCCGTGGCCCCGAGCCTGCAGTGCGCGTTTGTACCGCTCGTTGTTTACTCCGGGAGCCAGAAGGTCGGGGTCGCGCCACTGCTGGTCAGGCGGTACGGTCCGTTTTGCGCCATTAACTCGGGCCCGCTTCCTTATCTCGGGCCGCTGGTACCCGCGGCGCTGATTCCGGCGACCTTGGCCGCGCTGACGGCAGAAGCAAGGCGGCGGCGGGCGCTCGACCATTATCAGTTCTTTTCCCCGGATGACTCGCCGTCCCCGGCCGACGGCTTCAGAGTGCATGTCGACCGCACTTTCGTCATTCCGTTGCGCGACCGGTCGGACGAAGATCTGCTGAAGGCGATGAATCAGGGGCGCCGCCGGGAGCTACGCCAGGCTGAACGCATCGGGATGCGCGTTTCTGCTGCCGAGCGTGCGGACTTCCAGCTGATGGATGCCTGGAACCGGCAGCTGTACGCGGTCCAGGGCCTGCGCCCGGTGTTTCCCGCTGGCACTTATGAGCGCGTCTTCACGGCGCTGAGCGGTACGCCGGGCTCCTCCTTCTACGCAGCTCGCGTCGACGGGCGCACGGTCGGCGTGCAAGTCAACCTGGAGGCATCCGGCCGTGTTTTCGCCTGGCAATATGCGACCGACAAGTCCTTCAAGCCGTGCTCTCCGCAATCCATCCTGATGTGGCACACGGCAGTGCAGGCGCGCGATGCCGGCATCAGCGAACTTGATCTCCTCGGCGCCCCGAATGACGGCATCGCGACGTACAAGAGCAGGTGGGGCGCGGTAGGAACGCGAGTACCTGGTCATGCGACGGCCTGCCCAGTCGTACCGGCTGGCACGGGCCGCTGTGTCCCGCGTGCTGGTGCGCACGAGGAAGTCTGCCTGGCGCGCCGAGGCTTCGGCGCACGGGTGACCGACCAGCCGGTTTGCCCGGCACGCGCGCCCGGCGGAGCGAGACCGGCACCCGTGACCCGGCACCGTGACCCGGCAGCTTCGCCGCTCTCGGCCCCCGCCTCCCGTTCCGCGCGAGCTCCCGGCTAGCTGCCGTTCCTCCCGGCCGCCAGACGCCTTTCCGGCCGCCGATTCGGCGCCGGGATCCTGGACAAGCACGGCCGAATCGGCAGATGATCTTCAGAGGCCGATAACCCGCCATGTGGCATGTCAATAGCATCAAAACGCTGATCAGGCCGCCAGGGAGGCGGAAATCGCTCTGAGAATGCGCTATACAAGTCTCAGTGCAAGGGAGCGAGATGGCGCCACAAGAGAGATCAGCCTCCGTGGCCCGCGAGCAGGCGGCGAGCGGCGCAGCGCGCATCTGGCGATCCTTCCTTGCAGCCTCCCTTCCGGCGAAGATCCTGCAGGTTGCGGTCGCGCTGGCGGTGCTCCTCGTCGCTGCCGTCATCGTCCACACGACGATCGTCTTCGCGTTCGTCTACCTGCCCCTGCTGCTCGGCTACGGAATCTTCTGCATCTGGACCAGTAAGCGCACCGTGCTCGCTTCGGTGACCGTCGCCGCCGCGGGTCTCGGGATCATCGTCGCCGCCGCGCACGGACGGGAGCCCCGCGAGCCCTGGTACGCGCTGTTCCTGTTGCTGCCGGTGGTCGTGGCCGTCGCCGCGCATCTCGGTCAGCTCGGCCGCTGGCATGTTCCGTGCCGGACCATCGCCTGGTCGCTGGGGTGGGCCCTGCCGTTCGGGATCGCCGCGCTTCAGCTCCCGGCCAGCGATCCGTTCATCGCGCCGGTCACGGCCTGGCTGATCGCCCTGGTCGTGCTCGGCTGGCGGCTGGCCAAGGCCATGCAGGACAGCCGCGGGGCCGCCTATGCCGGAGCGCTGGCCGCTCCGTACGCGGCCGGACCGTATGCGGCCGGACCGGCCGGGGCCGGCGCAGGGCGGGGTCAGCGGACCTGCCGGCTCATCGCCGGCGTTCCGCGAGAAGCTCAGCCGCGCCGGGCGGCGCGCCCGCCAGCCCGGCGGGCGGCCAGGGACCGGCGGGCGGCGGCCCCGGACCCGGCGCCGTCAGGGCAGCCCAGACCGCGCACGCTGGCGGGCTGCGCAGTGGTGATCGCGGTCAGCAGCGCCGCGCCGCGGCCGCAGCCGCGGACTGGCCGCACATCACCGTCGACCAGGCGATGGCCGAGCTGACCGCCATGATCGGGCTGACCGCGGTCAAGGAGCAGGTGCGCTCGATCACCGCGTCGGTCGAGGCGGCCCGGCGCCGGGCTATCGCGGGGCACGGCACCGAGAAGCCGATGCAGCACTTCGTGTTCCTCGGGCCGCCCGGCACCGGCAAGACTGCCGTCGCCCGCATCGTCGCGAAGATCTTCTACGCGTTCGGGCTGCTGGACCGGCCCGCCGTGGTCGAGGCCCAGCGCGCCGACCTGGTCGGCGAGTATCTGGGCGCGACCGCCATCAAGACCAACGAGCTGATCGACTCGGCGCTTGGCGGCGTCCTGTTCATCGATGAGGCCTACAGCCTGGTGAACGAGGGCGGGGACGGGCAGGGCGACCGGTTCGGCAACGAGGCCGTCCAGGCGCTGCTCAAGCGGGCTGAGGACGACCGGGAGAACCTCATCATCATCATGGCCGGCTACGAGCGGCAGATGGAGTCGTTCCTGTCCGGCAACCCGGGCCTGAACTCCCGGTTCGCCCTCCGGGTGAAGTTCCCGACCTACACGCCCGCCGAGCTCATGGCGCTGACCGAGCAGGCTGTTCAGAGCCGGGGCGAACTGCTCGACCCGGATGCGCGGCCGGTGCTGCGGCAGATTTTCGACGAGATCGGCCGCCGCCGCCTCGCTGACGAGCTCGGGAACGGCCGGTTCGTGCGCAGCCTGCTCGCCCGTGCCGGTCAGCAGCGGGATGTCCGCATCATGGCCGGCCCGGCCGAGCCGACCTCGGCCGAGCTGGTCACGCTGCGCGGCGAGGACGTGCAGCACGGGTACGCCGAGCTGACGACCCGGTTTCGCGGCTACAGCGACACGCCCACGGTCGCGAGCGCACTGGCCGAACTGGACGCGCTGGTCGGGCTGGAGCCAGTCAAGCGCCAGGTCCATGAGATCGTCGCCCAGCTTCAGGTGGCCCGGCTGCGCGACCGGCAGGGCCTGGCCAGCCAGCCGCCGTCGCGGAACTTCGTGTTCACCGGGCCGCCTGGCACCGGCAAGACGACAGTCGCACGAATACTCGGCCGCATCTTCGCGGCCCTCGGCCTGCTTGTCCGCCCGGAGGTCATCGAGGCGCACCGGGCCGACCTGGTGGGCGAGCATCTCGGCTCGACCGCGATCAAGACCTCCCGCCTGATCGACTCGGCGATGGGCGGCGTGCTGTTCATCGACGAGGCTTACGCGCTGCACAACGAGGCTTACTCGGGCGGCGACGCGTTCGGCTCGGAGGCGATCGCCACGCTGCTCAAGCGGGCCGAGGACGACCGGGACCGGCTGGTGATCGTGCTGGCCGGCTACACCGCGGACATGGACAGGCTGCTGCGCAGCAATCCCGGGCCTGGCGTCGCGGTTCAGCACCCGGATCACGTTCCCGAGTTACTCGCCCGCGGAGCTGGCCCGGATCGCCCAGTTCATTGCCGCTCAGGCCGGCGACGCCTTCGACGCTGATGCCGTCCCGGTGCTGGACTCGATCTTCACCCAGGCGGTCGAGAACGGCCGGATCGACACCCTGGGGAACGGCCGCTTCGCGCGATCGCTGTTCGAGCGCGCCTGCGCCTCCCGCGACGTCCGGGTCTCGCTGCACGGCGATGAGGCCACCGCCGCCGATCTGACGACGGTTCTTGCCGCCGATCTGCTGGCCGCCTACCGGGAACTGGCCGGCTAACCGCTACTGCTGCCGACCAGGAAACGGATCCGCTGCCCCGGCCGCAGCTGCGCGGCGAGCCCGAGATCGGCGCTGGCCACGACGGCAATGACCGGATAGCCGCCGGTCGTCGGATGGTCGGCGAGCAGCAGGATCGGCTGTCCGTCGTGCGTCACCTGCAGCGAGCCGGCTGCCATGCCCTCGCTCGGCAGCTCGGCGTCGCGCGCCCGCCGCAGAACCGGCCCGGTGAGCCGCAGGCCAGTCCGGTTGCTGGCCGCACTGACCTGATAGCTGCCCGCCCGCCAGCGCCGCCAGCGCGTCGGCAGCTGAACCAGTCGTCCCGCGGCCCGGTCAGCACCCGGAGATCAGTGATCTCTGCCGGGCCCGCGATCGCTGGCGCACTCGGGCCGCGGCGCCGGGCCGGGTTGCCGCCGCTCCGGCTGGAGTCCGGGCCGGGAACGGGTCCGTCCGACCGCCAGCCGATCGCCAGGCCGCAGCGCCGGCGGCCCGAGCCCGGAGTGCATATCGGCCGACCGGCTGCCGAGCACGGGCGGGACGTCGATGCCGCCCCTGATCGCGAGATAGGTACGCAGCCCGGCCGGCGGCGAGCCGAGCCTCAGGATCGCGCCGGCGGGGATGCGGAGGACGGTCCCGCCGATCGGGCTACGGCGGCCGGGCCGTCGCTCTGGCTCCGCGTCGGCCGCGGTGAGCCGGACCGGGACCGCGGCCCCGGCCAGCGCCACCACGGCGTCGAAGCCGAAGCGGAGTGCGAGCCGCCCGAGGGTGATTTCCAGGGCGGCGGCCGCTGCGTCGTTCCCGGCTAGCTGGTTCGCCAGCCGGAAGCTGGCCGCGTCGGCCGCGCCGCTGTGCGGTACCCCGAGATGGGCCAGCCCGGGCCGGCCGGGGTCCTGGATCGTGGTGAGCGGCCCCGGCTGCAGCACCTCAAGCCAGTGGCTGGTGCCATCGGCCGCCTGACTCCCCGGCTTTGGCGCGCACGAGATCCGGGACAAGTGCGCGGGGAGGGGTCAGGCAACCGGCCGACGGCGCGGAAGCGGACCCGCTGGCCGGGCGTCAGCAGTGACGGCGGCGTCCGGTTCGCATCCCAGAGCGGGGCGTTCGTGTGGCCGAGCAGCCGCCAGCCACCGGGGGACGCGGCCGGGTACACCGCGGCCAGCCCGCCCGCGATGGCCACCGCGCCGGCTGGCACGGACAGCCGCGGACTGTCCAGCCTCGGAACCTCAAGGCGCGGGTCGAGTCCGGTGAGATAACCGAAGCCGGGCGCGAAGCCCAGCCAGCCGACCCGGTAGTCGCCGGCCTGATGCCGCTCGATGACCTCGGCCTCGGTGAGCCCGGTCAGCGCCGCCACGTCGGCCAGGTCAGGCCCGTCATACACGGTGTCGATCACGGCATCGGGCACTCGCCGGCTCGCTCGCGCCGGAGCCGCTGGCCGCGTCCGACGGGATCGCGGCCGGATCGCCGGCCAGCTGCCGCAGCCGGTCAGCCAGGGCGGCCGCGTCCTGGCTGCCGGGAGCGAACGTGACCAGCACGGTCTGCGCGCCGGGTACCACGTCGATCAGGCCGGGCACGTCCGCGGCCCGGATGGCGGCTGCGATCGAGGCGGCACCGTTCCCCTCCGGCCCCGGTGGCCTGCAGCAGCACGGCCGCATCGCCGGCCCGCCTGATCGCGATCACGCAAACGGGGCGAGCACCACGCCCGCCTGCTCCAGCCTCGAGCGCACGGCCGCGGCGAGGGCGACGGCGCCGGGAGTGTCCCCGTGCACGCAAACTGAGCGCGGGCTGAGCTCGAGTGCCGCGCCGGATGCCGTCGGCACGGTGCCGTCCACCACCATGCGCACCGCTCGGGCGGCCACCGTGCCCGGGTCCGTCAGCACCGCCCCCGGCTCCGACCGGGGGACCAGCGATCCGTCGTCGCGGTAGCCGCGGTCGGCGAAGGCCTCCGTGACGACCGGCAGTCCCAGGTCGGCGGCCGCAGTCGCGAGCGCGGATCCCGGCAGGGTCAGCACGGGAAGCGACGCGGTCGAAGGCACGGCGGCCGCGGCGATCGCGGCCGCCTGCACCGGGTCGCGGGCGGCCCGGTTGTACAGGGCGCCGTGCGGCTTGAGATAGCTGACCCGGCCGCCTTCGGCCCGCGCGATGCCGTCCACCGCGGCGAGCTGGTACAGAACCTCCGCGGTGAGCTCCTCGGCCGGGACGCTCATCTCCCGGCGGCCGAACCCGGCCAGGTCCCGGTAGGACACCTGAGCGCCGATCCTGACGCCGCGGGCGACGGCGCCAGCGCAGGCTTTCCTGATGGTGAGCGGATCGCCGGCGTGGAAGCCGCAGGCGATGTTCGCGCTCGTGACGATCGCCAGCAGGGCCTGATCATCACCGAGCTGCCAGGCGCCGAAACTCTCGCCGAGATCAGCGTTGAGGTCGACCACCGGAGGCGGTGCGCCGGACACTGCTAGCCGGGCTCCTCGGGCGGCAGGCTGGCCAGGGCGGACGCGATGTCGGCCTCGCGGGTCCCGGCCGCCCTCACCGTGTCGATCAGCAGGTGAAGCACCTCGTGCCGGTCCTCGCCGAGGTCGAGCAGCCGCTGGGCGGCCTCCCACAACTCGGGCGGGTCGCCGCGCCACAGCCGGTCGGCCAGCGCCGCGTGCCGGTCCAGGTGCTCAGCGCTGACCTGGTAGGCGGCGTCGCTGTGCTGGCTGGCGGCGTCGTCGTGGTCAGCCGCCAGCAGGGTGCGGCGGTCGGCGGTGATGGCCGGGTTCAGCCGGGCCAGGTTCACGCCGCGGAAGCTGCCGCGCAGCAGCGGGAAAGCAAAGACCCGGCGGGCCAGGGCCTCCAGGTCGCCGTCGGGCAGCAGCCTGGCCACCATGTCCGGCGCCAGGCCGAACGAAGACGGGTCCTGATAGACGGTCGGGAACGTGCGCATCGCGTCGAAGACCGCATCCAGGGTCGCGGCCAGCGCGGTATCGGTCAGGCCCGACCTTGCGCCCGCCCACCGGACCCAGGCCAGCAGCACGTGCGGCATGGCCTCCTGGTCGGCGCGGGACAAGACCACCTTGCGCGGCAGCCAGTCCAGCAGGAAGGTCTCGGCCTTGGCCGGGCTGACCCGCAGCGGCCGCCCGAAGTCCCGGTCGCAGCCGTACTCGACGATGTGGTCGGCGCACCTGCTGGCGGCCTGCCGGTCGGAGAGGTCCTCGGCTTCGTCTGAGGCCAGGAACTCAGCGGCCAGCATGGCCTGCCTGTCCTTGCGCCACAGCGACCGGCGGGCGGCGGCGGTAATCGCCGCCGCTGACGGCGCCGCGTCGACGCTCCGGGACCCGGCCGGCAGTACCGGCGGCAGCGTCCTGACCCTGGCCCGGATGAACGCATGGTAGGAGGGGAACGAGGCACTGACCGTCGGGTCGGCTGCCGCTTCGGTCGCGGCGAGAGCGGCGGCCAGCATCCGGCGCGCTTGCGGAGGGTCGATCTGCCCGAAGGTCTGACCGGATCCGCTGCCATCCCGGCAGTAATCGAGCAGCTTGCCGACCTGCGAGGTGACCCAGCCGTCCCTGGCCAGGCCGCCGGCGTTGTAGTCGACCACGACGACCAGGGCGTGCTGCTCCTGCCCGGCGTAGCTGAAGACGCAGACGACCTCGTCGCGGTCGCCGAAAGCATCGGAGTTGACGTAGCACTCGGCAGCCTCGACGGCGCCGACATGCTCGGCCCACGCCGGCCTGGCGACGCCCCGGTCCATCAGCGTGAGCGCGGCCTGCTCGGCCTGGACGGCCTGGCGGGATGTGCCCAGGCAGGCGATGCCGGATAGCAGCGCCAGCGCGGCCGGGCTGCCCTGCCCGGCGGCGTAGCTGACCAGGCCCTCGCCGACGACCTCCTCGACCTCGGCCCGCCGTCGCGCATTACGGGCCCCGCGGCCGCCCTGCTGCCCCCACCAGGTGCCGAGCAACTCGCTGACCATGAGCTCAGCGTCCAGCGGGCTGCGGACCGCGAGCAACTCGCGGGCAGCGCGCAGCATCTCGGCGAACATCGCGTTGGGCGGCGGACCGGCCAGCCCGCCACCAGGCCGGCGGCTCGGCGGCGCTGAATGCTGCCCCCGGTCGCCTGCTGGATCCTTGCGTCGGCTCTGGGGGGTCACCTGTCTAGCTTCGCAGATTTCCGGGGCAGCCACGCCACGCCTCGCCATCCGACTGCCGGTTTCTTAGTTTCCGGGGTACTTCGCCGGAATCTGAGGTAAGAACTGGGATGCTTCCGACCGGGTTTCCGGCGAAAAGCCCATTAGTCCGGTAGCGTCCTACTGACGCATGCCCGCCGCCCCCCGGTTCCGTGGCCTCGCGCTGGTCCGTGCCTCCGGCCAGTCTCGGCGGCCAGCCGCCGCTCGTCGGCGTGACTCAGCCCGGGCCCGGGCGTGGTGGTCTGCTACATAAGTCATAATTAAGTATTTAGGTGTTTAAGACGTAAATGCGGGACTCGTGGTGCGCCCTGCCGGGTGGCGCGCCCCTGGTGCGAGAAGGACGGGCGGTTTCCTCATGCGAGCAGGACTTGCGGCGATGTGGCGGCGAGCCTGGCAGCACGGCGGGAGCAAGCGCGGTCGTGTTGTCGCGGCTGCCTGCGCGGCCGCCGGACTGGCGACGCTGGCCGCCGCCTGCGGGCCGGCCGCGAGCGTGGCGGGCGGCGGAGCGAACCCCGCCGATACCGGCAACGGCACCACTGTCACCTACGCCATGCAGCCGGGCGGCCAGGCTAACTACCCGCTCCCGTTCTTCACCGGGGATGCCGCTCATAACAATGCTGCCGACGACAGCGTCTACAACACCAACGACTTCCAGTACCTGCTGTACCGGCCGCTGTACTGGTTCGGCACTGGCGTGAAGCCGTACCTGAACCCGCAGGTCAGCCTGGCCAAGCCGCCCGTATACAAGGGCCATCAGGTCACCATCACCATGAAGCCCGGCTACAACTGGTCGAACGGCGAGCCGGTCGACGCGCAGGATCTCGTGTTCTTCATGAACCTGATGATCGCCGAGGGCGCTAACGGGGTCTTCTACAGCACGACCGGGCTGCCGGCCGACGTGACCAACATCAAGGCGGCCAGCAAGTACAAGGTCACCATGGACATCACCACGCCGAAGTTCTCCGAGGACTGGTTTACGAACAACGAGCTCAGCCAGCTCACGCCGCTTCCGATGGCCTGGGATGTGACCGCTGCCGGCAAGAGTGACTGCGTGGCGAAGGTCTCGGACTGCGTGGCGGTCTACGACTACCTGTTCGCTCAGGCCGCGAAGAGCCCGTCCACCTTCGCGTCGTCGCCGCTGTGGAGCGTCGTGGACGGGCCGTGGAAACTGCAGAGCCTCAACAGCCAGGGCAGGCTCGTGCTGGCGTACAACAAGTCCTACGGCGGCCAGGTCCCGGCCGGTCATATCACCACTTTCGTCGAGGTGCCGTTCACCTCCGAGCAGGCTGAGTACAACGTGCTGCAGGACCCGACAGGCAGCCAGACGATCGACGTCGGCTACCTGCCGACCGTGGACGCGCCGGTGCCGCCGGCCGGGGCGAACGTCGGCTCTAACCCGTCCACGCTGGCCGACTACCAGCTCAGCGCCCAGTACACCTGGCAGCTCAGCTACATGCCCTACAACTTCCAGAACACCACCGGCCAGGGCGCGATCTTCAGGCAGCTGTACTTCCGGCAGGCGTTCCAGTCGCTGGTCGACCAGGAGGGGGTGATCAGCGGCCCGTTGCACGGCTACGGCAAGCCCACGATCGGCCCGGTGACCTCCTATCCGGTCACCAATTACCTGTCGCCGCAGCTCAACGCCGCCGGAGATCCGTGGACGCTGAGCATCAGCCGGGCCGAGACGCTGTTGCGCGACCACGGCTGGTCGATCAACCCGAACGGCGCCGACACCTGCTCACGGCCCGGCACCGGCCCGGCGGACTGCGGTGCGTCGATCCCGGCCGGCGCGACGCTGAAGCTCAACCTCGCCTACGCGAGCGGCATTGACTGGATCGAGTCCGGAGTGCGCGAGCTGGCCTCCAACGCGTCGCTGGCGGGCATGCAGATCACCCTCGAGCCCCGAGTCGTTCGATGACGTCGTCGGCGCTGCGTTCGATCCGACCAACCACAGCTGGCAGCTCGCGTTCTGGGGCGAGTGGACGTACGACCCTGACTATCTGCCGACCGGCGACACGCTGTTCTCCGGCGGCGCGCTGAACAACGCCGGTAACTACAACAATGCCAAGAACAACCAGCTGATCAACGCCACGCTCCAGGCCAGGACGCCGGCCGCCTTCGACCGGGCCATGTACACCTGGGAGAACTACCTGGCCCCGCAGCTTCCGGTCGTCTACGAGCCGGACGAGGCGACTCTCGTCGAGACCATCAAGGGGCTCGAGATCGGCCCGCAGAATAGCGCCGGCACCATCACGCCGGAAGACTGGCACTACCTGAAGTGAACCGGCGACAGCACGCCAGGCCAGGCTCGTGACGACGTACCTGGCCCGACGCGTCCTGCAGGCCGTCGTGGTCGTGCTGCTGGTGACGATCATCGTGTTCGGGCTGATCCGGCTCACGCCCGGCGGAGCGACGGCCAGCGTGCTCGGCGGTGGCTCAGCGCATCAGCAGTTCCTGGCTCAGTACCTGACCTGGCTCGGCCGCGTCCTGCGCGGCGACCTCGGCTACTCAGCCCGGCTCAACCAGAGCGTGGGCTCGCTGCTGGCCGCGAGCCTGCCGAGGACGCTGGTACTGACCGTGTCGGCGACGCTGATCGCGCTGGTAATCGCGATCCCGGTCGGGCTGATCCAGGCCGTCCGCCGGAACTCGGCCGTTGATCATCTGCTCCGCGGGCTGACCTTCCTGTTCTACGGCATGCCGCCGTTCGTGCTCGGCTCAGTGCTCATCCTCTTTTTCGCCGTCGACAACCACGTTTTCGGCGCCGAGGGCCCGCAGGCGCCGGGCATCCTGGCCGTGATCAGCGACCTGCGCGACCTCACCCTGCCAGTGCTGACCCTCGCGCTTGTCACCGTGGCGATCTTCGCCCGGTACATGCGGTCGTCGGCGCTGGACAGCCTGGGCCAGGAGTACGTGGAAGCGGCCCGCGCACGGGGCGCGGGGCAGCGCCGGGTGGTCATCCAGCACGTGCTGCGGAACTCGCTGGTGCCCGTGGTGACGCTGATCGGGCTGAGTTTCCCGCAGATCTTCGGCGGCGCGCTGGTCGTCGAGGCCCTGTTCAACATCCAGGGCATGGGCTGGCAGATCTGGCAGGCGGCGCAGACGCATGATTTCCCGGTGACGCTCGGCTTCACGCTCGTGATCGGCGTCGCGGCCGCCCTCGGCTCGCTGGCCGCGGACATCGGCTATGCGGCGCTGGACCCGCGAGTCAGGAACGCGCGGGCATGACGGCGAATCAGGCTGCGCCCGGCCAGATGCAGCCAGGACCCGGTGCCGCGGAGGGCGCGCCCGCACGCGGGAGCCGTGGCCGGCACGCCGGGCCAGTGTCGGCGGGGCCGGCCGGCCGGATCACCGGGCGGGAAGCGCTGGGCGCACGGGCGCGACGGAGCCTGGCCGCCTGCGCGGCCTATCCGCTGGCCACCATCGGCGGCCTGGTCGTCATCGCGCTGGCCGCCTTCTGTTTCCTCGGCCCGCTGGTCTACCGCACCGACCAGGTGCACGTGTTCCTGTCGCAGGCCAACCTGCCGCCGCGAGCCGGCCATCCGCTCGGCACGGACGCGGACGGCTCCGACGAACTCGGCCGCCTCATGACGGCCGGCCAGATTTCGCTTGAGGTGGCCGCGGCCGCCGGCGTGCTCGCCGCCGTGCTCGGCTCGGTCTGGGGCGCGGTGGCGGGATATCTCGGCGGCGCGGCGGATGCGGTGATGATGCGCATCGCCGACGCCGCGATCGCGATCCCGGCCATTGTCCTGCTCCTGCTGCTCGACTCCATCTACCGGCCGTCGACCGCCATGCTCGTCCTGGTCATCGCGGCCACGTCCTGGCTGAGCACCGCGCGGCTGGTCAGGGCCGAGGCGCTGACACTGCGAGTGCGCGAGTACGTCCAGGCAGCCCGGGTTATGGGCGGGAGCGGCTTCCGGGTGATCTTCCGGCACATCGCGCCGAACGCCGTCGGCACGATCGTGGTCAACGTCAGCTTCCAGATCGCCAACGCGATCCTGGTGCTGGCCACGCTCAGCTGGCTGGGTCTCGGGGTGCAGTTCCCGGCGGTCGATCTCGGCGACATGATCAGCGCCGCGACCCAGACCATCTCCAGCGGCTACTGGTGGGAGATCCTGTCGCCCGGCATCGCCATCATTGCCTTGATCGTCGCGTTCACGATGCTGGGTGACGGCCTGCGCGATGCGTTCTCGGCGGCGGGCTATGACACCAGGGGCACCGCGGCGGAGATTGCCGGCCCGGCCCGGGCGTGGGGTATCCGGTGAATCCGCAGCGCGCCGAACCCGTGCTCGAGATCGCCGGCCTGCGCACCGAGATCCGGCGTAACGGCAGCACGGTGCGTGCTGTCGACGGCATCAGCCTGAGCGTCGCCGCCGGTGAGTGCCTCGGGCTCGTCGGCGAGTCCGGCTGCGGCAAGACCATGACGGCCCGCTCGGTGATGCGGCTGCTGCCGCCGGGCGGCACGATCGCGGACGGCTCGATCAGGCTGGCCGGAACGGAGCTGACCGCACTGTCGGAGCGGGACATGCAGACCGTGCGGGGCAATGACGTGGGGATGGTGTTCCAGGACCCGTCCAGCTGCCTGGATCCGACCATGACTATCGGCAGGCAGATCAGCGAGTCGGTAGCGGTGCATAAGGGTGCCGGCCGGCCCGCGGCCGCGGCCCGTGCCGTGGAGATGCTCGGGCTGGTCCGGATGCCGGATCCTGAGGGCGTCGCCGCCCAGTACCCGCATCAGCTCTCTGGCGGGATGCGGCAGCGAGCGATGATCGCGGCCGCGCTGGCCTGCGAGCCCAGGGTGCTGATCGCGGACGAGCCGACGACGGCGCTGGACGTCACCATCCAGCGCGAGATCCTCGATCTGCTCGACGACCTGCGCGGACAGCTGGGCATGGCCGTCATCCTGGTCACCCACGACCTGGGCGTGATCGGCGGCCGGGCCGAGCGGGTTGCCGTCATGTACGGCGGCCGCATCGTCGAGCAGGCGGCGACGGATGCCGTCTTCGCCGGTCCCCGCCACCCCTACACCGAGGCCTTGTTCGAGGCCCTGCCGGAACTGGCCGGTCCGGCCAGCAGGTCGCTGTACAGCATCCCCGGCCGCCCGCCGGATCTGGCCCGCCGGGAGCCGGGCTGCGCCTTCGCGCCGCGCTGCCGGTACGCCACGGACTGGTGCGCTAGCCATGAGCCCGGGCTCGATGGTGACCACCCTGGCCACTCCTATGCCTGCTTCTTCCCGCTGGACAGTCCGACTCCGGGCAGGGCCGCCGGGCGTCCTGGCGGCCCGGCGGTGCCGGAGCCGGCCGCGTCGCGCGCCAGCCGAGCGCGCGCCGCGCAGGCCGCCGGTCAGGCTGCTCGGCCGCTCCTGCAGGTCTCCGGGCTGACCAAGACGTATCCGGCCGGGCGGTCGCTGCCGGAGGCCGGCCAGGGCAGTGAGCGCCGTTGCCGGCGTCAGCTTCGAGCTGTCCGCCGGGCAGACGTTCGGCCTGGTCGGCGAGTCGGGATGCGGCAAGACCAGCGTCGCCCGGCTGCTGGCCGGCCTGGAGCGGCCCGACGGCGGCGCGATCGTCTTCAACGGCGCGGACCTGGCCGCGCTGCCGCCCCGGCAGCGGCGTCGTGAGCCCGGCATCCAGCTGATGTTCCAGGACTCGTTCGCGTCGCTGGACCCGCGGATGCGCGTGCACTCGATCCTGGCCGAGCCGCTGGCGATCCAGAAGACCGTTCGCCCGCGCGGGCGGCGGCGGCAGGTCCTGCGGATCCTGGACGAGGTGGGGTTGGCGGCCGAGGCCGCCCGTCGCTACCCGCGGGAGTTCTCCGGCGGGCAGCGCCAGCGGCTCGCGCTGGCGCGGGCCCTGATCCAGCGCCCGGCCCTGATCGTCGCGGATGAGCCGGTCTCGGCCCTGGACGTATCCGTGCAAGCGCAGATCCTCAACCTGATGCGCAAGCTCCAGCGCCAGTACGGCCTGACCTACCTGTTCATCTCCCACGACCTGTCGGTCATCAGGTACATGGCCGACACCATCGGCGTGATGTATCAGGGGCAGCTGGTGGAAGTCGGCCCGGCGGACGATGTCTGCACGGCACCCGCTCACCCCTACACCGCTGGCCTGATCAGCGCGATCCCGGCCGTGGACGGCGGCCGTCAGGCTGGCGGGCCCGGCCCGGCCCGGCCCGCGGCTAGCCCGCCGTCAGCTAGCCCGCCGCCGGCCAGCCCGCCGCCGGCCGGCTGCAGCTTCCGGCCGCGGTGCCCGCGCGCGCAGCAGATCTGCGCTGAGCAGCAGCCGGCCCTGGCGCCGCACGGTGCCGCCAGCCAGCTCGCGGCCTGCCATTTCCCCCTTTCTGGTCCGCTCCCTGTTGCCGGCGCCAGCACGTGAGGATGCCGAAGTCACGGGAAATGGCCCGCTGGCCCGCGCGCCCCGGGAGCGGCCCCTGGCGGGCGCGCTGACTGCTCCGGCGGGCTTCCTGCTGCCCGCCCGGCCGCCTCCGGGCAGAGCCGCCAGCCCGGCCGGAATGGCGGATCCTGCCCCGCGTGACGGTCTGACGAGCCATTTTCGTTAGCTAGACTTCGGCGAAGGACACAACACGGCGGGCAGGCCGCGGCGGCTGATGGCGCCGCCCGGATTGCCCTGGCGGAGGAGCGGGAACCCGGCGGGTCGCGCACGCCATGCAGTGGCTGCCGGGTTATCGAGTTGTTGCCGCCCCCTTCTTGCGCCCGATATTGCCGCTAGCCTTCTTGTGTCCGCAGTGAGCAGGAAGGAGCCGTTCGGATGACGCGCGGTCGGCCGGATGCGAGGTGGCCTGAATGAGCACCGGCATGTCCGTCCCGCGCCCGCGCCTTCCCGGCCTGGACGTTTCTGACTCGGCGCTGCTGGCCTCGCTGTTGCAGGAAGCTCCGGTGGGCTTCGCCTTCATCGGGCCCGATGGCCGGGTGGCGCCGTCTGAACGAGGCCATGGCAACGCTCTGCGACGGCGCTCACGACAGCCTGGTCGGCCGCACCCTGGCCGAGGTCTGGCCGGCCGACCTGGCCGGGACGGCCGAGGCCGCCATCCGGCGGGTGGCGGCGGGAGACCGCCCGGTGCCGCAGACCGAGCATGAGATTGCCGGGCCGACGGCGAACGGCACGCCGCCCGCGCACCACTGGTCGTTCTCGTGGTTCCCGTCCAGAGACGGCGAGATCAGCGGCGTTGCCGCGATCGCCGTGGACGTCACCGAGCAGCACGTGGCCGCCGAGGCGCTGCGGCGCAGCGAGGAGAGATACCGGTCGCTGGTGCAGGCCGGGGCCCAGGTGGTCTGGGTGACCAGGCCGGACGGGGAGATCGCGGAAGACTCGCCTGAGTGGCGCTGGATCACCGGGCAGAGCGCCGAGGAGTACCTGAGCAAAGGCTGGCTGGAAGCCATTCACCCGGACGACCGGGAACGGGTGGAGGCCTCCTGGCGGGATTGCGTCCGCTCGGGCAAGGTCTTCGACAGCCGGTACCGGGTACGCAGCCGGACTGGTTCGTACCGGCACTATGACGTCCGGGCAGTTCCGATCGAGCGGGACGGCCGGATCATCGAGTGGATGGGCGCCAGCACCGACGTCACCGCCCAGCGCGAGGCCGAGGAGATGCGCGGCCGCCTCACCGAGCAGCTGTCGGCGGCGGCGCTGCGCACCGCCAGGCTGCAGCAGGCCACGTCGATGCTGGCCGAAGCGCTGACGGTCGAGCAGGTCGTCCAGGTCATCACTGAGGTGGGCCGGTCAGCCATCGGCGCTGAGCGGTCAGCGGTCGCGATCCTGGACACCGAGCGGCTGCGGCTGCGCACCATCAACCCCGGCGGGCTGCCTGACAGCCCCGGAGCTCCCGGCGGTGACATTCCGCTGACAGTTGCGAGCGTGATGACCTATGCCATCAGCACGCGCCGGCCGCTGCTGCTGGAGAGCCCGGACGCGCTGCGGCGCTACTTTGACGCCGAGGGCATCGACGTCAGCCTCTTCCTCGAGCACAGCGACGAGAAGGCCTGGGTCGGCCTGCCGCTGCTGTCCTCGGGCGCGTCGCTGGGCGCGCTGCGGTTCTCCTTCACCCGGCCCCGGCAGATTACCGAGGAGGAGCGGGTATTCCTCGAGGCCCTGGCCGGCCAGTGCGCGCTGGCGCTGGAGCGGGCCACGCTCTACGAGCGCGAGCACCGGACGGCCGAGACCCTGCAGCGGAGCCTGCTGCCCGACACCCTGCCGACCGTTCCCGGCATGATCCTGGCGGCCAAGTGCATGCCGGTGACCAGGAACATGGAGATCGGCGGCGACTGGTACGACGCCTTCCGGCTGCCGGACGGGCGGCTGGCGCTGGCGACGGGCGACGTCATGGGCAAGGGACTCACCGCGGCGGCCGGAATGGGCCGGGTCAGGAATGCGCTGCGGGCCCTGGCCCTCACCGACCCCAGGCCCGCGGCCGTGCTCTCCGGTCTCGACCGCTTGTTCCTGGCGACGGAGCTGGCCGAGCAGGTCACGACCGTGGCCTACCTCGTCGTCGACCCGGAGACCTGGGACGGCGTCGCCGGGAACGCCGGGCACCTGCCGCCGCTGCTGCTCAGCCAGGACGGGCCGCCGCGGCTGGAAACCGCGGAGGGCGGCACGCCGCTCGGATGGGCCAGCCCGCGCCGCCAGTACGCCTTCCGGCTGCCGCCTGGCAACACTGCGGTGCTGTATTCCGATGGACTGGTGGAGAACCGCAAGCGAGGGCTCGACGCTGGCCTGGACGAGCTGGTGGCAGTGGCGGCGCAGGCTCCGCCCGAGGTCGCCGGAGATCCGGCTCAGCTGCTGCCTTACCTTGTGGACCGCATGCTGACTGGGTACGAGCAGGATGACGACGTCACCGTCCTGGTGGTGCACGTGCCAGCTGTCCTGGACGGCGCGGCCAGCAGGAGGCGGTCAGCTTCAGCGAAGAAGGGGAGGGCATGAGGAATGCGGGTACCATCCCCGGGGTTGTGGTCTCAGCCTGGGCGATGCCAGCGCAGGCCCGCCAGCAACGGAGCTGGCTCGCAGCGGTACGACCTACCCGAGCAGTGCGCCTAGTGTGGTGGGCGGGAAGGAACCTCGGGCAGGACGGGCTTTCCTGCCGCAGTGTCCCGGATTCTGGCCTGGTCCAGGGAACGGGATTCTCGCGGTAGGGTCCGATGCTTACCAGGAGGTATGCCGGAGTGGTGGCAGTGTCGCCTGCTTGTTCGAACAGCCGGGCGCTGGGCGCGGCAGGTCAGTCCGCCATCCAGCGAGGAAGGGGTGACCGCGGTGGCTAGCGCTGCAGGCTCGGCAGCGCGGCGGCAATCTCGGCCGTCGGCTCAAGGCGCACGCGTCCCCCAGCAGGCCCGTGGTGGCTCTGCTGGCGGCAAGAAGCACCAGGACCAGCCGGTATCCCTGGTTCCCGACGACGGCGCCGCAGATGGCGTTCCGTCGGCCCGGCAACCGGGAGCCCGCAAGCCCGCGGCCAGATCCGCGACCGCAGGCAGCGTCAATGGCACAAGTGCCGATAAGCAGGGATCAGCAGGCAGCAGCCGGAGCCGGTCCGGCTCGGCTGGTGCTAAGGGCAGGCAGGGAAAGAAGGGCGCCAGTGAGCTGCCGGGCAGGGGAGACCATCGTGACAACGGGAGCATCGACGTGACGGCGGACGCCGAAGTGGCTGCAGAAGCTGGTCTGGATGCTGATCCGGATCTCGCCGAGGTCCAGGGCCCGGACGCCGAGCCTGATCTGGCTGACGTAGCGGACCTGGACGGCGACCCCGATCTCGGTGACGTAGCCCTCCTCGACGTCGAGGCCGAGCTCGAGGACCTGGAGATCGAGGGCGAGGAGTCAGACTCCGACGAGGCCGACGGCGAGGACGCCGCCGGGGACGCTGACGTGGCCGAGGCGGGCAAGGTGGCCGCTGTGAAGGCCGGCGACGCCGGGCCGGCGCCCAGCGTCAACGGGGCGGCAGCGCAGGCTGCCGGCACGACGGCCGCGGCGACCGAGGAGTCCGAGGACGAGGCTTTCGTCTACGGCGACGACGACGAGGACCTCCCGGCCGCACAGGTCGCCGTGGCCGGTGCCACGTCCGACCCGGTCAAGGACTATCTCAAGCAGATCGGCAAGGTCCCGCTGCTCAACGCCGAGCAGGAGGTAGAGCTCGCCAAGCGGATCGAGGCGGGCCTGTTCGCCGAGGAGAAGCTCGCCGACAGCGGCTCGCTCCGCGCGGACGCGCGGCTGGACCTGGAGTGGATCGCCGATGACGGCCGGCGGGCCAAGAATCACCTGCTGGAGGCCAACCTCCGGCTCGTGGTCTCGCTGGCCAAGCGGTACACCGGCCGCGGCATGCTGTTCCTGGACCTGATCCAGGAAGGCAACCTTGGCCTCATCCGCGCGGTGGAGAAGTTCGACTACACCAAGGGCTACAAGTTCTCCACCTATGCCACCTGGTGGATCCGCCAGGCCATCACCAGGGCCATGGCTGATCAGGCCCGGACTATCCGCATTCCGGTCCACATGGTCGAGGTCATCAACAAGCTCGCCCGCGTGCAGCGGCAGATGCTCCAGGACCTGGGCCGCGAGCCCACGCCCGAGGAACTGGCGGCTGAGCTCGACATGACCCCGGAGAAGGTCATCGAGGTGCAGAAGTACGGCCGCGAGCCGATCTCCCTGCACACGCCGCTCGGTGAGGACGGCGACAGCGAGTTCGGTGACCTGATCGAGGACTCCGAGGCGATCCAGCCCGGCGAGGCGGTCAGCTTCACGCTGCTGCAGGAGCAGCTGCACTCGGTGCTGGACACGCTGTCCGAGCGTGAAGGCCGGCGTGGTGTCGATGCGGTTCGGGCTGACCGACGGCCAGCCCAAGACCCTGGACGAGATCGGCAAGGTTTACGGCGTCACCAGGGAGCGGATCCGCCAGATCGAGTCGAAAACGATGTCGAAGCTCCGGCACCCGTCCCGGTCTCAGGTGCTGCGGGACTACCTCGACTAGCCGGGCACGGCGCCAGGTACGACCTGGCGCTCCCGGAGAGCAACGCCGGCCCCTGACCAGTTCCTGGTCAGGGGCCGGTGGCGTAGTCGCGGGAAACAGGCCGGTCTCACCGTCCACCAGCCCGGCCATCCATGCCACGAAACAGGCTGGCCCCCGGCCGGGTTACCGGTCGGGGGCCAGCGTTGCTGTGGAGGTCAGGAAGCCGTATCGCCGGGCTTGCTTGTCAGCCTGCCGGTCTCGTCCTGGATCTCAACTGCGATCTTCGCGAGAGCATCGGCATGCTTGCGGTTGTGATGAGCACAGAACAGCAGCTCGCCCGACCCGGGTAGCAGTACGCGCACGTACGCAGGGGCCCCGCATCGGTCACACAAGTCAAGGGCGCTCAGCGGCCTCGTTGGGGCAATTGCTCCGGTCATAAGTCGCCTCCTCGCCTCGAGGACGGTGCCGGTGAAGTCCGGTGCCGGGGGGCCCCGGCCCTCTCGGCTACGTTGCCGACAGTCCGTCCAACCTGTGATCTCCTACGCATCACAACACTCGGGCCGGTCCTTTGTCATCCCCCGCGGCCCATGAGTATGCCAAGGGCGAACATACGGCAGTGCAGCTTGAGGCTGAACCGGCGAATTATGCCCGCAGATGAGAAGTTTGGGACTTAGAGGGGTTAATGTCGCACGGCGTGGTGGCACGAGGCTGCGGCCGCTGCCAGCTAATCTGCCCTCAGGACCTTTACTGGCACGCATCGGGCCAGCCGGGGACCTTGTCCATCAGATGCAGCCCAGGGAGCCGTTGTGACCGCGCTCAGCACAGAACCCGCCCGCCCGGCGCCGGCAGGCGGCTCGCGCGGCGGCGGCCGGACGGCGAGCCAGCGGGCGCCCGGCGAGCGGTCGGGGAAGGCGGCGGACGGCACGGACGGGTATACCGCGCGCCATCTGACGGTCCTGGAGGGCCTGGATGCCGTTCGCAAGCGCCCCGGCATGTACATCGGCTCGACCGACGGCCGCGGCCTGGCCCAGTGCCTGGGCGAGATCTTTGACAACTCCGTCGACGAGGCACTGGCCGGCGCCTGCACTCAGATCGAGGTGACCCTGCTCGCGGACGGTTCCGCGGAGGTCAGCGACAACGGCCGCGGCATTCCCGTCGACAACGAGCCCAAGACCGGCCTGCCCGGCGTGGA
Source organism: uncultured Actinomycetota bacterium (assembly GCA_963818995.1). Classification (GTDB taxonomy): domain Bacteria; phylum Actinomycetota; class Actinomycetes; order Streptosporangiales; family Streptosporangiaceae; genus JAJYUU01. Next base: position 392,189 of record CAWFUM010000024.1, on the reverse strand, counting down.
ACTGATCATGACCCGGCTGCATGCGGGCGGGAAGTTCGGCGGCGGCTCGTATACCGCGTCCGGCGGGCTGCACGGGGTCGGGGCATCGGTCGTCAACGCGCTGTCCGGGCGGCTGGACGTGTGGGTGCAGAAGTCCGGCTACGAATGGGCGATGAGCTTCCGGCGCGGCGTGCCGGGGCAGTTCAGCGGTGACGGCCCGGACGCGGCCTTCACGCCCGGCTCTGGCATCCGCAAGGGGCGCAAGCTGCCGAAGACCGCGACCGGCACCCGGATCAGGTTCTGGCCGGACCGGCAGATCTTCGTCAAGGGCGCGGAGTGGAAGTTCGCGTGGCTGACCCAGCAGGCGCGGCAGACTGCCTACCTGGTGCCCGGCCTCGCGATCAAGGTCAACGACGAGCGGCCCGAGGCCGAGCAGCCCGAGGACTTGGCGCCCCAGCCCGTGACTCCCAGCACGGTGACTCCCAGCACGGCGACCCGCAGCACGGTGACTCCCAGCACGGTGACCCCCGAGAGCCGGCCGGGAGCGAGGACGGCGCGGACCAGGGAAGCGCTGCCCGGCGCGCGGGACCGGTCGGCCGAGTACAGGTTCGCGGGCGGGATCAGCGAGTTCTGCGCCCATCTGTCGTCAGGCACGCCGGTGACTGACGTCCTGCGGATTACCGGCAGCGGCACGTTCACCGAGACCGTCCCGGTGCTGGATGACGCCGGGCACCTGACGCCGACCGAGGTGGAGCGCCAGCTGGACGTCGACGTGGCGTTGCGCTGGGACAGCGGCTACGACAGCACCGTCCGCTCGTTCGTGAACGTCATCCCGACCGCCAAGGGCGGAACGCACGTGACCGGCTTCGAGCGCGCCATCGTGCGGACCCTGAACGACCAGCTCAAGGCCGCCAGGCTGCTGAAGGCGGGGGACAGCCCCCGTGATCAAGGAAGACGTGCTGGAGGGGCTCACCGCGGTCGTCTCCGTCCGGCTGCCTGAGCCCCAGTTCGAGGGCCAGACCAAGGAAGTGCTCGGCACCCCGGCCGCGTCGAAGATCGTGTCTGACGTGATCTCGGCCGAGCTCGGCAACTTCCTCGAGGGCAGGGTCCGCGGCAGCAAGCAGCAGGCGCGCGCGGTCCTGGACAAGGTCATCTCAGCGGCGAAGACCCGGATCGCGGCCCGCGAGCACCGCGAGAACCAGCGGCGCAAGTCGGCGCTGGCCACCTCGGCGCTGCCGGCCAAACTGGTGGACTGCCGGTCAGCCGACGACCGCAGCGAGCTGTTCATCGTCGAGGGCGACTCGGCGCTCGGCACCGCGAAGAACGCGCGGGACTCGGAGTTCCAGGCGCTGCTGCCCATCCGCGGGAAGATCCTCAACGTGCAGAAGGCATCCCTGTCGGACATGCTGAAGAACGCCGAGTGCGCGGCGATCATCCAGGTCCTCGGCGCCGGCTCGGGGAATGCCTTCGACCTGGACTCGGCCCGCTACCAGCGGGTGATCTTCATGGCGGACGCCGACGTTGACGGCGCGCACATCCGCACCCTGCTGCTCACCCTGTTCCACCGGTACATGCGGCCGATGATCGAGGCGGGCCGGGTATTCGCCGCGGTCCCGCCGCTGCACCGGATCGAGCTCACCAATCCGCGCAAGGGCCAGGATCGCTACATCTACACCTACAGCGACGCTGAGCTGCGCCGCACCCTGCTGGAGCTCGAGCGCAAGGGCCAGCGGTCCAAGGAGCCCCAGCGCTATAAGGGCCTCGGCGAGATGGACGCGCATCAGCTCGCCGAGACGACGATGGATCCGCGCCGCCGGACGCTGCGGCGGATCCGGATTGAGGACGCTGAGGCGGCGCAGGGCATGTTCGACCTGCTGATGGGCAGCGAAGTCGCGCCGCGCCGTGACTTCATCGTCAGCGGTGCCAACGAGCTGGACCCGGCCCGCATCGACACCTGACCGCCGCGGGCCGTGAGCGCCAGCCGGGCAGGGGCAGCGCCGCACGGCAACGGGGAGGAGCCGCACGGCGCTGCCTGACGCTGGCCCACCGTCGGGGGGGCTGCGGCGTGCCAGCGAGCCCGGCGCTGTCGGCAACCCTGGCGGTCAGCCCGCCGAGGTGCTTGGCCGGGCCGAGCTGCCGGGGGTGCTGCCCATATGGGTGCAGTGATGGGTACGTCCCGGCGCCCCCGCGGGCATCGAGGAGTGAGCCCGCGATGACGCCGACGAGCTCGGAGACGAGGACGTGGCCGTGGTGCGCGCGGTTGTCGAGCTGGCCGCGCCCGAGCCGCCGGTCGAGGCCAGGGCCACGCCGGAGATGCCAGCACCGATTCCGGCGGCCGCCACGGCAGTGATGATGAGCCGCCGGGCGCGCCCGCCAGATCTGGAAACCATGAGGTTCTCCCTTCGGGACGGCCGCCACGCCATCGCGGCGGCTGTCGTCTGGGATCACACTGCGCGGCTGTCCTGCCCGGCAGCAGAGGCTGACCTCTCAGCACACTCTGAGCCACGCTGGATCTGGCCCGGGGTTATCCTGCTACCCGGACGTACCTCCGATAGCGGCCAGCGGGTGCCGGACGCGCTCGCCGGAACCGTCCCTGCGGCCGACCGGCGGCGGCAGCTCAACCGGCGTTCCCGCTTCGGTCGCGCCGCGCGCGGGCCCGGGACCAGCCCACGCCAGCACCAGCACGTCCTCGCCCTTGAGGAAGCGGTGGCAGCGCACGCCCCCGGTCGCCCGGCCCTTCGGCGGGAACTCGGCGAACGGCGTGACCTTGACCGTGGCCGCCGTGGTGCCGGGCAGCGCCCCGGCCGCGCCCGCCACCGTGACCACCACCGGCCCGGACGCGGGGCCGTCGGAGGCGGCATCCTGCACCCCGGCGGCCGGGTCGACCGCGCCGAACCAGATCACCTGCGCCCGCGGCGCCAGCCGGACTCCGGCCATGCCGCCGGCGGCCCGGCCTTGCGGGCGGACCGACGACGCCGGGAACCGCAGCAGCTGCCCGTCGCTGGTGATGAACGTGAGCTCGGCGTCCTCGTCGGCCAGCTGAACGGCGCCGACCACCCGGTCGCCGTCCTTCAGCGAGATCACCTCGAACTCGGCGGCGTTCTGCGGGTAATCCGGTGTCACCCGCTTCACCACGCCCTGAGCGGTGCCGAGCGCGAGCCCGGCGCCGGCCGCGTCGGCCGCGACGATGGCGACCACGGTCTCGCCGGGACTGGTCGTCACGAACTCGCTGACCGGCGCGCCGCCGGACAGGGCCGGGGAATGCGCGCTCGGCGGCAGCGCCGGCAGCTCAAGCACGCCGAGCCTGATCAGCCTGCCCGCCGAGGTCAGCACGCCGATCGTGCCGCGCGCAGTCGAGCTGACCGCCGAGGTGATCACGTCGTGCGCAGCACGCTGGGCCTTGCTGCCCGAGCCGGCGGCCGACCGGGCGGCCGGGCGGCCCCGTTCCTCGTCGTTATCATCGACCGGCAGAGTGTCCTGCACCGGCGGCGGGCGGCCGCGCCGCGGTCCTGGCCAGCAGGCCGGCCGAGGACAGCAGCACCGTGCACGGCTCGTCCGCCACTTCCAGCGGGACCGCGCTGGTCCTGGCCGGGGCCCCGGTCCCCTCCAGCAGGACCGTGCGGCGCGGGGTGGCGAACTTCTCGGCGACCGCGGCCAGCTCGCCGGAGACCAGCTCGCGCAGCCGCTGCTCGGAGTCCAGGATCGCGGTGAGCTCGGCGATCTCGGTCTGCAGGGTCTCCCGTTCCCGCTCCAGCTCGATCCGGTCGTACTTGGTCAGCCGCCGGAGCGGGGTGTCCAGGATGTACTGGGCCTGGATCTCGCTCAGGTCGAAGATCGAGATGAGCCGGTCCCTGGCGTTGGCCGCGTCCTCGCTGGTGCGGATGACCTGGATGACCTCGTCGATGTTCAGCAGCGCGGTAACCAGGCCGTCGACCAGGTGCAGCCGGGCCTCGCGCTTGGCCCGCCTGAACTCGCAGCGCCGCCGGACGACCTCGATGCGGAAGTCGACGTAGATCTGCAGCAGGTCGCGCAGGCCGAGCACGTGCGGCTGACCGTCGAGCAGGGCCACGTTGTTGATGCCGAACGTCTCTTCCAGCGGGGTCAGCCGGTACAGCTCGTCCAGCACCGCCTCGGGCACGAAGCCGGACCTGACCTCGATGACGAGCCGGAGGCCGTGCTTCATGTCGGTCAGGTCCTTGAGGTCGGAGACCCCGTTCAGCTTCTTGGCCTGGACCAGGTCCTTGATCCGGGCGATGACCCGCTCGGGACCGACGCCGTAGGGCAGCTCGGTGACCACGATCCCGGTCCGGCGCGGGGTGAGCTTCTCGATCCTGGCCGCGGCCCTGGTGCGGAACACGCCGCGGCCGGTCTCGTAGGCCTCCCTGATCCCGTCCAGCCCGACGATCTTGCCGCCGGTGGGCAGGTCGGGCCCGGGAACGAAGCGCATCAGCGTCTCGAGGTCGGCATCGGGGTGGCTGATCAGGTGGCGCGCGGCCGCGATGACCTCGCCCAGGTTGTGCGGCGCCATGTTGGTCGCCATGCCGACGGCGATACCGGCCGCGCCGTTGACCAGCAGGTTCGGGAACGCGGCCGGGAGCACCTCGGGCTGGGTCTCGGTGCCGTCGTAGTTGGGGATGAAGTCGACGGTGTCCTCGTCGAGCGAGTTCGTCATCTCCAGCGCGGCGGCGGCCAGGCGCGCCTCGGTGTAGCGCATCGCGGCGGGCGGGTCCTCGCCGCCGAGCGAGCCGAAGTTGCCGTGCCCGTCGATCAGCGGCAGCCGCATCGCCCACGGCTGGGCCATCCGGGCCAGCGCGTCGTAGATCGCGCTGTCGCCGTGCGGGTGCAGCCGCCCCATGACGTCGCCGACCACGCGGGCGCTCTTGACGTAGGCGCGATCGGGCCGCAGGCCCATCTCGCTCATCTGGTACAGGATGCGGCGCTGGACTGGCTTCAGCCCGTCCCGCGCGTCCGGCAGGGCGCGCTGGTAGATCACCGAGTACGCGTACTCGAGGTAGCTCGCGCGCATCTCCTCGGTGACGTCGATATCGACGATGTTCTCCTCGAACTCGCCGTCGTCGTCGGAGCTGCCGGTCCCGCCGCCGCGGCCGCGGCCGCCTGCGCCGGCGGAGGTTGTCGTAGTGCGTCTGGCCATGCCGCCATTGTGCCGTCCCGGCGGCCGTGGTGGGTGGCGGCGCGCTCGGGCTCGCGGGTGCCTGGTTACTGGTGCCACAACCCCGCCAGATCGGCACTCATGACGCCAGCCGCCCGCGTCAGGTCGCCGAGAAGCCGCCGTCGACGGCGATCACCTGGCCGGTCACGTAGTCGCTGGCCCGGCTGGCCAGGAACACCGCCGCCCCGGCGAAGTCAGCGGGCTGGCCGTTGCGCCCGGTCATGGTCCTGGCCGCCAGGGCGGCGAGCCGGGCCGGGTCGGCCGACACCTCGGCGGTCAGCGGCGTCACCACGAAGCCGGGGCAGATCGCATTGCAGCAGACGCCCAGCGGCGCCCACGCCTCGGACTGAGACCGGGTCAGCGACGCGACCCCGCCCTTGGCCACGCCGTACCCGCCGCTGTTGCCGAAGGCCCGGCTGGCCTGCTGGGAGGTGATGTTGATGATGCGGCCCCACCCCCGTGCGGCCATCTGCGGGCCGAACCGCTGGCCCAGCAGGAACGGCGCGGTCACGTTCACGGCCAGCAGCTCGTCCCACTGTTCCGCCGTCAGGTCATCCAGCGGCGGGCGCAGGTTGAGGCCGGCGCAGTTGACCAGGATGTCCGGCGGCCCGAACGGCTCCGCGGCGGCCTGCGCCGCGACCCCGATCGCGGCCCTGACGCCCAGATCGGCACTGACGCTGGCCGCGCGGCAGCCGGCTGCTGTCAGCTCCGTGACGGTCGCGTCCAGCCGGGCCTGGTCGCGGGCGATGAGCACGCAGGCCGCGCCCGCCTGGCCAAGCGCCAGCGCGATCCCGCGGCCGATGCCGGAGCTGCCGCCGGTAATGACGGCGACGCGTTCGCGCAGCGTGAAGAGCTGATCAAGATACGAGGCGGGGTGCATAGAGTCACTTTTAACCACGGGAACGACGTGGGATCTGGAGACAGCATGCCCGAAGAGCTGATCGGGATCGGGGACACCAGGCTATTCGTCGATGATCGCGGCGAGCCGGGCGCGCCGGCCCTGCTGTTCATTCACGGCGGCCCCGGTCAGGGCTGCTACGACTTCATGCGCGCGCAGGGGGACGGGCTGGCGCGCGCGCTCCGCGTCATCGGAGTGGACCAGCGCGGCGTGCTCCGCTCCGATCCGCTGCCGCCCGAGCCGCCGCTGACCAGGGAGCTGCTGGTCGCCGATTTCGAAGAGCTGCGGGCGCAGCTGGGCATCGCGGACTGGACCATCCTTGGGCACTCGGCGGGCGGCGGCTACGCCCTGCGCTACGCGGCCAGCCATCCGGCGGCCGTCCGCGCGGTGATCTTCGACTGCCCCGGCTGGGACGCGGACCTGACCGAGCGGCACCGGCTGCCGGCGATTGCGCGGCGGCTGGATGAGCTCGGCCAGGCCGGCGACGCCGAGCGCTGCCGGGAGCTCGCCGCCAAGGCCAGCCGGCTGACGATCGCGGACGGCTCGCGGCAGGCGGCGCAGGCGCTGGGGCCGCATTTCATGGAGCAGTTCTTCGCCGACCCCGGCGATGCCGCCGACTTCGAGCAGCTGCTGGAAGGCTCGGGCTTCAGCGAGGAGCAATGGGCCAGGGGCAACTCGCACCGGCCGCTGGCAGCTGCCCTGTACGATCCGGTGCTGCCGCTGCTGCCGGCGGTCAGCTGCCCGGCGCTGCTCATGCGCGGCGCGGCTGACCTCGTCGCCACGCCGCAGATGGTGGCGGCGTTCACCGCGGCCCTTCCCGGCGCCGGCCTGGTGACGTTCGAGCGCTCCGGCCACTTCGCGTACCTGGAAGAGCCGGAGCGGTACACCAGGGTTGTGACGGAGTTCGTGCTGGCGCAGGCCTGAGCCGTTTCCGGCCTGCCCGCATCTGGCAGGCCTGCTCCGGCTGGCGCGCCTGCGCAATCGCCGATGCCGTGATGGCCTTCATCGGCTCGCCAAGATCAGTTAGAGTCGGGTGAACGCATGATCACATGTCCGTACACGCGCAGGACGGGTAATGCATCTGCGGCTTTGGGCGATAGGGGCGGCGAGCTTACTGACCGTGCTCGCAGTGCCGGCGGTGGCGCAGGCGAGCGTCGGCGTCGGTATTCAGGCCGGCCCGGTCCGGCTGAGTGCCGGAGCGCATCCTGGCGGCCGGTACGCGCTGCCGGCGGTCTACGTGGTCAACACCGGCACCGAGGATGAGTCACTGACGGTCAGGGTCGAGCGGGTGTCGCCGGGCCCGGGCCGGGTGGTGCCCGCCTCGTGGGTCCAGGCCGGTTCCGCTGTGCATCTCTCGCACGGTCAGTCGGCCCGCATCCCGCTGGAACTCGTCGTGCCCGCCGCTGCGAAGCCGGGCCGCTACTCCAGCGATGTGGTGGTGTCCGGGTCGGCCGCGATGACCGACGGCAGCGCTCACCTCGGCGTGGCCGCCGCGACGAAGCTGCAGTTCACGCTCCTGCCCGGCGCGGTGGCCGCGCCGTGGTTCAGCATGCCGGGCTGGGTGGTGCTCGGGATTGGCGTCGTCCTGCTGATTGCCGCGCTGGCGGCCCTGGCCCGCCGGGCCGGACTGCGGATCTCGATCGACAGGGAGCCGGCCGGAGCCGGGCCGCTGCACGCCGGAGGAACGGATGCCAGGTAACCGACGGTGGCTGCTGCTGGCGGCGTGCGCGGCCGGCTGTGTCGGCCTGACCGCCTGCGGTACGGCCTCAGCGCCTGCGGGCGCGGGCAAGGCGGCCAGCATCAACATGTCGCTCAGCACGGTGCCGACCATCCGCTCGGTCACGGTCTCGCCAGACAAGGCCGCCTTCGGTGACTGCGCGGGCGGCAGCGCCGGCAACAACACCGCCTCGACATCGGGGAAGCTCGGCTACCCCGACGGCCGCTGCTGGTACGGCAAGCCAGGGCCGAACGGCCGGTTCCCGATCACGATCACGAACACGGGCATCGCATCCGATGTGGACGTTTCCGGGTCAAGCGCCAGCCCCGCTGACGGCGGCGATCAGTGGAACCTGTGCAACATCGGCCAGCATCCGGCGGTGACCTGCACGGGCAGAAACAACAATGTGCCGGGCAAGGACCAGTACCTGATTGTCAACTTCAGCCCGGACAACAGGCCTGATCTCGCCGGGCTGACTGGTACCCCGAGCTGCGACCATCAGTTCACCCCGTCGGGCGGCTGCAAGGTGACCCAGGGAGCATTCCAGACCGAGGGCATCGGCCTGATCGGCCCGTCCGTCAGCAGCGACAACTCGACAAGCTGGACCGTGACGATCACCTGGATGCCCGTACCGCAGTGATCCTGGCGACGGCTGTTCCCGGCGGTGCCTCGCGGGGGCGTGAGTTACCGAGCGGTGCCCGACTAGGGGCACCGATCGGCAACTGACGCCCATTCCGGGCCCGGCGGACGCGCCCGGCCGCCTCGCCGGCAGCGGGCCGGGGGCGCACCAGCGCAAGACCCGGTGATATCGCCACGAAATTTGCGTAGCTCGTAAAGGCGAGATGAAACCTGAATTGCCATGCGAGACGACCCCGCGCACTCCGGCTGGCCGGAAAGGAGTTTAGAGTACGGTCGCCGGACATAGCCGGCTGGCGACGGGAGGTCAGGTCATGCGCTTGTCGGCAATGTCGGGGAAACTGGCAATGGCAGTTCTCGTGCCGGTGGTAATAGCCGGGCTAACGGCATTTCCGGCGAGCGCGGGTGAGTTAACCGCAGCGACCTCGGCCGCGCCGGCGGCTACCGCCGGGGCCGGTTCGGCTGGCCCGCAGGCGGCGGCCGGTCAGGCGCAGGCCATCGTCGCGGCTGCGCAAAAGTGGGTGACTAATCCGGTAACGCCCTATTGCTGGGGCGGCGGCGGCAACACCGGCCCCACTCACGGCGACGGCGAGGCGGCCGGCCACTACAGCGGCCCCAAGGGCAAGTCGGGCTGCTACGCCGCCAGCGTCAAAGGTTTCGACTGCTCCGGCCTGGTCAAGTACGCGATTTATCAGGCGCTTCGAATCAGCCTGTATCACGATGCTCAGCAGCAGTCAGAGGGCATTACTGACAGCGGGCCTGACGTCCATCCGAAGATCATTAAGATGGCCAGCCTGCAGCCTGGTGACATTGTCGTATTCGGTACGTCGAAATCTAATATCGCGCACGACGGAATATACGCGGGTAATGGGCAGATCATCAACGCCTATGACTTCAAGAACGACGGCGACAACGGCACGAGTAATCAGTACTGGGGCGTCATGAAGATGGCGCTGTCGTGGGTACGAGGCGGCTTCTCCTTCGCCGAGGGCGTCCGGTACTGGACCACGAGCACGGCTCCGCCGCCGTCACCGAGCCCCACGCCGGCTCCACGCCGGCCCTGTGCCGACGCCCAGCCCGACGCCGACCGCGACGCCGCCGTCCCCGCCCGCAGCCGCGGCCGACGACTGGGCGCAATCCGGCCACGATCCGGCCGAGACCTTTGACAATGCCGCCGAGAAGACGATCGGAGCTGCCAACGTCAGCAAGCTGGCCAGGGCCTGGTCGGTCAGCGCCGGGCTGGTGGTCAGCCAGCCGATCGTCTACCGCGGCGAGGTGTACCGCCTGTCCGCCGGGCCGCCCGGGACCGAGGTGCTGTCCGCGGCGAGTATCGCCACCGGGGCGGTGCGGTGGCGCGCGAGCATCGGGGGCGGCGGAGCGGCCACGCTCTACGCGGCCGGCGACGGGGAAGTGCTGTACGGGACGGCAGCCGGGACCGACGAGCTCGTGGCCGTCTCCGCCAGCACCGGAAAGCGGCTCTGGAGCCGGGCCGATGCGACGTTCGCCGGCGCTGCGGGCGAGGTCCTGATCGACGGCCAGGACATCATCGAGGGGGCGCAGAACGTCCAGGTGCTCACCGCCGCTGCCGGCAGCCTGATCTGGCAGGCAGCCGACGGGACGGGCACGGGCGGGCCAGCCGCCTTCGCGGTCAGCAACGGCCGGGTCATCAGGCAGGCCCGCATCAGCGGGAAGCTCTATCTCGAGTCGCGGCAGCTCAGCACCGGCACGGTGCAATGGACGACAGCGGCGCCCTGCGGTGGCGCCGGCGTCAACACGAATCTGGCCATCGCCGGCTCGCTGATCTACCTGCACGCCAGCTGCGGCGCGGCATTGCGCGGCTACCGCCTCAGCACCGGCGCGCTGGCCTGGCGGGCCGCCGACCCCGGCGGGCAGGCCGAGGTCGGGCTGGCCGCGAGCGGCTCCACGGTGTACGCCCTGGCCGCCGCCGGCGGGCAAGCGGCCCTCTGGGCCTTCGCCGGCGGCAAGGCGGCCTGGCATGCGCCGCTCGGGGCCGGTGTGTTCGCCGGCAGCACTCCGACGCTGGCGAACGGCGTCCTGTACGTGACCGTCGACAATCCGGTGCGCGGGGCCAGCGCGACCGAGACGACGATGGCCTTCAGCGCCGTCGACCGGGGCCAGGCTGTGGACCAGCCCGGCCAGGGCCGAAACCATGGACACGCCGTTCGTGGCGGACGGGCACCTGCTGGTCGGCTCGGAGGTGTTCAGGCTCAGCTAAGGTCGGCCGCGTGGGGCTCTGCACTGAGTGCGGCTACGACTACGCGTCCCTCAGCCGGGCGGAGATCCTGACCGCAGTTCCCGCGCTGGCGGCGGAGAATGCGGCGCTGCTCAGGTCCGGTCCGGCGGCGCCGCTGCGCGCGCGTCCGCGGCCGGGCTGGTCGGTACTTGAATACGGCTGCCACCTGCGGGACGTGCTGCGCTTTCAGCGAGAGCGGGTCGAACTCGCCCTGACTCACCAGACGCCGGCCTTCCCGTCCATGCGCCGGGACGAGCGGGCCACGGCGGAGCAGTACAACGACCAGGATCCGGCGGCGGTGGCGGCTCAGCTGGCGGAGAACGCGGCCAGGCTCACCGCGAGGCTCGGCGGCCTGGACGATGCCGGGTGGCTGCGTACGGGCCTGTACCCATGGCCGGAGCCCGCCGTCCGGACGATCGAGTGGATCGGGCGGCGGACTGCGCACGAACTGGCGCACCACCTGTTCGACAGCCGCCGGCTCCTGGGGCTGCCGCGAGACTGACGCGAGCGGGGCCGCCTAGAGAAGCGGGCGCGCGCCGACGAGGCTGAGCGCGCTGGCAGCAAGCCGGCAGCCGCCCGCGAGCGCCTCGCCGGCCGGCTTCTTGTCCAGCCAGGCCGGGAGGAAGCCGGCGATGAACGCGTCGCCGGCCCCGGTGCTGTCGACGATCTGCTCGACCGGCGGCGCGCTGACCCGGACGGGATCCGGCCGTCCGCCGGCGTACATCATGGCGCCTTCGGAGCCGAGCTTCATGACCACCTGCGGATACCAGGCGTTCAGCACCCGGGCGGCCTGGCTGGGGTCATCCCGGCCGGTGAGCACCTTGCCCTGCTCGGGATTGACGAACAGGAGCGTCGCGCCGTTAGTGAGCTGCAGGAACGGCTCGGCGCCGACCCGGCTGAGCGGAGCCGACGAGGCACCGTCGACCGAGCTCGTCATGCCGGCGCGGTGAGCCTCGTCGAGTGCGGTCAGCACGGCCTCGCGGGAGCCGTCATTCAGCAGTGTGTAGCCGGAGACGTGCAGGTGACCGCCGGGGGCGAAGAGATCCTGCGGCAGGTCCTCAGCCGACAGGGCGGCGTTGGCGCCGGGGTCGGAGAGCATGGTGTGGTCACCCTTATGCGTGATCATCACCACGCAGGTGCCAGTGGGCCGCTCCGGGTCCATCACGAGGCGGGCATCGACGCCGTACCCCATCAGCTCCATGTCCCTGTTGCGGCCGGCGATGTCGGCGCCGCGACGCCCGACGAAAGCGACTTCGGCCCCGTCAACGGCCATCCAGGCGGCGATGTTCGCGCCGGATCCGCCGCCGTGCATGCTGACAGTGGCCGGGGTGTCACTGCCCCTGGCCAGGGGCGCGGTCGCATGCGCGACCGTATCCGTCATGAGGTCACCAACGACGACAATTCGCGTCAATGTCGTCACCACCTTGATCAACAGGCTGAGTCAGGACCGGCGGGGGAGAACGTCCTGATCAGAGCTAGCGCATAGAACTTAACAGTTCCGCAGGGCCATCTCGTGCCGTTCGCGGTCCGAAGCTGGGGTTGGGGATGATTGGGATCAGCCTGAGAGCGTTGTCACTCGACCGGCCACGACCAGCAGGTTCAGCTCCGACTCGGCTGCCAGCCGCTGATTGAGCCAGCCTAGCTGGTCCCGGAAAATACGGCCTGCCGGATACGGCGGCACAAGGCCGGAACCGACCTGGTCGGTGACGGCTACGACCAGAGCCCTGGTCTCGCGCCAGGCCGCCGCCAGGTCCGCGACGCGGCCGGCGACCACGTCCGCGGGGCCCCTGGCGTCGTCCTGCCACAAGCCGGCCTCGTCCATCACCCCGGCCAGCCAGGTGCCGATGCCGTCGATCAGGATGGCCCCGGTTTCCCGGCCCAGCACGCCGGCGATGTCCAGCGTCTCGACGGTCTGCCAGAACGGCGGCCGCCGGGCGCGGTGCCTGGCCACCCGCTCGGCCCACTCGCGGTCGGGCTGACCATCCGGGCCGGTCCAGGACTGGCCGGGCCGCGGTGCGCGGCCCACGGGCCGGCCGCCAGGTAAGTGACCTGCGGCTCGCCGGCCAGCCGCAGCTCGGCCTCGGTGGACTTGCCGGACCTGGCGCCCCCGAGTACGAGCGTGCGGTGCGGCCGCAGCGGCCACGCTCCGGGCGCGGGAATCACGGCCGGAACGCCAGGGCCGGGACTGGTGACCAGCTGGCCGTCCTGCCCCGCCGATGCCTGCCAGAGCTCGCAGCGCCTGGTGAGCTCCTCGTCCGAGCTGATCCGGTGGTCGGCATACAGCGCCGTGACTGCAGTGTGCGGCCGCACCAGGCCCGCGGCCCGCAACCGGCCGAGCTGGGCCGGGCCGGCCAGCAGGTCGAGCAGCGCCAGGTCGTAAGGCGCGCTGTCATCGGCCGGCTCCGGGATCTCGCCAGGCCCGCCCGCGAGCAGCAGCCGCCCGCCATCCGGGCCGGTGATGTCGTAGCCGCCCGGCAGCCGGGCGACGCGGTGGGCGGGGTCGCGGTGCTGCCTCGTTCCCGGTATGAATGCGTGGCCGGGGGTGAATTCCAGCGAGCCGTCCACCAGCACTCGCCCCGGACGCCGGTGCTGGCCGGCCGCCCGGGCGCGCATGCAGGAGGCGCAACGGCAGCCGTCCTCGGGCCAGCCGGCTGCGCCGCCGGTGCCGATCAGGAGCGCGTGCACTGTTCCGCTGGTTCCCTTTCGCTATTGGTTACGATGGGGGCCGCCGAGAGCCGGCCTTGATCCTAGCTAGGAAGGCATGTCATGACCTGGACCTGGCAGCTGGAGAAGGAAGACGGCACCATCGTGGCCGCGCGCGAGCTGTCCAAGGAGACGTTCACCAGCCAGGGCGACGCGGAGAGCTGGCTCGGCGAGCACTTTCCGAGCCTGCTGAAGGCCGGGGTCGATCAGGTGACGCTGACCGAGGACGGGCGCATCGAGTACGGCCCGATGAGCCTGCACCCGGCCGACGAGTAGGCGCCGGCCGGGCCGCAGTCCGCTCCGGGCCGGATCAGGACCGGGTGCGGGGGCTTGAGGTGTAGGCCGGGTCGGTGATGATCTGGTTGCCGAGGATGTCGTCGATCTGCTTGAGCACGGCCCCGTCCAGCTGCACGCCGGAGGCCTTGACGTTCTCCCGCACCTGCTCCGGCCTGGTGGCGCCGATGATCGCGGCTGAGACGGCCGGGTTCTGCAGGGTCCAGGCCACGGCCAGCTGGGCCAGACTGAGCCCGGCCTGCGCAGCGACGGGCTTCAGCAACTGGACCTTGCCGAGGATCTCTTCGGTCAGGTAACGCGTCACGAAGCCCGAGCCGCGCTCGTCGGTGGCGCGCGAGCCGGGCGGGGGCGCCGCGCCGGGCAGGTACTTGCCGGTCAGCACACCCTGCGCGATCGGCGACCAGACGAGCTGGCCGATGCCCTCGTGCTCGGACAGGGGGATGACCTCGGACTCGATCACCCGCCAGATCATGTTGTACTGCGGCTGGTTGGAGACGATCCGCTCCAGGCCGAGGTCGGCCGCGATCCTGAGTGCGGCCGAGATTTCCTCCGCCCGCCACTCCGAGACGCCGATGTACAGGACCTTGCCCTGCCGGACCAGGTCGTCGAAGGCGCGCATCGTTTCCTCGAGCGGTGTCTCGTGATCGAACCTGTGCGCCTGGTAGAGGTCGATGTAGTCGGTCTGCAGACGCCTGAGGGAGGCGTGCGCGGACTCCATCATGTGCTTGCGGGACAGGCCGCGGTCGTTCGCGCCGGGACCGGTCGGCCAGAAAACCTTGGTGGCGATCTCGACCGACTCGCGCCGTACGCCGTGCAGGGCCTTGCCCAGGATCGACTCGGCCCTGGTCATCGCGTAGACGTCGGCGGTGTCGAACGTGGTGATTCCCTCGTCCAGTGCCGCCGCGACGCACGCCAGCGCCGCGTCTTCCTCGACCTGGGAGCCGTGGGTGACCCAGTTCCCGTAGGCGATCTCACTGACTTTCAGGCCACTGCGGCCGAGATGACGGTGTTCCATGACCAGCCAACTTAGTAGCCGTCACGGTGGCGGCTTCGGCCGGGCAGGCATGCTGCGCCAGCGGGAGGCCAGCGATTGAGGGTCGGCGATTCACGGCGCGCGGCCCGCCTCGCCGGGAACGGTCAGACCTTGTCGCCGCGCTTGACCCGCGGCTTGGGGACGCGCATCCGGCGCAGGCTGATGCCCCGCATGGTCGTGTACAGCATGATCCCCTGCGTGCTCTGGCCCGGGTACCGCTCCGCCGCCAGGCGCTTGACCTTGGTCCCGACGATGACGCCCTCGATGATGATCAGCACCAGCAGGGCGACGACGACGATGTCGGCGATCAGCTTGGTCGCCGTGCCGGGCAGTACCAGCAGCACGATCAGCACGACCACCATGAGCATGTAGTACTCGCCGACACCGCGCCGGGCGTCGACGACGTCCCTGGCCAGGGCCCGGACCGGCCCCTGATCCTTGCGCGGGAGGGCCCACCCCTCGCCTCGCTGGAGCGCCTCCGTCTTGCGGGTCCGCTCGGTGCGCTCGCGCTCTCGTGACTGGCGGGAGGCGGTCTTGCGGTCCGACGGCGCCTGGTAGGGCTGGCGGCGGTTCGCCTGGGCCTCGCTGCGCTTGGGTGTCGGAGCGCCCTTGGGCGCGGTGAAACTGGACCGGGCCGCGCGGCCCTCGTCGTCAGTGGCGGTAAAGCCGGCAGCCTGATCGTCGTCGAGCACATCAGGTGCGTCGCTGGAGCGTCGTCGGAACACGCCTACAGCCTACCGGGACGAACGGCACAGAACTCCGCGGCGCGCACTCTTGCGTGCCGGCCGTGCCGTAGGCCTCGCACCCCGGCCGGGCCATGGCCGGGCGAATCGTCCCGGCGCGCCGTCAGTCCGTGATGACGGTTCCCTCGGCCACGTCGTAGGCTGGAGGCAAGATCTGCCGGCAATTATGACCGTTGCTCTCATCGGCGGCGTTCCGCGACCCCGGACGCGCTGCGGCAGCGGGATTCCGATTGAGGGGATGGTCGCGCCCATGGGCGTCATGAAGCGGGTCACGATGGTCTTCCGAGCCAAGGCCAACAAGGCGCTCGACCGGATGGAAGACCCTCGCGAGACTCTGGATTACTCGTATCAGACCCAGCTGGAACTGCTGCAGAAGGTGCGGCGCGGCGTCGCGGACGTGGCGACCTCGCGCAAGCGGGTTGAGCTGCAGGTTAACCAGCTGCAGCAGTCGGCGAACAAGCTGGACCGGCAGGCGCGCGACTCGCTGGCGGCAGGCCGCGAGGACCTGGCCCGCGAGGCGCTGACCCGCAAGGCGGGCCTTCAGACCCAGCTGGAGGACCTCCAGCAGCAGTACGCCTCGCTGCAGAATGAGGAGGAGAAGCTCACCCAGGCCTCCCAGCGGCTGCAGACCAAGGTGGACGCCTTCCGCACCAGGAAGGAGACCATCAAGGCCACGTACACGGCGGCCGAGGCGCAGACTCGCATCAACGAGGCTTTCACCGGCATCTCCGAAGAGATGGGCGACGTCGGCCTGGCCATCCAGCGGGCCGAGGACAAGACCGAGCAGATGAAGGCGCGGGCCGGCGCCATCGACGAGCTGATGGCCTCGGGCGCGCTGAATGACATGGTCAGTGGTCCCCACGACGACATTCAGGCCGAGCTCGACCGGATGGGCGCCGGCCACGGCGTCGACCACGAGCTGGAGCGGATGAAGGCCGAGCTGGCCCAGGGCAGCGCCCCCCGGCAGATCGAGGCGCAGGCAGCGTCGGCCGATGGCGCCGCGGCCGAGCCTGCCAGCGCTTCTTCTGCCGCTGACCCGGCCCAGGCTGGTGAGCAGGAATGATCGTCCGCATCCTCGGCGAGGGTCAGCTGGAGGTGCCTGAAGCCGCCGCGGCCGAGCTGAACGAGCTCGACGCGGCACTCGAATCAGCCGTGGACCGCGGCGATGAGACCGCCTTCGGCGGCCCTGACAGCGCTGCTGGCCAGGGTGCGCGAGGTCGGCACGCCAGCCGAGGCCAGCGACCTGCGGCCGTCCGCGCTCATCATCCCCGGGCCGGACGCGACAATGGACGATGTCCGCAGGCTGCTGACCGATGAAGGGCTCATTCCCGGCTAGCCGCGTCCCGGGCAGCGGCCGCGGCGAGGTGCCCGGCCGCGGCCGGACGCCCGTGCCGGGCTGGCGGGAACGAGCGGGGCGGTCGCGCCGTTTACTCAGTAGATGCTGAGCATGCTTTCAGCCGAGGGACTGGCATCTCAGGGCAGGGTAGGGACCCTGCCCTGAGCATTGTCCGGCATCAGGTGTAATGAAGTAACAGGGCGGCGCAGAGGCCGCCCGGAAAAGGGAGGCGGCGCCAATGGCGCGCACTCGCTACGCGTCCGACCCCGGGCTCATCGCCCGGATGGGCATCACGATGTTCTTGCTGGGCGTGGTCTTCGTTGGCTTCGCGGCCGGACTGGTCGCCCTGATCGAGTGGTACGGCTCCGTCCGGCACGGCGGCGGCGGCTCGGTCAGCGGCGGCTCGATCATTATTTTCGCCGCCATCATCGGCGTCGGCAGCGCGCTGGCGTCCTACTACTGGTCGGACAAGATCGCGCTGCGAACGTCCGGCGCCCGCCTGGTCGGCCCTAATGACGGCCCCGAAGCGGCCCGGCTGCACGCGATCGTGGACCGGCTGTGCGCGCTGGCGGACATGCCCAAGCCCAGGGTCGCGATCGCGCCGACCATGATGCCCAATGCCTTCGCCACCGGCCGCAGCAGCAAGGTGGCCGTGCTCTGCGCGACCGAGGGCATCATGCGCAAGCTCCCGGACAACGACGAGCTTGAGGGCGTGCTCGCGCACGAGATGTCGCACGTCGCGCACAAGGACGTCGCCGTGATGACGATCGCGTCCTTCCTCGGCATCGTCGCCGCGCTGATGGTCAGGTTCGCCTTCTACGGCGAGCTGTTCGGCGGCGGCGGTCGCGGCCGCGGCGGCGGCAACAACAACCAGGCCTCGGCGCTGCTCATCCCGATCATGATGGCGCTGAGCATCGTGGTCTACGCGGTCAGCTTCCTGCTGATCAGGCTGCTGTCGCGGTACCGGGAGCTATCGGCCGACCGGTCCGGCGCGCTGCTGACCGGGCAGCCATCGAAGCTCGCCAGTGCCCTGGTCAAGGTCACCGGCGAGATGGCCAGCATCCCGACCAAGGACCTGCGCGCGGCCGAGCCGCTGAATGCGTTCTACTTCACCCCGGCGCTGCGACCGGGCTCCAGCAAGGGCCTGGCCACCATCTTCTCGACGCACCCGCCGCTGGAGAAGCGGCTCGCGCAGCTGGAGAAGATCTCCAGGCAGCTCAGCCAGTAGCACGGGCTGAGCCCGGCACAGCCGCACCAGCGACTTTCGGAGGCAGCTCGTGGGGTTCCTTGACACCCTGCTCGGCCGGACTAAGCCGGTCCCGCCGAACCTGGATGAGCTGTTCGCTCTGCCGGGCGCGGCACTGACCCTGCAGGCCGGCACGGACTTCACGCCGACCGGCTCGGGGTCGGTGTGCTTCCGGGCGACTGAGGGCAAGGCGTTCAGCGACATCGAGAAGGATGTCCAGGAGCTGCTCAACATGGGCAACGACAGCTCCCCGGTGCAGGTGACGACCGACGCCTACAACTTCACCTGGCTGGTCTGCAAGCACTCAGCCGAGGATCCGGAGGGCCTGGTCACCGACCTGCACGCGGTGAACTCCTCGCTGGAGAACGGCGGGTTTCGGGCCGCAGCTGCTGTGCACGATCATGGCGTTCCGCGATTCGGGCGGCCGTTCGCTCGGGCTGGTCTACCTGTACAAGCGGGGCACCTTCTACCCGTTCGCGCCGCTCTCCGGCCAGGAGCGCGACAACGCGCTTGAGCTGCAGATCCGGGGCACCCTGGGCGCCGATCTCAAGATCGAGCCTGACCTCGGCCGGTGGATGCCGATCTGGGGCGCACCGGGCCTGTAAGACCGGCGGCGCCGCCTGATCACGCGGCTGCGGCCGCCGGTAACGGCAGGGCGAGCATCCGTTCCAGCGCGGCCCTGGCCTGTGCCGCGCTCTGCTCGTCGACAGTGATCTGATTGACCAGCTGGCCGCCGGCCAGGGACTCCAGGGCCCAGACCAGGTGCGGCAGGTCGATCCGGTTCATCGTCGAGCAGTAGCAGACGGTCTTGTCCAGGAACACCACCGTCTTGTCGGGGTTGCCCGCAGCGAGGCGCTGAACCAGGTTGAGTTCGGTACCGACCGCCCAGGCCGATCCTGCTGGCGCCTGCTCGATCGTCGAGATGATCTTCTCCGTCGACCCGACGTAGTCAGCGGCCAGCACGACCTCGTGCTGGCACTCCGGGTGCACGATGACGTTGACGCCAGGGACGCGCTCCCTGACGTCGGTCACGCAGCCGGGGGAGAACCGGCCGTGGACCGAGCAGTGGCCGCGCCACAGGATCATGGTCGCGTCGCGGAGCTGGTCCGGCGTCAGACCGCCGGTCTCGCCGGGCGCGTGCGGGTCCCAGACGACGCAGTCGCCGAGGCTCAGGCCAAGCTCCAGCACGGCAGTGTTGCGGCCGAGGTGCTGGTCGGGCAGGAAGAGTACCTTGCTGCCGCGGCTGAGTGCCCAGGTCAGCGCCCGGCCGGCGTTGGACGACGTGCAGACGGTGCCGCCGTGCCGACCGGTGAACGCCTTGATGTCGGCCGAGGAGTTCATGTAGGTGACAGGGATCACGTCGGCTGCGATGCCCAGGTCCTCAAGCGCGTCCCAGCATTCCTCGACCTGGTTGTAGGTGGCCATGTCGGCCATGGAGCAGCCTGCCGCCAGATCCGGCAGCACCACCTTCTGGCCGGGTGCCGTCAGGATGTCGGCCGACTCGGCCATGAAGTGCACGCCGCAGAACACGATGAACTCGGCCTCCGGCCTGGCCGCCGCGTCCCTGGCCAGCTTGAACGAGTCGCCGGTGACGTCGGCGAACTGGATGACCTCATCTCGCTGGTAGTGGTGGCCGAGGACGAAGGCACGATCGCCGAGTGCCCGCCGTGCGGCCGCCGCGCGCTCTACCAGCGCCGGATCGCTGGCCGGCGGCAGGTCCCCGGGGCAGCTCACGCCTCGCTCCGGCGCCGGGTCAGCACCGGCGCCAAGCACCAGCAACGGCAGCGAACGGCCGGGACGGGTCGTGACGGCGGAACGCGCCAGGCCTGGTGAGGTGCTCATAGGACCCCGATCATCGACTTATCGTCTGAGTGACGATACCTATCGTAGCCGGCTGCCGGTGGCGGGGTTGCGGCCGACCCGGCTGCGGCCGCCAGACGTGTCCAGCGCCACATTTCACGGATCCGGTGCCCGATAACCGGGACAAACCGGGGCGGCAGTTGCGCGGGATCGATGAGAAGTGAGAGGGCGGCCCCGGCTGCCGGCCGCGGGCCGGCTGGTCCGGAATCAGTTGACGGGAGCTATCGTTGTCAATGCAGGACGGGGCCGCGCCGACCGGGCAGCGGCCACCCGGACCAGATCCGGGCCCACCCGATCGCAGGAGCTAACGCAGATGACAGTTCAGGACGAGACCAGCATCAAGGGCATCGTTCTCACCGACGCGGCGGCGGTTAAGGTGAGCAACCTGCTCCAGCAGGAGGGGCGCGATGACCTTCGGCTGCGCATCGCGGTGCAGCCAGGCGGCTGCTCCGGACTGCGCTACCAGCTGTACTTCGACGAGCGCGAGATGGACGGCGACGTCGTCAGCGAGTTCGGCACGGTGGCGGTCGTTACCGACAAGATGAGCGTCCCCTACCTCTCCGGGGCCACGATTGACTTCGTGGACACGATCGAGAAGCAGGGATTCACGATCGACAACCCGAACGCCAGCGGGTCCTGTGCCTGCGGAGACTCCTTCCACTAAGCCGCGCTGCACCTCAGAACTGCCGCCGAGCGCGCCGCGAGCGCGTCCAGGCGG
Source organism: uncultured Actinomycetota bacterium (assembly GCA_963818995.1). Lineage (GTDB taxonomy): Bacteria > Actinomycetota > Actinomycetes > Streptosporangiales > Streptosporangiaceae > JAJYUU01. Next base: position 371,602 of record CAWFUM010000024.1, on the reverse strand, counting down.
CAGTTCTGTTTGTGCCGTCCCTGCTGGCTGTCCTGGCTGTGCGGTCCCGGCTGTGCGGCCTCCGCGGCGGTCTGTGAACGGGCGGCCGCGGCGCTAGCCGGCGAACCAGGCAACCGCGGCCAGTGACCTGCGAGACCCGCTCGAGCACGGCGTACCGGCAGGTCAGTGCCACCGCAGCGGCTCCCGGATCAGGCCGGACGCCGCGATCGGCGAGCAGGTACAGCATGCGCAGCGTGCGCATGGTGTTGCTCGCGGACGGCGGGACCGGACCCGGCTCACCGCCGGCGAACTTCGCATCGATGAGATCAAGCCACCCGGTCGACGACGCGGCGGTCAGCTCCGGCCGGGTCAGGGTCAGGGCCACGGCGTAGGCGAGCCGGTCGTCCTCCTGGTCACGCCAGACGAAATCGGTGTCAGCGACCATCCGGCGGCCCGCCAGCTCGAGCATGGCTTCCGGCCTGACCCGGCGGTCGCGGCCGAGAACCCCGAGCAGATCCGCCCCGTGCGCGACCGCATGCAGCCAGCCCAGCCCGGGGTCGTAGCCGCGCAGATCCGTCTCGGCCGGGTACCAGGCGGTGAAGGCGCGAGCCCAGTGCTCGTCATACCGGCCGCGCTCGACGACCCAGGCCAGGATGAGGGCCGCGAACGTCCTGGCCTGAACCTGCGGGTCGCCGAACCGGTCGGCCATGGCGGCGCCGAGCCAGCCCAGCTGGCCGTCCAGCTCGCCGCGCTCGATCCAGGTCGCGAGCACACTGTAGGCAGCTCCGTCGCGCACCCGCGGATCGGCGTCAGCGAGCGCTCCGGCGAGCTCGGCCGCGAGCTCGCCGCGGTCAGCCGCAGGCGGGACAGCGAAGTCGCTCTCCGGCAATCGCCGGCCAGTCGGTCATGGCACCTGACCCTAATAGGGTGCCGGGCCTCGCTCGCCACGGCGGCGGCCGAGGATGATCGCTGATCCCGCCGCGAGGACTCACGGCCCACTCGCTGCGGGTGCGGCGTGTAACCTGTGCCCGCCAGCCCGGCGGACTAGACGGAGCCCTGATATGCGCATTGCTGTGACCGGTTCGATCGCGACGGACCACCTGATGACGTTCCCCGGCAAGTTCAGCGAGCAGCTACTCGCGGACAAGCTCGACAAGGTGTCCGTCTCGTTCCTGGTGGACGGCCTGGAGATCCGGCGCGGCGGGGTTGCCGCTAACATCGCGTTCGGCCTCGGCTGCCTCGGCCTCGCGCCGCTGCTGGTCGGCAGCGCTGGCCGGGACTTCGCCGAGTACCGGACCTGGCTGGACGCGCACGGCGTGGACACCAGCGGAGTGCACGAGTCAGCGGACCTGCACACCGCGCGTTTCGTCTGCACGACCGATGCCGACCTCAACCAGATCGCCTCGTTTTACCCCGGTGCCATGAGCGAGGACGCCGACATCGATCTCAGCGGGCTGAGCGGCACGGCCGATCTGGTCGTCATCGGCGCGGGCAACCCGGTCGCCATGATGAACCTGACCAAGCAGTGCCGGGCGCAGCAGCTCCCGTTCGCCAACGACACCTCGCAGCAGCTCGCGAGCTTCGACGGCGACGCGATCAGGGAGCTGGTGGCCGGGGCCGCGTACCTGTTCTGCAATGACTATGAAGCCTCGCTGATCGAGCACAAGACGGGCTGGACCGCCGCGGAACTGACGAGCCAGGTCGGTATCCGGGTGACGACGCTCGGGGCCGACGGCGCGCGCGTGGATCAGGCCGGTCAGGAGCCGGTCCTGGCCGGCCCGGTCAAGGACGTCACTCCTGCCGACCCGACGGGCGCCGGAGACGCGTTCCGCGCCGGGTTCCTGGCCGGCGTGGCCTGGGGCGTCAGCCTGGAGCGGGCCGCGCAGCTGGGCAACCTCGTTGCCGTGCAGGCGCTGGAGACCACCGGAACGCAGGAATACCAGCTCGAGCCGGCCGGCCTCATCCGCCGCTGCGCGACCTCCTACGGGCAGGCCGCCGCCGACGAGCTGGCCGCGCACCTCGGCTGACCCGGGACCCTCGGCGGACGCCGGCGCGCCCGGGGGTTCGGCGGGCCGGGACCGGCCCGCGACGCACGACGCCGTGTAGTAGCCGCTGCCGGCTGCGCCGGACGAGCGCGGTAGCGTTGCGTCATGCTCGCCGCCCTCGCCTCCGGCTATCAGGGCCCGCCGAACCTGACCGTGTCGCGGGCCTTCAGCTCGTGGACGCTGGACGGCTGGTCGCTGGCCTGGATCGCGGTGCTGGCGGCGCTCTACCTCACCGGCGTCGCCGTCATCCGCCGTCGCGGCGAAGCGTGGCCCGCGGGCCGCATCATCTCGTTCTGCGGCCTCGGTCTCGGCTTCGCCGTGATCGCGACCATGTCCTCAGTCGGGGTGTACCAGCCGGTCCTGTTCTACATGCGGTCCGTGCAGACGATTCTGTTCCTGCTGGTGGTGCCGCTGTTCGTCGCACTCGGCCGGCCGCTGACGCTGATCATCGAGACTGTGCCGAGGTTCGGGCCGTGGCTGGGCGCCGTGATCAGGAGCAAGGCCGCGCGGCTGGCGCTGTTCCCGGCGATCACGACCTTCGTGCTGATCATCACGCCGTTCCTGATCTACTTCACGCCGTGGTACGCGGCCGGCTTCCGGTCCGTCCTGATCGCGCAGCTGACGCATCTGGCGCTGGCCGTTCCCGGCTTCGTATTCTTCTGGACGCTGCTGAGGGTGGACCCGGTACCGCGGGCGTATCCCTATGTCGTCGCGCTCTGGATTACCGCGGCCGAGGTGCTCGGCGACGCGGTGCTCGGCCTGGCCGTCATCGCCGACACCGGCCTGATAGCGGGCTCGTACTACCACGCGCTTGGCCGCCCGTGGGGGCCCGGACCTGTCGACCGCGCAAGTCCTGGGCGGCGGGGTGCTGTGGATCTTCGGCGACATCGTCGGCCTGCCGTTCCTGGCCGCCCAGCTCATCCAGATGATCCGCGAGGATGAGGCGGACGCGCAGGTCATCGACGCGGAACTGGACGCCAGGGATCGCGAGGCCGCCTCGAGGGTGCCAGCCGGCGCTGCTGCCGCCGGGGGCGGCGCCGCGGCGGCGCCGAGCGGTCAGCGGCAGGAGCGGGTCAGCGGCGGACCTGCCAGCGGCGGACCGGCCAGCCGGGGAGCCGGTGGCCGGCGATCGGCCTTCGCCGGCGCAGCGGCCATGGTGGGAGACCGACCGCCGGTTCTCCGACCGCTTCCGGGCGCTGGACGACGCCGACTAGCCCGCCCGGGCAGCCGCGACCGCCAGACCCGTGACCGCAACAGCCGCGCGCCAGCGGAACAGCGCTCAGTAACTGCGGCGAACCAGGAAGGACCAGCCCGCCGGTCAGCGCGTCGGCACGGACGAATTCCTGCGACTTCAGCGCGCACCAGGCCGGCAGGTCAGTCTTCGCCGCGGGGTCATCGGCCAGCACCGCGATGGTCTGGCCGACTGGCACCTCGCGGATGCGGTCGGCCAGCATGATGATCGGGATCGGGCACTTCTTGCCGAGGGCGTCCAGGATCAGCGCCGGCGCCTGCCCCGGCTCCCGGCTGACCCGGTGCGGGCGGACCAGCCACCGGCGGCGCGGGAACGCCCATGCCCAGCGTCGACCGCCGGACGCCGGACTGCGCATTGCGCTGCTGGCGGCTCACGCGGTTACCTCCACGGGTATCTCAGCCGGCCGGGGCATTCGCCGTTCTCACAGTGTCGCGCACCTTGGCCACAATCGGGGGAAGGACCTTGAGGAACTCGTCAACGTCCTGCGAGCTGACGTCCCTCGGGAGCGATACCCGCACGTTGCCGTGGGTAAGCGCGCCCATCGCGGCCAGCACGTGACTCGGCTGCCGGGTGTCCGCGACGCAGGCGCTGCCCGATGACACCGAGAACCCGGCCCGGTCCAGTTCGGTCACCAGCGCCTCGCCGTCGACATACAGGCAGGAGAAGGTGACGATGTGCGGCAGCCGCGCGTGCGGGTCGCCGTGCACCACGCTGTCCGGGACCGCGGCCGGCACCTGCGCCCTGATGCGGTCCACCAGAGCGCGCAGCGCGGTGCCGGCAGCGCCCCGTTCCCGGCTTACGGACGTCAGGGACGCGGCGGCGGCCAGGATCGCCGGCACGTTCGGAAAGCCAGGGACGCGGTGAAGTTCCCGGTCGTCGGCCGGCAGCGGCTCACGCCAGCGGGTGCCCTTCCGGACGGCCAGCAGGCCCACGCCCGCCGGGCCGCCCCATTTGCGGGCGCTGGCGGTCAGGAGCGACCAGCCGGGCGGCACCGGCAGGCGACCCGCTGAGGCGGCGACATCCACCAGGACGGGAACGAGGCTGCCCGCGCACTCAGCCGCCGCCTCCTCGACGGGCTGGAGCGTACCCACCTCGTGATTGGCCGACTGCAGGCAGGCGAGCAGGGTCCGGTCGCGCCGGGCGGCCGCGGCGAACTCGGCCACGTCGGCCCGGCCGAGGCTGTCCACGCCGGTGATGCTGACCGCCGCGCCGGTGCGGCGCGCGAGCCAGTCGGCCGCGTTCAGCACGCTGGAGTGCTCGACGGCGCTGGCGACGAGGTGGCCGGGGCCGCGCGCGGCCGACTGGCGGGCCTGCACCGCGCCGAGCACGGCCAGGTGCACGGCCTGCGTCCCGGACGAGGTGAAGGACAGCTCGTCCGGGCGGCAGCCGAGTTCTGCCGCGACTGATTCCCGTGCCTGGTCCAGCAACAGCCGGGCCTGCCGTCCCTCACGGTGCAGGCGGGCCGGGTCGGCCCAGCCGTCCTCGAGCGCGCCCAGCAGGGCCTCGCGGGCGCTCGGGTGCAGCGGCTCGGCGGAGGCGGCGTCGAAGTAGGCCACGTTCCCGACTCTAGGTGGTCGGGGACGGCCCGCCCGCGGCGGCGCGGATAACGAATCGTCGCCGAGGCCGGGGGTACCCCGTAACGCCGGGGCCAGGCGTTGTACTGTTTTCCACGACAGGCTGTAGGACGTTGACCTTAACCGGCCGCACAAGCCGGGACTTAACTGCTGGGAAGGCCACCTGTGAGTCCCCTCAACCGTGCCGAAAAGCACGGGGCCCCGAACCGCGGGGCGCGGGCGCGGCTGATTCGGCGCTGGGTGCCGCGCGCTGCCCTGTTCTTCGTGCTGGCCACCATGACGGCTGGCTGCAACTCCACCACGGTCGAGAACCTCGGGCTGCGGAATCCGCTGACCACTCAGGCGAAGCTGGTCGTGCACCTGTGGCAGGGCGCGTGGATCGCCGCGATCTGCGTCGGGCTCGTGGTCTGGGGCGGGATCCTGTGGGCGGTGATCTTCCACCGCAAGCGCGGCGACAAGATCCCCGAGCAGGTGCGGTACAACCTGCCGATCGAGATCATGTACACGGTCATCCCGTTCATCATGGTCGGCGTCCTGTTCTACTTCACCGCCAGGGACGAGAACAGGATCGACGACCTGTCCGCCCACCCGGACGTCGTGGTCGACGTCACCGGCTTCCAGTGGAGCTGGGAGTTCCAGTACCCGCAGTACGCGGTGAAGAACTCCGCCAACGGGGTGACCGAGGTCGGCGAGATGTGGAACGGCGAGCAGGGCGCCGCCGGCAACGGCGGCGAGCTGCCCCTGCTGGAGATCCCTGACCACGAGACGGTCCGGTTCAACCTGACCTCCAACGACGTGATCCACTCGTTCTGGGTGCTCCCGTTCGACTTCAAGCGCGACGTCATCCCCGGCCATCCGAATCACTTCCAGGTGACGCCGACAGGCACGCTGTACAGCGGTCCTGACACCATCGGGCGCTGCTCGGAGCTGTGCGGCCTGTACCACAGCCGGATGCTGTTCCGGATCAAGATCGTGACTCCCGCCCAGTTCAAGGCGTGGATCACCGCGCAGCAGACGCTGCAGAACGCATCTGGGGGCGCTCAGTGACCACCTACCAGCAGCCCGCTCCGGCCGACGCCGGCGTGCCGCCCGCGACGCCAGGCGGCTACCGCAAGGGCTCGCTCCTGGCGGACTGGCTGTCCTCGACCGACCACAAGATCATCGGCCACCTGTACCTGATCACGTCGTTCGCGTTCTTCCTGATCGGCGGCCTGATGGCCATGATCATGCGCGCTCAGCTGATGGGGCCGGACAACCACATCGTCTCCGACCAGCAGTACAACGAGCTGTTCACCATGCACGGCACGATCATGCTGCTGCTGTTCGCCACTCCGCTGTTCGTCGGGTTCGCGAACGAGATCATGCCGCTGCAGATCGGCGCGCCGGACGTGGCGTTCCCGCGGCTGAACCTGCTCAGCTACTACATGTTCCTGTTCGGCGGCCTGATCTTGCTGATCAGCTTCCTCACGCCCGGCGGGGCGGCGTCGTTCGGCTGGTACGCCTACTCACCGCTGACGAGCGCGCAGTACTCGCCCGGCATCGGCGGCGACATGTGGATCATGGGCCTGACCCTGGCCGGCCTGGGCACGATCCTCGGCGGCGTCAACTTCGTCACCACGATCCTGTGCATGCGCGCGCCCGGCATGACCATGTTCCGGATGCCGATCTTCACCTGGAACATTCTGCTGACCTCGATGCTGGTGCTGCTGGCCTTCCCGGTGCTGGCGGCGGCGCTGCTGGTGCTGGAGATCGACCGCAAGCTCGGCGCGCAGGTGTTCTCGGCCAACAGCGGCGGGGCCATTCTCTGGCAGCACTTGTTCTGGTTCTTCGGCCATCCCGAGGTCTATATCGTGGCGCTGCCGTTCTTCGGCATCGCCACCGAGGTCCTGCCGGTCTTCTCGCGCAAGCCGCTGTTCGGCTACAAGGGCCTGGTCGCGGCGACGATCGCCATCGCGGGCCTGTCGCTGACGGTGTGGGCGCACCACATGTTCACCACCGGCGCGGTGCTGCTGCCGTTCTTCTCCTTCATGACGTTCCTGATCGCGGTGCCGACCGGGGTGAAGTTCTTCAACTGGGTCGGCACGATCTGGCGAGGTCAGATCACCTTCGAACCCGCGATGCTGTTCACCCTGGGATTCCTGGTCGTGTTCCTGTTCGGCGGACTGACCGGCGTCATCCTGGCCTCGCCGCCGCTGGACTTCGCGGTCAGCGACTCCTACTTCGTGGTCGCGCACTTCCACTACGTGCTGTTCGGCACCGTGGTGTTCTCGATGTTCGGCGGCTTCTATTTCTGGTGGCCGAAGTTCACCGGCAAGATGCTGGATTACCGCCTCGGGCAGTGGCATTTCTGGCTGGTGTTCCTCAGCTTCAACGGGACCTTCCTGGTTCAGCACTGGCTGGGCGTGATGGGAATGCCGCGCCGCATCGCGAACTATCCGTTCCTGCCGCACCTGGCGACGACGCTGAACGACATCTCCTCGATCAGCTCCTTCGTGCTCGGTGCGTCCACCTTCGTCTTCCTCTACAACATCTACAAGACCTGGAAGACGGGCGAGCAGGTGACGCAGGACGATCCGTGGGGCTTCGCCAACTCGCTGGAGTGGGCGACCTCGTGCCCGCCGCCGCGGCACAACTTCGTCTCGATCCCGCGTATCCGGTCTGAGCGGCCGGCCTTTGATCTGCACTACCCGCACATCAGGTCCGGGCGCGAGCGGGTTGATCACCACAAGCAGTCGATCGGAGCAGGCTCGTGAAAGTAGAGGCCTACCTCTTCCTGGGCTGTGCCGCCTTCTTTGGCGGCTCCGACATCGTGTACTGGTATTTCTCGCACGACCCGACGGGTACGACGGCGCTGGCGCTGGCGGTCTGCCTGGCGTTCCTGACCGGCTTCTACGTCCTGTTCACCGGCCGCAGGCTGCCCGAGCGACCGGAGGATGACCCGGAGGGCGAGGTCGACGAGGGTGTCGGCGAGCTGGGCTTCTTCAGCCCGCACAGCTGGTGGCCGCTGTTCGTCGGCCTGGCCGCCGCTACCGCTGCGCTCGGCTTCGCGATCGGCTGGTGGCTGTTCCTCATCGGGGCGCTGGCCACGGTGCTGGCGATGATCGGGTTCGTGTTCGAGTACTACCGCGGTCATTACGCGCACTGACGGCGCGCGGCCCGGCCGGGCCGCCTGACGCCGCCGCTGCCTGCATCTGGTACTGCCATAGCCGTCCCAGATGCAGGCAGCGTCGTTCTGGTGATGCCGAGACCGTGACCGGACAGAGCGGCAGGCTCGCCCCCGGCCGGCACATCGCGGCCGCGGCCGCCTGGCGCCCGCCGACGGGGCGGCCCGGGGCCAGCGACACGCCGGCGGGCGCCAGGGAGCTGACCGCCACGCGGCGGCCACCCTGACTCCAGGTGCCCCGATCCCGCCAGCGGGTACGTGTCGTTGCGGTCTGAGCTCGCGAACACCGCGGGCGGACAGAATCGGTCCAGGCCGTCTACGGCGCGTACCCGGTCAGCCAGAGCACGGGCGGCCCGCTCCTGGCGGCGCACCGGGGCTCAGAGCGCCGGTACGGACCGGTGACGCGGCAGGCCAGGGGAATCTCCCCGGATGCAGCGAGCAACAGGCCCGGTGCTCACCAGAGCGCCGGGCCTGCTGCGGAGTTCCGCGGTACTAGTGCCGCTGGTCCTCGCCGGGCGGCGGCTGCGATCCCGTCGCCGAGGCGCCAGCGGGCAGCGACTCATGACCGTCGCCGTTGCCTTCGACAGCATGCCCGTTACCGTGCCCGTTCCCGTGGCCATTGCCATGGCCGTTCACGTGCTCAGGCATCGGAGCGCTCTCGGTCACGGCGCTGTAGAGGCGCTCGCGGACCTTGCCGAGGGCGCCGCGCATGCCCGCCGCCGGGACGTCGGATTCCGCGGTTTCGATCGCGGGCAGCGGCGGGTGCTCTATCCGCGAGGCGAGCACGGCGAGAGACTCCTCGTCGACCGGCCGGGTCTCCTCGATGAACTCGCCGCCCGGCAGCTGCCGGATGATGCCCGTCTCCACCCCGTGCTCCAGCAGGTGGTTGTCCTTGCGCTGCAGCCCGATGCAGATCCGCTTGGTGATGATGTAGGCGATCACGGGCGCGACGAAGACCGCCACTCTGGAGATCCAGGTCGTCAGGTACAACCCGATGTCCAGGTGCTCGGCGATCAGGTCGTTGGCGCCCTCAGCCCACAGGACGCCGTAGAAGGTGATCATCGCGATGCCGAGCCCGGTCCTGGTGGGAGCGTTCCGCGGCCGGTCGTTCAGGTGATGCTCGCGCCGGTCGCCGGTGATCCACTGCTCCAGGAACGGCCAGGCCGCAGCGCCGCCGAACACGATCCCGAGCGGCAGCAGCGCGGGCACGAACACGTTGAAGGCAAACGTGTGATCGAAGAAAACCCACTGCCAGGCCGGGAACATGCGCAGCGCCCCTTCGAGCGCGCCCATGTAGAAGTCAGGCTGCGAGCCCGCGGACATGGCGACCGGGTTATACGGCCCGTACAGCCAGACCGGGTTGATCTGGGCGAACGTCGAGGCCAGGGCCAGTGCGGCGAAGACGAAGAAGAAGAACGCGCCGGTCTTCGCCATGAAGTACGGGTACATGGGCGCGCCGACCACGTTCTCGTTCGTCCGGCCCTTGCCCGGCATCTGCGTGTGCTTCTGATGGAACATCAGGAACAGGTGCACGGTGACCAGCGCCAGGATCAGGCCGGGGATCACCAGCACGTGCAGGATGTACAGCCGCGGGATGATCTGGTTGCCGGGGAACGGGCCGCCGAACAGGAAATAAGCCAGGTACGTGCCCACGATCGGGAACGACTGGAGAATTCCCTCGGTGATCCGCAGGCCCGCGCCGGACAGCAGGTCGTCCGGCAGTGAGTAGCCGAACAGGCCCTCGAACATGCCGAGGGTGAACAGCACGATGCCGATCAGCCAGTTGATCTCGCGGGGCTTGCGGTAGGCGCCGGTGAAGAAGACCCGGATCATGTGCGCCATGATCGCCGCCATGAACAGGTCGGCGGCCCAGTGGTGGATCTGCCGGATGAGCAGTCCGCCGCGTACGTCGAAGCTGATGTTGAGAGTCGAGGCGTAGGCCTCGCTCATCTTGACGCCGCGCAGCCCGTGTAGCTGCCGTGATAGACGACCTCGGTCATGCTCGGCTGGAACCACAGCGTCAGGAAGGTACCGGTCAGCAGCAGGATGATGAACGAGTACAGGATGATCTCGCCCAGCAGGAACGACCAGTGGTCAGGGAAGATCTTCCGGAGCAGGACGCGGACGCCGCGGGCGCCGTGGAGCCTGTCGTCGAGGAACGTGCCGGTGCCCTCAAGCGCCCGGTCAATACTCATGACCGCTCCCAGAAGCTCGGGCCGACTGGCTCGTTGAAGCCGCCGGTGGCGACCAGATAGCCCTGGGCGTCCACGCCGATCGGCAGCTGCGGCAAGGCCCGGGTGGCCGGGCCGAACAGCACCGCGCGCGCCCTGGGCCGCGTCGAAAGTGGACTGGTGGCACGGGCACAGGATGTGATGCGTGGTCTGCTCGTACAGCGCGGCCGGGCAGCCGAGGTGGGTGCAGATCTTCGAGTAGGCCACGATGTTATCGACCGTCCAGTTCGGCACCACGAAGTTGCTTCTTCGAGGGCCCGCCGGGCCGTGCCGTCGGACCGTAGGCCAGCTCGCCGGGGCGGAACTTAATAATGATAACCGCGGCTTTGGCCAGCGCATTGTCGTTGTCCTCGTAGCCTTCCGGCACGACGCTGATGATGCTGCCGGGCGAGTTGAACTCCGCCGCGGTGACCGGCCGGCCTGTGCCGTAGACGATCAGGCGCAGGCCCTTGCGCCAGACCGTGGTATCCAGCGAGGTACCCGGCAGCGGGCCGAGGTCGCGCAGCAGGAACAGCGGTGCGATCGCCAGCGGGATCGTCGCCCCGATCAGGGTGCGCCTGATGATCGGCCGCTTGACGAACTGGCTGGCGTCCGCGCCCTCCTCGAAGGTCTCCTTGAACGCCGCCCGCTCGGCCGGCGTGGAGGCCATCGGGTGCCGCGACTCCGACATCTCGACTGTCGGCATGAGGTGCCGGACCCAGAGGGTCGCGCCGATGCCGAGCAGCAGGAACATGATGCCCATGGACCCGCCGAGGAACAGGTTCGAGTGCAGCGCGCCCTCGACGGAGCCGACCCCGATGATGGAGTAGGCCACCAGGAAGCCGAACCCGAACAGCATGGCGAGGACGAAGCAGGCCGCGACGACCTTCTCGATCCGCTTCGCCCGGGCCGGATCGTCCGGTTCGGAGGGCAGTTCGCGGGCCGGCGGCTGGCTGCTGCCGCCGTCCTCCGCGGGCAGCAGGGTGCGGGCCTCCGCCGGCGACGGAGTGCCGATCACCCGGTGCGGAACGACGCGGCCCTCGGTCTCGCCGCCGGCTCCGGCCGCGCTGCTCGCGCCCGCCCCGTGGCTCTCGCCGCCGCTCAGGTACTCGGGCCAGGAAGTGCCGCCGGGTTCGCCGGCGCCGGGCAGTCCTGGGGAGTTGGTGTCACTCATGAGCCTTCCCGTGCTTCGCAGTGATCCAGAGTGCCGCCAGCACCATGAACAGCAGCAGGCCGAGGAACGCCACCAGGCCCTCGGTCACCGGCCCGACCCGGCCCAGGCTGAAGCCGCCCGGGTTGGGCTGCGACGCGGACGGTGGTGACGTAGGCGATGATGTCGCGCTTCTCCTGCGGGGTAATCGTGAGGTCGTTGAACACCGGCATGGCCTCGGGGCCGGTCACCATGGCCTCGTAAATCTGGGTGGGAGTGGACTGGGTCAGCGCGGGGGCGTACTTGCCGTAGGTCAGCGCGCCGCCGGCTCCGACGAAGTTATGGCAGGCCGCGCAGTCGGCGACGAACAGCTGCTGGCCCAGGCCGATGTTGGCGCCGGAGGAGCTGACCTCGGCTGCCGACGGGATCGGCGGGCCGCCGCCGAGCGAGCCGATGTAGGCCGCCACTGCCTTCGTCTGGGCCGGGCTGAGGTGCGGCGGCTTCCTGCTGTTCTCGGCGCCGATCTCGGCCGCGGGCATCCGGCCGGTGCTGACCTGGAAGTCAACCGCGGCGGCTCCGACGCCGATGAGGCTGGGCGCCTGGCCGGTGACTCCCTGGGCGAACATGCCGTGACAGGTGGCGCAGTCCTCGACGAACAGGTTCCGGCCCTGCGCGATCAGCGCCGAGTTGGCGGCCGCGGGCGAGGAAGCCGAGGCGCTCGCGGTGGTGACGACAGCGTAGGCGGTGCCGATCAGGACGAGCACGAACGCGACGACGAGGTAACCCGCCGCCGGGTGCCGCCGCCTCGCGGTGATCCAGCTCACAGCTAACCCCAGTTCCCGGTCAGTGGATCAGGTAGATAGTGGTGAACAGCCCGATCCAGACCACGTCGACGAAGTGCCAGTAATAGGACACGACGATCGCGCTGGTCTGCTGTTCGAGGGTGAATCTCTTGGCCGCGAACGTTCGGCCCAGCAGGAACAGGAACGCGATGAGTCCGCCGGTGACGTGCAGCCCGTGGAACCCGGTGGTGAGGAAGAACACCGAGCCGTAGTTATTGGACGACAGCGTCAGGTGCTGCTTGCGGATGAGGTCCAGGTACTCGTAGCCCTGGCCGCAGACGAAGTACAGGCCCATCAGGAAGGACAGGACGTACCACTCGCGCAGCCCCCACCGGGGGACGTTCCAGATCCGGCCGGCCCGGCGGATCTGGTGCCGCTCGACGGCGAACACGCCCATCTGGCAGGTCACGCTGGACAGCAGCAGGACGATGGTGTTGGCCGTTGCCAGTGCCAGGTCGAGGTGGGCCTTGGGCCACGCCTGGCCCATGCCCTTGTCCACCGAGCGCACCGTGAAGTACATCGCGAACAGGGCCGCGAAGAACATCAGCTCTGACGACAGCCAGATAATCGTGCCCACGCTGACGAGGTTGGGCCGGCTGGTAACTCCCCGCGGGGCTACCTCAGTAGATGCTGTGACCACGGGGCCATTATTACGACACCGCGTAGGCGTGCGTAGCCCGACCCCCCGGGTCGGTACCATCCTGTGCCATGAAGGTTGTCGTGTATAGCCATGATGCCGACACTCGGGGCAGTGTCCGGCTCGCGATAGGCCGCCGCCCGGCCCCCGATGTGCCCGACGCGGAGATCATCGAGGTCGCCACCGAGGCCATGCTGTTCCGGTTGCTTGACGCAGGCGGAGCTGACGTCCTCGTGCTGGACGGCGAGGCTCAGCCGGCCGGCGGGATGGGCGTCTGCCGCCAGGCCAAGGACGAGATTCACGACTGCCCGCCGGTGCTGCTGATTATCGGCAGGCCCGACGATGGCTGGCTGGCGACCTGGTCACGGGCGGACGCGGTGATCAGCCACCCGATCGATCCGGTCGAGCTGGCCCGCGAGCTTGCCGGGCTCATGCGTCCGCGCGCGGCCGGCCAGGCCATCGCCCGGACCTGACCGCCTGCCTGCGGCCGCAGCGCGGCGAGCGGCCCGCGCTGTGCACCACAATGGAAACGGGGCCGCCCGCATCGCGGCCGACCGCAAGCAACCCCGGATCGAGGTGCCTGTCATGGACTCGCGCACAACCTGGCCTGCCCTGATCGGCGCGCTGATCAGGGGCGAGCACCTGGCCGCGGACGAGACCGCATGGGCGATGAACGAGATCATGGACGGCGCGGCCACGCCCGCCCAGATCGCGGGCTTCGGCGTGGCGCTGCGGATCAAAGGCGAGACGGCAGGCGAAGTGACCGGCCTGGCCCAGGCGATGCTTGACCATGCTTCGCCCATCGCCATCCCCGGCGTGACCGTCGACCTGGTCGGGACCGGGGGCGACGGCGCCAGGACCGTCAATATCTCGACCATGGGCACGATCGCGGCCGCGGCGGCCGGGGCGCGGATGGTCAAGCACGGCAACCGCGCCGCTTCCTCGGCCTGCGGCACGGCTGACGTCCTCGAGGCGCTCGGCGTGGTCATCGATCTGCCGCCGCCCGCGACCGAGCAGCTGGTCGCCGGCATCGGCGCGGGATTCCTGTTCGCGCCGCTGTATCACCCGGCGCTGCGGCACGTCATCGTCCCGCGCCGCGAGCTCGGCGTGCCGACCGTCTTCAATGTGCTCGGCCCGGTGGCCAACCCGGCCCGGCCGGCTGCGCAGGCGCTGGGCGTGGCCGACCCGCGCATGGGCCCGATCCTGGCCGGAGTCCTGGCTGCCCGCGGCTGCTCGGCTCTGGTCTTCCACGGCGGCGACGGGCTGGATGAGCTGACCACGACGGCGCCGTCCGCGGTCTGGATCGTGCACGACGGCACCGTCGTCCAGACTGACTTCGATCCGGCGGAGCTCGGGATCGCCCGGTCGGTGCCGCAGGACCTGCTCGGCGGTGACCCGGCGCACAATGCCGGCGTGGTGCGATCCTTCCTGGCCGGAGACCAGGGTCCGGTGCGCGAGACCGCGCTGCTCAACGCCGGGGCCGCGCTCGCCGCCGAAGCCGGTGTCACCGGGCCCGGCGCTCTTGCCGCGGCGCTCGCCGACGGCTATCAGCGCGCGGCGGCGGCGGTGGATTCCGGTGCCGCGGCCGGCCTGCTTGACCGCTGGGTCACCGCCAGCAAGCAGCTGGCCGCGAACACCTAGCCGGCGTCAGTCCCGGGGGCCCGTGCTGAGCGCGCCCGCGCGCTGCCTCGTATCCGCCTTGGCCGACGCCTATGATACCGAGTATCATGCTTGGCATGATTCTAGGCATGGTGACGTCGTGAGTGTCCCGCACGCGCTGCTGGCGCTGCTGTCGGAGGGGCCGAAGTACGGGCTGCAGCTGCGCGAGGAATTCGAGGCCGGGACCGGCGAGGTGTGGCCGCTGAACGTCGGTCAGGTGTACAAGACACTGCGCCGGCTGGAACGCGACGGGCTGGCCGAATCTGAGGGCGCCGAGCAGGACGGGCCGCAGAAGCGGTACCGGATTACCGCTGGCGGGCGGGAGGCGCTCGCGGCCTGGCTGCGCACGCCGCCGGACCTGACCTCGCCGCCTCGTGACGAGCTGGTGATGAAGGTGCTGGTGGCGGCGCGGGTGCCGGGCACCGACGCGCATGAGGTGATACAGGCCCACCGCCTGTACCTCCTGGAGCTGATGCAGCAGTGGACCCGGCTGAAGGAGGGCGAGGCCCGCGACGACCTGAGCCTGGCGCTGGTGGTCGATGCCGAGCTGTTCCGGCTCGACGCCGTGATCCGCTGGCTGGACGCGGCGGATGTCCGCCTGACGCGAGCCGCCGCCTCCCCGCCTCCGCCGCGCTCGGCCGCCGCTCCGGTTCCGCAGCTTCGCCGGCTGGGGGCCAGGCGATGACCGGGCCTGAGCACGGCGGGAACGGCGCCGGCGCGGCCAGCGTGCTGGAACTGCTCGACGTGTCCAAGACCTACGGGCAGGAACCGGACAGGGTCCGTGCGCTCGCGGGTGTGGACCTGTCGGTGCGGGCCGGGGAGATGGTCGCGGTGATGGGCCCGAGCGGCTCAGGCAAGTCCACCCTGCTGACCATCGCCGGGAGCCTGGAGGACCCCACCACCGGGGAGGTGCGGGTCTGCGGGACGGCGCTGGCGGGCATGGCGGAGGAGCGCAAAGCCAGGCTGCGGCGGCGGGTCATCGGGTACGTCTTCCAGGACTACAACCTGCTGCCGGGCCTGACCGCCGCCGAGAACGCCGCCTTGCCGCTCGAGCTGGACGGAGTCGCGGTGCCGAAGGCGCGCGCTGCCGGACTGGCCGCGCTGGAGTCGCTGGGCGTGGCCGGGCGCGCGAACCGGTTCCCCGATCAGCTGTCCGGTGGCGAGCGGCAGCGTGTGGCGATCGCCCGCGCAGTGGTGGGGGACCGCCGCCTGCTGCTGGCCGACGAGCCATCCGGCGCCCTGGACTCGGTCAACGCCGCCGAGGTGATGCGGCTCATGCACGAGGCCTGCCAGCGGGGCGTCGCGGCCGTGGTGGTGACTCACGACGCGCAGCTGGCCGCCTGGGCCGACCGGGTAGTGCTGTTGCGGGACGGGCGGATGACCGGCCAGACCACCCGGCCGCCCGGGCCCGAATCCCTCCTCGTGCCCAGGCAGACGGGGTGAGTACCGTCGTGCGTGAGCCGCCCGACCTGGCGGGCGGGGGAGGCGGCATCGTCGCCCGGCGCGCGGTGTTTCGCTGGGGCTGGCGGCTGTTCCGCCGCGAGTGGCGCCAGCAGCTGCTGGTACTCGGCCTGCTCTCCGTGGCCGTCGCGGCCACGGTCTGGGGCGCCGGCGTCATCACGAATGTTCAGCTCAGCAACCCGAACTGGCCGACCTACGGCGCCGCTGCCGCGAGGGCCACGCTGCCCGGCCGTGACCCGCGCCTGGCCGCCGACATCGCCAGCATTCAGGGCCGGTGGGGCCCCGCAGATGTCATCGAGAATGAAAATATCGCTACCGGCACCACTCAGTCGGTGCAGCTCCGGGCCGAGAATCCGCACGGGCACTACAACGCTCCGCTGCTCAGCCTGGTCAGCGGCGCCTACCCGGCGAGGCCAGGTCAGGTCGCGCTGACCAGCCAGGTCGCGGCCCTGTACGGCGTGCACCCAGGCGGCAGCTGGCGGGACGCCGGCACGACCTGGCGGGTGACCGGCATCGTGCAGGATCCGAGCAACACCTCGGATGAGTTCGCGCTGGTCGCCCCTGGCCAGGTCCGGCACCCGAGCCAGGTGATCATGCTGCTCGGCCCGGCCGCGGCGCGGCTGGCAGCCAGCAACGGAGACGCCGCGCTGCCCGGTATTCCTGCGACGACGCTGTCTGTTCCGGCTGATCACCTGGGTGGATTCTCCCAGGCCACGCTCATCCTGCTGGTGGAGCTACTCGGCCTGGCGTTCATCGGCCTGGTGTCGGTCGCCAGTTTCTCCGTGCTGGCCCAGCGCCGGCTCCGTGCTCTCGGCATGCTCAGCGCGATCGGCGCGACCGAGCGGAGCCTGCGCCTGGTCATGATCGTCAACGGCCTGGCTGTCGGCGTGGCCGCCGCGCTGGCCGGGGCGGCGGCGGGCCTGGCCGCCTGGTTCGGTTACGCGCCGGCACTGCAGCAGGCCTCCGGCCACGCGGTCGACCCGGCCAATCTGCCCTGGTGGGCGTTCGCCGCCGGGGTCATGTTCGCGATCGGGACGTCGGTGCTGGCTTCGCGCCGCCCGGCCAGAGCCATGGCCGCGGTACCGGTGGTGGCCGCGCTCTCCGGCCGTCCCGCGCCGCCGAAGGCGGTGCACCGATCCGTTCTTCCCGGCGTCATCGTGTTCGCGGTCGGCCTCGGCTTCCTGGCGTTCGCCGGCGGCCAGGCCGGACCGCCAGGCGGCGGCCGGGGCCCCGGCGGCGCGCTGCCCCTGCTGGCCGGCCTGGCTGCCGTGATCACCGGCGTCATCCTGCTCGCCCCGCTCGGCATCGGCCTGCTGGCCGCGGGAGCCTACCCGCGGCTGCCGGTCGCGATCAGGATCGCGCTGCGTGACCTGGTCCGCTACCGGGCCCGGTCCGGCGCCGCGCTGGCGGCCACCACGTTCGCCGTGTTCCTGGCCACGGCGATCTGCCTCGTCGCCACCGAGCGGTCAGACAACCCGCTCAGGCCCTCCGGCCCCAACCTGTCCGGTAGCCAGCTCGTCGTCACCGCGGGCCGCAGCCCGGCCCCCGGCATGATGATGCCGCTCAGCAACGCCCAGATCGCCAGCCTGGCGGGGCGCCTGAACAGCTTCGCCGCCAGCCTGCACGCGCGGCCCGCGGTCGCACTGCAATCCGCGGGGCTGCTATCCCCGGCGGGCGCGCAGCCCCGCCCGCAGCAATCCGGGCGTCGGCCTTTACGTGGCCACCCCGGAGTTGCTCGCCGCCTACGGGATCAGGGCCAGCCAGATCGCGCGCGGCACCGACATCATCACCAGGCGGCAACGGCTGGCAGGGGTGTCGCACCTGCAGCTGACCTGGCAGAGCTCCGGCAACGGAAGCGAGCCCGACGGCGGCGGGCCCGGTGGTGCCGGCAGCTCGTCCTGCACGCCGGGCAACGACTGCCTGGCCAGCCCCGCGATCCAGACAATCAGCAACCTGCCTGCCGGCACCGATGCCCCGAATACCGTGATCACTGAGTACGCGGTGCGGAAATATCATCTGCAGACTCAGCTGTCCGGGTGGCTGATCCAGGCACCTGCCCCGCTCACCGCCGCGCAGATCCGCACCGCGCGGCAGGTCGCCCTGGCCTATCAGGCGCCGGTCGAGATCGCCTCCGGCGGGCCGGATCTCGGCGAGATCTCCGGCGCCGGCACCGCGCTCGGCATCGCGATCGCGCTCAGCGTGCTGGCCATGTCCGTCGGCCTGATCCGCAGCGAGGCCGCGCCGGATCTGCGCACGCTCACCGCAACCGGGGCCAGTGCCACCACGCGGCGCATGATCACCGCGGCGACCGCCGCCGCGCTTGGCCTGCTGGGCGCGGCCATCGGCATGGCCTTTGCCCTGGTCGTCAGCCTGGTCTGGGCGCATGCCAGCCTGTCGGCCCTGTTCGGCGATGTGCCACTGGCCGATCTGCTGATGCTGCTGATCGGGCTGCCGCTGGTCGCCGCGGCCGGCGGCTGGCTATTCGCCGGGCGGAAGCCGCCGGCGGTCGCGAGGCAGCCGATCGGGTGAGCCCCGCGCGGCCCGAGCTCACGACTCGGTGTAGCCGATCGAGAACGCGGCCTCGAGGTCGTGCCGGGAGTAGGTGCGGAAGGCGATATGGGTCTCGGTGTGCGTGACCCCGGTCACCTTGTTGAGCGTGCCGGGGATAACGTCGCCGAGTTCCTCGTGGGCCCGGACCCTGACGATGGCCACCAGGTCGAACTCGCCGGTCACGGAGTAGACCTCGGTCACGGCCGGGATCTGGGCGATCGCCTCGGCCGTCTCCGGGATGCTGGCCACGTCGGCCTTGATCAGAACGATTGCGGTGACCACAGCTTTCCTCCAGCACTGGCGGGACCGCGCGCCCCGGCCGCGGCAGTAGCGTACGCCCGCCGCCTCGCGGCCCCGGCCGAAGGCCGGGACGAGCCCGGCGTGCCCGTCAGCTGGCGATGCTGACCAGCGCGGGCGCGGCTTCAGGCCGCAGTCCGGCGGCGACGCGCAGCAGGCCGGCCAGCACATCGGCGGTGGCCTTCGCATCCGCCAGGGCCCGGTGGCACGGCTCGGTCGCGGCCGCGAAGTACGCCGCCAGCGTCGCCAGCCGGCAGTCGGGCACGTCATCGGGACCGAGCAGCAAGCGGGCCAGAACCGCGGTGTCGAGCACGGCCATCGGCGGCCAGCTGATCCCGCCGGCCGTGGCGGCGGCAGTCAGGAAGCCCAGATCGAACGGGGCGTTGTGGGCCACGAGGACGCAGTCACCGGCGAAGGCCAGGAATGCGCGCAGCGCCGGGCCGGCTAGCGGCGCCTGACTGACCATCTGATCGGTGATCCCGGTCAGCGCGGTGATCTCGGCCGGGATCGGGCCGGCTGGCCGGACGAGGGAGGAGAACTCGCCGGTCAGCTGGCCTCCGGTGACGCGGACGGCGCCGATCTCGGTCATCTCCGCCTGCTCGTGCAGCCACCCGGTGGTCTCGACGTCGACCACCACCAGGGTTAGCTGTTCGAGTGCTCCGATCACGTTTTCACGCTAGGACCCGGTGCCGACAGTCTCGCTCAGGCGCGCCGGAATCCGGTCGCCGGAGCACTGCGGATACGGCTGTGACCAGACTGCCTACCGAGGTGTTATGGCCTCGTTATGCGCTGAGCTGTCCCGCGCGACCGGCGAGACACGGCGTGAGAGTGTGCGAAGCGGTTGAATCCCCCCTCTGCGCACCACTAAGGTCGGGGACCGAGCCGCATCGCTTAGCAGCCGCCACTCGGCGGCGGCGAACGGCCGCAGCCGAATCTCCGTGTGCTGGCCGCGAGGTCAGCGGGAGAACCGGGGACCCACCGGTCGGCTCGCGCGGGTGCGCGGCCGCCAGGGGTGAATCGGACCGGACCCCAAGCCGGGCCGTAGGGCAGACTTCCACAGCCCGAACCCGTCAGCTGACCCGGTAGGCCGACAGTGGAAGAAGGAGCGTGTCACACAGGTGCATACGCCGCCGTCGGTTCGCAGGATCGTCAGGCAACGTGTCGCGGTTGTGGCCGTCTCGGCCTGTGCCGCAGGACTGCTCTTGGGCGTCACGAGCAGTGCGGGCGCGGCATCAGCCCCGACGGTCAGCCAGGTGCAGGCCAAGCTCAAGTCGCTCGAGCTGAAGTCGGCCCAGTACGGCCAGCAGTACGACCAGGTGAAGCAGGAACTCACCTCCACCGATCAGCGGCTGGCCCTCATCAACAAGCAGCTCGGCCAGGACAACGCCAGGTTCGCCTCGATGCGGCAGGAGATCACCCGCATCGCCGTGACGGCGTACGAGGACGGCAACCTCAACTCCTCGATCGCGCTCCTGACCACGGGCAACCCCCAGCAGATCCTGAACCAGTCGTCGATCCTGCTCGAGCTGTCCAATACCAACAACGCCCAGATCCAGCAGTTCCTCGCCGCCACCCGCCAGCTCACTAATACCGAGCTCGCGGCCAAGCGGACGAAGGCCGGCATCGTCGAGCTGAAGTCATCCATGCAGAAGCGCTACAGCTCGCTGCAGAAGCTGGTCGCCTCGGAGAAGAGCCTGCTGGCTCAGCTCACGCCCGCGCAGCAGATCGCGACCACCGGTGGCGGCGGCTCGACCACCGGAACGTACAAGGGCCCGACCGCCACCCAGGCGGAGAAGGCCGTCGCGTTCGCCTACGACCAGCTGGGCTGCCCGTACGTGTACGGCGGCACCGGCCCGTGCTCATCCGGCTTCGACTGCTCCGGGCTGACCATGGAGGCGTGGCTCTCGGCCGGCGTGTCGATCCCGCGCACGAGCTACGAGCAGCTGGACAGCCTGCCGCGCGTGAGCGTCGGCAGCGAGGAGCCGGGAGACATCCTCGTCTATGCCGGCGGCTCGCACGTCGGCATCTATGTGGGCGGCGGCAAGCTGATAGACGCCCCGCATACCGGGGCCGATGTTGAGCTCGTGCCGATGTCCGGCTGGTACTCGTCCGAGCTCTACGCGATCGTCCGGCCCTAGCGGCAGGCCGGCGGCGCGTCCGGCCAGGGTACGATCAGGGTCTTTCAGGTCCTGACGTGCGCTGACCGGACCGCGCCGCTGGCGCCGGGGGAGCCGGATGACCAAGGTACTGATCGTGACCAACGACTTCCCGCCGCGCAGCGGCGGGATTCAGTCGTTCGTGCACGCGCTGGCGGCCCGGCTGCCCGCGGACGGCGTCGTGGTCTACGCCCCCGCCTGGGACGGCGCCGCCGAATTTGACGCCCGGCAGCCCTTCCCGGTCGTCCGCCATCCCGGCTCGCTGATGCTGCCCGTGCCGTCGGTGCGCGACCGGGCCTGCAGACTGCTGACTGAGCACGGTTGTGACAGCGTGCTGTTCGGCGCTGCGGCGCCGCTCGGCCTGCTGGCCCCGCGGCTGCGCGCGGCGGGCGCGCGGCGGATCGTCGGGCTCACGCACGGGCACGAGGCGGGCTGGGCGGCGCTGCCGGGCGCCCGGTCGCTGCTGCGCCGTATCGGCGATGAAGTCGACGTGCTCACTTACCTGGCTGACTACTTCCGGGTGCGGCTGGCCCGGGCGCTGTCACCCGCGGCCGCGGCCCGGATGGTGAAGCTCGCGCCCGGAGTCGACCCGGCCGAATTCCGGCCCGGATCCGGCGGCGCGCGCATCCGGGGCCGGCTCGGCATCGCGCCGGACCGGCCCGTTGTCGTCTGCGTGTCCCGGATGGTTCCGCGCAAGGGCCAGGACACTGCTGATCAGGGCGTGGCCCGCGGTGCGCGCCGCGTCCGGCGCCGACCCGCTGCTGCTGCTCGTCGGCGATGGTCCCTACCGCTCCCGGCTTGATGACCTGGCCCGGCGCTGCGGGGTGGCCGGCTCGGTCCGGTTCACCGGCCCGGTGAGCTGGGACGACCTGCCGGCCTACTACGACGCCGGCACGATCTTCGCGATGCCGTGCCGGACCCGGCGGGCGGGCCTGGACGTCGAGGGACTCGGCATCGTCTACCTGGAGGCCTCAGCGACCGGGCTCCCGGTCATCGGCGGCGACTCCGGCGGAGCGCCGGACGCCATCGTGGAGGGCGAGACCGGCTACGTGGTACCCGGGCGTGACCCGGCGGCCCTGGCCGACCGGATCAGCCGGCTTCTCGCTGACCCGGCCGGGGCTGCGGCGATGGGGGACAAAGGCCAGGCCTGGATCGACCGCGAGTGGACCTGGGACCTGGTCGCCGAGCGACTCCAGCGCATCCTGGACGGCGCGGCCAGCTGACCGTGCCGGGCCGCGTCACCGGTGGCGGGGCCGCAGCCTAACGGGCGTACAGCGCTTCGATCTCGGCGGCGAAGTCCCTGGCGACCAGTGCGCGCTTCACCTTGAGCGACGGCGTGATGTAGCCGTTGTCGGCGGTGAAGTCCAGCGGCAGCACCCTGAACTTGCGGATCGACTCAGCCCGCGAGACCGCCTGGTTCGCATCGTCGACCGCCAGCTGCAGGTCGGCGAGCAGGTCCGGATCGTCGGCGAGGTCGGCCGCGGTGGCGCCGGGCGGCTTGCCGTGCTGCTGCTTCCAGTGATCGAGAGCTTCCGGGTCGAGCGTGATCAGGCAGGCGATGAACGGCCGGTTGTCGCCGACCACCATGCACTGACTGATCAGCGGGTCTCCGCGCAGCCTGTCCTCCAGCACGTTCGGCGCCACGTTCTTCCCGCCCGCCGTGACGATCAGCTCCTTCTTCCGGCCGGTAACCCGGAGGAAGCCCTCGTCGTCGAGCGATCCGAGGTCGCCGGTGTGCAGCCAGCCCTCGGCGTCCATGGTTTCCTTGGTCGCCGTCTCGTTCTGCCAGTAGCCCGCGAAGATCAGGCTGCCGCGGAGCAGGATCTCGCCGTCGTCGCCGATCCTGGCGCTGACGCCCGGCAGTGGCTGCCCGACCGTCCCGACCTTGTTCCGGCTCGGCTTATTGACGGTCGCGGCGGCCGACGTCTCGGTCATGCCGTAGCCCTCCAGCACGGTGATCCCGGTGCCGCGGAAGAAGTGGCCGAGCCGCTCGCCGAGCGGGGCACCCCCGGACACCGCGTAGCTGACCCGGCCGCCGACGGCCGCGCGCAGCTTGCCGTACACAAGGCGGTCGAATGCGGCGTGCCGCAGCCTGAGCCCGATCGCCGGGCGGCCAGAGTCGAGTGCCTGGCTGTAGGCGATGGCGGCGCTGGCGGCCGCGGCGAAGATCCTGGTCTTGGCCGGGCTCGCGGAGGCTTGCTGCTGCGCGGTATTGAAGACCTTCTCGAACACCCTCGGAACGGCCAGCAGGAACGTCGGCCGGAATTCGCGCAAGCCGTCGGCGACGGTGCCCATGTCCTCCCAGTGACCGAGGATCGCCCCGGACTCCAGGCAGCCGATCTCGATGATCCTGGCGAACACGTGGGCGAGCGGCATGAAGAGCAGCGTGCCGCCGCCGGCGATCTCGAAGACCTCGGGAAGGGCTCCGTGGACGGCATTGCGAACGGCGGCCAGCAGGTTGCGGTGCGTCAGCTCGCAGCCCTTGGGGCGGCCGGTAGTGCCTGAGGTGTAGATGATCGTGGCCAGGTCCCCGGCCCGGCGGCTGGTCCGCTGGGCGCGCAGCTGGTCGTCACTCACGCCGGAACCGGCGGCGGCCAGTTCGTCCAGCCCGGCGATCCGCCACACGCTGGTCAGGCCGGGAAGCTTGCCGGTCAGGCCGGAGATGATCTCGGCGTGCTTATCGCTCTCGGCGATCGCGGCGCGGGCGCCGGAGTCGCTGATGATCCACTCCACCTGCTCGGCTGAGGAAGTCTCGTAGACCGGGACAGTGACCGCTCCGGCGGCCCAGATCGCGTAATCGGCGAGGGTCCACTCGTACCGGGTCCTGGACATGAGCGCGACCCGGTCACCAGGCTCGATCCCGGCGGCGATGAGCCCCTTGGCGAGCGCCACTACCTGGTCACGGAACTGAACGGCGGTGACGTCCAGCCACTGGCCGTCGGCGGAGCGCCTGCGCAGCATGACCTCGTCAGGGCCGGCCGCAGCGCGGCTGAAGACCACATCGGCCAGTCCGGCGTCGTCTGGAACCTCGATGAGGGCGGGAATACCGAACTCAAGCACTGCGCCTCCGCCTACCACGTTTCCATCCCGATCTTCCTGGACGCTACCCGCGCGGCGGGGCTCGCACTCCGCCGCGGGCCGGCTAGGCCTTCTTGCCGGACTTGCCTACTGTAGGTGGATGCGGGTGCACGTGGTAAGTGACGTTCACGGCCGGGCGGACGCCCTGCGCGCGGCCGGGCAGGGCGCCGACGCCCTTATCTGCCTGGGAGATCTGCTCCTGTTCATCGACTACGCCGATCACAGTCAGGGAATCTTCCCCGACTTGTTCGGGGCGCAGGAAGCCCGGCGCCTGGTCGAGCTCCGCTCGACCGGGCGCTTTGATGAAGCGCGCCAGATGTCGGGCGAGCTGTGGGCCCGGCTTGGCGGCGACCCGCGGCAGCACATCGAGGCAGCGGTCTCCCGGCAGTACGCCGAGCTGTTCTCGGCCATGCCCGTGCCGTCGTACCTGACCTACGGGAACGTGGACCTGCCCCGGCTCTGGCACGACCACGTGCGGCCGGGCCAGCACATCCTGGACGGCGAGCGAGTCCAGCTGGACGGGTGGACCTTCGGTTTCGTCGGGGGCGGGCTGAAGACGACCTACCGGACGCCTAACGAGATCGACGATGAGGTGTTCGCGGCCAAGGTCGAGGCCGTCGGCGAGGTAGACGTGCTGTGCGCGCACATTCCGCCGGCCGTGCCGGAGCTCCTCTACGACACGGTTGCCCGCCGGATGGAGCGGGGGAGCGAGGCGCTGCTGGCGGCGATCGAGAAGACCCGCCCCCGGTATGTGCTGTTCGGGCACGTGCATCAGCCGCTGCAGAGCCGCGTCCGGATCGGCGACACCGAGTGCATCAACGTCGGTCACTTCCGGGCCAGGGGGATGCCGTACGTGCTGCAGTGGGGCTAGTCCCGGCAGCGCGCCAGCGGATGGCACGGGCCGCGCCGGGGGGTACGCTCCGATCATGGCGGACAGGACATCCTCGACCATTACCGTGGCGGCGGCGCGGCCGGCCGTCATGGGGGTCATTGCCGACTTCGCTGCCTATCCGGAGTGGGCGACCGGTGTCCGGTCGGCGCAGGTGCTCGAGCAGGGCCAGGACGGCCGGCCGCTGCGCGTGCGGTTCGGCCTGGACGCCGGGGTAATCAGGGACAGTTACGTCCTTGAGTACGCCTTTGACGGCGACGCCGCGGTCCGCTGGCAGCTGGCGGAGGCCGGCTCGATGGTGACCGAGATGTCCGGCGCCTATCTGCTGGCCGATGACAGCGGAGGGACGGCCGTGCGGTATGAGCTGACCGTCGGGACCCGGGTGCCGATGATCGGGATGCTGAAGCGCCGGGCCGAGAAGACGATCGTGGAGACGGCGCTGAAGGGACTGAAATCGCGGGTTGAGTCCGCGCCGGGCGCCGGGCGGGGCTGAGGCCGCCGGCGCGAGCGGGCTGCCGCCGGAGTCCGGCGGCTGGCGGGAGATAGCGGGGACCCACAACGGGGACGAACGGGAAATGGTGACGGCGATGACTGAGCAGTCCGGGGCGAATGACCCGTCAGAGCGGCCGGGCCCAGACCGGCAGGCCCCTGGCCGGAGCGGCGGCGCCCGGCCAGGTCCGGTCCGGCCCGGGCCGGCCCAGGCAGGGAACGCCGGGCACTGACCTGTTCGGCGAGCTGCAGCGCTGGTTCATCCGCCAGAGCGCGAGGAACATGAAGAGAGAGATCGGCGGCCAGGTGCGCCGTACCCTCGGCGGCAGCGGCCGCGCCGACAGCGGTGACGTCTGGGACACGGCGACCACCGAGATACCGCCCGAGATCGGCGAGTCGCCTGAGTGCCAGTGGTGCCCGATCTGCCGGGCGGCCCGGCAAATGCGCGAGTCCGGCCCTGGCCTTGGCGGTCAGCTGACCGGCGCCGGCGCCGCGGTAGCGTCCGCGGTCCAGGACGCCATGGGGGCGCTTGACTCGCTGCTGTCGAAGACCGCCGGGCCGAGGGACCAGGGATCGCGTCAGGCCGAGGCGCCGAAGCGGGACCGGGCCGGAGCTGGTCACTCCGCCGAGGCGACGGGCTGGCCCGCTGACCCGGCGGCAGCCGGGCCTCCGCCCGTGCCGCCTTCGGCTGCACCGCCTTCGGCTGCACCGCCCGTTGCCGGGTCGCCCACGGCTGGGCCGCCTTCGGCTGCACCGCCGTCGGCTGCACCGCCCGTTGCCGGGTCGCCCACGGCTGGGCCGGCTGACGGGCTCGCTGACTCGCCGGGCCGCCCGGCAGCCGCGGCGCCGGGCGACAGCCTCCCCCCGGCTGCGTCCGGCCTACCCCCGTCGCGCGCAGCTGAGGCGGCCGGCCAAGATCCGTGGAGTGCGGCGACCGGGCCGGACGCGTCCGATCAGGACGGCGACTCAGGCAGGCAGGGGAATGGGACTGACGATCGGAGTTGACGTCGGCGGCACGAAAGTGGCGGCCGGCGTCGTCGATGACGACGGACGGATAGTCGAGAAGCTCAAGCGCGACACCCCGGCTGCGGATCCGGACAGCACGATCGACGTGATCGCATCGGCAGTGAATGAGCTGCTGGCACGGTACGACGTAGCTGCCGTCGGCATCGGTGCCGCAGGCTTTGTCGACCAGACCAGGTCTACCGTGGGGTTCGCGCCGAACCTGGCCTGGCGCGACGAGCCAGTGAAGAAGCTGGTCGAGGAGCGCATTGGCAGGCCGGTCGTCGTCGAGAACGACGCTAACGCCGCCGCCTGGGCTGAGGCCAGGCTCGGCGCCGCCCGCGGCGAAGACCACGTGATGCTGATCACTGTCGGCACCGGCATCGGAGCCGGGATCGTGTTCGACGGCAGCCTGTACCGGGGTCGCTTCGGCATGGCCGGCGAGCCTGGTCATTACCGGGTTGTGCCCGATGGCCGGCTCTGCGGCTGCGGCAACCAGGGCTGCTGGGAGCAGTACGCCAGCGGGAGCGCATTGGTCGCGGAGGCGCGCGAGTTCGCCCGGCGATCGCCTGAGGCAGCCGTGCGCCTGCTGCAGCTGGCCGGCGGCAGCGCTGACGGCATTGACGGCCCGGCCGTGACCAGGGCCGCCACCGAGGGCGATATCGGCGCGCGGCGGTGCTTCGACATTGTCGGCGGCTGGCTCGGTGCCGGGCTCGCGGACCTCGCCGCCATACTCGACCCCGGCTGTTTCGTCATCGGCGGAGGCGTCTCGGAGGCCGGCGAACTACTGCTCCGTCCCGCCCGCCTGGCCTATGAGCAGCATCTGACCGGCCGGATCTACCGCCAGCTAGCTGATGTCCGGCTCGCCGAACTTGGCCCGGAGGCCGGCCTCATCGGTGCCGCTGACCTGGCCAGGACCGGCTGAACCGGCCGGTCAGCAGGACGCCGGCCGCCGTCCGACCGCTTCACAACACGGCGCCATTGTCGTCGTCATCGCGGCGTGAGTGGTCGCCGAGTTTCACGACCAGGGTGACGAAGCCGCCGACGAACGCGGCGACGGCCACGAACGCCACCGTCGCCGACACGGCCATATGCAGGATGAGGCTGACAACCAGCAGATAGCCGGGGCCGCCGATCACGGCCACCCAGGCGCCCTTGGCAACCGGATCCAGCTTGGCCGGAGGCGGCAGCGGCACGGGCACGTACCGCTCGTCGTCCTCCGTCCGCCGGCGAGTACGACCGCGGATCGGCCGGGTAGGGCACGATCTGGATGCGATCGGACGGCAGTCGCGCCCCCGGCTGCCGCGGCTGCCGGCCGGTATCGGCAGCGGCGTCGGTATCTCCTGCGGCGGCGGCATCCGGGCCGCGCTCGGCCGCTGACTCGGCCGGAAGGTCCTCCTGCGAGGGCCACGGAGCGCCTGCGGCGTCCCTGACGGCCGGATCCCCGAAACGGGCGACTAGGTCACGCCAGGCCGCCTCATCTCCGCTGACCTCTCCGCCGATATCTCCGGGTCCGCTCATCTGCCGTCGTTCCCTGCCTGTTGATCTCTAGCTGGCGTCAGGAGTTGATTCCCGGCTTAGCTGACTGTGTATCCGCACGAACTCCAGGCTTCCCGCAAATATTGCCTCGGCATCATTGTCCAGAGTCGCCACGTGGTAGCTATCGGCCAGTTCGCGGACTTCCAGCTGTCCTGGCCGCAGAGCGGCCGTCAGCAGCCTGAGGCTCGCCGGGCCGACGACGTGGTCGGTGACGCTGTGGTAGGCCAGCACGGGCTGAGTCAGCTCGCCCAGGTGCCGCTGAGTGGCCTTCCACAGGCCGGGCAGCGTCGCGGCTGCCTTGCTCGGCGTCCGGTCGTAGCTGGTCTCGGCCGTCTGCGGCTTCTTGATGTCGCTGCCGATCCCCTTGACCGACGGTACGACCAGCTTCAGCGCTGGCACGATCGCGAACAGCAGCTTGTTGTCGGCCGTGATCGACGGGTTGACCAGGACCAGGCCACGGACCGCGTCGCCGCGGATCTCAGCGAGCCGCAGCGCCAGGCACGCCCCCATGGACAGCCCCATCAGGAAGATCTCGTCGCACCGGGACCTGAGTTCGTCAAAGGAACGATCGATTTCGGCGAACCAGTCCTCCCACCGGGTCCTCGCCATCTCGCGCCAGGAGGTTCCGTGGCCGGGCAGCCGCGGCAGCGACACGCTCAGGCCCGCCGCGGCCAGGTACTCAGCCCAGGGCCGCAGCGACTGCGGACTGCCGGTAAAGCCGTGGCAGAGCAAGACGCCCGTCGGGCCGCCGTCGCGGGCGTAAGCCTCCGCACCTGGCATCACGGGCATTAACCCAGATCCTTTCGGCCGGGCCCGCCGCGCGGGCTCACTTCAGAATCGTCGCATGCCGGACTGCGCTGCGGCAGTCGGTTAGCCGGCCGCTGCGCTCCGGTGATCGCCGGATCGCGTCCGACGTGGGAACATGTGACCGTGTTCTACTGGGTGGTCAAGGCGATTATCGGCCCGTTCCTGCGGCTGATCTTCCGCCCGTGGTCTGAGGGGACCGAGAACGTCCCTCGGGACGGCCCAGCCATCCTGGCCAGCAATCACCTGTCGTTTTCCGACCACTTCTTCGCGCCGCTCCCGCTGCCGAGGAAGGTAGTCTTTCTGGCCAAATCCGAGTACTTCACCGGCCGCGGCATCAAGGGCCTGATGAGCAAGGCGTTCTTCAGCGGAATCGGCCAGATCCCGATCGACCGGACCGGCGGCAAGGCCAGCGAGAGAGCACTGAGCGCAGGCCTGCGCGTGCTGGCCTCCGGCGAACTGCTCGGCATCTACCCGGAGGGCACCCGGACCCCGGACGGCCGCCTGTACCGGGGCAAGACCGGCGTGGCCAGGCTGGCCCTGGAGGCCAGGGTGCCCGTCATCCCCACGGCAATGATCGGCGGCTTCGAGTTCCAGCCGCCCGGCAAGCTCGCCCCCAGGCTGGCCATCAGGCCGGGCGTGCGGTTCGGCAAGCCGCTCGATTTTTCCCGGTACTACGGCCTGGAGCAGGACCGGCTCGTGCTGCGGGCGATGACCGACGAGATCATGTATGAGCTCATGAAGCTATCGGGCCAGGAGTATGTCGACGAGTACGCCCGGCGGCCCAAGGCCAGGCTGCCGAAGCCGCTGCGGCATGAGCCGGTTCCGGCCGGTCACGACGGTCACGACGGAGACGACGACTAGGGAGGCAGGTCCCGGCGCCGCCGATCGCTAGCCCGCCCAGCCCTTCGTCTGCCCGACCGCGCTGCGCCAGCGCCGGTGGCCCTCGTCATCACGCTGACCTGGTGAGAAACGCTGGTCCAGCCGCCAGCTGGCCGCGAGCTCGGCCTCCGATGACCAGACGCCGGCGGCCAGCCCGGCCAGGAAGGCCGCGCCGAGCCCGGTGGTCTCCGCCACCACCGGCCGCTCGACCGGCCGCTGGATCTGGTCGGCCTGCAATTGCATCAGCAGGTTGTTCACGCTGGCGCCGCCGTCCGCCCTGAGCACCTGGTCGCTGCCGGCCGGAGTGTCGCGGCTGGCCGCCGCCTTAGCGGCCGGTGCCCCCGCGGTCCCGGGCTGCGCCGCTCCCGCCTCGGCGGCCATCACCTCGACGACGTCCCGCACCTCGAAAGCGATCGCTTCCAGGGCGGCCCTGATGAGGTGCGCGCGGGTCGTGCCTCGGGTAAGGCCGAAGAGCGCCCCCCGCGCCGCCGGATCCCAGTCCGGCGCCCCGAGTCCGGTCAGCGCCGGCACGAACACCACGCCGCCCGTGTCCGGCACCGACCGGGCCAGCGCCTCGCTCTGCCCGGCGTTGTCGATCAGTCCGAGTCCGTCGCGCAGCCACTGGATCGCAGCCCCGGTGATGAAGATCGACCCTTCGAGCGCGTAGGTCAGGGTGCCGTCCGGCGTCATCCAGGCGACGGTCGACAGCAGCCCGGCCTTGGAGCGCACCACCTCGGTCCCGGTGTTCACCAGGACGAATGACCCGGTGCCGTAGGTGCATTTGGCGGCGCCAGGGGCGAAGCAGGCCTGCCCGAACAGCGCGGCCTGCTGGTCCCCGGCAATGCCGGCGATGGGCACGTCCAGGCCGAGGAAAGCGTCCGGGTCGGTGTGCCCGGTGATCCCGGTTGACGCCACCACCTCGGGCAGCGCGTGCGGAGGCACGCCGAACAGCGAGCAGAGCTCGGCCGACCACTGCCCGTCCTGCAGGTCGAAGAGCAGCGTGCGGGACGCGTTCGAGGCGTCGGTCACGTGCCGCCGCCCGCCAGTCAGGCGCGCGATCAGGTAAGAATCCACGGTTCCGACCAGCAGCGAGCCGTCCTGCACGCCTGCCCACAGGGCTGGCTCATTCTCCGCCAGCCAGGTCAGTTTCGTTGCGGTGAAGTAGGGGTCGAGCCGCAGTCCGGACAGCTCCGCCACCCGCGGCTCCGCCCCCGCTGCCCGCAGCCGCTCGCAGATCCCGGCCGTCCTCCGGTCCTGCCAGACAATCGCCCGCCGGGGCGCCGCCAGCGTGGCCCGGTCCCAGATGACCGCCGTCTCCCGCTGATTGGTGATCCCGACGCAGGCGATGGCCGGGGAGCCGGCTGCCTCCAGGGCCTGCGCGCAGGCGGCCAGCGTGGCCTGCCAGATACCCTCGGGCAGGTGCTCAACCCAGCCCGGCTGCGGGAAATACTGCCGGAATTCCTGGTATCCGCGGCCCGCGAGGGTGCCCTCTTCGGTCACGATGAGAGCCGTGACGCCCGTGGTCCCGGCGTCGATCGCGAGAACGCTCATGGGCACTAGTGTGGCGGTTAAGTACGCGAGAGAGGTCAGTCATGCGAGTCGGAGTTCTTACCGGGGGCGGCGACTGCCCGGGGCTCAACGCGGTCATTCGCGCGGTCGTGCGCACCGGGGCAGCCGAGCACGGGACGGAATTCATCGGATTCCGCGATGGCTGGCGGGGGCCGCTTGAGGGCGACACCATGGTGCTCGACGTCGAGGCCGTGCGCGGCATCCTGCCCCGCGGCGGCACGATTCTCGGCTCGTCGCGGACGAACCCGGCTCACGAGTCCAACACCGTTGACGGCAAGTCCGGCATCGAGCGGGTGCGGGAGAACCTCGACAGCCTCGGCGTCGACGCCCTGATCGCGATCGGCGGCGAGGACACTCTCGGCGTGGCCGGCAAGCTGAACGCGGCCGGCGGCCGGGTCGTCGGCGTGCCGAAGACCATTGACAATGACCTCGGGGCGACGGATTTCACGTTCGGCTTCGACACCGCGGTCAACATCGCGATGGAGGCGATCGACCGCCTGCACACGACGGCGGAGAGTCACCACCGGGCGCTGATCGTGGAAGTGATGGGCCGCAGCGCCGGCTGGATCGCGCTGCACGCCGGGATCGCCGGCGGCGCCAACGTCATCCTGATCCCGG
Source organism: uncultured Actinomycetota bacterium (assembly GCA_963818995.1). Classification (GTDB taxonomy): domain Bacteria; phylum Actinomycetota; class Actinomycetes; order Streptosporangiales; family Streptosporangiaceae; genus JAJYUU01. The sequence goes on along the minus strand of CAWFUM010000024.1, from coordinate 339,757 downwards.
AGAAGCCGTTCGACATGGAGCAGGTGTGCGAGTACGTACGGCACCGGTTCCAGACGCGGTACGCACCGATCGTCGTGGTCGCCGAGGGCGCTTCGCCGAAGAGCTCGGATGACGAGGGCGCCGAGACCCTGACCGACGCGTTCGGGCACGTCCGGCTGGCCAACCGGGGCGTCGGGCAGCAGCTGGCCGACGAGATCGAGCGGCGTACCGGCAAGGAGGCGCGCTGCGCGGTACTCGGGCACATCCAGCGCGGCGGCACGCCCACGGCGTTCGACCGGGTGCTCGCCACCCGCTTCGGGGTGCACGCCATGCGCGCCGTCGCGGACGGCGCGTTCGGCTCGATGGTGGCGCTGCGCGGCACGGAGATCGTCCGCGTGCCGCTCGAGGAGGCGACCGCCGAGCTGAAGCTCGTGCCACCGGACCGCTACGCCGAGGCGGAGATCTTCTTCGGCTAAGACCGGCGCTGGCCACGGGCCGGGCTGGCGGCGAGCCCGTTCCCGGCCTTGACGGGCATGGCCCGTTACTCCTGCCGGGCCCGGAAGGCCGCGGCCTTGACCCGGTTCTGGCACGCCGTCGAGCAGAACCGCCGGGTGCCGTTCCTGGATACGTCCACGTAGACGCGGTCACAGCGCGGCGCCGTGCAGATGCCGAGCCGCCGGTACATCTCGGTGCCGAGCACGACGGCGAGGCCGGTGGCGCAGCCAGCTGCCCAGCCCTGCGCGACCGAGTCGGTCCGGCCGTGAAAGTGCAGATGCCAGGGCTCGCTGTCGTGACGGTCCAGCTGCGGCCGTGCGCCGGTCTCGGCGAGCATCGCGTTGACCAGCCCGGCGGCCGCGTCGACCTGCCCGGCCTCGACCGTCTCGAAGACCGCGCGCAGGCGCGCGGCGGTGCCGGCCAGCGCGGCCGTGTCCGCCGCCGTGACCGGGCGGGCGGCAGGCTGTCCGGCCCGCAGCGCCGCAGTCACGGCGTCGCGCAGCCCCTGGCCGTCGGGCGGCCGATAACTCCGGCCGCGGGATTCGCCTGGCGTGAGTGCGTTCACGAGGCTGACCGCCACCGTGACGACCGCGTCTACGTGACTGGTGAAATTCACTTGACCAGTTACATCCTCATCGATAGGTTGTGACTGTCGAAACTCTATACGACAGTTATGCGAGTCGGCGCCGCGCGCGGCAGATGCCGGTGCGGCCGCTGGCCTGCGGAAGGCGAGGAGCGATGGCAGGGACCACGCGCCGGAATGGCCGGGCACGCGCTCGACCCCGAGGTCGCGCGGCGCTGGATCGAGCGCTGGGACGTGCAGCAGCAGGGCTACCTGCCTGACCGCGAAGACCGGTTTACCGCGCTGATCGATGCGGTGGCCGAGGCCGCGGGCCGCCCCGACCCGCTGGTACTCGATCTCGGCAGCGGACCCGGCTCGCTGGCCGTCCGGCTGCTGCAGCAGCTCCCGGCGGCGACGGTCGTCGCGCTGGACGCCGATCCGCTCACACTCGGCCTGGGCCGGGCCGCCTGGTCCGGCCAGCCCCGGCTCCGGTTCGCTGATACGGACCTCCGAACGCCGGGCTGGTCCGCAGGCCTCGGCCTGGAGCGCCAGCCCGACGCCGCCGTCAGCACGACCGCCCTGCACTGGCTGAGCGGCCCGGCGCTGGCCGCTCTGTACGCGGAGCTGGCCGCGGTCCTGCGGCCGGGCGGCGTGCTGCTGAACGGCGATCACATGCGCGCTGAGGACAGCGAGCCGGTGCTGCGGGACCTCGGCCGCGCGCTGATCGAGCGGGAGGAGCAGCGCCGGTTTCCGGCTGGTCACGCCGAGACCTGGACCGACTGGTGGGCCGCTGCGGCGGCCGATCCGGTCCTGGCCCCGCTGGTCGCGGAGCGAGCGGAACGACTGGTCGAGTCCGAGCACCACGGCTCGCCCGCGGGCAGGTTCAGCGTCCAGGTCGACGCACTGCGGTCAGCCGGGTTCGCCGAGGTCGGGGTGCTCTGGCAGCGCGGCGAGAACCGCCTGCTCTGCGGCGTACTCCCCGGCTAGCCGCAGGCGCTGTCGCTGGCCGAGTAGCCGCCCGGCGGCGTAGCCAGCGCGTAGCGGGCGCCGTTCCTGACCAGGTACAGCGAGATGCGCCAGTCGGTGCAGGCCGAGTGCGTCGGGCTCTGCGACGCCTGCTGGTGGCTGGTGAACGTCACGAGGGCCTGGATCTCACCCGCGGCGGTGGCACTGACGCCGCGCAGGGTGACGGCCGAGTCCCGAGTCGTCCCGTAGCCGCTCTGAAACGCGGTCGCCGACAAGCCGCCGCGCAGACTGGGCGTGAACAGCCGCCGGTAGGCAGCGAAATTATGCGCGTTGATGGCATCGAAGTAGCGGTTCAGGAAGGTGACCACGTGCTTCGCGCGCGGTGAGGCGGCGGCCGCGGGGGTCACCCTGACGAGTCCGCTGGTGCGTGCTGACGGCCGCGCCGCGGAACTAGCCGACGGCCTGGCCGCCGGGCTGGCGGAGCCTCGCGGCCTGCCGCTGCCGGGGTGTGACCGTGGTTCGCAGTGGCCAGCAGGGCCGTCGCGGCGGCAATGATCAGGACGACGAGGGCGGCTACGAGCGCTATCCAGCGGCCGCTGCGCGGGCTATGGCTGTGCGCGGGCGCTGAGGAAGGCGCTGCGCCGGCCGAGTCGCCGCTGAGCGCCGGCGTTTCCGTCGGCTCGGCCAGGTCCGGGCCGGCAGGCTGACTCGAGGTGAGTGCATCGGTCAGCAGCGTCCCGTCCGCAGCCGGGGTGGCCGGAGCCTGCGGGGCTGGCGTGGCCGCGAACGCCGGTGCTGCGCGTGCGTACGCGGGTGCTGCCGTGAACGCGGGTGCTGCCGGGTACACCGGAGCTGCCTGAAGTCCGGACGGGGCACTAGCGTCCGGCCCGGCCGGCTGGCCTTCCGGGGCCAGGAGGTCAGGCATGGTGTGGTCATGCGCCGGCGGGGCGTAGCTGGCCGCTGCGTACCGGGCCGGCGCCGGCCCATCCGCGGGCTGGCCGGCGAAGTGCGATCCCGGCCAGGGCGGCTGCGCGAGGCCCGCTGCGTGGTCGGGGGATCCTAAGCCGGGCGGCGGGGCGTGCCAGGGCCGCGGCTCCGCCGGCGGGGCGTCCGGCGCGTCGAGCCGGAACGGGCGCGGTGCATAGAGCACAGCTGGCGGTTCGGCGGTCGGCTGGGCGGGCCGGGGCTGGGGTACGCCGGCCTGCTGGGCCGGCCGGGACTGGGGTACGCCGGCCTGCTGGGCGGGCCAGGGCTGGGGTTCGCCGGGCTGGGCGGGCCAGGGCTGGGGTTCGGCGGCCTGCTGCGGGGGCGTGGCCGCGTCGGGCCCGAACGGCCAGCGGTCATCGTCGGCGTACCGGTCGGCCTGCGGTGCCCGATAGCTCCCGGCGGGCGCTGACGGCGCGTACCAGAGCTCGCGAGGATCCGGGTCGGCCGTTGACTGCTCGTATCGAGCCGGCCGGTCGCGGCGGCCAGCGTCGCCGGGGGCAGCGCACCGCCGGTGGCGGAGTCGCCGTCCGGGACCTGGCCCCCGTCCAGGTACCCGTCCGCTCGCGGCGCCGGGGGATAGCCGTCCGGCGGCGCGTACCTGACGGGCGCGTATCCGCCGGCCAACGGGTAGTCGCGCGCCGGCCCGGCGGCCGACGTGTGCTGAGCCGGTCCGGCCGCGGCGGCGACCGCGCTCGCGAGTGTGGGGCTGCCGCCGTAACCGTCAGCCGCGTACCCGCCGCAGGCCGGGCAGAACTCTGCCTCGGCCTCTGTCTGCTGTCCGCACCTCGTGCAGAGCGCCATATCAATCGTGTCCTTCTGCCGACCAGCCCGATGATGGATCGGATGGACTTCACCATCAGTATCTGAGCAGATACTCTCGGACGCCACCGAGACGAGGATTATCGCCACTTCATGGCCTTACGGGGCTTTGCGGCAATTGGGCGGCATCGACATGCGGTCTGTGGCGCCGGATTCCGCTCGCCGGCCGGCTCGGGTCAGGGGTGGCAGACTGAGGTGGTGTCCGCGCTCCCCGCCGTGCAACGGCCCGATCCTGATGCCGTCCGCGTGCTCCGCGAGCCCTGCGTCCTGCTGAAGCTCGGCGAGATCGTCCTGAAGGGCCGGAACCGGCAGAGGTTCGAGCGGCTGCTGCATGACAACCTCAGGCGCGCGGTGCGCGATCTCGGCGTCGAGCTGCGTGTCTGGCAGCGGGAGGGCGTCGTCGTCGTCCGGGTGGCCGGCGCCGATCAAGGCGGGATCGTCGCCGATGCCGCGGTCGACATGGTCGCGGAGCGCCTGCAGTACGTGATGGGACTGGCCAGGGTCTGCCGTGCGGTCAGGGTCGCGAAAGAGCCAGCCGCGGCCATCTCCGCGGCGCTGGAGCTCGTCGCGGGCTGCCCCGGCTCGTTCGCGGTGCGGGCGAGGCGCCGGGACAAGCGGTTCCCGGTCACCTCGGCCGAGCTGGCGGTGCTGATCGGCAGCCGGATCCAGGAGGAGTACGGCTACCCCGTCAATCTGCGGACGCCTGACACCACGATCTTCGTCGAGGTGGACCAGCGAGAGGTGTTCGTGTTCACCGAGGGCCGGGCAGGCCAGGGCGGGTTGCCCGTCGGCATGAGCGGCCGGGCCGTGGTGCTGATGTCCGGCGGGATCGACTCGCCGGTCGCTGCCTACCGGATGATGCGCCGGGGCCTGCGGTGCAGCTTCCTGCATTTTTCCGGGATGCCCCTGACCGGACCGGAGTCGGTCTACAAGGCCTACGGCCTGGCTCGCCAGCTCGACCAGTACCAGACTGACTCGCGCCTGTTCGTCGTGGCGTTCGGTACCGCCCAGCGCCGGCTGGCGATCGCGGGCGCGGGGCGGCTGCAGATCATGGCGCAGCGGCGGCTCATGCTCAAGACCGGAGCGGCGCTCGCGCGGCGGCTGCGGGCCGGCGCGCTGGTCACCGGGGACTCGCTCGGTCAGGTCAGCAGTCAGACGCTGACCAACATCACGGCGCTCGATGATGCCGTCTCGATTCCGATCCTGCGGCCGCTGATTGGCCTGGACAAGACTGAGATCATGGCCGAGGCGCGCCGGATCTCGACGCTGGCCATCTCGGAACTGCCCGACCAGGACTGCTGTGCGCTGCTCACGCCCCGCCAGGTCGAGACAAAGGCCAGGATCGGGGATCTGCGCCGCATCGAGGCCCGGATGGACGCCGAGGATCTTGCGGACGAACTGGCCGGAGCGGCGCAGGAGTACCGGCCCGGCCGGGAGTGAGAGATCAGCCGCCGGCTGGCTGGCCTGTGACGAGCTCAGTCGTCGTCGTCGCGCGGGAAGGCAGCGCCGGTCAGCGGGCCCTCCCACAGCACCGCATCGCCGCCGAGGCGGGTCAGGACGCCGCCTGCCGCCCACAACGACGCCGGTGACCCGCCGAGCGAGACATCGCTGACACCGGTGCCGAGCGGTGATCGGATCGCGATGGCAGGGCCGAAGCCGCGCGTACTGGCCTCTAGAACGCCCCCCGTCGCGGCCGCGTCCGCGGACGTGGCGGTGACGAGCACGCTCCCGGCCGGCCCCTTGGCCAGCAGGCCAGGCCAGGCGGTCACGGGCGCAGTGATCCTGGTCCACTCCGAGCCGTCCCAGTGCACCAGGACCGGGTGGACCCCGCCCGTGCCGGGCCGGTCGCCCAGTAGCCAGACATCAGCCGCGGAGACGGCCAGGATGTCGCGCAGCCGCAGCCCGGCGAGAATCCGGCCGGTCGGCACCCGGCGCCAGGACCGGCCGTTCTCGAACCGGACGACGGCCGCGGCCGACCTGGCCGCCGAGATGGCCCAGATGTCCCGCCGGGAAACGGCGCTGGCCCGGTAGATGGTTGCTGCCCGGCCGGTAGCCCGCGCCCAGCGGTGTCCGTCGAACCGCCACGTTCCCGCGCCCACGGCACCGCTGGCTGTCGTTCCGAACACCCAGACATCCGCGGCCGAGATAGCGGTCAGTCCGGTGATCGGGCCCGCGCCGAAGCGGCGAGCCAGCCGCCAGCTGGTCCCGTTCCAGTGCAGCACGTAATGCCCGTACTCGCTCGCAGCCCAGACGTCGCTGCCCGAGGGCGCGCTGGCGGCGTTGATGAAACCCCGCAGGCCAGCTGGCAGCCGTGACGGCGTCAGCGTGCTGCCGTTCCAGCGCTCGGCCACGGGCGCTGAGATACCGCCCGGATTAGTACCGCCGAATGCCCAGGCCTGCCGGCGCCGGGGCGACGATGACGGAGTATCCGGGCCCGTCGCCGGGCCCGCCAAATGGCGGCTGGCGGCGACCCGGAACCCGGCGCCGGTGAGCTTCGCCTGCCGGACGGCCAGCGGGCTGCGCGCGGCAGGCTGGGACGCTGGCCGCGCTAGCGCCGGATCGGCCGATCCGGCTCAGCGCCAGGCCAGCGACCAGGCCTGTCAGGACAGCGATGGAGCGGATACTCCGCATGACCTCTCCGCGCGTGAAACCGGGCAGATCCTATTGTCCGCATGTGGGCAACGTTCCGGTCAGGCTTCACCAAGATACCTGGCGGCCGGGCGGTCTGTGGCCCGCATGGGCTGGCGAGGCGGGGCGCCCCCGGCCGCCGGGCCGGGCGCGAGGCGGGCCCAGAGACGGCTGGACGCGGGGGCTGGGGACAGCCTGCGGGATCCGGCGGGACCGAGCGGAGCCGCGGTGCCGTCGCCGCCTCTTCTCCCGTCCTTGGTGCTGATCAGGCGACTGCGGCCGTAGGAGCCTGCGTCAGCGTCCGGCCTGACAGCGGGGCCAGAGCGCAGATCCGCGTCGGCGAGCTCGCGGATGTCGTCGCCGGTCAGGGCCTGGTCGCCATCACACATGGCGGCGGCGGGCTGCGGGTGCACGTCGACGATGATCCCGTCGGCACCCACCGCGACAGCTGCCCGGCTGAGCGGCAGCACCAGGTCACGCCGCCCGCCCGAATGCGACGGGTCAATGATGACCGGCAGATGGGAGAGCCGCTGGGCGACCGGGACGGCGCTGATGTCGAGCGTGTTCCTGGTGGCGGTCTCGAAGGTCCTGATGCCCCGCTCGCAGAGCACGATGTCGAGGTTGCCGCGCTGGGCGATGTACTCGGCGGCCATCAGCCATTCCTCGATGGTCGCGTTCATGCCGCGCTTCAGCAGCACCGGCTTGCTGGCGGAGCCGACTGCCTGCAGCAGGGTGAAGTTCTGCATGCTGCGGGTGCCAACCTGGAGCATGTCAGCGTAGGAGCAGACCAGCTCAACGGAGGCCGGGTCGATGACCTCGGTGACGATGGGCAGTCCGGTCTCGGCTTGACGTCGGCCAGGATTCGCAGCCCGGCCTCGCCCAGGCCCTGGAAAGCGTACGGCGAGGTCCGCGGCTTGTACGCGCCGCCGCGCAGCAGGGAGGCCCCGGCCGCCGGGGCCATCCGCGCCGCAGTCAGCGTCTGCTCGGCGGTCTCAACCGTGCAGGGACCGGCGATCACGGTCAGATGGCCGGGCCCGATGGGCACGCCGCCCACCGTGATGACCGATCGGTTCGGGGGATTCTCCCGGCTGACCAGCTTGTAGGGCACGGAGATCCGCACCACGTCGGTCACGCCGGGGTAGCTGCGGAGGTTCAGCGCGCCGAACTGCTCGACGTCCCCCACCAGGCCGATGATCGTGCGGGACACGCCCCGGCTGACGAATGCCTCGCCGCCAGCCGTGCTCACGAGCTCAACGATTTCCTCGATGTCACCCTCGGTGGCCTCGGGGGCCATCACCACCACCATCACGTCCTCCTAGTCCCATCATGACGAAAGCCCCGGGCCGAATCGGCCCGGGGCTTGAAGTAGCGTCGCTTTGCGTCAGCGCAGAGTCTGGCGAGCGACCGTCCCGGGGCCGGGCCGGTAGCCAAAACCAAACCAATACGCGCTACGCACGTTCCGTAGCCTAGCGCACCCGGATCGCGGCTGCTGCGCGGTGGGCGCGGCTCAGGTGGTTTCGGCGAGGTGGCAAGATAGCTCCACCTGCGGGGACAAGGGTCGACGTCGCGGTGAGCGGTGCCGCGAGTGCGGGAAGGGGCAGGTCAGCGGGACATGAGGCAGCCCGACACTGATGCGCGCGAATTCGGCGAGCGCAGGCAGGGCGTGCTGGCGGCGGATCCGGCCTGCGCGATGACCGAAGGCCAGCGTGCGGCCGGGCACCAGTCGCCGAGCCGGACCTCCCGCCCGGCCAGTACATCCCCCGCACCCTTCCGGTACTGCACTACGGACCCGTTCCGTCCTTCAACGCCGAGACCTGGGATCTGCGCATACTCGGCGCCACCGAAACCGGGGCCGAGACCAGGCTGCGCTGGGATGACGTCGCGGCCCTGCCGGTCAGCGATGTGACGGCGGACTTTCACTGCGTGACGAAGTTCACGGTGCCGGCGGTCACCTGGTCCGGCGTGCTGGCCGCGGAGATCCTGCGGCGCTATCCGCCGGCTTCGGCCGTGACCCACCTCATGATCTGGGCTGACTTCGGCTACAGCGCCAACATCAGGATCACCGACTTCGCCGCTGACGACACCATGCTGGCGACCCACCGGGACGGTGCCCGCCTCACGCCTGAGCATGGCTACCCGCTCCGGCTGGTCGTGCCGCACTTGTACGCCTGGAAAAGCGTGAAGTGGATCCGGGCTCTTGAGTACCTGACGTGTGACCGTCGCGGCTTCTGGGAGGAGCGCGGCTACCACAACACCGCTGACCCCTGGAAGGAACAGCGGTACTCCTACCAGGAGCGTGAGGGCGAAGGCCCGCCGCTGTAACCCGGCGCAGCCCGCGCGAAGCCGGCGCCTAGAAGCCGAACCCGACCACGATGGTGATGGTCGAGCCCTTCGGTGCCTGCCCGGTCGGCGAGTAGCTCATCACCCGGTTGCCGAACCCGGTGTTGTCGACGCTCACCTGGAAACCGGCTGCCGCGAGCTCCTGCTCGGCCCGGTTGGCATTCATGCCCTGCACGTCAGGGACAGCTACCTCGGGCGGCCCCGGTGAGACCGAGACTGTCACGACCTCGTTCGGCGTGATCGGCGTGCCCGCCTTGGGTGACTGGCTCAGTATCGTTCCGGCTGGCTGATTGCTGGCCGGAGCCTGCACCGGGTTGATGCTGTAGCCGCCGGTCGCTGCGGTCGTCTGGGCGGCGCTCACCTGCTGGCCGGTGAAGTCCGGCAGCGGCGGACCCTGGCTGACCACGACCTGGACCGGCCTGTTCTGCGGCCACTTGGTGTAGGCAACGGGGCTGGTTGCGATCACCAGGCCCGCCTGGATGCTGCTGGACGTCTGGTAGGCCGGCGGCGCCGCGGTCAGCCCGGCCGCGTGCAGGGCCTTGTCGGCCTGGGCCAGCGGCTGGCCGGTGACCGGCGGCACTGCGATCAGCACTGGTCCGAGCGAGGTGATGAGAGTGACCTTGCCGCCGTGCGCGATCCGGGAGCCGGGGCCGGGCTCGGTGCTGATCACCGAGCCGGCTTTCACCGTGTCGCTGTGCCGGCTGCGGCCGGACGCCGCGACGAGGCCGCTGCTCGCCAGATCCGACCGGGCCGTGCCGGCCGTCAGCCCGACGACCGAGGGAACGCTGGTATACCGGCCCTCGGTGAGCCACCAGCCGCCCAGCCCGATGAGCACGGCGGCCAGCAGGATGAGAATCCGGCGGCTGAACAGCCACCGCTGCAGCAGCGGCTCCTGCTGGTGTCGCCGGCCGCGGCCATGGCCGGGGGCCTCGTCCCCGAGGCCAGGCCGGAACGATCATGGTGTGCTGGGTCCCGCCGCCGCCCTGACCTGGCTGGCCGCCGGGCAGCAGCTGACTCGTGCGGCCGATCGGGCCGGTCACGTCCGGCCCCGGCAGGCCGTAGGCGCCAGGCGGCGGGCTGTTGTGCTCCCAGCCGGAGTGCGCGGCGCTGGCTGCCGCGACACCGCCCGCGAAAAAGGCGCCGGACGCCGCGCCGCCAGCGACGGGGCTGGCCCCGTCCGCGCCCGCCGAATCGGCGCCGGCCGGCCGGTCTGTCCGCGGCGCTGCGGGCAGGGGCAGTCCCCGGCGGACCTCGGCGATCGCCTTCAGGTAATGCCGCGCGTCCGGCGGCCGGAGGTCGGGGTCACGGGAGGTGCCGAGCGCCACCAGCGCGTCCAGAGCGCCCGGCAGGTCCTCAACCAGGCTCGACGGAGCGGGGACAACGGCATTGACATGCTTGTAGGCGACCGCCAGGGGTCGTTCGCCGGTGTGCGGCTGCACCCCGGTCAGCATCTCGAACAGCATGACGCCCGCCGCGTACACGTCGGTGCGCTGATCGGAGGAATTGCTGGCCACCTGCTCGGGCACCAGGTACGCGGCAGTACCGATCAGCATTCCCGTGCGCGTATGGCTGACCCCTGCGGCCGCCCGGGCCAGGCCGAGAAAGTCGGCCACCTTGACCGAGGTTCCGTTTCCGAGCAGGACATTCTCCGGCTTGACATCGCGGTGGATGATGCCGGCCTCGTGCGCGGCCGCCAGGCCTGCCCGGGCGCCCGCTCGATGATGTCGAGAGCCTCCCGTGGCTGCAGGCGGCCGCGTGCCACCAGGAGCTCGCGCAGAGTCGGACCGGGGACGTACTCCATCGCGATGTAATGCAGGTCGCCGGTCGAGCCCTGGTCGAAGACGGCGACCACATGAGGGCTGGACAAGCGCGCAACTGAGCGGGCCTCGCTGATGAACCGGGCGACGAATCCGTCATCGCGGGCCAGCTCCGGATGCGCGATCTTCAGCGCGACATCCGCTCCGAGCCGGACGTCGCGAGCCTGGTAGACGGTGGCCATGCCGCCGCGGGCAATCTGCGACTCGACCAGGTACCGGCCGTCCAGCAGCTGCCCTATCGGCGCCGACAACGTCGTATCCATCGGGAGAATTGTAGGGCGCGCGCGGCGCGCCCCGCCCGGTGGATCGACGTACCCGGGCGGCTGTGTGCCCTGGCTGCGGCCCTCGCAGCGACCGCAGGGCGGTGGTTCCCTGAACGGTTCGAATGCGGCACCGGCCGTCCCGCTAGCCTGCTGGCGGTGAGGATGCCAGGGCATAGCGGCGCCTCGGCACGCGCCCGGCCAGGAAGGCCGGCCAGCCGCCGGCAACGGCCAGCCGCATGGATTCGGCCATCAGCTCCGGGTTGCGCGCCCTGGTGACGGACGTGGCCGCCGCAAGACAGCCGCGCAGCCTAGCTCCATCGCGATGGCGGCATCGCTGGCCGTGCCGATTCCGGCGTCGAGTATGACCGGCACCCCGGCCGCTTCCACGATCAGCTCGATGTTGTGCTGGTTCCTGATGCCGAGCCCGGAGCCGATGGGGGAGCCGAGCGGCATGACGGCCGCGCAGCCCGCCTCCTCGAGCCGCCGCGCCAGGACGGGGTCGTCGTTGGCATACGGCAGCACCGTGAATCCGTCCGCCACGAGCTGCTCGGCGGCGGTCAGGAGCTCCACCGGATCGGGAAGCAGTGTTCGCTCGTCGGCGATGACCTCAAGCTTGACCCAGCTCGTGCCGAGAGCCTCGCCCCGCAGCCTGGCCTGCCTGACCGCCTCGGTGGCGGTAAAGCACCCGGCCGTGTTGGGCAGCACCCGGATGCCGCGGTCGGCCAGCAAGCCGAGCACGGACCCCGGCTGCCGCGGGATCCACCCGCCGCATCGCCACCGTGGTGAGCTCCGTGCCGGACGCGGCCAGGGCCCGGTCAAGTAGTCCAGGCTGGGCGCACCGCCAGTGCCCATGATGAGCCGTGAGCTGAATGTCTCGCCGGCGATCAGCAGCGGATCGTCCATGGTCAGCCTCCCTGAACGGCGGTCAGGACCTCGACCTCGTCGCCGTCGGCGAGCCGGGTGGTGCCCCAGGCGGCGCGGCGAGCAACGTCACCGTTGACGGCAGCCGCTACTCCGGTCGGGGCGCTCGTCAGGACGGCAACCGCCTCCGCCAGCGACATCGGCTCAGCTGCCTGGTGCGGCTCGCCGTTGATGACGACTGTCATGCCAGTGCCCCCGCCCGTGGCCGCCCGGCCCCCGGCGCGAACCGGTCCGCGCTGAAGGCTTGCCAGAGCTCATCCTCGGTGCCGTCGGCCAGGAAGGCCGCCACGGTGTCGGCGGTGACCGGCGCAAGCAGGACGCCCGCACGGAAGTGGCCGGTCGCCGGCGCCCAGGCCGGGCGGTCCCGGCCAGGCCCGATCACGGGTGCGTTATCGGGGGTGCCTGGCCGCAGTCCGGCGACGGCGTCGGCCACCTCCAGCTCGGTCACGCCGGGAACCAGCGTGCGGGCATCCCGCAGCAGCTCCCACAGCCCGCCCGCGGTGACCCGGGTGTCGGTGCCCAGCTCCTCCTGGGTCGCGCCGATGACCAGCTCGCCGCTGTCCCGCGGCACCAGGTACACACTTGAACCGCGGACCAGGCCGCGGACGGTCCGCCGCAGCAGCCCCGGCGGAAGCCCGGCTGCCGCGTCGGCCGGGCTAGTGCGCAGCCGCAGGATCTGGCCTTTGACCGGCCGGACGGGCGGCGCAGTGCCTTCGGGCAGGCCCGGCAGGCTGGCCGACTGCCAGCCGGCCGCCAGAACAGTCCAGCGAGCCGTCAGCGCGCCGCCGTCGGCCAGCCGCGCCCCGCTGACCCGGCTGCCGGTGCGGGTGATCTCGGTGACCGGCTGCCGGACGAGCCGGGCACCGGCCCGCTCGGCGGCGGCCAGCAGGGCGGTCGCCAGCAGCCGGGGGTCAACCGAGCCGTCGTCAGGCGCGAGCAGGCCGCCGCGCACCGCCGGGTCCAGCATCGGCTCGGCCTCGCGGCACTCGCGTGCGGTCAGCTGCTGCAGGCGGACGCCGAACGACTCTTGCAGCGCCCGCGTCTCGCCGAGCAGTGCCAGGTCATCACTGTCGTAGGCGACCTGGAGCGTGCCGCTGCGCCGGTAGCCGGCCGGCAGGCCGGTCAGCGCCCTCGAGTTCGGCGATAAAGGCCGGGTAGCGCCGCAGTGAGTCCTGGCCCAGGGCGGAGATTTGCCCCTGCTTCGGCATAGGTGGCCTCGGCGATAGGCGTCAGCATGCCGTCGTCGTCTGAGCGGTGCCTGTGGCTTGGCTGCGGATGACCGATGAGGACGGACAGGCCACGCTGGGCGGCGCGCCAGGCCGTGCTCAGCCCGATCACCCCCCCGCCCCCGATCAGGACATCGGCCTGGCCCGGCGGCTGCGATGCACTGCTCACTTCCGGCTCCCTTCGCCGGCATGACCCGGATCAGGTTCCTGCGGTCGGCGGCTCACCAGCCGCCCTCTCAGTCCGGTCAGCACCGGGCTCCCGCGCTCGGCCTCTAGCCTAGCTGCATGACCGGGCAGCAGAGGCGGCGGCGATGACCGGGCTGGCGAGGGTGGTCGTGGCGGGCGCCGGGCTCGCCGGCCTGCGCGTGGCCGAGGAGCTCAGGGCGCAGGGGTACGGCGGCGCGCTCACGCTGATCGGGGCCGAGGACCGGCCGCCTTATGACCGGCCCCCGCTGTCGAAGAAGGTGCTGGCCGGTGACCTCGACGACACCAGCCTGCGACCGGACCTGGATGAGCTCGGCATCGAGCTGCGGCTCGCCGAGAGCGCGGTGGGGCTTGGCGACGGCGTGCTGCCACACCGAGGCGGCCGGGTATCCGTTCGACGCGCTGGCGGCCACCGGCGCGAGCCCGGTCGGGCTGCCGGGCGACGGACCTCAGCACGTGCTGCGCACCGCCGGGGACGCCCTCGCGCTGCGCGAACTACTCAGGCCTGGAACCCGCCTCGCGATCGTCGGGGCTGGCTGGATCGGTGCCGAGGTTGCTACGCGGCCGCGCGCCGGGGTTGCACGGTCACGGTGCTGGAGGCCGCCGCCGCGCCGCTTGCCGCCGCGATCGGCCCGCAGATCGGGCTGGCCACGGTGCCCTGGTACGGCGAGGCGGGCGTGCACTTGCGGCTCGGGCAGTGCGTCGACGCCATTGAGCCGGGCGGCGTTACCCTGTCCGGCGGCGGCTGGCTGGCCGCGGACGTCGTGCTGACCGCGGTGGGGGTGCGGCCGGCGGTGGCCTGGCTGGCAGGCTCAGCCGTCGCCGTGGACAACGGGGTCGCAGCCGATGCCCGGCTGCGCACCACCGCGCCGGGCGTCTACGCGGTCGGAGACTGCGCCTCGTTCTGGTCGCGGCGGTATCAGCAGCGGCTGCGTTTCGAGCACTGGGACATCGCGCTGCACGGGCCCGCGGCAGCGGCCGCGAACATCCTGGGCGGAGCACGGACTACGACCCCGTTCCTTACTTCTGGTCGGAGCAGTTCGGCCGGATGGTGCAGTACGCGGGCTGGCACGGCAGCGCCGAGCGGATGCTCTGGCGCGGTGATCCGGCCGGGCCGTCCTGGGCGGCCTGCTGGCTGACCGGCGGCGCGCTGGTGGCGGCACTGACCGTGGGCAGGCCGCGGGACCTGGTGCAGGCCCGCAGGCTGATCGAATCCGGCGGCCAGGTGGACGCAGCCCGGCTCGCCGATCCCGGCATCGCGGTCAGGGACTGCGTCATCAGCGACTGATCGGGCCGGGGCGTGACCAGGGCGTTGCCTGCGGCCTGGCCGCCAGCTGGCAACCGGCGCCGGACTTGGAGCGGATGACGTAGGTTTCGGAGCTCGCCCGGTGTGGGAAGCTCCTCACGTGGCACAGATCGACCCCCCGACCGACGCCATCGTCGGCACCTGGATGTCCGTTCCCGACGTGGCAGACCGTCTCGGCCTGCCAGTGAGCCGGGTCAAGCAACTCCTGCGCGACCGCAAGCTGCTCGGAGTGCAGCGGCCCGGCGGCGACTTCGCCATCCCGGCCGCGTTCCTCGACGGCGGCCAGGTCATTCACGGCCTGGGCGGCACGCTGACGCTGCTGTTCGACTGCGGCTTCTCCGAGGCTGAGGCGCTGAGCTGGCTGTTCACGGCCGACGAGACGCTGCCCGGCACGCCGGTGCAGGCGCTGGCCGAGAACCGGCGCACCGAGGTGAACAGGCGGGCGCAGGCACTAGCCTTCTGAGCGTGCCCGAGCGTTCAGAAGACCTGCGGTCCCGGCTTGCGTGCGCACGCCTGTACCTGTGCACCGATGCCCGAGAGCGCCAGGGTGACCTGCCCCGTTTCCTCGATGCGTGCTGGCCCGCGGTGTCGATATCGTCCAGCTCAGGCAGAAGGGCCTGGAGGCCGGCCAGGAGCTCCGCTACCTCGAGGTTTTCAGGGCCGCGTGCTCGGCGCACGGAGCGCTGCTGGCCGTCAATGACCGGGCCGACGTCGCCTATGCGAGCGGCGCGGATGTGCTCCACCTGGGCCAGGACGACCTGCCGGCCGGGCTGGCGCGCGAGATTCTCGGGCCCGGCCCGGTGATCGGCCTGTCCTCGCACGCGCCGGCCGAGACGGCCGCCGCCAGCGCCGATCCGGCGGCCGATTACTTCTGCACCGGGCCGGTCTGGCCGACCCCGACTAAACCCGGCCGGCCCGCGCCCGGCCTCGATCTGGTCCGGTATGCCGCCGGGCTGCGGACCGAGCGCCCGTGGTTCGCCATCGGCGGCATTGACGACGGCAATCTGGACCAGGTGCTGGCGGCCGGAGCCCGGCGGATCGTCGTCGTCCGCGCTCTCACCGCTGCGTCCGATCCGGGTGCGGCGGCAACGCGGCTGAAGGCCCGCGTCAGCGACGTCAGTCCTGCCGGTCCGACACCGTGATGGCGAGCGCGGCCAGCGCCTGCCTGGCCTCGGCGGCGACAGGCGCGCCGTCCAGCGCAGCTATCGCCTGCTTCACGTTCGCGGCGATGAGCGCCTCGCATTCCGCGACCGCGCCGGTCTCGGTGAGCACCGCCATCACGTCGGCAGCGGCCGCCCGGCTGAGTGCCCGGTCGCCCAGGTAGCGGTCAAGCAGGTCAGCCTGGCTGGCGCTGGCCCGTTCCCTGGCCAGCGCCATCAGGACCGTGCGCTTGCCCTCGGAGATGTCGCCCCCGACCGGCTTGCCGGTCCTGACCGGATCGCCGAACACGCCGAGCAGGTCATCGCGCAGCTGGAACGCGATACCGAGGGGGATCCCGTAGTCAGTGCTGACCGTGCTGAGTGCCGCGGCCGCTGCCGCCGACGGGGCCGCGAGGACGGCACCGAGCTGCAGCGGCCGCTCGATCGTGTACTTCGTGGTCTTGTAGGTGATGACGCGCAGGGCCTGGCTGACCCCGGTGGCGCGGCCGGCCTGGCTCAGCAGGTCGAGGTACTGACCCGCCGCGACCTCAGTGCGCATCGCGTTGAGGGTCTGCTGACCGCGCCGCAGGACATCGGGGGCAAAGCCGCTTGCCTGGTACATCTCGTCCGTCCAGGACAGCAGCATGTCGCCGATGAGGATCGCGGCGCCGGCCCCGAACTGCTCGGCGAACGCCGGATTGCCCTGTGCTGCCTGCCAGGCCGCGAACCGCCGGTGCACAGCCGGCCGGCCGCGCCGGGTGTCGCTGGCGTCCATCACGTCGTCGTGGATCAGGGCGCTGGCCTGCAGCAGCTCCAGCGCGGCGGCGGCGGCGTAGATCTGCGGGCAGTCGCCACCGCCGGCGGCCCGCCAGCCCCAGTAGCAGAACGCAGGCCGGAGGCGCTTCCCGCCCGCCAGCAGCTCCCCGGCAGCGTCCAGGCACGGCAGCATGTCGTCGCCGATGGCGGACAGCGCCGCCCGCTGGCGGCGCAGGAACCGCTCGAGTGCCGCTGCCACCTCGGGTCGGATCCAGTCGAGCCCCGCCGGATCGTGAGTTGCCATGTTCGCTGAGATTAGCGCCGTTCCCGCGCTGTCCGGGCCGCCGGCGGCCGGGGGTGCCCTAACCTTGGCATCATGCCTGTCGGAGCCGCCCCCGCGATCAGGGACCTGCTTGCCGCTGGCGGCCGGTCATTCTCCTTCGAGTTCATGCCGCCCAAGACCGAGGCAGAAGAGCAGCGGCTCTGGCTGTCGGTGCGGCAGCTTGAGCCCCTGCGGCCGACGTTCGTGTCGGTGACCTACGGGGCCGGCGGCTCGACCAGGGACCGGACGGTCAGGATCACCGGCCGGATCGCGGCCGAGACGACGCTGACGCCGATGGGCCACCTGACCGCGGTCAGCCACTCCGTCGCCGAGCTGCGGCACGTGATCGGCTCCTATGCGGGCGTGGGGGTCCGCAACCTGCTTGCCCTGCGCGGCGATCCGCCCGGCGATCCCGGCGCCGAGTGGACGGCGCATCCGCAGGGTCTTGAGCACGCCGACGAGCTGGTGCGGCTGATCCGCGCGTCCGGCGATTTCTGCGTCGGGGTGGCGGCATTCCCGGAAGGGCATCCGAGATCGCCGGATTTCGATTCTGATACCGATTTCTTCGTCCGCAAGGTCGGCGCCGGGGCCGATTTCGCGATCACCCAGATGTTCTTCTTCGCCGAGGACTACCTGCGCCTCAGGGACGCGGTCGCGGCCCGCGGCTGCCAGGTGCCGATCATTCCCGGCATCATGCCGATCATCAGCGTGACCGGGATCGAGCGCTCGGTGCTGCTGTCCGGCTGCAAGTTCCCCTCGTCGCTGGCCGACGACCTGCACGCGCACGCGGACGACAAGTCGGCCGTGCGCAAGATCGGGGTCGAGTTCGCGGCCGCGCTGTCCGAGCGGCTGCTCGCCGAAGGCGCGCCGGGCCTGCATTTCTACACCCTGAACGGGTCCAGGGCGACCCGCGAGATCTACCAGGTCCTCGGTCTCGGGCCCGCGGTGCCGGCCTAGCCGGTGCCCGGCGGCTGCTCGCGCAGCGGCAGTTCGGCGCCCATGACCGCGTAGGGCGGACCGCCGCCGGGGAACAGGAAGTCGGTGAGCAGGTCGGAGAACCCGAGGCGGCCGTAGAGCTTGCGGGCCGGCGTCGGCGCGTCCCTGGTGGACAGCACGGCGGTGCGCTCGCTGCGCCCGGCGGCCAGGGTGAGTACCATCCGGCGGCCGATTCCGCGGGCCTGGAAGTCCGGGTGGACGTGGACCTCGGCGACCTCAAGCACGTAGTCGAGCCACTGCGCGGCGGCGCCAGGTCCGGCCTTGGCGGTGACGCCGGCCCGCACCACGTCGTGCCACCACTGGCCGGGGATACCGCGGAAGCCATAGGTGAAGGCGACGATGCGGGACGGTTCGCCGCCGGTGACAGCCAGCGCGCGGAAACCCGGGTAGCCAGCGTGCCGCTCCATGATGGCCCGCCTGGTCGGGAGCTCGTCCGGCGTGGCGCCCATCGCGGCCGCGTAGATGGCCAGCAGCTCGCCGACCGAGGCCAGGAAATCGGGCCTGCTGAGTTCCCAGATGCCCGCGGCTTCCTGCACCCGCCTAAGCCTAGCGGGACGCTGGCGCGAGCCTGGCGCGGATGCGATGAAGCCGGGCTTTTGCCATTCTCGCGACGGGCAGCTGCCAATCTGGCGGCCGATTTTGTCAGACCCACCCGATAACTTCGAACGCAGATGCAAGAGCTAGACACTCGAACGAATATATGTTCGAATAGCTGATGTGCGAGTGAGCAGCCGGGCCCCCTCGGCTGCGCGTCCGGCCGGGCGCGGCGTGGGGAAGCGCCCCGCCTGGCCGGGCACCGCTGAGAAGGAGTTCCGAATGAGCCCGATCGCTTCGGTGAAGTCAGGACGTCAGTGGCCCCAGTGCCGCGTGGCGCCGTCCGCGCTGGCACTGATGGAGTCCGCCCGCCATGGTCTGGCCGCCGCCGAGGACGAGGTGACCGCCGGCGCCCGCTACGTGGGCGCCCACCTGGCCGCGCTGCGCGCCGCCGCGGCGGTCGTGGCGGCCAGGGCCGAGCCGCCGGGCGGCCGGCGCCGCAGGCCGCAGAGCGTGTGGGAGCTGCTGCCGAAGGTGGAGCCAGCGCTCCGGGAGTGGTCGGCATTCTTCGCCGCGGGCGCGGCGAAGCGCGCTGCGGCAGAGGCTGGCCTGCCGCGGGCCGTTTCCGCCAGCGAGGCTGATGACTTGCTGCGCGACGCAGGCACCTTCGTATCCCTGGCCGAGGGCGCGCTGGGCATTCAGGCCGAGCAGCCGCTGCTGCCGCTGACCAACGCGGTGTGAGCGCCCGACGGCAGGAAACGGGGCCCGGTCGCAAGGATCCGGGCCCCGCTGCAGTTGTGTGCCGGTGCAGCCCGTGTGTGCCGGTGCAGCCCGTGTTGGCCTGGTGCCAGTCAGTTCCGCGCGGCAGCCTCAGAAGGTGTCGATCGCGCCGCGTGCGTCCGAGTCGAGGATGCCCCAGCTGATGAGTTCCTCGGTGAGGTCGGCAGGCGTCTTGTCGTAGATGACGGCCAGCGAGCGGAGGTCCTCCTGCCGGATGGACAGCACCCGGCCGTTGTAGTCGCCGCGCTGGCTCTGGATCGTGGCCACATAGCGGGACAGCGGGCCTGCCTTGTCCTTCGGCAGCGACGCCATCCGCTCCAGGTCAATGACCAGCTTCGGGGCCGGCGCGATCAGTGTCGGCAGCACGTCTCCGGGCAGGAGCTCGGAGACAGGGACGCCGTAGAATTCCGCGAGCTCGGCCAGCTTCTGCACGGTGACGGACCTGTCCCCGCGCTCGTACGAACCCACCACGACGGCCTTCCACCGCCCGCGGGACTTCTCCTCAACGCCGTGCAGCGAGAGCCCCTGCTGGGTGCGGATGGCACGCAGTCGCGCGCCGAGGGTCTTGGCGTAATCAGATGCCATAGTTACGGCCCCCTGGCCTGTCATAGCTGAAAGTAACGGTTACGGACAGTGACGGTAGGCCCCAGGCACCGCGCGGTCAAGCCGAATGCCGAAAACCGGATGAACTTACGCGCCTCACCGCATCCCTGGTCGGCTCCGGCGGATCAGGCGCTCGCGCGGGCAACGGGCCCCGAAATGCCGGCGTAGCCCGGCAATCCCGGTTCCCGGCGCGGGTGCGCAGGCCAGCACTATCTGTCCGTAATGACTGATTCACCAGTCGACTGCTGTGACGGATGTCACTGGTGGCTAGCCGTCGTCAACTAGTGACGTTCTGTAAGCACTAGGGCCCGGATCGGTACCTGGGACCATCTACGCACCGATTTCGCGGCCCTCGTCACGACTCGCACACGGCGTGGCGTCCGCCTGGCCGCCCGGATCACCGGTACCCCCCTGGTACGGTTGTCCAGACTGACGTCCTTTAAGACCCGTCCGGTGAGGCGGGAAAGGGGGTCCTTGTGACGCATGCGCTTCATCCCGACTCAGCCGGGACTGGCGGCGGCAATGCCGCTTCAGCAGGCCCGCGATCCGAGCCGCTGCCGGGCGGTAAGGCCGTTCTCGGATCTGATGAGATCGGCCGGGCACTGACCAGGATTGCCCATGAGATCCTCGAGCGGACGAGCGGCGCCAGCGGTGTCGTTCTGCTCGGTATCCCGACCAGGGGCGTCCCGCTCGCCCGCCGGCTGGCTTCGCGGCTGAGCCAGGCTGAGGGCCGCACCGTACCCGCGGGCTCACTCGACATCACCATGTACCGCGACGATCTGCGGCTTCGTCCGGCCCGGACGCTGGGCCACACCGCGGTCCCGTCCTCCGGCATCGATGGCGCGACCGTGATCCTGGTCGACGACGTGCTCTACTCGGGCCGCACTGTGCGGGCCGCGCTCGACGCGCTCGGCGACATCGGGCGGCCGCGCGCGGTCCAGCTCGCGGTGCTGGTTGACCGCGGCCACCGGGAGCTGCCCATCAGGGCCGATTACGTGGGCAAGAACCTGCCGACGTCACAGCGGGAGGTCGTGCAGGTGCTGCTGACCGAGACCGACGGCCGCGACGCGGTCGTGCTGGGCTCGTCCGCCGGGTCCGGCCGGGAGCAGGGCAGCGCCGGCGAAGGCGCTGGCGCCGGGACGGCGGCAGGCCGGTGAAGCGGCACCTGATCTCAGCTGCTGACCTGAGCCGCGATGACGCCCTCCTCATCCTGGACACCGCCGACGAGCTGGCGCAGCTGGCCGACCGGCCCATCCGCAAGCTCCCGACGCTGCGCGGGCGCACCGTGGTCAACCTCTTCTACGAGGACTCGACCAGGACCAGGATCTCCTTTGAGGCGGCGGCGAAGCGGCTGTCAGCGGACGTGATCAATTTCTCCGCGAAGGGATCCAGCGTCGCCAAGGGCGAGAGCCTCAAGGACACCGCCCTGACCCTGGAGGCGATGGGCGCCGACGCCGTCGTCATCCGGCACCCGGCCTCAGGCGCTCCGCACCGGCTGGCCCGCTGGGTGCGCGGCAGCGTGGTGAACGCCGGAGACGGCACCCATGAGCACCCGACGCAGGCCCTGCTGGACGCCTTCACCATGCGGCGCCGGCTCGGCCGGCTGGACGGCCTGCGGGTGACGATCGTCGGCGACATCCTGCACAGCCGGGTCGCCCGGTCCAATGTGCTGCTGCTGCGGACGCTTGGCGCCGACGTCACCCTGGTGGCGCCGCCCACGCTGCTGCCCGTCGCGGTCTCGGCCTGGCCGTGCGAGGTCTCCTACGACCTGTCCGCGGAGCTGCCCAAGACCGACGTGGTGATGATGCTCAGAGTCCAGGCCGAGCGGATGAATGCCGCCTACTTCCCGACCGTTCGCGAGTACAGCAGGCGGTACGGCCTTGATGGCGCGCGGATGGCCCTGCTGCCCGAGCACGCGATCGTGATGCACCCGGGGCCGATGAACCGCGGGGTGGAGATCGCCGCCGACGTCGCCGACTCGCCGCGGTCCACCATCGTGGAGCAGGTGGCGAACGGCGTGACGGTGCGGATGGCCGTCCTGTACCTGATGCTGGGCGGCGCTGAGCCCGGCGGCGAGCCGGCGGCCGCCGGAGTTCCTGAGCACCGAGACTGCGGAGGTGGCCAGATGAGCGCGGACGGGCGCTGGCTGATCAAGGGCGTGCGTCCGGCCGGGGGCCCGCCGGCCGATCTCGTCCTGGCTGACGGCCTCATTACCGAGACCGGCCCCGGCCTGCATTCCGGCGGCGCGCAGGTCCTGGATGGCAGCGGGCTGCTGGCGCTGCCCGGCCTGGTCGACCTGCACACGCACCTGCGCGAGCCTGGCCGTGAGGACGCCGAGACCGTCAGGACCGGCAGCGAGGCCGCCGCCCTCGGCGGCTTCACCGCCGTGCACGCGATGGCCAACACCGACCCGGTTGCCGACACCGCCGGCGTGGTCGAGCAGATCTGGCGGCTCGGCCGCCAGGCGGGCCTGTGCGACGTGCGGCCGGTCGGGGCAGTGACCTCGGGCCTTGCGGGCAGCCAGCTGGCCGAGCTCGGCGCCATGGCGGACTCGGCCGCGCGCGTGCGCGTCTTCTCCGATGACGGCCGGTGCGTGTCGGACGCGGTGCTGATGCGCCGCGCGCTGGAATACGTGAAGGCGTTCGGCGGGGTGATCGCCCAGCACGCCCAGGAACCGCGGCTGACCGAGGGCGCGCAGATGAACGAGGGCGAGCTGTCCGGCCTGCTCGGCCTGGCCGGCTGGCCGGCCGTTGCCGAGGAAGCCATCATCGCCAGGGACTGCCTGCTGGCCGCGCATGTCGGCTCGGCCGTGCACATCTGTCACGTATCGACGGCCGGCTCGGTCGAGCTCATTCGCTGGGCCAAGGCCAAGGGCTGGCGGGTCACGGCGGAGGTCACGCCGCATCACCTGCTGCTGACCGACGAGCTGGCCGCCAGCTACGACCCGGTCTTCAAGGTCAACCCGCCGCTGCGCACCCGCGCCGACGTGGCGGCGCTGCGGGCCGGCCTCGCGGACGGGACCATCGATTGCGTCGCCACCGACCACGCCCCCCACCCGGTGGAAGACAAGGAGACCGAGTGGCCCGCCGCCGCGTTCGGCATGACTGGCCTGGAGACGGCCCTGCGGGTTGTCCACGCGGCCATGGTCGACAGCGGGCAGCTCGACTGGGCCGGGGTCGCGGACCGGATGTCGGTCCGCCCGGCCGCCATCGGCCAGCTGACGGGCGCAGACGCCCCGCCGCACGGCCGGCCGCTCGAGGCCGGCTCGCCGGCCAACCTGGTGCTGTACGACCCGGACGCCCGCAGCGTGATTGACCCGGCGCAGCAGGCATCGCGCAGCCGCAACACCCCGTTTGCCGGGATGGAGCTGCCTGGCCGGGTCGTCGCCACGTTCCTGCGCGGCGAGCCCACGGTCCTGGACGGAAAGCTGGCCCGGTGACCGCCCCGCAGCTTCGCCCGGCATCCGGTGCCGCGCCTCGCCCCGCCCTCCTGGTGCTGGAGGACGGCACCACCTTCAGGGGCGTCAGCTTCGGCGCGGACGGCGAGACGTTCGGCGAGATGGTCTTCAACACGGGCATGAGCGGCTACCAGGAGACGCTGACCGACCCGTCCTACGCCCGCCAGATCGTCGCCATGACCGCGCCGCACATCGGGAACACCGGCATCAACGATGAGGATCAGGAGTCGCGCCGGATCTGGGTCAGCGGCTACGTCGTGCGCGAGCCCGCGCGGCTGGCATCGAACTGGCGCGCGCGCCGCACTCTGCAGGAGGAGCTGGCCCGCCAGGGCGTGTGCGGCATCGCGATGCCGGGCACCCGCGCGCTCACCCGGCACCTGCGCGACTCCGGCGCGATGCGGGCCGGGATCAGCGCGCAGACCGGCGATCCCGGCGAGCTGCTCGAGCGGGTACTGGCCAGCCCCAAGATGACCGGGGCCGACCTGGCCAGCGAGGTGACCACGCCCGAACCCTATGTCGTGCGGCCGCCGTCGGGCACTGCCGTCCGCTACCGGGTGAGCGGCCGTCGATCTCGGCATTAAGACCGCCACGCCGCGCTCGCTGGCGGCGCTCGGCTGCGAGGTGGCCGTGCTGCCGGCCACGGCGACCGCGGCCGAGCATCCTGGCCGGCGGCCCGGACGGCGTCTTCTTCTCGAACGGCCCAGGCGACCCGGCCGCGGTCGGCTACGCGGTCGAGGCCATGCGCGGCGTGCTGGCGGCGGGCGTGCCGGTCTTCGGCATCTGCCTGGGCAGCCAGGTACTCGGCCGGGCGCTCGGCCTGGCCACCTACAAGCTGCGTTTCGGCCACCGGGGCGTGAACCAGCCGGTCCAGGACCTCCGCACCGGGAAGGTGCAGATCACCAGCCACAACCACGGGTTCGCGGTGGCACCGCCAGGGACGCAGGGACCGGGCGGCTGGGTACCGGGGACCCCGGCCCGCGCGCAGGCGGGCGGCCGGTTCGAGACGGGCTTCGGGACCGCCGAGATCACGCACGTGAACCTCAACGACGGCGTCGTCGAGGGCCTGCGGCTGCTGGATGCCCCCGCCTTCAGCGTCCAGTACCACCCCGAGGCGGCGCCGGGACCGCACGACGCCGCCGGCCTGTTCACCGAGTTCTGCGAGCTGATGGAGTGCAACCGATGAGGCACTATGCCTAAGCGCCCGGACCTGACATCGGTGCTGGTCATCGGGTCAGGGCCGATCATCATCGGGCAGGCGTGCGAGTTCGACTACTCGGGCACGCAGGCCTGCCGTGTGCTGCGGGCCGAGGGCATCCGGGTCAGCCTGGTGAACTCCAACCCCGCCACGATCATGACTGACCCGGAGTTCGCGGACGCCACCTACGTCGAGCCGATCACGCCGGACGTGCTGGAGAAGGTCATCGCCAAGGAGCGGCCGGACGCGATCCTGCCCACTCTCGGCGGCCAGACCGCGCTGAACGCCGCCGTGGCCCTGCACGACAACGGCACCCTGGCCAAGTACAACGTCGAGCTCATCGGGGCCGGCATCGAGGCCATCAGGGCGGGGGAGGACCGCAGCCGGTTCAAGGAGATCGTCGTCGGCGTGGGCGCCGAGGCGCCCGCCAGCCGGATCTGCCACGACCTGGACGGCTGCCGGGCCGCCGCTGCCGAGCTCGGCTTCCCGGTGGTCATCAGGCCGTCCTTCACCCTCGGCGGCACCGGGTCCGGCATCGCCAGGACGCCAGCCGAGCTTGACCGCATCGCCGGAGCCGGGCTGGACGCCAGCCCGATGACCGAGGTGCTGCTGGAGGAGTCGGTGCTCGGCTGGAAGGAATTCGAGCTTGAGCTGATGCGGGACAGGAACGACAACGTCGTCATCGTCTGCTCGATCGAGAACATCGACCCGATGGGCGTGCATACCGGCGACTCGGTCACCGTCGCGCCCGCCATGACCCTGACCGACCGCGAGTACCAGCACATGCGGGACGTCGCGATCGCCACCGCGCGAGCCGTCGGCGTCGACACCGGCGGCTGCAACATCCAGTTCGCCGTCCATCCGGGTACCGGGCGGATGGTCGTGATCGAGATGAACCCGCGGGTATCCCGGTCCAGCGCGCTGGCCTCCAAGGCGACCGGGTTCCCGATCGCGAAGATCGCCGCCCGGCTGGCCATCGGCTACACCCTGGACGAGATCCGCAATGACATCACCGGCGAGACGCCGGCCAGCTTCGAGCCGTCACTTGACTACGTCGTGGTCAAGGTGCCCCGGTTCGCGTTCGAGAAGTTCCCCGGCGCCGACCCGGTGCTCACCACCCACATGAAATCGGTCGGCGAGGCCATGGCGATCGGCGGCACGTTCGCCGAGGCCCTGCAGAAGGCGCAGCGCTCGCTGGAGCAGCGCAGCGCGTCGTTCAGCTGGGCCGCGCCGCCGGGCGGCAAGGACGCGCTGCTGGCCGCCTGCGCCGTGCCGCATGACGGGCGGCTGGCCACGGTCCACCAGGCGCTGCGAGCGGGTGCCTCGGTGGCCGAGGTAGCGCAGGCCAGCTCGATCGACCCCTGGTTCGTTGACCAGATCGCCGGGATCGAGGAGCACGCGCGGCAGATCCAGGACGACGGGATCGGCGTCGGCGGCCCGGCCACGGCGCGCGGCACTTGAGCAGGCGAAAGCGCGCGGGTTCTCTGATGCGCAGCTGGGCCAGCTCACCGGCAAGGCCGAGGCGGAGATCCGGGCCCTGCGGCAGCAGCTGAACGTGCGGCCCGTCTATCACACCGTGGACACCTGCGCGGCTGAGTTCGCGGCGAGGACGCCCTACCTGTACTCGACCTACGACCTGGAGACCGAGGTCCCGCCGGGAGACCGCCCGAAGGTGATCATCCTCGGCAGCGGGCCGAACCGCATCGGGCAGGGCATCGAGTTTGACTACGCCTGCGTGCACGCCTCGTTCGCGCTCACCGACGCCGGCTACGAGACCGTGATGGTCAACTGCAACCCCGAGACCGTCTCCACCGACTACGACACCTCCGGGCGGCTCTACTTCGAGCCGCTGACGCTGGAGGACGTACTTGAGGTCGTGCACGCCGAGCAGCTCAGCGGACCGGTCGCGGGGGTCATCGTGCAGCTGGGCGGGCAGACTCCGCTCGGGCTGGCCCGCGCGCTGGCGGCCGAGGGCGTTCCGGTGGTCGGCACCTCGCCGGATGCGATCCACCTGGCCGAGGACCGGGGCGAGTTCGGCCGGGTGCTGGAAGCAGCCGGGCTGCTCGCGCCCCGGCACGGCACGGCCACGTCGGTAGCGCAGGCGGAGGCGGTGGCGCATGAGATCGGCTATCCGGTCCTGGTCCGGCCCTCCTACGTGCTCGGCGGCCGCGGCATGGAGATCGTCTACGACGACGCCGCGCTGGCCGATTACGTCCGGCGGGCGACCGAGGCCTCGCCCGAGCATCCCGTGCTGATCGACCGCTTCCTTGACGACGCGATCGAGATCGACGTCGATGCGCTCTACGACGGGTCGCAGCTGTACCTCGGCGGCGTGATGGAGCACATCGAGGAGGCCGGGATCCACTCCGGCGACTCGGCCTGCGCGCTGCCGCCGATCACGCTCAGCCAGGAGTACATCGACCTGATCAGGACCTCGACCGAGGGCATTGCCCGCGGGGTCGGCGTGCGCGGGCTGATGAACGTGCAGTACGCGCTCGCGGCCGGGGTTCTGTACGTGCTGGAGGCGAACCCGAGGGCGTCGCGGACAGTGCCGTTCGTGTCCAAGGCGACGGCGGTACCTCTCGCCAAGGCCGCCGCCCGGGTCATGCTCGGCGCCACGATCGCTGAGCTCAGGCTGGAGGGACTGCTGCCCGCGTCCGGGGACGGCGGGACGCTGCCGCTGGACGCGCCGATCGCGGTCAAGGAAGCGGTCCTGCCCTTCTCCCGGTTCGCCGACGCGGAGGGCGAGGGCGTCGATACCGTGCTCGGCCCGGAGATGCGCTCCACCGGCGAGGTCATGGGCATCGACGAGGTGTTCGGTACCGCCTACGCCAAGTCGCAGGCGGCGGCCTACGGCTCGCTGCCGGTCAAGGGCCGGGCGTTCGTCTCGGTGGCAGGCAAGGACAAGCGCTCGATGATTTTCCCGGTGAAACGGCTGGCTGAGCTCGGATTCGAGATCTGGGCGACCAGCGGAACCGGGGAGGTTCTGCGCAGGAACGGCGTTCATGCCACGATCGTGCGGAAGCACAGCGACGGGCACGGGCCGGGCGGCGAGCCGACGATCGTGGAGCGGATCCTGGACGGCCAGGTCGACCTGATCGTGAACACGCCGTTCGGCGGTCCCGGCCAGTCCGGGTTCCGCCGGGACGGCTACGAGATCAGGACTGCCGCCGTGCGGCGCGCGATCCCGTGCATCACGACGGTGCAGGGCCTGTGGGCTGCCGTTCAGGGTATCGAGGCGATCGACCGCGACGAGGTCGGCGTGCGCTCGCTTCAGGAGCATGCGGCGCGCCTGCGCGGAGCGCGCGGGCCGGCACCGGATGGCGCGCGATGACCGGCGGCCAGGGATTCGAGTGACGCAGGACGAGATGACACATAGCGACATTGACGCCCAGGCCGGTCCCGTGCAGGTGCGCGGGACGGTGCTGACCGTCCGCCGGGTCGATGCCTATTACGCGATGACCCTGGTCGCGCCCGCGATCGCGGCGCGCTTCAAGCCGGGCCAGTTCATCACGCTTGCCGTCGGCGGCCCCGATTCGTCCATGCTGCTCAGCCGGGCGTTCTCCATTCACGACGTCCGGCCCGACCACGGCGGGACGGTCGAGTTCGTGTTCGCCGTGCACGGCCGCGGCACTCAGTGGCTGGCCGAGCGGCGGGCCAGGGACGTGCTCGACGTCACCGGTCCGCTGGGCAAGGCCTTCCCGCTGCCCCGCGACCCGGCTAACTGCCTGCTGATCGGCGGCGGCTACGGCAGCGCGCCGCTGTTCGCGCTGGCGGGCAAGCTGAAGGAGCGGCGCTGCGAGGTGGACTTCCTGCTCGGCGCGGGCTCCGGCGACCGGGTGTTCGGCGCGCTGACCGCCCGCCGTACCGGGCGCACGGCGACGATCACCACCGAGGACGGCTCGCTCGGCAGCCGGGGCACTGGTGACCGACATGCTGGACCAGGTGATCCATGACGGCCGCACTGACGTCATCTACGCCTGCGGGCCGATGCCGATGCTGCGCCAGGTCACGCTGCTGGCGCGCCGGTATGACATCCCGGTCCAGGCGGCTGTCGAAGAGGCGATGGCCTGCGGCATCGGCGTCTGCATGACGTGCGTGCTCCCGGTGATCGGCTCGGACGGCATCACCAGGATGGCGCGGTCATGCGTGGACGGGCCAGTGTTCCGCGGCGAGTCGGTGCGCTGGGACGACGTCGGCACGATCCCGTTCGACGCGTTCGGCGCGCCCGGCTGGGAGCCGCGCTCCCGGCGCGCATCGCAGCTGCAGAACGGCGGCGGCGCTGCCGCGGACCCGGCCGGCGACGGCCGGCCGGGCCGCGGACCTGGAGGTAAGGGCCAGCGCGGCGACGGCACCGACGGGCGGCCGGGCGGAAGGCGGGGGCACGGTGGTTGACCTGCGGGCCAGGCTCGGCCACGTCGAGCTGCCGAACCCGGTCATGACGGCGTCCGGGTGCGCCGGGGCCGGCCGTGAGCTGGCGCAGTTCATGGACGTTTCCAAGATCGGCGCGATTGTCACCAAGTCGGTCATGCTCGGGCCCCGGTCCGGGCGGCCCACCCCGCGGATGGCCGAGACGCCGAGCGGCATGCTGAACTCGATCGGGCTGCAGGGACCGGGCATCGACGCGTTCCTTCAGCGCGACCTGCCCTGGCTGCTGTCCAGGGGTGCCCGCGCGGTGGTGTCCATCGCCGGCGGGACCGTGGCCGAGTACGCCGAGCTGGCCGCCCGCCTGTCCGATGCGGCCGGGGTGACCGCGATCGAGGTCAACATCTCCTGCCCGAACGTGGAGCACCGCGGTCAGGTGTTCGCCTGCGACCCGGACGCGTCGGCGGCGGTGATCGAGGCCGTGCGGAGCCGGGCGCGGTATGACATCCCGGTGTTCGCCAAGCTGTCGCCGGACGTCACCGACATCGTCGCGATCGCCAGGGCCTGCGTCTCGGCCGGAGCTGACGGCCTGTCGATGATCAATACGCTGCTGGGCATGGTGATCGACACCGACACGATGCGGCCTCAGCTGGCCGGGCTCACCGGCGGCCTGTCCGGTCCGGCGATCAGGCCGGTGGCGGTGCGCTGCATCTGGCAGGTACGCGAGGCGCTGCCCGGCGTGCCGATCATCGGCATGGGCGGCGTGCGCACCGGCCGGGATGCGCTCGAGCTGATCCTGGCGGGCGCCTCGATGGTCAGCGTCGGCACCACGATCTTCCATGACCCGTCGGCGTGCGCGCGCATCCTGCGCGAGCTTGAGGACGAGCTGACGATCCGCGGCGTCGAGCGCCTGTCCGAGGTGATCGGCCTCGCGCACCAGCCGCACGCCACGACCGGGCGCGACGGCGCAGCAGAACGCCCGAGTGAGGAGAAGCTGATGGCCGGCTACGCACCGATCGCCGTCGCCCTGGATGCCCCCGACCTGGAGACCGCGGCCCGCTGGGCCGCGCTGGTCGCGCCGCATGTGAGCACGCTGAAGGTGGGCCTGGAGCTGTACCTGCGGTACGGCCCGGACGTGGTCGCCTCGGTGCGCGGCGCGAGCGGCGTGGAGATCTTTCTCGACCTCAAGCTGCATGACATCCCGGCGACGGTGGCGGGCGCCGCCCGCGCCGTTGCCCGGCTGCGGCCGGCCCTGCTGACCGTGCACGCGGCGGCGGGCGCGGCGGCCATCAGGGCCGCCGCGCGAGGCCGCTCCGGACGCCCGGATCGTGGCCGTGACGGTCCTCACCTCGCTCGGGGAGGCTGACCTGGCCCGGATCGGCTTCGCCGGCCAGGTGAGCGACATGGCGCGGCCGGCTCGCCGCCCTCGCGGTGGAGGCGGGCGCGCGCGGCCTTGTCTGCTCCCCTCAGGAAGTCGCGGCGGTGCGGAGCGAGGTCGGCGACGGCGTCCTGCTGATCACTCCGGGCGTGCGCCCGGCCGGAGCCGCACTCGATGACCAGGCGCGGGTCGCGACCCCGGAAGAGGCGCTGCGGTCGGGCGCGGACCTGCTCGTGATCGGCCGGCCCATCACCGGTGCCGCTGATCCGGGCGCGGCGGCGGCGGCGATCAGCGCCTCGCTCCGGCGGGCTGACGCGGTGCGCCGCTAGGGCCAGGCTGCCCCAGACGGGACGGCTGACCGAAATAGCCGCTATGCTCGCTAATGCCCGAGCACCGTCGGCGGCGTCCGGCGGCCCGCGCCGGCCGCGGCCCTGGCCGGCCGCTGAGGTGAAAAGACTGCGGCGGATACAGCCAATAACGGTGATGGACGGTTATGGGTGGATCAATAGTGCTTCTTAACGGCGCTGATCACGCTGCTGCGATGTATCGCAGAAAGCGAAAAACCTTGCGCGACCTGCGGAAATGCAACTACGCTGGGTGTACGCACTTGTACGGGGCGTCATATTGGATAATTTGTGCCGGTGCAAACGGGGGTTCGCGTTGCCGAGCCGGGCGTAACTCGCTAGTTTCCCCTCGCGGAGCGACTTTTTCGATACGAAACCCGAGGTGACCTCGCGTGGCTCTTCCTCCCCTTACTCCCGAGCAGCGGGCCGCAGCACTTGAGAAGGCTGCCCAGGCCCGCAAGGACCGTGCGGAAGTAAAGAACAGGCTCAAGCATGGCTCGACTTCCCTCCCTGAGGTACTCAAGGAAGGGCAGAGCGACGATGTTGTGGGCAAGATGAAGGTCTCGGCTTTGCTGGAGTCCATGCCGGGCGTCGGCAAGGTCCGGGCGAAGCAGATCATGGAGCGGCTGGGCATTGCGGAGTCGCGGCGCGTCCGCGGCCTGGGCGCCAACCAGCGCAGTGCGCTGGAGAGCGAATTCGGCGGAGACATCTGACGACGACGGAACGAGCCAGGGAGGGGGCCGCGGGAAGCATGCTCGCAGCCGAGCCGCGCGGGCTGCGCCGCGGCGCCCTCGTCCCTGCCCGCCTGACGGTCCTCTCCGGCCCGTCAGCCGTCGGCAAGAGCACGGTGGCATCGCGGCTGCGCCGCAACTGCCCGTGGATCTGGCAGTCGGTGTCGGTCACGACCCGGCCGCCGCGGCCGGGCGAAAAGAACGGCCGCGAGTATTACTTCGTGACTGACGCGGAATTCGCAAGAATGGCCGCGGCCGGCGAATTGCTTGAGGCGGCGTGCTTCGCCGGCAATCGCTACGGGACCCCGCGGGCTCCGGTGCAGGAGCGGCTTGACGCCCAGGCGCCTGCCTTGCTCGAGATCGACGTGGCCGGCGCGAGGCAGGTGCGGGCCGCGTTCCCTGACGCCCTGCTGATCTTCCTGGCCCCGCCCTCGTGGGAGGAACTTGAACGCCGGCTCGCCAGCCGGAACACCGAGTCGCCCGAGGCGATGAGCCGGCGGCTGGAGGCGGCTCGCAGCGAGCTGGCGGCCAGCGGGGAGTTCGACATCACCCTGGTCAACACGTCCGTCGAGGAAGTCAGCGATCAGCTGGTAGCCTTGCTGTTGGCCCAGTACGGCAATGCCGGGCCCGGCCCTGCTGAGCAGGGCATTCACTGATTTCAGATCCGGAAGGCACACGTTGGCAGCGACCCCGTCGTCAGAAGGCATCATCAACCCGCCGATTGATGACCTGCTTCAGGTTGTCGACAGCAAGTACGGCCTGGTGATCATGGCGTCGAAGCGGGCCAGGCAGATCAACGCCTACTACGCCCAGCTGGGCGAAGGCCTGCTGGAGTACGTCGGGCCGCTGGTCGAGACCAGGGTCCAGGAGAAGCCGCTCTCGATCGCGCTGCGCGAGATCAGCGAGCGACTGCTGACCGCGGAGAAGGCTGAGCCGCAGGCCTGAGGCCGCGGCGCCAGCCTGGAGGCCGTTGCCCCGTGCGCATCGTGCTCGGCGTATCCGCCGGGATCGCGGCCTATAAGGCGTGCGAGCTGCTCCGGCTGCTGACCGAGTCCGGTCACCAGGTCCGGGTAGTGCCGACGCCTGCCTCGCTCAACTTCGTCGGCGCTGCCACCTGGGCGGCGCTGTCGGGCCAGCCCGTCGAGGTCAGCCCGTGGGAGTCCGTCCACGAGGTCCCGCACGTGCGCCTGGGCCAGGAAGCTGACCTCGTGCTCATCGCGCCGGCAACTGCCGACCTGATGGCCCGCGCGGCTGCCGGGATGTCCGATGACCTGCTGACCGCGGTCCTGCTGACCGCGCGCTGCCCGGTCGTCTACGCGCCCGCCATGCATACCGAGATGTGGGAGCACCCGGCTACCCGCGCTAGCGTCCGGACGCTGCGCGAC
Organism: uncultured Actinomycetota bacterium; assembly: GCA_963818995.1. Classification (GTDB taxonomy): domain Bacteria; phylum Actinomycetota; class Actinomycetes; order Streptosporangiales; family Streptosporangiaceae; genus JAJYUU01. Next base: position 307,259 of record CAWFUM010000024.1, on the reverse strand, counting down.
CGCGGCGCGGTCGTGCTTGATCCCGCGTCCGGCAGGCTGACCGGCAGCGACAGCGGCCCGGGCCGGCTGCCGGAGCCCGCCGAGCTGTTCGCGGTCGCTCAGCGCGTCCTGGCCAGGGGCACGGCGTCGCTGGTGCCGGACCTGGCCGGCCGCACCGTCGTGGTCTCGGCCGGCGGCACCAGGGAAGAGCTCGACCCGGTTCGTTACCTGGGCAACTGGTCGTCGGGCAAGCAGGGCTACGCGCTCGCCAGGACCGCGGCGAGCCGGGGCGCGCAGGTCGCGCTGGTGGCCGCGAACACCGGACTGCCTGATCCGGCGGGCGTCAGGGTCATCCCGGTAACCTCGGCCCGCCAGCTGCACGAGGTGATGCTGGCGGAGTCCGGCGCTGCCGACGCGGTCGTGATGGCCGCCGCGGTCGCGGACTTCCGGCCCGCCGGCGCGGAGCGAGTCCAAGATCAAGAAGTCCGGCGCCGAGCCCGAGCCGATCGCTGCTGGCCGAGAATCCCGATATCGTCAGGGACCTGGTCGCGGCCCGGCGCAAGCCCGGCCAGCTGATCGTCGCCTTCGGCGCCGAGACGGGCGACGTGCTGGCGAACGGGCGGGCGAAGCTGGCCAGGAAGGGCTGCGACCTGCTGGTCGTCAATAAGGTCGGGAACGGGCTGGCCTTCGGGACTGACGACAACGAGGCCACGGTGCTGAGTGCGGACGGAACCGAGGTTAAGCTGCCACGGGCGCCGAAGGACGAGATCGCGGACGCGATCTGGGACGTGGTCGCGGCCCGGCTAGGTTCAGCCGGCGAATCCGGCGGCCAGTCCGCATGCGCGGACCCGCGCCGGTACAATTCGGCGGAGATCTCGGAGAGATCACTGGCGGAGCCGTGGGGTGGCACCGCTGTCAGACCAGCTTTCAGCAGAGCAATCAAGCAGAAGAAAAGGTGTCTAGTGGCCCGTCGTCTTTTTACTTCGGAGTCCGTCACTGAAGGTCATCCCGACAAGATGGCGGACCAGATCAGCGATGCCATCCTGGACGCCATGCTCAAGGGTGATCACGGCAGCAGGGTCGCGGTCGAGACGCTGATCACCACGGGTCAGGTGCACGTGGCCGGCGAGGTCACCACGGACACCTACGTGGACATCCCGGGCATCATCAGGGAGAAGATCCTGGAGATCGGGTACGACTCGTCGGCCAAGGGCTTCGACGGCTCGACCTGCGGCGTCCAGGTGTCGATCGGCGCTCAGTCGCCGGATATCGCCCAGGGAGTCGGCGAGGCGGTCGAGCACCGCGAGGGCGAGGGCTCGGACGAGCTGGACCGGCAGGGCGCCGGCGACCAGGGCCTCATGTTCGGCTACGCGTGCCGGGACACCCCCGAGCTGATGCCGCTGCCGATCTCGCTGGCGCACCGGCTGGCCCGGCGCCTGAGCGAGGTCCGCCGCAACGGCGACGTGCCCTACATCCGGCCCGACGGCAAGACTCAGGTCACCATCGAGTACGCGGGGGACCAGCCCGTCAGGCTCGACACCGTGGTCGTTTCCACGCAGCACGCCCCGGCCATCGACCTGGCCGGCCTGCTCACCCCGGACATCCGCGAGCATGTCGTGGAGCCCGTGCTGGCCAGCCTGGACCTGGACACCACCGGGTACCGGCTGCTCGTCAACCCGACCGGCCGGTTCGAGGTGGGCGGCCCCATGGGTGACGCCGGGCTGACCGGCCGCAAGATCATCATCGACACCTACGGCGGCATGGCCAGGCACGGCGGCGGCGCCTTCTCCGGCAAGGACCCGTCGAAGGTGGACCGCAGCGCCGCTTACGCGATGCGCTGGGTGGCCAAGAACGTCGTTGCCTCCGGGCTCGCCGACCGGTGCGAGGCGCAGGTCGCCTACGCGATCGGCAAGGCCAAGCCGGTCGGCCTGTTCGTGGAGTGCTTCGGCACCGAGAGGGCGCCGGTCGAGCGGATCCAGGACGCGGTGGTGCAGGTGTTCGACTTGCGCCCGGCCGCGATCATCAGGGATCTCGACCTGCTGCGGCCGATCTACGCGCAGACGGCCGCCTACGGGCACTTCGGCCGCGAGGAGCCGGACTTCTCCTGGGAGCGGACGGACCGCGCCGATGCCCTCAGGTCAGCCGCCGGGGCGTGACCAAAGCCGGGATCGAAATTGGCTGATTTGTAAATATCCAGACATTGGCGGCGCATAGCCCTACTATCTGTGTGTCTGTATCAAAGCCAATCCCGATCCTGGTCTGGTGATGGATGACGTCCTCTGACGGGCGCCAGGCGGCGGGCCGCTCCGCCCCGGCCACGGCGCCCTCGACCGGGACTTCCGGCGGCCGGGCCGGGGCTGATGCCGACGGCGAGCAGCCCGATCCGTGGTTCGGTCCCGGCCGGAAGCCGGCCGGCCCGGCCGGCGACGCAGAACCGGAGACCGCGCAGTGGTTCCTGCGCGCGGGCCGGGCTGGCCTGCTGCCCGGTTCCATCAGCGAGGACGAGGCCCCGGCCGGCGGAGCGGGCGGCCAGCCCTCCGCCGGGACCGGCAGCGCGCCGCCGTGGGCAGCCGAGGAGGCCAGCGCCGGAGCCGCCGCGCCGCCCCCGTGGGAGACCGGCCCGTGGCCGGGCCCTGGCGGCGAGCGCCGGGCAGGCGGCCGCGCCGGAACGGGTTCCGGTCGCGCCGGGGCGCAAGCTGACGACCGCGATCCCGGCTGGCCGGCTTCCGCGACGCGCGAGGCTGACCCGCCCGTTCCCGCTCTCCCTGATTCTGGCGCGGCGACCGGCGGGCAGCCGGATCACGGCGGCTCCCGGCTGGCCCGGCGGGTACTCATCACTGGCCTGCTGCCGCTGGTGATTCCGGGGCTGATCGCGGGTTTCGCCGGCTTCCGGCGCGGTCGCCCCGGCGAAGCTGTCCGGCGTGCTTCCGTCGCTGCCATCGCGGCGTCGCTGGCCTGGGCCGTGATCATCGTCGTCATCGTCATCGCGGCCGGCCCGGGAGGCCCGGCCGCGACCTGCTCGTACCCGCCGGCGGTCCGCCAGGCTTACAGCAAGGCGATGACCGATCTCAGCGCTTCGGCTCCGGCCGCGACCCGGTCAGCGGACCTCAGCCTGGCCGTCAGCCGGGCCAATGCCGCCGCCGCCGCGACGGGCCAGATTCAGGTCCGCAACGCGCTGTTCGGACTGGCCGGGGATCTGGAACAGGCCCGTGCCGATGTGACCGCGCAGCGCCCGGTTCCCGCCGCGCTCCGCTCGCGCCTGACCGCGGACGGCACGGCCCTGACGGGCGGCTGCGCGTCCTGACGGCGCCGTTCCCGTTCTGATCATGAGGCCGGCCGTCGTTGCACTGGCCGACCCGCTCACGTAGCGTGACGCTGTCCTTGCGGTCAGTCGCAGCGAGAAAGACATGTGGATCGCCTTCGATCTCCTCACCCGGATTGTCATCGGCGGCAGCCTGCTCATCGCCGGGTTAACGAAGCTGCTGTCGACGGTCTCCTGGCGGCAGGTATGGCTCGCGTCCTACCGGCTGCTGCCACGGCTCGCCGTCCGGCCGGCCGCGATGCTGCTGCCGTCAGCTGAAGTGTGCTGCGGCCTGGCGGTGCTGACCGGCGCCCTGGGCGCGGGGTCGGTGCTGGCCGGCGCCGCTCTGCTGGCGGTCCTGGCGGCCGCGGTGGCGGCGGCCCTCCTGCGCGGCCTTGAGATTTACTGCCACTGCCTGACCATGACCGGTGAGCTGATCTCGGCGCGCGGCGTCGGCCGCAATCTGGCCCTGATAGCGGCGGCGGTCGTGGTGGCCTGGCACGGCCGCGGCGCGGCCGCCGGGCCCTGGCGGGGCGGGGCCGAGCTTCTCGGCGCGACCAGGCTAGGCTGGCCAGCCCAGCTGGGCATCCTGACCGCGCTCGCGGTGGCGGTCCACCTGGCGGCACTCGGCGCGCGGGTCGCGCGTCGCCGGGAGGCGCTGGCTGCTATCGGCCGGCGCGAGCCGATCGGCGCGGGCGAGCGGGCCTGGTAATGGCGATCACGGTCGTCGGCGAGTTCGCGGTCTACGCGGGGTACGCGAGCATGAACGAGTACCTGGTACTCGGCATGCACCGGGCCGGCGCCCGGATCAACCTGCAGCCGCACTTCCTGGAGCCGGCCGCTGCTCAGCCGAGCTGCTGCGGATCTGGGCCGGCTCGCGGCCGCACGTCAACGGCCCGGTGCTGTATGCCAGCTGGATGCGGCCGGACCTGGACTGCTTCAGCCGGACTGAGCTCTACCTGCGGTCGATGTTCGAGGCCAGCCGCCTGCCGGCCGGCTGGCCCAGCCGCCTGAACCTCGCCCGCGCGCTGATCGCGCCGACGCCGTTCGTGGCTGACGTGTTCCGCGCCAGCGGAGTCACGGTGCCGGTCGAGGTCGTGCCGGACGGCATCGATCCGGCCGCCTATCCGTGCCTCGACCGGCCCGGCCGCGAGGGCGTGACGACGCTGATAGTCAGCGCCGTCTACAACCGGCTGTATGACCTGCCGGGGATCGCCGACCGCAAGCACCTGCCCGAGGCGATCGCCGCCTGGCAGCAGGCATTCGACGGGGACGCCGCCGCCCGGCTGATCCTGAAATGCAGGTTCGGCAGGCGCGAGGACTTCCCGGCCGACCCGCGCATCATCCTGGTGGCGGAGGATGAGACGACACGGGGTATCGCGCACTGGTACCAGCAGGCGGACGTGCTGCTGGCTCTCGGGAATGAGGGCTTCGGGCTCCCGCTGATCGAGGGCATGGCCACCGGGCTGCCCGTCATCGCGCTCGCGTCCGAGGGCCAGGCGGCGGTCTGCCGGGAGGCGGGCGGCCTGGTTCTCGCCGTGCCGCCGGCGAGCCTGGGAGCCGCATCTGCACGAAGGCCGCGAGCACTGCGGCGTGCGCGGTGTGCCCGCCATCGCCGATGTCGCGGCCCGGCTGCGCTGGGTCGCGGGCCACCGGGACGAGGCCGCGGCGATGGGCCGGGCCGCGTCGGCCTGGGTGCACAAGCACCGCAATGTCTGGTCGTACGGCCCGGCGGTGCTGGACGTCATCGAGGCGCACACGCGCTTCCGCGGGGTGCGTCGCCGTCATCGCCGCGGCCCCGGACCGGCCGGGCACCGGGCGCCGCTCGGTGCCCGCCTGCCGTCGCGCTGACGCGGCCAGGGCACCGCGGTCGGTGCGCTCTGGTAGGACAGAAGCGTGTCGGGTCAGGTGTCGCAGGCGGTACGCCGTACCAGCGCGGGCCGCCGGGCTCCGCGGCAGCCGGCCGCCGTGCTGCCGGTGGCGCGGGTCGCCGTCGACATCTCCCTTCCGCATCTGGACCGGCCGTTCGACTACCTGGTCCCGGACACGATGGCAGCGACGGCGGTGCCCGGCAGCCAGGTCCGGGTGCGCTTTGCCGGCCAGCTGACCGGCGGATTCGTTCTGGAACGCCGCGCCGACAGCGAGCACGAGGGCCGGCTCGGCTACCTCGAGCGGGTCGTGGCCGCCGAGCCCGTGCTGACCGCAGAGGTCGCGGGGCTGGCGAGGGCGGTGGCGGACCGGTACGGCGGCACGCTGGCCGACGTGCTGCGCCTGGCCATCCCGCCCCGGCACGCTCGCGCCAGCAAGCAGGCGGCCGAGCCTCGCGCTGAACAGGCGGCCAGCGCGGAAGTAGCGGCCGGCGCGGAGGTAGCGGCCGGCCCGGAGGTAGCGGCCGGCCCGGAAGCTCCGGCCAGTGCAGATGCCGCGGCCGCTGCGGAAGCCCGGGCCGGCGCGGAGGCCGGCACTGGCTCCGCGATGGCAGCCAGCGCCGGTACCGCTGCCTTCGACCGGTATCCGGACGGCCCGTCGTTCCTGACCGCTCTCGCGGATGGCCGCAGCCCGCGGGCGGTCTGGTCCGCGCTGCCCGGCCAGCAGTGGGCGGACGACATCGCGGCGGCGGTGGCCGCCGTGACCAGGTCCGGCCGCGGCGCCGTCGTGGTCGTTCCGGACGCGCGCGATCTGCGTCTCGTCGACCAGGCCCTGGCCGCGGCACTCGGTTCTGGCCGGCACGTCGTGCTGGCCGCGAGCCTCGGTCCGGCCGAGCGGTACCGGCGGTGGCTGGCGGCTGCGCGCGGCCAGGTCAGCGTGGTGGCCGGGACGCGCGCGGCGATGTTCGCCCCGGTGGCTGATCTCGGGCTGGTCGTGCTCTGGGATGAGGGCGACGACCTCCACGCCGAGCCCCGTGCGCCCTATCCGCACGCGCGGGAGGTTCTGGCACTGCGCGCGCACCGCGCTGGAAGCGCGGCGCTGATCGGCGGGTTTGCCCGCACGGCCGAGGCCGCCTTGCTGCTGGCCAGCGGCTGGGCGCGGCCGCTCGCAGCCGCACGCGCGACCGTGCGGGAGGCAGCACCGGCGATCCAGCCCGCAGGCGAGGCAGCGGAACTGGCCAGGGACGAGGCCGCCAGGTCGGCCCGGCTGCCCAGCCTTGCCCTGCGCACCGCGAGGACGGCGCTGGCTGACGGCCCGGTCCTCTTTCAGGTGCCGCGGCGGGGCTACCTGGCGGCGGTGGCCTGCGAACGCTGCCACACCAGGGCCCGCTGTGCCTGCGGCGGCCCGGCCGAGCTGCCCGGTCCGCGGGCGCCGCTGCGCTGCGGCTGGTGCGGGTCGGCGATCGGCCGCAGCTGCCGTGCCTGCGGTCATCAGGGCCTGCGCGCCGTCGTCACCGGCGCTGGCCGTACTGCTGAGGAGCTTGGCCGCGCCTTCGCGCCGGTGCCGGTCCTGACCTCCGGCGGCGGCGAGGTGCTTGATCACGTCGGCGGCGAGCCGGCCGTGGTGGTCGCGACACCCGGCGCGGAGCCGGCCGCGGACGGCGGCTACGCGGCGGCCGTCCTGCTCGACGGCTGGGCTCTGCTCGGCGCGGCCAGCCTGCGCGCCGCCGAGGAAGCGCTGCGGCGCTGGATGAACGCGGCGGCGCTGGTCCGGCCAGCCGCGCGAGGCGGGCGCGTCGTGGTCGTTGCCGATGGCGCGCAGCCGGCTGTGCAGGCGCTGATCCGGTGGGATGCCGCGACGTTCGCCGACCGGGAGCTGGCCGAGCGGACCGAGCTGCGGTTCCCGCCGGCGTCCAGGATGGCGTCCGTGACCGGGCCGCAGGCCGCCGTCGACTCGCTCCTGGCAGCTGCCGCCGCTGCCCTGCCGGCCGACGCCGAGCTGCTCGGGCCGCTGCCGGTTCCCGAGGGCCGGCAGCGTCGTGACCCCGGCCCGGCAGGCCGGGCCGGGCGAGCCGGACGGTACTGCAGCCGAGCCGGAGGCGATCCGGTATCTCGTGCGAGTCCCCAGGTCACAGGGGGCGGCGCTGGCGCTGGCGCTGCGCTGCGGCCAGGCCGCCAGGAGCGCGGTGAAGGAGCCGGGAACAGTCCGCGTCGAGCTGGACCCGGCCGCGCTGATCTGACTACCTACCGTGGAGGCCGTAGGGTACTTGGGTGACCAACTCACCGGGCGGCCAGCGATCCGGGCCTGCAGCGGCCCCGGACGACGCCGGCGGCACGCGCCGCGGGCGCCCCGGAATGCCGCCGGTGCGGCTCGCGCCACGGGACGAGCTTGCCGCGGCGGCCAGGGTGGCGCCGTTGCTGAGGGCGGCGCGCGATCTTCGGGCCTGGGTCGCGCGTCATCCGCGCGTCACGGCCCGGCCGGTGCTGGACGACAGCGATGCCGGCGCGGCGGCCGAGGAACTGGAACTGACGCCGGACGAACTCGACTCGGCCTGGCAGGTGGTCGCGGCCGCGCGCGAGCACGCCAGCCCGGCCGACCCGGCATCCGCTCCGCTGGCGACCGCGAGCGCCGAGGATGTGCTCAAGGAGTGGGACGCCGCGCTGGCGGCACTGCTGGCGGGCGAGGAACTCGACGGGCTGGCGACCGCCCTGTACACCGTCGGCGCCCCGGTCCGGATTGACGCGCTGTTTGACGCCTACTCGGCGGCAGCCGGCACCAGAAGGCTGCCCGGCGCCGACGGGGCGGATGCAGCCGGACGGGCAGCGAGCAGCCCGCCGCCGGCCAGCCCGGCGCCAGCGAGCCCGGCGCCACCCGGTCCGGGACTGCGGCGCGGCGCCGGATGCCGACGAGGCCGCGGCACTGTCGCACGCGCTGGAGACACTCGCTGACCTGGGCGTCGTCGAGCTGGGCACGGAGGAGAACGCCGGCGGCCTGACGGTCGTGCTGTCTCCGCTCGGCGTCTGGGGAGTGCACCGGCGGCTGCTGGCCCAGGGCTGGCACGTGCCCGTGCTGGGTGCCGCCGACAGGGACGGCGCGGTCGGCCTGCTGATGACGCTGGCCAGCTGTGACGCTGAGGACGGCGAGACGAAGATCAACGAGTGGCTGGTGGGCCGGACCGAGGAGCAGGCGGCGGCGGAGCTGATCGCGGCCGCCGCCACCGGAAGCCCGGGCCTGCGGGGCGCCGCGTTCGCCGTGCTCGACCGCATCGGCAAGGCCGCGACCGAGGAGATCAAGGCGGCCCTGGGCGAGCCGTTGCTGCGCGCGCACGCGGCGGTGTGGCTGCATGAGCACGGCGAGGACGCCGAACTGGGCCCGGCTGACCGGACCTGGCTGCTGGTGGATCTGGGCGCTGGCCTGCTCGAGGAAGCTGACCCGCGGGATGTCGTGGCCGAGCTGCTGCCGGAGGTCGCGCCGGAAGCGCAGGCCGAGATCGTGGCGGGCCTGTGGCAGGTGCGCCATCCCGGCGTGATCGACCTGCTGACCACCCTCAGCGAGCACCACCCCGATCCGGGCGTCGCCAGGGCAGCCAGGAAAGCGGCGTTCAAGGCCCGCTCGCCAGGTGCAGGCGACAGTCGCCGGAGTTCGTAGACTTGATCAGATCCGCTCTGCCCGGCTGCGGGACGCGGCCGGGACGGAGCTGGCGGCTGGAGGAATGCAGTGAGTATCAGGCCGGTCCGCTTGTTCGGTGACCCGGTGCTGCGGACGGCCGCAGACCCGGTGACCACCTTTGACGCGGAGCTGCGCAAGCTGGTGAAGGACCTGACCGACACCATGATGGACGCGCCCGGTGTCGGCCTGGCCGCCCCGCAGATCGGCGTGGGCCTGCGCGTATTCACGTACTACGTCGATGACGTGCTCGGGCACGTCATCAACCCGGCGCTCGAGCTGTCGCAAGAGCAGGACGTCGACGACGAAGGCTGCCTGTCCTTCCCCGGCCTGGCCTACCCGACCAGCCGCTCGGCCCGTGCCGTGGCGACCGGGTTCGACATGCACGGCGAGCCCATCACGCTGGAGGGCACCGGCACGCTCGCCCGGTGCGTTCAGCATGAGACCGACCATCTGGACGGCGTGCTGTTCATCGACCGCCTGGACGCGGCGCAGCGCAAGCTCGCGATGAAGGAGATCCGGGCCTCGGACTGGTGGGGCGAGCCCGTCCCGGTGGTCAAGGTCTCTCCGCACGCGACGCAGGGCAAGGCGTTCTAGCCCATGCGCCTGGTCTTCGCCGGCACGCCCGCAGCGGCGGTACCCACGCTGGACGCGCTGCTGAAGTCCGGGCACGAGGTCGCGGCGGTCCTCACCCGCCCGGACGCGAAGGCAGGCCGGGGTCAGAAACTCAGCCGCAGCCCGGTCGCGCGGCGGGCCGACGAGGCCGGCCTTGAGGTGCTCCAGCCCGGCAGGCCCTCGGACCCGCAGTTCCTCAGCCGGCTGGCCGAGATCGCACCTGATCTGTGCCCGGTGACGGCCTATGGCGCGCTGATACCGCAGGCGGCTCTGGACATCCCGCCGCGGGGCTGGGTCAACCTGCATTTCTCGGTGCTTCCGGCCTGGCGAGGTGCCGCGCCGGTGCAGCACGCGATCCTGCACGGCGACGACGTCACCGGCGCGACTACCTTCCAGATCGTCCGCGAGCTCGACGCCGGACCGGTCTTCGGCGTGCTGACCGAGGCGATCAGGCCATCGGATACGGCCGGGGACCTGCTGGACCGGCTGAGCGTCGCGGGCGCCGACCTGATGGTGGCAACGCTGGACGGGATCGAGTCCGGCGACCTGGAGGCACGCGAGCAGCCCGCCGACGGCATCAGCCTGGCGCCGAAAATCACCCCGGCCGACGCTCACGTTGACTGGCGCCGGCCGGCCATCGCCATCGGCAGGCAGATCCGTGCCTGCACGCCCGAGCCCGGTGCCTGGACGCGCTGGCCGGCACCAGGGTCAAGCTCGGGCCGGTGCGGCTCACCGGGACGGCCGCGCCGGTTCAGCTGGCGACCGGGCGAGCTGCTCGTCCGAGCGCAGCCGCGTGCTGGCCGGCACCGGCAGCACGCCGGTGGAGCTCGGTGACGTCCAGGCCGACGGCAAGCGCCGGATGACCGCCGGCGACTGGGTCCGCGGACTGCATCCGGACGGCCGGCCGATCACTCTTGGCTGACATGCGGACGCAGCGCGGTGCGCAGGGCCGCCGCCGGGCTCCTCGCCGGCCGTCCGACCCGGCCCGCCGCGTCGCCCTGGACGTGCTGCTCGCGGTGGGCGACCGCGATGCCTACGCCAACCTGCTGCTGCCGCAGCTCATCGCGCAGCGGCAGCTGGCCGGCCGGGACGCGGCCCTCGCGACCGAGCTGTGCTACGGAACGCTCCGCGGTCAGGGCAGCTATGACGCGGTGCTCGGCATCTGCAGCGACCGTGACCTGAGCGCGCTCGACCCGGTCGTGCGCGAGGTGCTGAGGCTGGGCGTGCATCAGCTGCTCGGGACGAGAATCCAGCCGCACGCCGCGGTGGCCACATCGGTCGACCTGGTCAAGGAGGCGGCCGGGCAGCGGCCGGCCGGGTTCGTCAACGCCGTGCTGCGCCGCGTCGCGACCCGTGATCTCGCCGCCTGGCTCGACATCGTCGCGCCGCCGCGGGCTTACGACCCCGCCGGGCACCTCGCCGTCAGGTACAGCCACCCGCAGTGGGTCGTCACGGCGTTCGCGGCCGCGCTGAGGGAAACGCCGGCCACCGGCCTGGCCGCGACCGAGGCACTGCTCGCTGCCGACAATGAGCGCCCGGTCGTCCAGCTGTGCGCCGTCCCCGGCCTCTCCAGCCAGCAGGAGCTGACCGCCGCGGGCTGCAGCCCCGGCCCGCTGGTCGCAGTTCGGCGCTTACCTCGGGGAGGGAGCTCCCGTGGCCGTTCCCGCAGTCGCGGAGGGCCGGGCCGGCGTCCAGGACGAGGCCAGCCAGCTCGCGGCCACGGCGCTGGCCAGGGTGGATGTCGCCGGGCGCGACGACAGGTGGCTGGATCTGTGCGCGGGGCCGGGCGGCAAGGCGCGCCTGCTGGCCGGGCTGGCAGCGGGCCAGGGCGCCCGCCTGGTCGCCGCGGAGGTGCGCGAGCACCGGGCCAAGCTGGTGCAGTCCGCCATTGCCCTGTCCCGGTCCGGGGCCGCGGTCGTCGCCGACGGCACTGTGCCCGCCTGGCGCCCGGCGAGCTTCGACCGGGTCATGGCGGACGTGCCGTGCTCAGGGCTGGGCGCGCTGCGCCGCAGGCCGGAAGCCCGCTGGCGCCGGACGCCGGCTGATGTGGAGGCGCTCGGCGGCCTGCAGCGGAAACTGCTGGCCGCGGCGCTGGACGCGGTCAGGGCCGGCGGGGTCGTCGCCTACGTGACCTGCTCGCCGCACCTCGCCGAGACGGCGGATGTCGTCGCCGGGGTGCTGGCTGCCCGCGGCGACGCGGAAATCCTGGCTGCTCCGGCCGTTCTCGCCGAGGTGCCGGGGCTGCGCTGCGGCGCCGACGGCCGGTTCGCTCAGTTCTGGCCGCACCAGCACGGCACGGATGCGATCTTCCTGGCCCTGCTGCGCAAGCTGCCCGGCTGAGCGGCGCGTCAGCGGGCCAGCGCCCGGGTGCGCTGGCGGCCGACCCGGCCGGAGCCGATGTCCGCGCGCGTGCCCTGCTCGTAGCCCGCACCGTAGCCGCTGCCTGAGTACGTCAGCCGCGCCGACCTCGTCACCGGGTAGGCGTGCGCGACGTTCTGCCTGATGACCAGCGACCGGTCGGCCAGCACCAGCGCCGCGTGCGATGATCCGCCGTCCGGCAGCCGGGTCGCCGCTCGCTCGGCCCGCTTCTCCGCCGCCTGCACCTTGCCGATCACCCCGGCGGCGAAACCGAGCAGCCAGCTGCGCCGCCAGGCCCGCACGCTGCGGGCCCTGGCCGGCACCTGCGCCGCGACCAGGCCGTGCCACATCTGAATCAGCACCGAGGTGTACAGCACGTCAGTCCGCTCGATGTCCGAGGCGTAGCCGAAGATGTGCACGCGCAGTCCCGACTCGGCCGTCACCAGGATGCACTGGCAGCGCAGCGCCGCCGCGAGGCCGCACAGCAGGTGCGCCTGCACGCGGCCCCACGGATTGTAGATCTCCACGATCCGGTCGCCGGGCTTGTCGGTCTCCGGCCGCGCCGCGGCCAGCAGCGCCCGGTCGATTCCGTACTTGGCCATCAGCTCGGCCGCCTTGCCGGTCAGCGCGTCTGCCTCGGCCGGGGTGACGCCCTCTGCCTCGGCCTTGGCCAGCAGCTTGCGCACCCGGTCAAGCAGCTTGTCCGGCGCGTCGGTGCCCGGCGAATCGCCACCAGGAATACTGCCAGCGGTACCGCCGGCGGTGCTGCGCGAGCTGCTGCCAGAGGTGGTCATCGGCTGTCTCCTGGCCGTCGGGGGCGTGCTGGGCTGCGCGTCCGAATCTAGCCGGGCCTGTCCGACAGTCCGCGCGGCTATCAGCCGTGCGCGCGGGCGGGCCTACAATCGCCGTGATGAGCATGCAGATAGCGCCAAGCCTGCTGGCCGCGGACTTCGCCAGGCTGGCCGACGAGGCCGAGGCCGTGTCCAGCGCCGCCGACTGGCTGCATGTGGACGTGATGGATGGCCACTTCGTGCCGAATATCACGATCGGCCTTCCGGTCGTCGAAGCGCTGCGCCGCCATGCCCGCCTGCCGCTCGACTGCCACCTGATGATCTCCGACCCGGACCGCTGGGCGCCCGGCTACGCCGAGGCAGGCGCGGGCAGCGTCACGATTCACGTCGAGGCAGCCAGCGCGCCGGTCAGGACGCTGCGGGCAATCCGCGCGGCGGGCGCACGGGCCGGGCTCGCGTTCAACCCGGCCACGCCGATGCTCCCTGACGCCGACCTGCTGTCCGAGACCGACATGCTGCTGATGATGACGGTCGAGCCCGGATTCGGCGGCCAGAAGTTCCTGGACCTGGTGCTGCCGAAGGTACGCCGCGCCCGCGACCTGATCACCGCGCACGGCGGCGAGATCTGGCTGCAAGTCGACGGCGGCGTGAGCGAAGAGACCATCACCCGCTGCGCCGAGGCCGGAGCTGACATGTTCGTGGCCGGCTCGGCGGTCTTCGGCGGCCGGGATCCGGCCGCCGCCGTCACAGGCGCTGCGCGACCTCGCCACGGCCGCGAGCCCCGGCCGCCGGACGCCGGCCTCATCGGCGCTGCCGTGAGCAAGAAAGACGACCAGAGCGAGGAACGGGGCGGAGTCGCCCTCACCCACCTGGACGCTGAGCTGTTCACCGGGGCGAACGCCACGAAGCGCGATCTGGTCGACTACCTGGACGCGGTCCGCGACCCGATCATCAGCTGTCTCGCCGACCGCCCGCTGTCGGTCATCCGGGTACGGCCAGGACAGGCCCCGTTCATGCAGAAGAACGTGCCGAAGTACACCCCGGACTTCGTCCGCACGGTCACGGTCTGGGCCGAGAGCTCGCACCGCGAGGTGTCGTACGCCGTCTGCAACGACCGGCGCACGCTGCTGTGGTTCGCGAACCAGCGGGCGGTGGAGTACCACCCCACGCTCACCCGAGTCGGCCAGGCCGGCACCCCGGATGTCCTGATCCTGGACATTGACCCGCCGGAAGGATCCGGCTTCGGGCCGGTAGTGCAGGCTGCCCTGGCCATCAGGGAGGCCCTGACGGCGGCCGGGCTGGCCGGGGCGGTCAAGACGAGCGGCTCGAAGGGCGTGCACATTGTCGTCCCGCTGGCGCCAGGCCAGGCAGGCGACGATGCGGCGGCGGCGACCAGGGCCATCGCCGCGCGGGCTGAGCGCTTGCGTCCGGATCTGGCGACGACGGCGTTCATCAGGGAAGACCGCGGCGGCAAGGTGTTCCTGGACGCCACCAGGGCGGGCGGGGCGACGGTGGTCGCGGCGTACAGCCCGCGGGTACGGCCCGGCACCACGGTGTCGTTCCCCGTGAGCTGGGATGACCTGGCCGACGTGGAACCCCGTGACTTCACGGTCAGAACCGCCGCCGGGCTGCTCGCCGGGACGGATGCGTGGCGTGAGCTGCTGCCCGGGCCCCAGCAGCTGCCGGCCGCCGCTGGTCGCCGAAGGACACGGCATTCCGATCGCGCGGGTCGCCGCGATGCACGAGGGCAAGCGCCGCGCCCGGGCGAGGCGGCAGAACCCGGCCGGAGAACGGCTGACCGGCCGGGTCACGGGTCATCCGGGTTTGCGCGCGCCCATCCGGGCGGCTACCGTCAGTGACAGCAATGGCACCTATTTTCCCTTTCCTATCACCCAGAGCGGTTTCCGGTTGCGCCTGGTTGATCCCTGGCGCCCGGCGAAGCTGCTGGTGACTGATGCGGCGCAGGGCCCAGAATGCTGCTCATGAGGGCAGCAACGACGCGCGCGGCTCGCGGCAGCCACGCTGATCAGCACGGGCCAGCCGCCGGCCGCGGCGACGACGGCGAGCGGCAGGGCGGGGACGGCGGCGCCGTCAGCGGGCCGTCTGTCCCGGCTCTGCTGGAGATCCGCGATCTGGCGGTCAGTTTCGGCCCGGTCCAGGCGCTCAGCGGCGTCAGCCTGGCCGTCCGGGAGGGCGAGGTCGTCGCGCTGGCCGGCGAGAACGGGGCCGGAAAGACCACCCTGGTGCGCTGCATCGGCGGCGACATCACCCCGACCAGCGGCGAGATCAGGATCAACGGGGCGCTGAGCCAGTCCGAGCCGGGCCTGCTGGCCCGGCAGGGCGTCAGCGTGCTGTGGCAGGACCTGGCGCTGTGCGAGAACCTCGACATCGCCGCGAACCTCATGCTCGGCCGCGAACGCCGCCTGCAGCTGGTCTCCGACGTGAAGCTGCACACCGAGGCAAGCCGCCTGCTTGACGAGCTGGGCATCAGCCTGCCGCCGTCCACCAGGGACATCAGCACTCTGTCCGGCGGCCAGCGGCAGCTGGTGGCGGTCGGCCGGGCCATGGCCCACCGGCCCAGGCTGCTGCTGCTCGACGAGCCGACCGCCGCGCTCGGCGTGGCGATGTCGAAGCAGGTCGAGGACCTGATCGCCGGGCTGCGGGAGCATGGCACGTCGGTTCTGCTGGCCTGCCATGACATCGACATGATGTTCCGGCTGGCTGATCGCATCGTGGTGCTGCGGCACGGTCAGGTGGTGGCCGAGGTCAGGCCGGATGAGGTGCATCCGGATGACGTGATCGCGCTGCTGTCGGGCCAGGACGCGGATTCCTCCGCGCGCAGCCAGCTGACCAGGCTGCACGGCCTGACCGGCCGCCTGGTCAGCGCGGATCCGTCCTCCAGCCTGTCGCTGATCCTCTCCTCCCTCGGCGCCGCCCTCGGGAGCGAGCGGCTGTGCATCCACCTCGCGTCCGGTACTGAGCTGGTCTGCGCCGCCTCGCTCGGAGTTCCTGACTCGCTGCAGTCGGCCTGGTCCCGGCTCCCGTTCGGTCCCGCGGGCGGCCCGGTCGGCATGGCTGCCGCTGCCGGCCAGGAGGTCATCGAGGAAGATGTGCGCGCCGGAGGGCGCTGGGCACCGTTCGCGAGCCTGGCCCGGGGGGCCAGGGTGGCCGCCTCCTGGTCGGTGCCGGTTCTCGGGCCGCGCGGGCTCGCCGGCGTCATCACGGTCTTCCGCGCGATGCCGGGCAAGCCCAAGCGGGACGACCTGGACCTCGTGACGCTGTACGCCGGGTACGCGGCCAGCGCCATCGAGCGGGACAGCCTGCTCGACGAGGTCACTGCGCGCAACCGGGTGCTGGAGACCATCAGGGAGATGCTGGAGACGCTGGCCGGCCCGCTGCCGGTGAGCCAGGGCCTGCGGGTCGCCCTGCAGGCGCTCTGCCGGGGCCTGCGGGCCGACGAGGCAGCCCTCATCGTCCGGTTGTCGTCCGGTGAACTGCAGGTGCGGGCGACCGCGGGGCCGGCGGCCGGGGTCAGCGAGGACCTGGTGACCACCGCGGGCGGCGTGCTCGGCCAGGCCCGTACCGATGATGTCGCGGTCTATCAGGTCGGCAGCCATGGCCGCCTGCTGACCGTGCCGTTCGCCGCGCCGGGCGGCGGCGCGGCCCTGGTGACCTGCTGGCGGGCAGGCACCCAGCCCGGCGATGCGGCCGCGCTGGCCGAAGACGCGGCCCGGTCGCTGCAGCTGGCGCTGGAGCGGGAGGAGGCCCTGGTCGCGCATCAGGAAGCCCTGACCCTGCGCCGGTCGCAGGAACTGCAGCGGGGCTTCCTGTCCCGCCTCAGCCACGAGCTGCGGACTCCGCTGACGGCCATCAGGGGCTACGCGTCGAGTCTGCTGCAGCCGGACGTGACCTGGGACGGCGAGTCGCAGCACCGGTTCCTGCGGCGCATCGCGGCCGAGTCGGCCCGGCTCGGCCGGCTGGTCGATGACCTGCTCGACTTCTCTGCTATCGAGTCCGGCATCCTGCGGCTGCAGCGCGACTGGTGCGACCTGCCGCTGGTGCTGGAGGCCGCGATCGCCTGCCTGCCCCCTGATGTCTCGCCGCCGGTCGGCGTGTCCTGCTCGCCCGGCCTGCCGGTCATCTGGGCCGATCACGACCGGCTGGAGCAGGTGTTCGTGAATCTGCTCGCGAACGCGGTCGGGCACAACCCGGCCGGCACCCGGGTGCGGGTGACGGCGTCCGCGGGGGCCGACCACGTGGAGGTCATGGTCGCTGACGACGGCGCCGGGCTGAGCCCGGATATGGTCAGGGCGCCCTTCGAGCCCGCCAGGCGGCGCCGGGGCCCGACCGCCGGGGCCGGGCTCGGGCTGTCCATCGCGCACGGGATCGTGACCGCGCACGGCGGGCAGATCGAACTGGCGGAGCAGCCCGGCGGGACCTGCTTCCGCATCCGGCTGCCGATTGAGGCGGAGGTCCGGCTGACCGGGCCGGCCGGCCCGGCAGGCCCGCACGGAGAGGCCGCGGCGGTCGCGGTCGCCGGCGCGCGCCTGGCCGCCAGGATCGGAGCTGGCAGCAGTGGTGGCTGACGCGGCGACGCGCGCGCTGGTGGTGGAGGACGACCCCAACATCGTCGACCTGATCCGGTCGAACCTGGCCGTCCGCGGTTTCGACACGATCGTGTCGGCCGACGGGCTTCGCGCACTCCGGCTGCTCGAGACCGAGTCACCGGACATCGTCCTGCTTGACCTGATGCTTCCGGAGATCGACGGTTTCGAGCTGTGCCGCCAGATCCGGGAGCGGTCCTCGGTCGCCATCATCGTGGTCTCGGCCAGGGGCGGTGAGCGCGACAAGGTCAGCGCGCTGAACGTCGGCGCCGACGACTACATGACCAAGCCGTTCAGCATCGAGGAACTGCTGGCCCGCATCAACGCCACGCTGCGCAGGACCCGGCCGGCGGGCGTCCAGCCCGAGGTCGCGCCCGAGGTGATCACGGTCGCCGATCTGATCATCGACCTGGCCAGTCAGCAGGTGACCAGGGGCGGTGTCGCGGTCCACCTCACCCCGACCGAGTTCGCGCTGCTGCGCGAGCTGGCGATCAACCGGGGCAAGCTGCTGAGCCACGCGCACCTGCTGCGCCGCGTCTGGGGCCACGGCTACGAGACCGAGACCGAGTATGTGCGCGTGTACATCCGGCGACTGCGAGCCAAGCTGGAGAGCAGCAGCACCCCGCTGATCGTGACCCAGCCGCGAGCCGGCTACCGGATCCCGGCGGACTGACGATGGCGGGCGCGCAACCGGTGACGACTTCGCCGAGACGGGGAGAAAACCCGGTGCAGTTAACAACCACAATCCCGGTAGCCGTTACAGGCCTGTGACCTGGGAAGATTTCGTTAACGAAATTTTCACGAGGTTACCAGGATGTTAACGCGGGCGTTCATCGGCAGCGCCCTAGAGTTTGCCTCGGAAGACGATTTGACCCTACGCGCGACAGTCCGGTGAGGGGCGCACGCAGTGTGCCCGCAGTACTCGGGCGTCTCGCCTACAAACGAGGTGGTTTTCTTGCGCTCAGTCAGCAAGGCAGTGGCCGCCGTGGCCATTGCCAGCAGCGCGGCGCTGCTTGTCGCCGCGTGCGGCAGCTCGAACAACTCATCAACCACGCTCAGCCCATCGCAGATACCGAAGCTCAGCACGTCATCGTTCACGCTGGACTTCTCGGCCATGTCCAAGCTCCACATCCTGGCCACGCACGGATCCGGTAACGTCGCGGCGATCCTGCCCGACACCGTGTCCTCCACCCGGTACGTCGAATTCGACGCCCCGTACCTGACCAAGGCACTCAAGGCCGCCGGACTGAAGACCTCGCAGTTCACGGTCCAGAACGCGCAGGGCCAGGACGCCACCGAGTACTCGGACGCGCAGGCCGCCATCACCAAGGGCGCGAAGGTCCTGATCATGGACCCGATTGACCCCGGCGTCGGCGCGAAGATCGAGTCCTACGCCAAGTCGCACGGCGTGCCGGTGGTCGACTACGACCGGATCACCCTCGGCGGCAGCCGCAAGTACTACGTCAGCTTCAACAACGTTCACGTCGGCCAGCTCCTCGGCCAGGGCCTGATCAGCTGCATCGCCGCCTGGAACGTGAAGAGCCCGAAGGTCATCGTCATGAAGGGCGACCCGACGGACAACAACGCCACGCTGTTCGCCCAGGGCTACGACGAGGTGCTGGCGCCCAAGTTCTCCAGCGGTACCTACAAGGACGTGGCCAACCCGGCCGGCACCTGGACGCCGACCGTCGCGCTGACCGAGTTCCAGTCCGCGTACACCAAGAACCCGGATGCGAATGCGCTGCTCAGCCCGAACGACGAGAACGCCGCGCCGATCATCCACTACCTGCAGACCCGCGGGATCAAGCCGAACACCTTCCCGGTCACCGGCCAGGACGCGACCCTCACCGGTATCCAGAACATCATCGCCGGGTATCAGTGCGGCACCGTCTACAAGCCGATCTACCTCGAGGCCCAGGCCGCGGTCGCGCTGGCCATGTACCTGCGGGCCGGCGTCACCCCGCCGTCTACGCTGGTCAACGGCCATGTGGCGGACATCGACGAGCACAACACGCCGGTGCCGTCCATCCTGCTGACGCCCGGAGTGGGTCACCCCGCAGACCGTGCAGAGCACCGTGGTGAAGGATGGCTTCGTGCCGGCCTCGCAGATCTGCACCGGTTCGTTCGCCGCCGACTGCACCAAGTACGGGATCTCGTAATGACACCTCGCGCTGACAACCGGGCCTGGATGGCCCGGTGGTAGCCAGCAGCGCCGGGGATGGCGCCGCGCCCGCGACAGCGGGCGCGGCGTCGTCCGCGCTCGGCGCTTCTCCCTCGGACGGGCAGCCGATCCTGCAGCTGCGCAACATCGGCAAGACCTTCGGACCGGTGCAAGCACTGTCCGGAATCGATCTTGATGTGCCGGTCGGTCAGGTGACCGCACTGGTCGGCGATAACGGCGCGGGCAAGACCACCCTGATTAAGTGCATCGCGGGCATCCATGAGCCCAGCAGCGGCGAGATGCTGTGGAGCGGCAGGCCGGTGCACCTGCATTCGCCGAAGGATGCCGCCAATCTCGGCATCGCCACGGTCTACCAGGATCTCGCGCTGGCTGACAACCTGGACATCGTGCAGAACATGCTGCTCGGCCGGGAGAAGACGCGCTTCGGGCTGCTGGATGAGGTCAGCATGGAGCTGACCGCCAAGGAGACGCTCGCCGACCTGTCGGTCACCACCGTGCGCTCCATCCGGCAGCCCGTCGGCTCGCTGTCCGGCGGTCAGCGCCAGGCCGTGGCCGTGGCGAAGGCGGTCATGCAGGACGCCAAGCTCGTCATCATGGACGAGCCGACCGCCGCCCTCGGCGTCAGCCAGACCGAGATGGTGCTCAACCTGATCAAGACGCTGGCCGAGCGTGGCCACGCCGTGATCGTGGTATCGCACAACCTGACCGACGTGTTCCGAGTCGCTGACCGGATAGCGGTCCTGTACCTTGGCACTCTGGCTAAGGTCGGGCCGGCCTCAGAGTTCGACTCCCAGTCGGTCGTCGAGTACATGACCACCGGGTCGGCGAGCCGCCGCACCAACGGGGGCGGCGCCGAGCCCGCTGCCTCGCCGGACATCAGCACTGGCTCGGAGGGCTGAGGAATGGCATCCAGGGATCATGGCGGTGAGCCAGCCAAGGACGAGACGCCGGGCGCGGTCGCGCTAGCGGGCGAGCCGCAGGCCAGCGACTCAGCGGAGGCCATCGCGCTGACCAGCGCGCCGGACGTGCTGTCCAACTCGCTCGGCGAGTACATGCGGGTGTGGCTGCGGCGGGTGCGCAGCGGTGAGAGCGGCGCGCTGCCGGTCATCATCGGCCTGATCGCGCTCGGCGCATATTTCCAGCTCTCGGAGAGCCCACTTTCCTGTCGGCGACCAACATCGCCAACCTGATGGGCCAGGCCGGCTGGATCATTACGATCGCCATGGCCCAGACCTTCATCTTGCTGCTCGGCGAGATCGACCTGTCGGTCGGCTTCAACGCGGCCATCGGCGGCACGATCACCATCTGGATGGTGTCGGTTCACAACCCGTGGCCGACGCCGGTGGCCATCCTGGCGGGCCTGGTGGTCTGCATGGCCATCGCCACGATCGAGGGCCTGATCATTGTCTGGCTGCGGATTCCGTCCTTCGTGGTCACGCTGGCCGGACTGCTGGGTCTCAACGGCGTGCTGATCTTCCTGTTCGATGCGGCCGGCAGCGTCGGCAACGGCGGGACTATCACCAACCAGAACACCTTCATCAACGACCTGGTCAACGGCAACATCTCGTCGGCGGCCGGCTGGATCATCCTGATCGCGGCCGTCGTGATCGGCGGCTTCTTCATGGTCTTCCGTGATCGCCGCCGGCGGGCTAACGGCCTGGTAGCGCCGCCGCTCGGCGTGACGCTGCTCAAGCTCGGCGTGGCGACGGTCATCGGCGCGGTGCTCGTGCTGGTCCTGAGCGTCAACCGGGGCAGCGCGTTCGTGACCCTCGAGGGCGTGCCCTGGGTGGTGCTGATCCTGCTGATCCTGCTGCTGCTGTCGAGCCTGCTGCTCACCAGGACGAAGTTCGGCCGCTACGTCTACGCGGTCGGCGGCAACGCCGAGGCCGCCAGGCGAGCCGGAATCAACCTGCGCCGGATCCGGGTGCTGGCGTTCACGCTGGCCGGGCTCTTCGCGGGCATCACCGGCATCCTGTACGCCTCGTTCCTGGGCTCGATGTCGGAGAACTTCCAGGGCGGCCAGTACGTGCTGTACTCGGTCGCCGGCGGCGTTATCGGCGGCGTCAGCCTCTTTGGCGGCCGCGGCCGGATGCTCGGCGCGGTGCTCGGCGGCTTCGTCGTCGCCGTCATCTACAACGGCGTTGACCTGCTCGGGCTCGGTGCTGCCGGGCAGTACATCTGGACCGCCGCGGTGCTGCTGGCCGCGGTCACGCTGGACGCCCTGGCCCGCCGGGGCAACGTCGCGACCTAGCGACGCGCACGGCCACTGCGCGCGGCCGCCCTTCCCTGACGACGGGGAGGGCGGCCGCCTTGGTAGTGGCGTGATCCAGGCCACAATCGCGGCCGGCGACACCGGAATACCTGGCATGGCAGACTAGTTGGCAGAAATACGCGTGCTCCGGGGTCGGTGAAAATCCGAACCGGCGGTGATAGTCCGCGACCCGGCCGAAACCATCGGCCGGCTGACCCGGCGAAATTCCGGGACCGACGGTTAAAGTCCGGATGGGAGGCAGCACGTGCGTGGCCGGGTCAGCCGGGGCCGGACAGCCCCTGGTCTGGCCGATGGTCGCGATCGCGCAGCTTGCGCATCCCCCCGGAGCCCACGGCAGGGCAGTGCCGACGGCAGGCAGTGCCGGCGGCAGAGGCAGTGCCCACGGCAGGGGTTCCGGAGGAGGACACGGTGTTTACCGGGATAGTGGAAGAACTCGGCGAGGTCGTCGGCATCGACGTGACCGGCGACTCGGCCCGGCTGACGGTGCGGGGACCGCTGGTCACAGGTGACGCGACCCGAGGCGACTCGATCGCCATCAACGGCGTCTGCCTGACCGTTACGGACATGACCGGCGGCGCGTTCAGCGCGGACGTCATGGGGGAGACCCTGGACCGCTCGAGCCTCGGCGGGCTGACTCCCGGCGCCGCGGTGAACCTTGAGCGGCCACTGCGCCCCGATGGCCGCCTGGGCGGCCACATCGTCCAGGGCCACGTCGACGGCACCGGCACCATCCTGACCCGCCGGCCGGAGACGGGCTGGGAGGTGGTCAGGATCTCGCTGCCGCCCGCGCTGTCCCGCTACCTGGTGGAGAAGGGCTCGGTGGCCGTCGACGGCGTCAGCCTGACGGTGTCGGCCCTCGGTGATGACTGGTTCGAGGTGAGCCTGATCCCGGAGACACTGGAGCGCACGACCCTTGGCCGCAAGCAGCAAGGCGAGGTCGTCAATCTCGAGGTCGACATGATCGCCAAGTACGTGGAGCGGCTGCTCGCGGGGAGGCTCCAGTGACCAGTCAGGAAGACCAGGCGAAGCCGGGCGAGCCCCAGCTGGACAATGTCGCGCGTGCCGTCGCCGACATCGCAGCCGGACGCCCGGTCGTGGTCGTGGACGACGCCGACCGCGAGAACGAGGGCGACATTATCTTCGCGGCCAGCAAGGCGACGCCGGAGCTGCTGACCTTCATGATCCGCTACACCAGCGGCGTGATCTGCGTGCCGATGCCGGGCGAGATGCTCGACCGGCTGCAGCTGCCGCTGATGACCACCCAGAACGCCGAGCGGATGCGGACCGCTTACACCATCAGCGTCGACGCCCGGGACGGGGTGACGACCGGCATCTCGGCCGCCGACCGCGCCAAGACGATCAGGACGCTGGCCGACTCGGCAACCGAGCCGTATGAGATCGTGCGGCCTGGCCACGTCTTCCCGCTCCGCTACACGCCCGGCGGTGTCCTGCGGCGGCGCGGCCACACCGAAGCGGCTGTCGATCTGGCCACGCTGGCCGGGCTGACGCCAGCGGGGGTGCTGGCCGAGATCGTGAATGACGACGGCACCATGGCCAGGCTGCCGGAGCTGCGCGCGTTCGCCGATGAGCACGGGCTGGCGCTGATCTCCATCGAGCAGCTGATCGCCTATCGCCGGCAGCACGAGCGCGTCGTCCGCCGGGTGGTGGAGACCCAGCTGCCCAACCAGTACGGCGACTGGCGCGCCATCGGCTACCTGAACTCGGTGGACGCTACCGAGCACCTGGCGCTGGTCCTGGGCGACCTGACCGCGCCCGGTCCCGATGTGCTCGTCCGCATGCACTCGGAGTGCCTGACCGGCGATGTGTTCGGCTCGTACCGCTGCGACTGCGGCGCCCAGCTCGATGCCGCCATGGCCGCGATAGCCGCCGAAGGCCGCGGCGTCGTGCTGTACCTGCGCGGCCATGAGGGCCGCGGCATCGGGCTGCTGTCCAAGCTGCAGGCTTACCAGCTGCAGGACGGCGGGGCTGACACCGTCGACGCCAACACCGAGCTCGGGCTGCCGGTGGATGCGCGCGAGTACTCCACCGGCGCGCAGATGCTGACCGACCTCGGCGTTCCGGCGCTCCGGTTGCTGACCAACAATCCGGCCAAGGTGAGCGGGCTGAGCGGCTTCGGCCTGGAGGTGACCGGCCGGGTCGGGCTGCCGTCAGTCCTGACCCCGCAGAATCTGCGGTACCTGACGGCCAAGCGGGACCGCCTCGGCCACCAGATCGACAACCTGCCGGCCGCGCCCACGATGGGCGCCCGCATCGGCACCGGAGCGGCGCGTCATGCCGGGAACGGGCGTGACAGCGGGACCGGCCGCGATAACGGGACCGGTCCTGACAGCGGGACCGGGCGCGTCAGCGGGAACAGCTCAGGCAGCCGCGCCGAAGCCGTGCCCGGGCTCGCCGGCGCGAGCTCAGAGCCGCCCCCGGCGGCCGCTCCCGGGGCCGGGCCGGCGGCCTCAGTTTCGGCGTCGGCCGCGGGCGCGGGCGCGCGGTGAGCGGCGCCGGCCGCCCGGCCGGGCAGGTTGTCGATGCGGCCGGCCTCCGGCTCGCGATCGCGGCCACCCGGTGGCACGCGGAGATCACCGATCAGCTGGTCAGCCGGGCCGTTGCGGCGGCCTGCGCCTGCGGCATCCCGGACGCGCTGGTGGTGCGGGTCCCCGGCGCCGTGGAGCTGCCGGTGGTGGCCGCCGAACTGGCCGCCAGCCACGACGCCGTTGCCTGCCTCGGCGCGGTCATCCGCGGCGGCACACCGCATTTCGACTACGTTTGTGACGCCGTCACCTACGGGCTGAGCAGGGTGGCGCTTGACGCCCGGACTCCTGTCGGCAATGGCGTGCTGACGTGCGACACCGCGGATCAGGCCCGCGAGCGCAGCGGCGCGGACGACAGCGCCGAGGACAAGGGCTGGGACACGGTCGTGGCGGCGCTTGAGACGGCGCTAGTGCTGCGGTCACTGCGCGCCTGACCATCGCTCAGCGCCGGTCCGGCTCCACCCGGTAGTGGTAGCCGTGATGGTCAGTGAAGCCCAGCCGCCGGTAGAGCGCGCGGGCCGCGGCGTTTTCGTCGGTGACCTGGAGGTAGACCCAGCGGCAGCCGCGGGCGGCAGCGGATCCGGTCAGCGCCACGGTCACGACTGCGCCGAGGCCGCGGCGGCGGTGCCCGGGATCGACCTCGATCGCGGTCAGGCCCGCCCAGTCGCCCGCCGCGGCCACGCGGCCGATGGCGATCGTCGCGCCGCCGGAGCGAACCGAGGCGAACGCCTGCCACGGTGCCGACGTCAGCACGCCGAGCGCGACGGCCGGCAGCTCCTGCCCGCGGTAGTGGTAACGCGCCAGCCAGGCCGGGTCCGGCTCGGCATCGATCTCAACGGCCACCGTCGGAGCCAGGGGCTGCGTGCCAGCGCCGGCGGCGGTCACGGCGGCGGTGGCGGCCGTCATCACCGTCGCCGCGTCGGCCCTGACGGTCCAGCCGCTGGCGGCCAGGAGCCGGTCGAGCGGGCTGGCCTCCGGCTGACCGGTCGGGTACGGAACGGCCATCATCGCGGGCAGGCCGCGCTCGGCGTACCAGCCGCGGATCGTGTCCGCCGCGTCGGCGAGCGGCAGGCCGGGGTCGCCGGCCGCGAGGGCGCTGTTCGCCCGGCCGGTAAAGCCGCCAGCGGCCCGCAGTAGCCAGTCACCCAGGTGAGCCTCTTCCAGCCCGCGCCAGCCCGGCGCGGCGGCCCGCTCCAGGTCGTCGATGGAGATCAGCACCCGATAAGCCTGCCAGACCCGGCAGCAGGCAGGATGGAAGCTATGACGACGCTGGCCGACGCGGCGGAAATCGGCGCCCGCGACAAGTTCCTGGCGGTGATCTCGACGGCTCGCGCCGACGGGTCAATTCAGTCCTCGCTGGTCAACGCCGGCCTGCTGGCTGATCCCGAGACTGGTCAGGACGTGGTCGGATTCGTTACCTACGGTCCGGCCAAGCTGGCCAATCTGCGGGCCCGGCCGCAGATTACGGTCACCTTCCGGGCTGGCTGGCAGTGGGCGGCGATCGAGGGGCGCGCCGCGATCATCGGCCCGGACGATCCGGCGCCCGGAATTGACGCTGAGCGGCTGCGCCTGCTGCGCCGCGAGGTCTTCGCCGCGGCGGGCGGCACGCACGAGGACTGGGACAGCTACGACCGGGTGATGGACCGCGAGCGCCGCGCGGTCGTACTCGTGACCCCGGCCAGGGTGTACAGCAACCGGGCCTGATAACGACCGCGGAGGCAGGCCAGGGTCTCCGCTCGCGGCCGGGGCCGGACTGGTCCGACGGCGGCAGAGTGGCGCGCAGCAGGACTGGATAGCTGATGCCCACCAGAGTGCACGCCGTCGCGTAGCCGCGGGCTGCGCGGCCGCGAGCGGCCCGTCGGAGCGCCAGCAGCGCGCCCGCGATCACCAGGGCGATGGCGGCCCCGGCGAGCAAGCCCAGCGTCCGGCTGCCCCGCACGGGTGTGCCTGGCGCCGGGCAGCCGCGCGATCTCGAAAATGAGGATGCCGCCGCAGCACGATCAGGGTCAAGGCGATGAGCGGATGACGGCTGAAGAACAGGCCCAGCCGGCTCCGCCGCCGCGGCCGCCGCCGGGTCCGGGGCGCGCCGGGAAAGTCGTTCATCAGCTGGCCCCTGTCTCGCCCCGGATATCGCGACGCGGCGCGGGCCGCTATCACCGCTCACATTAATGCGGAAATGGGGCGCAAGCTCGCCGAACCGGAAGGCGGCCGCCCGGGCTATCGAGGCCAGGCGATGACCGGGCCGCGAGCCCGGACGGTGACCGGCGAGCCTGCTGGCAGCTGCGGTCCGCCGGCGGTGCGGACAATGATCAGGCCGGCTGCGGTGCCGCCATCGGGCTGCACCCGGATGACGGCGTCATGGCCGTAGTACTCGCAGGCCACCGAACGGCTCGTCCATGAGAACTACCTCGGGCCGGATCGCCAGCGGGGCCCGTTGCTGCTGGCACCTAACTTCAGGAAGCTTAGGCTACCCTTAGTAAGTCGTGAATCCGGGGGCCGGCCAGGGCCGCGCGTACGCTAGGAACACTGCCACTACGGAAGTTGTTGGCTACCGTATGGCCGGACCCGCGGCCCCTACCGTCACCGGGGTGACCTGATCAGTGCGCGACATTCTTGAGCCCATCACCAAGTGGTGGACGTCCGGCGAGACGTTCGGGCTGGCCACGGTTGTCCGCACGTTCAGCAGCGCGCCGCGGGAGCCGGGCGCGGCGATGGCGGTCTCGGCCGCCGGCGAAGTTGTCGGGAGCGTGTCCGGCGGTTGCGTCGAGGGAGCGGTCTACGAGCTCGCGAACGATGTCATCGCCACTGGCGAGCCGGTGCTCAAGCGTTATGGCATCAGTGACGACGACGCCTTCGCGGTGGGTCTGACCTGCGGGGGCATTATCGACATCTTCGTCGAGCCGGCCAGCCGGGAGCGGTTCGCGGAGCTGGCCGAGATCGCCGACGCGGTCCGGCACGGGGTGCCGGTTGCCGTCGCCACTGTCATCGAGGGCCCCGGCATTGCCGGCGCCCGCCGGATCATCTGGGCGGATGAGACGGCGGCCGGAACCCTGGGCGCCGGCGACCGGCTGGATCAGGCGGTCGACGACGACGCCCGCGGCATGCTGGCGCAGGGCCTGACCGCGGTCCGCCGGTACGGGCCCGAGGGTGAGCGCCGCCGGGATGAGCTGGCTGTCTTCGTCCAGTCGTTCGCGCCGGCGCCGCGCCTGCTGGTCTTCGGTGCCATCGACTTCGCGGCCGCCGTCGCCAGGGCCGGCAAGTTCCTTGGCTACCGGGTGACGGTCTGCGACGCGCGGCCGGTGTTCGCGACCAAATCCAGGTTCCCCGATGCGGATGAGGTCATCACCGACTGGCCGCATCGCTATCTGGCTGGCATCGAGACCGACGAGCGCACGGTCATCTGCGTCCTGACGCACGATCCGAAGTTCGACGTGCCGCTGCTGGAGGTCGCGCTGCGAAGACCAGCGGCCTATATCGGCGCCATGGGCAGCCGCCGCACTCACGACGACCGGCTCGCGCGGCTGCGCGAGGCTGGCCTCAGTGACGATGAGCTATCCAGGCTCCGCTCGCCCATCGGGCTGGACCTCGGTGCCCGCACGCCGGAAGAGACGGCGATCGCGATTGCCGCTGAGCTGATCCAGTTGCGGTGGGGTGGTTCTGGCCAGCCGCTGACCGCGACCACCGGCCGGATTCATCACCGGCAGCTGCCGGAGCTGGCTCAGCTGGCCGACGAGCGGACAGCCTGAGTGCCGCCTGCCGGCACCGCCGTCGCGGGCGTCTTGCTGGCCGCCGGGCAGGGAAGCAGGCTCGGCCAGCCCAAAGCGCTCATTGTGATCGGCGGCCAGTCGCTGGCCTGGCGGGGGATCGGCTTGCTCCGCGACGGCGGCGCTGACCCGGTGATCGTCGTCACCGGGGCGGCCGGACCGGGGGAGCTCGGACCGGGGGAGCCCGGACCGGGGGAGCCCGGCCCCGGCCTGGCTGAGGGTACCGGCGCGGTCATCAGCGTGCACAACCCGGACTGGCGCACCGGCATGGGTTCCTCGCTGCGCGCGGGCCTGGCGGCCGTACCCGGTCACTGCACCGCGGCCGTCCTCGCACTCGCCGACCAGCCGCTGGTCGGGCCGGAAGCGGTGCGCCGGCTCACCGCCGCGCATGCGGACGGCGCCGCCATCGCGGTTGCCTGCTACGACGGACAGCCTCGCAATCCGGTGCTGATCAGCAGCGAGTACTGGCCTGAGGTAGCTGAGCTCGCGGCCGGCGACGTCGGCGCCCGGCCGTTCCTGAGCCGCCACCGGGATCTGGTCCGCCGCGTCGAATGCGGTGATACCGGGCAGCCCGACGACATCGATACCCCGGCCGACCTGGCCCGGATCGAGACGCTGCTGGCCCGGACGACCCCGTTTCCTAACTGATGATTTCTGCCCGGATGCCCCACTGCCGCGTCACGCTGGCGTCTGGCTCAATGGTCAGCAGGTCAGTGCCGGTGACAAAGGCGTTCGGCGGGCAGGTCATGGGCTCGATCGCGACAGCGCGGCGGCGCCTGTCCGGGCCGAGCGCGTCGCCGGTGAACACCTGCAGCCACCGGTAGCCGGGGCCCGCCCAGAGCACGACCTCAGCGGCCGGTCCGGCAAGCGTCGCCAGGGCGCGGCCGCTGTCATCGGCTGACAGGCCGGTGAAGGCGGTGTCCAGTGCCGTGCTGCCGAGCGGGCGGCGCGCACGGAAGTCGTACTGTGAGCCGGTCACGTCCGCGGGCTCGCCCTGCGGGATGCCGCGGTCATCGGCGGGCTGCCAGAGCGCCGCCGGCACCTCCAGCTGCCAGTCATCCACGGTGCCGTGGCCGGCCAGCAGGTACGGGTGCGAGCCGGTGCCGAACGGAGCCGGCCGGGTGCCGCGATTGGCCGCCGTCACCGTCACCTCGAGGCCGCCGTCCGCGCTGAGCCGGTAGCCTGCTCGCAGTTCCAGGCAGAACGGGTAACCGGGCCGCCCGAGCAGCCGGAGCCCGAGCTCGACCTGGTCGGCGGACTGGGTGACCGCGCTCCAGCTGGCGAACCTGGTCAGCCCGTGGATGGCGTTCTCGTGCGCGGGCTCGGACAGGTCGAGCTGGTAGGTGCTGCCGCCGAAGGCGTACCGGCCGTGGTCGACCCGGTTCGGCCAGGGGAGCAGCAGCTGCCCGGCGCCGGCCTGCGGCACCTGGTCGCGCTCGTACCCGGCGATGACGGGCTGGCCGCGGCGGGTGAGTGATCGCAACCCGGCGCCGAGCTCGGTGATGGTGGCCTGGTAGTCGCCGGCGGCGATGTCGTACTGCTGGCCGGTGAGCGGGAAGGTCGCCTGTGACATGGGGTCAACTCTGGCACGCCGCAGGGGCCGGGAAGATGCCGGCGGGGCTGCTTGGGGAGCGGGGGACCGTCAGCCCCGCCGGCACTTTGCACACTAGCTGCCGTGGCTGTCCACCGGTGCGAAGTTCAGTAACCCCGCAGGGACTCTCGCGCCGGTTACCGGTAGGTGCCGACGTAGCTGGCGAAGGCGACGATGTTGCCCAGGTA
Source organism: uncultured Actinomycetota bacterium (assembly GCA_963818995.1). Classification (GTDB taxonomy): domain Bacteria; phylum Actinomycetota; class Actinomycetes; order Streptosporangiales; family Streptosporangiaceae; genus JAJYUU01. The sequence continues at coordinate 277,536 of CAWFUM010000024.1, read as the reverse complement.
GTGCCCGGTCCGCTGATCGAACACGCCGCCGCAGGTAATCAGCCGCAAGGTCGGCCAGCTGGTGTATCCGAACACCCGGGCGGTCGGGAACTTCGTCTTCGGGTACAAGGCGACCGAGTACGTCTCGAACACGACCGTCTGGCCGTTCCGCAGGCGAACGTAGATCCTGGCGCCAGGCCGCAAATTGCCGAGGTTGTAGAAGACGGCTGGCCCGATGTTCCTGGCGTCGACGTGACCGAGGATGGCCGACGCACCCGGCTGGCCCGGAGCCGGGCCCTTGTCGTACCAGCTGGTGATCCTGGCCGCATCGGCCAGGGGCGGGACCGCCAGGGCTCCGCTGCGGGTCAGGCCCAGGGAAATGACGCGGGCACGGACCTTGATCGCCGGGATGCTGACGCTGACGGGGACGGAGCGGGCTGGCGTGCGGCCGGCGGCGTGGTGGTGGTGCGGCGGCGATCCGTCGCTGGACAGCTGGCGGGCGCCTCGCGCCCAGGCCGGCGGCAGCGGAGGTGGTGCCCAGCGCAGCGTGTCATGACCGACGACGGCGATCACGATCCCGGTCGCGATCATCGCGACCGCGGCCAGGTTCAGCCAGGAGATCCGCCGCACCGCGGCGCTCAGGATGCCCGGCCCGGAACCGTCGCAGGCCGCCGGGCCAGGCGCGGCTGGCGACATGAACTCCCCCCGGGCGCTGCGCTGATGGTCGCAGTCTCATTCCCGGCAGTCAGCCCGGCTATGCCGGGTTCTGCCCTGAGCGTGCAGACACCCGGTTCAGGCCAGCCGCGTCGCCCGTCTGGAGCTGATATCCGGTGATGTCAGGCGAATCTGGCCGTCGGCACGCGCGTCAGCACGCCGGTTCTGACCGCTTCGGCGGCCAGGACGCCGAAGAGGTAGAAGCAGGCCGCCTCCTCGGTGGCGAACACCTGCAATTCGTGCCGGGATCCGGCAGCGGAGTGGAACACCTCGAACCCGGTCTCAGTCTCGATCAGGCACAAGGCGTCGTCGACTTCCTCGCCGACGCAGTAGCTGTCGGACGGGATCCCGGCCAGGCTGGCGAGGTCCGCGAACAGTCGCTCGGTCGCCATCCGGCGCCGTCCGGCCCGACCCGGGCGGAGCTCGCGATCGGCGGGCGTGTTGCCCTGAGGCGGGGACTGGGGCTGGGCCGGGCTGGCCGCGGGCCAGGCTGCGGGCGGCATTTGCGGCGCTGCCGGGGGGGCCGGGAGCAGCTGTGCGTCGGGCTGAGCAGTCCGGCGGGCTGCCGAGGCCGCGCGCAGTGCCTGGGCCTCCAGGGGGAGCGGGGCCTCCGCCGGGACGGGCAGCGCCACGCCGGTGGCATCGTCAGGCACCGGCCGGTAGGACGCCGCCGGTGACGGCAGAGGTGCCGGCAGCAGAGGTGCCGCCGGCGGAGGTGCCGGCGGCGAGGTCTTGGCCGGGGCGCCGTAGGGGCCGGAAGGCGTGCCGTCCGGGCCGGAGGGCCACGAGTAGTCCGGGCCGTCCGGCTGATAGCCGGCTTGCGCTGGCTGCCGGTAGCTGGCCTGGGCGCCGCCGGCCGCCGGGGCCGCCTCACCACCGGAGTCGCGCGGCGCCGGGCCTTGCCGCCGCGTGTATTCGGTGCGTTCCTCGACAATGTCGCTGACCTCGGTCCGGGGCGCGATCAGCTCGAAGACCCCGCGGTCCACTTGCCAGTAGCCAAGCTGCTCGGCCTTATAGCCGTCGTGGCCCAGGTAACCGATATGCAGCCGGTCGCCGAGGTCGTCCAGCACCATGCACCGCTCGCCGCGGAAGGTTCCGACTGGCCGCGATTCCCAGACTCCCTGGACGTCGGGGAAGCTCAGCTGCTTGCGCCAGTGGCCGGTCGCGGGCTCGAATCCCAGGTCCTCGGGCGGCGGGCAGGCAGCGAACAACACGATGTCGCCATCCGTCGGCCCGATTCCGGCTTCGAACGGCGAGCCGTGATAGCTGGCCATCAGGCGGTAGCGCACAGTTCAGGCCCTTCTGCCGGACGCAGCCAGACCTGGCCGTCGTAGCGTGCGATGAAGTCGGACTTGTCGGTCCCTATCCGGTGGATCTCGGCGCCTACCGGCACCGGGATCGGGTCAGTGAAGTACTCGGCCACCGCCCGGTCGCCCGCCGCCTGCTCGCCGGCGGAGGCGAAGCCGGTGCCGGTGAACGGGGGTTTCATGGTCCAGTCGCCGCCGTGCTCGGGGGAGTAGGGCACCTGGTAGGCCTCGGTCCCGACGGCCCGCCAGCGCAGCACGTAGATCTCGGTCAGGTCCGGGCTGAAGTCTGAGCCCTCGTAGCCAAGGCCAAACAACCGGTGAAGGTCCCGAGGGCTGGATGCAGGCGAGTCTGCCACCCGGTGCACGAAACCCGAGATAATCGACCGGCGGCCGGTCAGGTACGGCTCCACCATGCGCGGCGAGATCGGCTTGTGCAGCAGAGTTCCAGGCTCGACCGCCGACGGCCCCTGGCTCTCCTGGCTCACGCTGTCCCCTGTGCTCTGACCTGCAGTACTGCGCTCTACTGTGCCATGACTTACCTGCAATTTCACCGGACTCTCGTTATCACGGGATGCATACCGCGCTGCCCGTTTCCGGGATGATTCGTCCGGTTGTCAGGCTACCGTCCGCGGCCGGGCGTCCCGGCCGCCGGCGGCCGTCGCGGCCGCCGGGGCGGAGCCGTCAGCTGTGGCCGCCTGGCCACTGGATCTCCCGTCCCTGGCACTACAGTGAGCCCGGTGGCTGACCTCAGCGGCGGCGATCCGCGTTACCGCGCCGATCGTGGCGAGACTGACCCGGCCGTCGCAGCCGCGCTCACTGCTTACGCGGCCGGAACCGGCGGCGAGCACGCTGTCCTGCTGGCGCTCGCGGATAGCCGGCTGCTGGTTCCCGTTGTGGCTGTGCTCGGCGACGACCTGCCTGAGCCGGGCGCCGGGGAGAAGACCAGCGAGATGGCGATGCCCGCGATCGTCGGGCGGGACGGACGGCGCGCCATCCCGGCATTTACCTCGGCGGATGCTGTCAATCGCTGGCGGCCCGCGGCCCGCCCCGTCCCGGTGCCGGCCCCGGTGTCTGGCAATCAGCCGTCGGCGAGTCGTGCGCGGTCGTGATCGATATCGCCGGCCCGGTTCCGCTGGTGGTTGACGGCGCGCGCCTGGCTACCCTGGCGGCCGGCCAGCCGCCGCCCGGCATGCACGAGGATCCCGACGTCTGGCAGCAGGTGGCGGCCGCCGCGGCGCAGATCGCACCGGGAATCAGGGTCAAGCTCACCCCCGGCCAGGGTGGACTGGATTTCACTCTCGAACTCGCGCCGCCCGCCGGCGCTACCCGGCCGGTCCCTGGCCAGATGGCGAGCGAGATAGCGGACGCCGCCGCGGCCGGCCTGGGCGGCCGGGTGCGCGCGGGCATCGCCGTCGTCATCCGGCCGCCCGGCTGAGCCGGTATACGATCATGACCTGTGCAGCCAGATACGGTCGCCGAGGTGGCCGACGAGCTCTACGCGCTGCCGCCCGCTGACTTCATCGCGGCGCGCGACGAGCGTGCGCGCCAGGCGCGCGCGGCCGGCCAGCGAGACCAGGCAGCGGAGATCAGGAAGCTGGCGCGTCCGACGGCCAGCGCCTGGCTCGTCAACCGGCTCGCCCGGGAGGCACCCGATCAGCTCGCCCGGCTAGCCGAGGTCGGCGAAGCGCTGGAGGAGGCGCAGCGCACGCTCGCCGGAGACCGGCTGCGCGACCTCTCCGGGCAGCGGCGCCAGGTCATCAATGACGTGCTGCCGCAGGTCGCCGCCATCGCCAGGACGGCGGGCCAGCCGGCCAGCGCGGCCACTCTCACCGAGGTCAGGGCCACGCTCGAAGCGGCACTTGCCGATGCCGGGGCTCGCGCCGCCGTCCGCTCTGGCCGGCTCACCAAGGCGCTGGCCTACGCCGGGATCGGTGCGGTCGACCTGGCCGCGGCGCTCGCCCTGCCGGCCGACCGCAACCCCGCGAGCCCCGGCGGCCAGGCAAGCCCCGGCGGCCAGGCAAGCCCCGGCAGGCAGGCGAGTCCCGGCGGTCGCTCCCGCGTTGCCGCGCCTGAACCCGCCAGCCGGGCCGGCGGCACGGCCGCGCCGTCAGGGCGCGATCGCGGCACGGCCGCCCAGCGAGCCGCAGCGGCACTGCAGGAGGCTGAGACCGCGGCTGCTGAAGCCGGGCACCTGCTCGCCGAGGCCGAGCAGCAAGTGGCGGCGATTACCGAGCAGCGCCAGTTCCTGAAGCGCCGGGCCGAGCAGCTGGAGCGCGAGCTGCGGCAGGCGAGAACCGAGGACAGTCACCTGGCCCGCGACGCCCAGCAGGCGCAGCGCACGCGCGACGCGGCGGCCAGGAAAGTTGAGACCGCCAGGCGGCGGCTGGGCCAGGCGCAGCGGCAGGCCGGAGCGTAATCCGGCCGACGGAGGCCGCTGCGTGCATTTGGTACTGCCCTGGCAATACCAGGTGCACGCAGCGCCGCCTGATCCGCCAGAATCAGCCCTGCTGGTCCCCGATGTCGATCATCCAGGGCACGCCGAACTGGTCGACGCACATGCCGAACTCATCGCCCCAGGCCTGCTTCTCCAGCGGCATCCTGACCGAGCCGCCAGCGCTCAGCTGCTCCCAGTAGCCCCGCAGCATGTCGGCATCGTCACCGCTGATGCTGACCGTCATCCCGGCGGCCGGCCGGAACTCCATGTCGCTGGTGATATCCGAGGCCATGATCAGGTAGCCAGCGTCGGTATGCAGCTTCGCGTGCATGATGCGGTCCGCGTCCGGACCCTCCATCCCCAGCTGGCTGAACGTCATCATCGACGGCTCGCCGCCGAAGATGGCGGCATAGAACTCCATCGCCTGCCGGGCGTTGCCATCGAAGTTGAGATAAGGGTTCAGGTGTGAGGCCATGTCTCCTCCAGGTGTGAGTCAGCTCACCCCTGGCGAGCCTAGGCCCGGCAGCCGGCCCCCGGGAGCTTACGCCGTCAAGTCCCGCTGCCGCCTGGCGTCCACCTGGCGCTGCGCTGCGGCGAGGACGTGCGTGACATCGCGGCCGAACCGGACGTCGCACGCGTGGGCGGCCATGCCGGCCCTGGCATTGGCGGCCAGCTCGGTCAGCGCGACGCGGAGCGCGGTCACCGGATCGTCTGCCAGCTCTGGCAGCTTCGCCACGCCCTGCTCGCCCCAGGCCGTCAGCTCGAAGCCGTCCGCCGCCTCCGGGGCGCCGAGCGTGACCGTCGCGGTGCTGGTCGCGCCGCCGTGGTGGTGCAGGATCAGGTGCGTCACGTCGCCGGAACCGGCATCGGCCGTCACTGCCTCGACGGGACCGAGCATCGCCCACAGCAGCGACACCGCGTGCGGCCCGAGGTCCCACAGCCCGCCCTTCTCGCGGCGCCAGGGCGTATTGAACGGACTGGTCGGCGAGTACACCGAGCCGAGCCAGACCGCGCTGGCGCCGCGCCAGCCGCCGGCCGCGGCCAGCCCGTCCAGCCAGGCGCGCGAGTCCGGCTGGAACCGGGAGGTGAAGAAGACGACCGAGGCGACGCCGGCCTCCTCGACGGCGGCCGCCAGGGCGTCGGCGGCCGCGTCAGTGAGCGCGACCGGCTTCTCCAGCAGCAGGTGCTTCCCGGCCCTGGCCGCCCGCACGGCGAGCTCGCTCTGGACGTCAGGCGGCACCGAGAACGCAACGGCGTCGACTTCGGCCAGGAAGTCGTCAAAATCGACGTGCGCCTCGACGCCGAACTCGGCAGCCAGCCCGGCCGCCGCCTCGACGTTGCGGCCCCACACGGCGCCGAAGCTGATGCCGGGAACCGACGCGAGCGCCCGCGCATGCGCGACACGGGCCCAGTAGCCGGTGCCGACCAGCCCGAAACGCAGCGGTGCCGGTCCGGGCGCGGATCCGGCCGGCTCTGCCTGAGCGGCTGAGAGAGATTCGGTAGTCACGTGAGAAACCTTGCCAGAACGCATTGCCCGAGGCGCCACCGCACCGGCCGCCGGCAGGCCCGGCTGCGCGCCGGGCCCCACGGCCAGACCTGCGGCTGAGGCTATGATTTCGAGAGCCAGCCCGCAGGCCGGCCGCGCTGCCGACCCGGCGTGCGCCCGCGCTGGCTGATCTCGTCCGGGGAGAGGGACAGCATGCTGAGCGAGGCAACAGCAGCCACGCCGACTGAAGCCGATCGTGCGGTCATCGAGGCCGGGCAGTCCGCGCGCGACGGGGCCGCCGCCCTCCGGGACGCAGCGGACGACCGCCTGGACCGAGCCTTGCTCGCCATCGCGGCCCGGCTCGGCGAGCGGGCTGGTCAGGTGATCGCCGCCAACGCCGACGACGTCAGCGCGGCCAGGAAAAGCGGTCTCGCCGAAGCATTTATCGACCGGCTCACGCTCGACCAGGGCCGGGTCGAGGCGATGGCGGATCAGCTGCGCGCGCTGGCCAGCGTCCCGGCCGAGACCGCCAGGCACCGGGTGCGTGACCTGCCGGACGGACTCGAACTTCAGGAATGGCGCCGCCCGGTCGGTGTCGTCGGCGCGAACTTCGAGGCCAGGCCGAATGTCGTGGTCGACATCGCCTCGCAGCTGATCAAGTCGCGCAACGCCGGCGTCCTGCGGACCGGATCGAGCGCGATCACCTCCGCCGCGGTGCTCATCGACGAGGTCGTGGCACCGGCCATGACGGCTGCCGGCCTGGATCCGGCGGCGATTCAGCTGGTGCGCGTTCCCGGCCGGGAGAGCGCCTTTGCCCTGACCCGCCAGCCCGGCCTGATCCCGCTCGTCATCCTGCGCGGCAGCGGCGAGAGCACCAGGGAACTCGCGCGCGAAGCCGCCCTGCACGGCGTGCGCACGCTGGCCCACGCCGACGGCGGGGCCGTGATCTACCTCGACCAGTCCGCCGACGCCGGGCTCGCGCTGCAGCTGATCGAGCGCAGCCTCGACCGGCTCGGCGTCTGCAACCGGCTGAACTTGCTGCTCGTGCACCGGGCGATCTGGGACCACATGGTGCCGCAGGTTGCGGAGCTGGCCGGCCGGATCGGCATTGAGCTCGCGCTGCCGCCGCACCGGCAGCCGCTCGGCCACGAATGGGCGCTGGACGCCGGCTGGAGGCGACGATCACGGTGGCGCCGGCCGGCAGCGCGGCCGACGCGGCAGAGATCGCCAACCGGGAAACCTCCGGCCTCGCGGCCTCCATCGTGGCGTCCGATGCTGCGGCGGCCGGGCGGTTCCTCGACACCTATTCCGGTACGGGCGCGTTCTGGAATGCGACGCCGCGCCTGCTCGACGGGTTCAAGCTGCTGTCGGTACCGGAGACCGGCATCAACATCGATGTGGTGCCGGGGCCCCGCGGGCCGGTTACCTATCGCGACCTGTGCCTGCGCCAGTACGTGGTGCTGCCGCGCGGCCGCGGCTAGCCCGGGTAGACGACCAGCGACTCACGGTGCACGGCGTGGATGCCGCGGGCCGCGCGGCGGGCGGCCGGGCCGGCCGGCACCTGGCCGTGCACGAATCCCTTGTCGAGCAGGAACGCGGTGCACAGCTGCGGCTGCGCCAGCAGCAGCGAGTCGGCCAGCTCCGCGATCCGGTCCTGAGTGAGGGCGGCGAGCTGCGCGTGCGCCTCCCTGGAAGCGCGGGACGTGCCGTCGGCGAGCTCCCGGCAGTCCTTGTAGACGTCGGGGTCCATCGCCCCCGCGGTGCCGTCCGCTCCGCCGGCGTACCGCAATCGCAGCAGGATCGAGATGACGCAGCTGACTTCCTGCGGTGACAGGGCGCGCAGCAGGCGCAGGATCGCCGACGGCAGCGCGACCGAACCGCGGCCGATCAGCCGCTCGGGGTGGCGCACGTCAATCAGCTCGACCACCGAGCCGGCCGGGAAGTCGCCATCGACGCGCTTGACGCCGGACAGGTAGAGCGTGCTCCCGGTGCGCAGGCTCTGCTCGGCTTCCCTGTTCACGTGGACCGAGCCCACCGAATAGGCCATGCCGCCGATCCAGCGCCTGGACGGTTCCAGCTGCGGGCCCGCCGCCGGGATGACCGTGCCCATTCGCGCGCGGGGGTTGAGGCTGCGCCCGACCACGTCCTGCTCGCGGGCGGAGCCGATCGTGCACTCCACTCCGCAGCACGCTGCCCGCGCGGCCGCGCCGAGCTTGGAGCCCATGCCGCCGCGACCGGTACCGCCGGCCGATACCCGGACCGCGCGCGCTTCGGCCGGTGTCAGCCTGCCGATGCGCTCGCTGAGGCTCGCGTCCCGGTAGGCGGCGCGCACGTCGGTGAGGAACAGCAGCCGGGATGCCTCGGCCGCGACCGCGATCGCTACCGCGACCTGGTCGTTGTCCAGCGCGGACTGCGGGTCGGTCGCATCATTGCCGTTGACGACGGGCAGCAGGCCGCGGCTCACGGCACTGCGCAACAGCAGGCCGAGATCGCCCATCGCGCGCGCCGACGCCAGGTCGCTGCGTGACACCAGGATCTGGCAGACCTCGACGCCGACTGCCGCGGCCAGCTGCCGGTACAGCGCCATCAGGGCGGGCTGGCCGACCGCGGACGGCAGCGCGGTGTCGTCGGTCTGCGGTCCGGTCTGCGCGTTCCCGTAGCGGCGGAGTACGTCCTGCAGCGAGCCGACCAGCCCGTCGTAGCCGGCGCCGGGTCCGCCGGACGCGGCCGTCGCAGTGGCTGAGGCGTCCGTCACCGCCGCCCGCACCGAGCCGACGAGGGACTGGAGCGCAGGCGCGGCGCCAGCTGTCGGTCCCTCGAATGCCAGCAGCCGCCGTCCGAGCCTGGCGGCTCCGGACGTGACCAGGATGATCTCGTGACCAGCCCGCTGGGCCGCGGCGATCTGGCTGACAAGGCCGGCGATGACGTCGAGGGCGAGTCCGTCCCGGCTGGCGACGGAGCTGGAGCCGAGCTTGATTACCTGTCTGGTCACCGGCAACTCACGACGATGCGCACTGCTTCGAGCGGACGGGCGGGACGCTGGCGGCCCGCGCAAATGATCATCTGCGACGCTATCACGGCCGCGCGGGCCCGGAGCTGAACGCGCGGTGACCGGGTACGTCCGGACAGCGTAGCCTGCAGCACGTCAGGCCAGCGCACGTCAGGCCAGCAGCACGGCAAGCCCACGGCAGAGGAGTGTGCCGCGATGCCGAGAATCGGCCCGGTGATCAGGGACGTCTACCGCCGCCCCGGGTCAGAGCAGCTGCCCGGGCATCTGGAGCAGCGGTACGGCATCGAGGTTGCCGCGATGACGAAGCTCGCCCCCGGCGTACTGCGGATCGACCGTCGGGACGGGGCGCCCTGGGTCGCGCGGATGCACGTGCTCGGCCGCCCGCTCGCCCGCGCGGCCGGGGACGCTGAGGTGCTCCGCCTCCTGGAGCGGCAGGACTTCCCGGCGGAACGCTGCGCCCATGCCGATCCGGTCTCCGAGCTGGACGGCCGCGCGGTGCTGGTGACTGAGTTCGTGGCGGGCGGTTCCTGGCGGGGTACGCCGGCTGCCTGGCGCCGCCTCGGCGGGATGCTCGGCCGCCTGGCCACGATGGACACGCCGGACATGCCGGACGGCCCGGCCCGCCGCCGGGCCGGCTCCTTGCATCACCTGCCGCAGTACGAGGGCGGTCCTGACCAGGACCTTGCCGCAGCCGGGGCGTTGCTGGCCGATCTGGACGGCCGGGTTCCCGCCGACCATGCGGAGACCTACGCGGCGCTGCGAGGGCTGCTGGATCGCGCTGACGACTGCCGCGGCCTGCCCGAGGCGCTCATCCATCCGGATCCGGCGCCCGTCAACGTGATCACGGCCGGCACCGGGACCGTGCTCGTGGACTGGACCGGAGCCGGCCGCGGCGCGCGGCTAGCGTCGCTCGCGGTCCTGCTGCAGTGCGCGGGGCCGAAATATGCGGCCGGCGTGATGCATGGCTACCGCGAGCACCAGGAACTCACCGCGGAGGAACTCGGCCGGCTCGAGGGCGTGCTGTGGATCCGGCCGCTGTGGCTGGCGGCGTGGCAGTGCTGGCTCGCGGTGGTGTCCGCGAGGGTGAACCGCGCCCACGTGCCGGACGCGGCCCGGATAGCGGCCCTGGCGGCAGCCGTCCGCGCCAGCGCCGCCGCGACCTGACGGCCGGGCCCCCTAGCTGCGGGTGCCGGACGAGTGGCCGGCACTGCGGCGGCGCATCGCGATGCCGCCGGCTACCGCGCCGATGGCGATCAGCACCAGGCCGCCGGCGGCGAGGCCGGTGTTGGTCGTCGTTGACGTCGTGCCGTCACCGGTCTGCGCGCCGCCGCCGGCCGGGAACGCGGTGATCCGCAGCGTTGCCGTCGCGGACGTGCCGTCTGAGCAGTCGATGTCCGGATGATAGGTGCCCGGCAGAAGGCCGGCGCAGGGTGACGGTAATGGTGAAGTCACCGTCGGCCGCGCCGGCGTTCATCGGGATCTGCTGCGGCAGGCTGAGCGTCTGGCCGAACAGGGTGGCCGAGGACGTGCTGAGGCTGGCGCAGGAGACCGCGAAGGTGACGCGGGCGCCGGGCGTGGCCGTCGACGGGACTACCGACGCGACCGTGTCGCCCGGCGGATTGGCGGTCGCGGCCAGCGCCGGGGCCGCGCCCGCGAGCAGCGCGGCGGACCCCGCGGACAGCAGCACCGCGAGCCCGAGCGCGGCTGCAGCGGCCAGACCGGCCCGCAACCCCAGCGAAGCGGCAATTCGCCTCATCAGCCGCATGAACGTTCCTCCCCCGAAGACCGCAAAGCACCACGCTTTAACCGCCACGGCCACAGCGCCTGCGGCCAGCGGCGGCAGGCGCGAGGTGACGACTTCCCCGGTAGTGCGAGGGCGGAATACCCAGCGGCCAGGCCGGCAAAACAAGGCCGGCCGCCGGGAGGCCCGGCCAGCGGCACCACCAGTCCCGCGAGCATGGCAGGATCGGCTGCATGCTGCGCTGGCTAACGGCAGGGGAATCGCACGGCCGGGCCCTGGTCGCCGTCTGCGAGGGGGTGCCGGCCGGAGTCGAGGTCACGAGCGCCGACATCGCGCGCGCCCTGGCCCGCCGGCGGGCTGGCTACGGCCGGGGCGCCCGGATGAAGTTCGAGCAGGACGAAGTGGAGCTGACCGGCGGCGTCCGGCACGGCCGCACGCTCGGGGGCCCGGTCGCGATCAGGATCGCCAACACCGAGTGGCCGAAGTGGGAGACGGTCATGTCGCCCGATCCCGTGGACGCCGAGATCCTGGCGGCGCAGGCCCGCAACGCCCCGCTGACCCGGCCGCGGCCAGGTCACGCCGACCTGGCCGGAATGCAGAAGTACGGTGCCGACGACGCGCGGGCCATCCTGGAGCGGGCCAGCGCCAGGGAGACCGCGGCCAGGGTGGCGCTCGGCGAGATCGGCCGCCGGCTGCTGCGCCAGGTGCTGGGCGCCGAGATTGTCAGTCACGTGGTCGCACTCGGCGCCGTCCGGGCACCCGATGAGTACGTGCCGGGGCCGCAGGACGGCGAGCGGATCGACGCCGACCCGGTGCGCTGCCTGGACCCGGCCGCCAGCGCGGCGATGCAGGCTGAGGTAGATGCCGCCCGCCGGGATGGCGATACGCTCGGCGGCGTGGTCGAGGTCGTCGTCTACGGGCTGCCGCCCGGACTCGGCAGCCACGTGCACTGGGACCGGCGCCTGGACGGCCGGCTGGCCGGCGCGCTGATGAGCATCCAGGCGATCAAGGGCGTCGAGGTGGGCGACGGGTTCGCCACCGCGGCCCGGCGGGGCTCGCTGGCGCACGACGAGATCGAGGGCACGCAGGCCGGCATCAGGCGGATGACCAACCGGGCCGGCGGGATCGAGGGCGGGATGAGCACCGGCGAGCCGGTCCGGCTGCGCGCGGCCATGAAGCCGATCTCGACCGTGCCCCGCGCCCTCGCGACCATCGACGTCCGGACCGGGGAGCCCGCCAAGGCCATCAACCAGCGCAGCGACGTGACCGCCGTGCCGGCCGCGGGCGTTGTCGCCGAGGCGATGACGGCCCTTGTCCTCGCTGACGCGGTGCTGGAGAAGTTCGGCGGCGACAGCGTGACCGAGACCGCGAGGAACGCGGAGTCCTACCTCAAGGCGATGGTGATCCGGTGACCGGGAACGGGCAGGCAGCTGAGGGCGGGACCACCTCGTTCCCGGTCGTTATCCTCATCGGCCCGCCAGGGGCGGGCAAGACAACGGTCGGCACGATGCTCGCGGACAGGCTCGGCGTCGGCTTCACTGACACCGACGCGGTTGTCGAGGCGGTTGCGGGCAAGCCGGTGGCCGACATCTTCATCACCGACGGCGAGCCGGAGTTCCGGCGGCTGGAACGCGAGGCGGTCGCGGCCGCGCTGGCGCCCGGCCCCCTCACGGGCCAGGGAAGTGGCACCACGGGCCAGGCCGGCACCACCGGCCAGGGATGTGGCACGCCCGCGTCGGGACCGCCCTGGACCGGCGTGCTCGGACTCGGCGGCGGCGCGGTCCTGGACGAGCAGACCAGGACCCGGCTGGCCGGGCGGGCGGTGGTGTACCTGGAGACCGGGTTCGCGGAACTGGCCAAGCGGGTGGGTCTGGACCGGGCCCGGCCGCTGCTCATCGGGACCAACCCGCGCGCCCAGCTGAAGTCGCTGCTCGAGGAGCGGCTGCCCGTCTACGAAGGACTGGCCTGGCTGACCGTGCCGACCGACAACCGGGAGCCGGGCGAGATCGCCGCGCAGATCGCCGCGCAGATCGCCGGCGTCCCAGCGAGCGGCGGCCCCGCCGGGCCGCCCGGCGCGGGCCGGTGACCGCGACCAGGATCGCGGTCGGCGGCGAGCATCCCTACGAGGTCGCTGTCGGTACCGGCGTGCTGGCCGAGTTGCCGTCGCTGGTTGGCCCCGACGTCAGAAACGTGGTCGTCATCCACTCGGCCGCCCTCACGAGCATCGCGGTCCCGGTGTGCCAGGCGCTGGCACGGGCCGGTTACGCGGTGCAGCCCGAGCCCGTGCCCGACGGGGAAGCGGCCAAGGAGATCGGCGTGGCGGCCGGCCTGTGGTCCCAGCTGGCCGCGGCCGGCGTCGGCCGGGCCGACGCCATCGTGGGCGTCGGCGGCGGAGCGGTCACCGACCTGGCCGGGTTCGCCGCCGCGACCTGGCTGCGGGGCGTCCGGGTGGTGCTGGTCCCGACGTCGCTGCTCGGCATGACCGACGCTGCCATCGGCGGCAAGACCGCCATCAACACGCCCGATGGCAAGAATCTGGTCGGCGCGTTCTACCCGCCCGCTGGCGTGCTCGCCGATACCTCGGTGCTGGCCTCGCTGCCGCAGCCCGAGTACGTCAGCGGACTGGCCGAGGTGATCAAGGCCGGGTTCATTGCCGATCCGGTCATTCTCGACCTGATCGAGTCGGACCCGGCCGCGGCGGCCCGGCCCGGCGGCCCGCACGAGCGCGAGCTCATCGAGCGGGCGGTCGCGATGAAGGCGGCGGTCGTCTCCGCCGATCTGCGCGAGTCGGGACAGCGGGAGATACTCAACTACGGGCACACCCTCGGCCATGCGATCGAGCGGGCCGAGGACTTCCGGATGCGGCACGGCGATGCGGTCGCGATCGGCATGGTGTTCGCGGCCGCGGTCGGCAGGCTGGCCGGCCGGCTGGATCCCGCGACGGCGCTGCGCCACCGCTCGGTGCTGACGTCCGTCGGCCTGCCGGTGCGCTACCGGGCGGACGCCTGGCCAGCCCTGCGGGCGGCGATGGCCGTGGACAAGAAGGCCCGCGCCTCGAAGCTCCGGCTGATCGTGCTGGACGGGCTGGCGAAGCCCGGCCTGATGGCCGACCCGCCGGAGGAACTGCTTGAGCTCGCGTACGCGGAGGTGTGCTGAGGATGACCACGGTCCTGATCCTGAACGGCCCGAATCTCGGCCTGCTCGGCTCCCGCGAGCCCGAGATCTACGGATCGGCCACGCTAGCCGACGTCGAGGCTGCCTGCGCGCGGGCCGGGTCGGAGCTCGGGCTGCAGACCGACCTGCGGCAGACCGACGATGAAGCCGAGCTGATCGGCTGGGTGCATGAGGCGTTCGAGCACCGGCTGCCGGTGGTGATCAACCCGGCCGCGTTCACCCACTACTCCTACGCCCTGCGCGATGCCCTGGCCATGCGGCGGGCACCGGTGGTCGAGGTGCACCTGTCGAACCTGGCGGCGCGGGAGTCGTTCCGGCATACCTCGGTGGTGTCGGCTGTCGCCGACGGCACGATCGCCGGCCTCGGCCTGCAGTCCTACGAGCTCGCCCTGCGCGCGGTCGCGCGGCTGCTGTCGGAGGCCGCCGGCCCGGCCTGACCTGCGGGCAGCCGGTGCAGTGCGGTGATCAGCGCGGCGTCCGGGTACAGCGGCGGCTGCCGCTGCCCGCCCGCGGTGACGCCGACCAGCAGGCAGCCAGTCGGCGTGACCACGATCTGCCCGGCGTCCGGCGCGGCCGGGTTGAACACCAGCCGGTAGAAGCTTCCGGCCCGCATCAGCGGGCAGCTGATGGCGCCGGGCCCGGCGGCCGCGTGCAGCCTGTCCACCGCCGCGGCGAGCGTGGCGATGATCTTCGCAGTGCGGTAGGTGCTGGTCACCGGCTCGCCGGCCATGCCGGCATCCGGCCTGGTCACGGTGACCGAGCGGTACTGGCTGGCGGTGACGTACTCGGCCGCGCTGCGCGGCGGATACCAGGCCACCTGCGCATCGGCGCGCAGGTAGGAGCCGCCGGCCGGCCGGGCGGCGATGACCGTCGCCAGGGTTGCCTGATATAGGCCGGCCGGCAGGTTGCGCGGGGCGAAGTCGAGGTAGCGCGCCTGGACGGTGGCGAGCGGCTCCGGGCTCACCGCCGGGCCGGGCCGGCCTGGCGCGCCGCGCTGGCCGGGCCGCTGAACGATGCCGGCGCTGCCGGTGCCGGTCTGCTGAAGCGCCGCCGGACGATGGGCGGCCAGGTAGCTGCTGACATCGGCGACCGGCATGGTGACCCGGTACAGCACGCGCACGTCCACGACGTGGCCGAGCAGCGCCGGCAGCGACGGGGCCAGCAGCGGGACTGGCGCGGACGGCCAGGTGGTGACGGTGGCGCCGGGTGGCAGCGGCAGGACAGCGAGCAGCTGCCGCGCGTAGGCAGCCGCCTGGCCTGCCGACCAGCTGCGAGTACCGGCGGCCGCGGGCGGGCGGCTGGCCGCGGAGCTTGCCGCCTGACCCGGTACAGCGCTGCCGGGGGCGCTGGTGGTGCCGCAGGCGGCTGTGAGCAGCGCCGCTGCCCCGACAGCAGTCGCGATCGCCGCGTTTCGCGAGAATCGTGCTCCCCGGCCCGCCGCGGCTCGTGAGAAGTCCATCGTCAGCTCCTGCCGCGTCCCCGCTTGGACGCGGGCACGGCTTCTCCGGTTCCGGTGCACCCTGTGTCTTTCTGGCGCGGACAGTTACGATTCATCCCTAGCGAGGGAACGTGGCCATCCGGGCCGCGGCGGACCGGAACTGACCGGTCCTACGGCGCGAAAGGGTCTGCTGCATGCGCATCGGGATGGCAATTAACTACGCGGGCGGCTTCAGGGAGACGGCAGCGGAGCTGGCCGACTTCGAGAAGGCCGGCCTCGACATCGTCTTCGTACCCGAGGCCTACAGTTACGACGCGGTGAGCCAGCTCGGCTACCTGGCCGCGGTTACCGAGCGCGTCGAGCTCGCTTCCGGCATCATGCAGCTGTACTCGCGCACGCCCACCCTGACCGCGATGACCGCGGCCGGGCTCGACTACATCTCCGACGGACGCTTCTCCCTCGGCCTCGGCGCGTCCGGCCCGCAGGTAATCGAGGGCTGGCATGGCGTGCCTTACGACGCGCCGGTCGGCCGGACGCGCGAAACCATCGAGATCTGCCGTGCCGTCTGGCGCCGCGACCGGCTCGAATACGACGGCCAGTACTACCAGATCCCGCTGCCCGCCGGGCAGGGCACCGGGCTGGGCAAACCGCTGAAGCTAATCAACCACCCGGTCCGCGACCGGATCCCGATCATCCTGGCCGCGCTCGGCCCGAAGAACGTCGAGATGGCCGCGGAACTGGCCGAGGGCTGGGAGCCGATCTTCTACTACCCGGAGAAGGCCGGCGACGTCTGGGGCGAGGCGCTGGCGGCCGGCAAGGCCAAGCGTGACCCCTCGCTGCCGCCGCTTGACGTGTTCGCGCAGACGGCGCTCGCGATCGGCGACGATGTCAAGGGGCTGATCGACGCCATCCGGCCGGTACAGGCGCTGTACATCGGCGGCATGGGCGCACGGGGCCGGAACTTCTACAACAACCTGGCCGTCAGGTACGGCTACGGCAAGGAGGCGGCCGCGATCCAGGACGCCTACCTGGCGGGCCGCAAGGAGGAGGCGGCCGGGCTGATCCCGGCCGAGCTGCTCGAGCACGTCTCGCTCATCGGGCCGAAGTCCTTCGTGGCCGAGCGACTGGCGGCGCTCAGGGAATCTGGCGTCACGACGCTGAACGTGGCGCCGATGGCCCCGACGCACGCCGAGCGAGTTGCCCTCATCGAGCAGATCAAGGAGCTGGCCGCCTAGGGCACTGGCGGCGGCCGGCGGGCCGCCCGGGATACTGGGGAGCACGCGCTCAGCCGGCGGCGGCCGCCGTGAGCACGGCCGTCCGGCCGTTCTGGCGGCCCCGCTGCGGGCACTCCGTCCGCGTCACCGAAGAGCGGAGCACGATGCCACGCACACGACGCACACGGCCAGCCAGCGGCCCTGAAGTGCTCATCATCGGCGGCGGGTTCGCCGGAATGTCGGCGCTGCAGGTGCTGGGCCGCTCGGACGCTCGGGTGACGCTGGTCGACCGCAATATCTACAGCACCTTCCAGCCCCTGCTCTATCAGGTCGCGACCGCGGGCCTGACGGCAGCCGACGTTGCCTACCCGCTCTGGTCGGCGACCGGGCGCCGCGGTGCCCGGTTCCGCAGGGGCGAGCTGGCCTCACTCGATCTGGCCGGCCGGGTAGCCACGCTCGCAACCGGCGAGGCGCTCAGCTACGACTACCTGATCGTCGCGACCGGCGTCAGCGCTGCCTTCTACGGAGTTGACGGCGCGGCCGAGCACAGCCTCAGCCTCTACACCCGGCGGGATGCCATCACGCTGCGGAACCAGCTGATGGCCGCGCTGGAGAACCGCAACGAGGGGCTGACCGACCCCGAGCTGGATATCACGGTCGTCGGCGGCGGCGCTACCGGCGTCGAGCTGGCCGGCACCCTGGCCGAGCTGCGCAACACGGCCCTTCCTGCGGTGTTCCCCGAGATCGACCGGTCGATGCTCAAGGTCCGCCTGATCGAGATGAGCCCGGCACTGCTGGCCCCGTATCACGACAGCCTCCGGCAGTACACCAGGCGGCAGCTCGAGCACCGGGGCGTCGAGGTCATGCTGAACACCGCTATCAAGGAAGTCAGGGCCGGGTCGGTGCTGCTCGCCGACGGCACTGAGCACCGCAGCGACATGACGGTGTGGGCGGCCGGGATCAGCGGGCCGGACGCCGCCTGGGCCGCCGGCCTGCCCCGGGGCAAGGGCCGCCGGATCGACGTGGGCGCTGACCTGCGGGTGACCGGGCAGGAACGAGTGTTCGCAACCGGCGATGTGGCCATCGACCAGCGCAAGCCGGTGGCGCAGCTGGCGCAGCCCGCGATCCAGCAGGGACGTCATGCGGCCGAGCAGATTGCCCGCCTGATCGCCGGGGAGCCGGCCAGGCCCTTCCATTACAAGGACAAGGGCATCATGGCGACGATCGGGCGCCGGTCGGCCGTGGTGGAACTGAGAGGCGGCCTTCAGCTGCGCGGCACGATCGCGTGGTTTGCCTGGCTGGGCCTGCACCTGATCTACCTGCTGGGCAACCGCAACCGGCTGGTCACGCTCGTGAACCTGTCCTGGCGCTACCTGACCTGGAGCCGCGGCGGCGGGATCATCGTCGGCGATGACGTGCCGCATCGCGCGCAGGCGATGAAAGCGGAGGCGTCGCGGGCGCAGGCGGTGCAGCGGGCCGGGCGCTCCCCGAGCGGGAAAGCTGGCTGAGGCAGCCGGTCCAGTGCGCTGGCGCTGCCCGGACAGCAATGCGGCCACCGACAGGCGGACTACCGGTGGCCGCGTCGCGACCGGGCCGGCGGCGCTGCATTGGTCTCCCCGGTCCTGTGCGTCGCATCGCCGCGACCGTGACGTGTCACTGAGACTAGCGACAATCGAATGATTGTTCCGGTATCACCGGTCTCGGCCACGTCTCATCCGGGTCTCGGCGTGGTCCGGGCGCCGGCCAGCTGCGCCGATAGAGTCAGCAGATGGCTCCCATCCATGCCGCCCGCCGCGCCGCGGCCGCGCAGAAAGTAGCCGGGACCGGCGCCGCTGCCGCGCTCATCACCAGCCTGCCCAACGTCCGCTACCTGTCGGGCCTGGTCAGTTCCAACGCGGCCATCCTGCTGCCAGCCGACGGTCCTGCCGTGCTGGCCACTGATTCGAGGTACGCCGAGGCGGCGCAACGCGACTGCCCCGACCTTGAGCTCGCGGTCGAGCGTCAGCTTGACCCGGCCCTGGCGCTGCTGGCGGCGGGGCGCGGCTACCGCACGCTGGCCTTCGAGGCCCAGGTCATGACCGTGGAGAGCTACGCCGCGCTGGCCGAGCTTGACGGCGGCCCCGAGCTCGTTCCGCTCGGGCACCTCGTCGAGGAGCTGCGGATGATCAAGGACGAGAGCGAGATCGGCCTGCTGGCGAGAGCCTGCGCGATCACCGCCGAGGCCTTCGCCGCGGTGCTCGGCGCGATCGAGCCGGGCCGCACCGAGCGCAGCCTCGCGGTGCTGCTGGAGCGGGCCATGATCGATCTGGGCGCCGAGGGGGTGGCCTTCGACACGATCGTGGCCAGCGGACCGAACGGGGCGATACCGCATCATTCGCCCGCCGGCCGCCCCTTCGAGCGCGGCGATCTGATCACCATCGACTGCGGAGCCAGGTTCGCCGGTTATCACGCGGACATGACCAGGACCGTGGCCCTCGGCCAGCCCGCCGGCTGGCAGATTGAGCTCTATGACCTGGTGGCGGCCGCGCAGCGGGCCGGGGTGGAGGCGGCAGTTCCTGGCGCCGATATCAGCGTCGTCGACGCCGCGGCCCGGAATCTGATCGCCGCCGCCGGGCACGGCGGGCATTTCGGCCATGGCCTCGGCCACGGCGTGGGGCTGGAGGTGCACGAAGCACCGCTGATGGGACCCGGACGGACAGGTAGACTCGTGGACCGGGTTCCCGTCACCGTTGAGCCCGGGGTTTACCTGCCCGGTCAAGGCGGGGTCAGGATCGAGGACACTCTCGTCGTCCGGGCCGGCGATCGCGGCGCACCTCATCCGGACGCTGTGGTGGCGGGACCAGCGGAAGTACTTACCACGACACCGAGAGAACTGCTGGTGCTCTGACCGGGCACCGGGTTCCGGACGCACGCAGGAGACACGACGACGTGGCCACCACCAACGACCTGAAGAACGGCATGACGCTGAGCATCGACGGTGCCCTGTGGAACGTGGTGGACTTCCAGCACGTCAAGCCGGGCAAGGGCGGGGCGTTCGTGCGGACCAAGCTGAAGAACGTGCTGTCCGGCAAGGTGGTCGACCGGACGTTCAACGCGGGCGTGCGGGTCGATGTCGCCAACGTGGACCGGCGCGAGATGCAGTACCTCTACCGGGAAGGCGAGGACTTCGTCTTCATGGACACCACCGACTACGATCAGCCGCGCATCCCGGCGGCGGTCGTCGGCGACGTTGCCAGTTACCTGCTGGAAGAGCAGACCGCGACGATCGCGTTCAACGACGGCACCCCGCTGTACGTGGAACTGCCGGCGGCGGTGGAACTGACCGTTCAGCACACCGATCCCGGCCTGCAGGGCGACCGGTCCACCGGCGGCACCAAGCCCGCGACGCTGGAGACCGGCGCGCAGATCCAGGTGCCCCTGTTCATCACGACCGGCGAGAAGATCCGGGTGGACACCCGCAACGGCGCCTACCTCGGCCGGGCCTGAGCGCTGACCGGTAACTGACAGGCACTCCCGGCTACGAACGACGGCGGTTATGGCAGCGCGCAGTAAGGCCCGCAAGCGGGCGCTTGATGTCTTGTTCGAGGCCGAGATGCGGGATGAGCCGGTGCTCGGGCTGCTCGCCGAGCGGACGGCAGCGGCCGACCCGCCGGTATCTGACTACGCTGGCGAGCTCGTCCGGGGCGTGCACGCCCACGCGGCGCAGATCGACGAGCTGCTGGCGGCGCACGCACAGGGCTGGACGCTGGAGCGGATGCCCGCAGTCGACCGCAACATCCTGCGCATCGGGCTGTTCGAGCTGCTCTGGAACGACGATGTTCCCGACGCCGTCGCGATCAGTGAGGCCGTGGCCCTCGCCGGGGAGCTGTCCACCGATGACTCCTCGGCGTTCGTCAACGGCCTGCTTGCGCGCCTGCTTGAGCTGAAGCCGACTATGACGCTGTGACGCCGGGAGACTGTCGGTACCCGGCGCTACAGTCGCTGGTAGCAGGACAAGGCCCGGAGTGCTGGCGGTGATTGATGGGCAGAGCGTCACAGCAGCCCCGCAGGCCGCGGCCAGCTGATCAGCCGCCCGCCGATGACACCGGCTGCCACGTCCTGCACGTCGACATGGACGCCTTCTACGCCAGCGTCGAGGTGCGGGACCGGCCCGAGCTAGCCGGCCGGCCGGTCATCGTCGGCGGCCTGTCCGGGCGCAGCGTTGTCTTGTCGGCTACCTACGAGGCCCGCGCGTTCGGCGTCAGGTCGGCGATGCCGATGTCGCGCGCGCGCAGGCTCTGCCCGCAGGCCACCGTGATCCCGCCGCGGCACGGGCTGTACGGGGCAGTGTCCAAAGAGGTCATGGCTATCTTCCGCGCCGTCACGCCGCTGGTGGAGCCGCTGTCGCTGGACGAGGCGTTCCTGGACGTGTCCGGGGCGATCCGGCTGCTCGGCCGCCCGGTCGGCATCGGTCAGCTGATCCGCCAGCAGGTCGCCGAGCAGCAGCAGATCACCTGCTCGGTGGGCATCGCCGCGAACAAGTTCCTGGCCAAGCTCGCGTCGGTGCACTGCAAGCCGGACGGGCTGGAGGTCATACCCGCCGGCGGAGCGCTTGAGTTCCTCCGCCCGCTGCCCATCTCGGCCCTGTGGGGAGTGGGCGAGCGCACCGGCCAGGCGCTGGCCCGGCTGGGGCTGCGGACCGTCGGGGATCTCGCGGCAACGCCGCTCGAGTCGCTTGAGCGCGAGATCGGCAAGGCTGCTGCCGCCCACCTCACCGCGCTGGCCTCCGGCCGGGACAATCGCGACGTCGAATCCTCGGTGGGCGAGAAAAGCGTGGGCTCCGAGGAGACGTTCGAGGTCGATGTCAGCGACCCGGTGGTGGTCCGCCGGGAGCTGCTCAGGCTGTCCCGGCGGACGGCCGGCTCGCTGCGATCCTCCGGGCATGCGGCCAGGACGATCGTGGTCAAGCTGCGGAAGGCGGATTTCACCACGATCACCCGGTCCAAGACGCTGCCAGAACCGACCAGTGAGACTCAGCGGATCTACGCCACCGCCTGTGCCCTGTACGCAGCCTCGGGCCTGAGCGACCGGACCCGGCTGCGGCTGGTCGGCGTGCGGGCCTCGGGACTCGTCCCGGCGGCAGCCGCCGCGACCCAGCTGACCCTGGGCGGGCAGGGTTCCTGGCGGGACGCGGAGTCCGCCCTGGACAAGATCATCGGCAGGTTCGGGCCCGATGCGGTGCGGCCGGCCACCCTGGTCGACCGGGACGAGCGCGGACCCGATGGAACAGGCCGTGCCAGCGGGGCCTAAGTGGGGAAAGTAATAACAGAACGTAGTCAGGACGTGCTGGATCGGCGGCTGTGGCCGTGTACCCTTCCACAGGGTGGCCCGGTCCTCGTATTCTGGGCGGTAAAGGTAAAGCCGCCGTGCACTGGCATCAGGCTCGGTCGATTGGGAGGCACAGTGCCGCTCTCTGAGCACGAGCAGCGTCAGCTCGAGCAGATTGAGCAGGCGCTCTATGCCGAGCATCCGCGACTAGCTCGGGCAATGCGGGCTAAAGACCCCAAAGTCCACTACCGGCGCCGTGTCGTCCAGGCCGCCATCGGGTTTCTGCTCGGCGTCGGCGCTCTGGTGGCCGGGATCGTGCTCAAGTACAACTGGCTCGCCGCCGCGGGCTTCGTCGTCCTGCTCGTCAGCAGCATCTGGGCCATTGCCAGCTACCGGCGGATGGCGGGTCTGACGATGGGAGACCGCCGCGGCAGGCGCGATCGCAAGGCGGCCGCGAAGGCCGCGGCTAACAGCGGACTGATGGAACGCATCGAGGAACGCTGGCGCCGCCGCCAGGAGGGCAACAACAACCGCTGACCGTGCCTACCGGTGCGCCAGCTCCCGGATCTGGCGGCGCACGGCCGGCCAGCTTGAGTCCAGCCAGCTGAAGACGTCGCTGGCCCGCTGGCCGAAGCGACGGGCCGACTGCACGGTGGAGGCAGGCAGGAGCCGGGCCCGCACCCGGTCCCGGCGTGACACCGAGCCGGCGATCGCCCGCCTGACCTGCGCCACGTCGGCCTTCAGCCCGGCGCCCGGCGCAGCCGCCTGAGCGTACCGGGCCATCTCCTCAGCCTGACTGATCCTGACCACGGCCTGCGCGGCCTCCGGATTCAGCCGCGCGTCCGTGGTCACCCGCCTGGCCGCGGCTCGCGGGGTCTCGCCGGGCGTACCGGGCAGGCCGAAGTCGGCCAGGTCGTCGGTGAGCTCGCGCCATGCCGCGTGCGCCGTCCCGGCGTCGCCGGAGGCGGTCAGCCAGCGCCGCCGCCTGGTGCCGATCCTGATCAGGGCCGGCCAGGCCAGCAGCAGGAAGATCCCGATGGGGATCCCGATCGCGTAGCCCAGGCCGGAGCTGCGGGCATGGGCCGAGCTGGCGGAGCCGGTAGCGCCCTCGGGCAGCAGGCGGTTGGTGCCGATGGTCCGCTTTCCGGACGGCGCGGTGAACGCCGGGCTAGTGGCGCTCCCGTTGGGGTTCAGGTTCTGCACCGAGCCGCTGCTGCCGGACGAGCCCCCGGCGTAGACGGGAACGGCCGCCGTGCCCTGCCCGCGCGTTCCGCTCGGAGTCGGCTCGAACCGCAGCCAGCCCTCGCCGGCAAAGTACAGCTCCGGCCAGGCATGCGCGTCTGCGGTCGTCACCTGCCAGCTGTTGCCGTGCGCCGGGGTGCCGCCGGTGTAACCGACCGCGATCCGGGACGGGATTCCGACCTCACGCGCCAGCACCGCGAACGCCTGGGCGAACTGGCTGCAGAAGCCGCGCTTGTCAGAAGTGAGGAAGGCGAGCAGCCAGTTTCCCGATGGCAGGTCCGGCTTCAGGCTGTACTTGAAGGCGCCCGACAGGAACCAGCTCTGCAGTTCCTGGGCTGCCTGCAGCGAATTCGTGGCGCCGGCCGTATGCGCAAAGGCGATTCGCTGCAGCTGAGTCGCGTCCGGGCCGTTGTAAGTCGCGTACTGCTGCGATGCTGGCGGGCGGAACGACGTCGGGGATGTCAGCGGCTTTAGGATCGGCTTCCTTGCTCACCACTGTGTACTGCAGGCTGGGGAGGCTGGCGCCGCTGTTGAAGACGGTCAGCGAGCCCGACGTCTCCTGCCAGCCATCGCCGCCGATGTCCATCCGGTAGGGCGCGTACGGTATCGGCAGGTTCGCCGCGCCGTTGTCGTCCTTGCTGATCCGGACGCGGGTGGTCACTGTCGTCACCGGTGTGCATCGCTCGACGCCGGACGGCTGCCAGGGCAGCTTCGGGCTCCTGAGCGGGCGATCATCGGATCCGGACTGCAGCCACTTGTTCTGGCCCGGGCTGTAGTTCAGCGCGTAGACCTGAAAGTACTGCTCGCGCGGTTCCGCGGCGGTGGTCGTGTAGGTCAGCACCGGCTGGGCCTTGCCCTCCAGCAGGTTCTGCACCCTCAGCAGCGGCGAAACCGCGCCGGCGGCGCCGTTACCGCTGCCATCGGGCGACGTGCCGAACAGGTCATGCGGGTGGACTGTCGGCACGATGGCCGGGATCACGATGGCCAGGCAGACCGCCGCCAGGCCGATCCTGCGGCCGGAAGCGGCGAGTTCCTTCGTATCGGGACCCGACCCGGTCTCGTCCGGGGACTGGACGTGGCGGAAGGTCACCAGCCGACCCCACATCCGCAGCCGCTGCCGGCCGTCCGCCGACAGCAAGGCCAGGTAACCGGCGAGGCCGGCCCCGAACACGATCATCTGGGGGATGCCGAATACCTTCAGATCGCTCGCGATCGGCACGCTGAACAGCAGCAGCAGCGGCAGCCCGGCGACAGCCGGCCGTCGCAGTCGTACCGCCAGGATGTCCACGGCGATAGCGATCGCGCCGATGCCGGCCGCCGTCACGAGGCTGACACCCTGGATGTCGGGCACCGGCGGGGCGTACCGGAATTCGACGAAGGCCGCTCGCCAGAGCTGGCCGAGATCGGTCAGCGAGGCCGTGCTCGGGATCAGGTGGCCGTAGGAGGCGCCGTGGGCGAAGCTGATATTCAGGTACAGCAGTAGCGCCGCCAGATAGCCGGCCAGGACCGCCAGCGGGCGCAGCGGCCGCAGCACCGTAGCGCTCAGCGCCAACGCCGGCAATGATCGCCAGGCCCCCGATCCGCCCGGCCCAGCCGGGTCTGGCCAGCAGCGGAACGACGGCCGCGAGGACGAGAAGCGTCATAGCGATTGCCGCATGCCATTTCGTCAGCCTGGTCAGCAGCCCGCGACGAGGACAACCGCGATGGCGCCGGTGCCGGTGGCAATCCAGCCGGCGTTCCCGATAACGGCACTCAGGGAGAGCGAGCTCAGCAGCACCGCTATCGCGGCAATGATGGCCAGCCGCACTCTCATTGCCGCCACCCGTCTGGCATGCTGGCCGGCTCGCCCGCAGCGCCGGCGTACCCCGTGGTCGCCGAGACCAGCATCTCCGCGGCGCGCGGCAGCCGCTGCCAGGCGACCTGAAGCGGTGTCCCGGCTTCGACGATGGTGACGTGCCAGCCGGCTGCCCGCAGCACCGCGGCCGCTGCGGCCGTCTCGGCAGCCCAGCGCCGCTGGACCGGCGCTCGGGCGCCGCTGGTTCTGCCCGCCGCCGCTTGCCCGCCTCCGGGCTGGCCGCCTCCGCGGTGGCCGGGATCGGGCTGGCCGCGTCCGGGCTGGCCCCGGCCGGGGTGTTCTCATCCGGGTTGCCGGAAACCGCCCCGTCCGGGTCGCTCACGGCAGCGGCAGCCGGCGCCCGGCTAACCTCGTCAGTCCAGCTCGACACCTCAAGGAGCATGGCGATGCCCTGGCTGCCCTCGGTCCGGCAGGCGGCCAGCTGCTGAGCCTCGGTGACCGTGAGCCTGCCCATCACGGCGATGACCACGCCGGCGCCCGAAGCCCTGAGTTCGGCGAGCGGCCGGGTGAGCGTCCGCCCGCTGGACGGCCTGATCACGGCGAGCGAGTCGAGCAGCCTGTCCTCGAAGAATGGCCCGCTGCGCAGGATCTCGGATTCCGTGATGAACTGGCCGGTCAGGCCTTCCTGGGCGATATGCACCCCGACCGAGGCGGCAGCGCTGACCGCGGTCTCGAACGAGGAGGCCGCACCGCTGCCGGTATGCGCGATGGTGCGGCCGTCCAGGAAGACGGTGGCCTTGTTCCGCCAGCGCTGTTCCTCGCGCCGCACCATCAGCTCGCCGTACCGCGCGGTCGAGCGCCAGTGCACCCGCCTGAGCTCGTCGCCGTCACGGTACGCGCGCGGGATCACGTCGTCCTCGCCTGCGGCCGAGGTCAGCCGGGACCGGCCGTCGCCTTCGCCTGCCCACGAGCGGCTGATCACGGTTCTGGACAACGGCACCACCCGGGGCGTCACCACGAAGCTGGTGCGGCCGGACAGCGACCGGTTGAGCTCGACGAGCCCGAACGCGTCAGCGACGCGGAGCTGCAGCGGGCCGATCTCGAACCGGCCCCGCAGGTCGGATCGCAGCGGATAGGTGATCTCGCGGACGCCGTTCCGCTCGATCTTGTCCAGCACGTAGCGCGGCCGGGCGCCGAGCGCGTACGGCACCGTATCCTCGGCCAGCAGCAGCCCGCTTGCCACCCGCGAGACGTTCTCCAGCCGCAGCGTGACCGTGGCGGTGTGCCCGGCGGGCACGCGCGGCGGGCTGATGGTGCGACTGGTGCCGAGGCGGTACTGTCCGCGCCT
Source organism: uncultured Actinomycetota bacterium (assembly GCA_963818995.1). Lineage (GTDB taxonomy): Bacteria > Actinomycetota > Actinomycetes > Streptosporangiales > Streptosporangiaceae > JAJYUU01. The sequence continues at coordinate 251,347 of CAWFUM010000024.1, read as the reverse complement.
GGCCGCGCCGGCGGCGAGCAGCGGCAGCGCCAGCAGCGCGATCCCGACGCAGAACAGGCCCCGCTCGCCGAGCAGGTAACCGGCCGCGGCCGAGGCGACCCCGGCCGCCAGGAACGAGGTCCCCCTGGTGGTCATCCCGGCGAGCAGCGAGGTCCGCATGATCGTCTTCCTTCCGGCTGCTCTCGGGCCCGAGTCTAGGCCTAACTCCTCGGCAGCGGGAGCCGGCGAACGATGGCGGAAAGGACCTGATCTGGCAGTTCGCGGCCCACCATGGCCTCAGCGCTCGGCAGCAGCCGGTGGGCGAGAACGGGGACGGCAAGTGCCTGGACGTCGTCGGGGATCACGAAGTTGCGGTCGTCCAGCGCCGCATGGGCGCGGCTCGCCCGCAGCAGGTGCAGCGCCGCGCGCGGTGAGGCCCCGAGGCGCAGCTCGGGCGAGGTCCTGGTGGCATTCACCAGGTCGATGATGTACTGGCGGATCGGCGCGGAGACATGCACCTCGCGCACCGCTGCCGCCAGCGCGCGCACGTCACTGGCCTGGGCGACGGGCTTGACCTGGTCAAGTGGCGAGCCGCCACCGTGCGAGTCGAGCATGGCCAGCTCCGATGCCCGGTCCGGGTAGCCGATCGAGATCCTGGTCATGAACCGGTCGCGCTGTGCTTCCGGCAGCGGGTAGGTGCCTTCCATCTCGATCGGGTTCTGGGTCGCGATGACCATGAACGGCGTATCGAGCTGGTAGGTGCTCCCGTCGACGGTGACCTGGCGTTCTTCCATGGATTCCAGTAGCGCCGATTGCGTCTTCGGCGACGCCCGGTTGATTTCGTCACCGAGGACGATGTTGGCGAAGATCGGTCCTGGCTTGAATTCGAACTCGCCCAGTTCCTGGTTGTAGGCGCTGACTCCGGTGATGTCGCTGGGCAGCAGGTCCGGAGTGAACTGCACTCGCCGGACGGAACAGTCGATGGACCTGGCCAGCGCCTTGGCCAGCTGAGTCTTGCCAACGCCGGGCACGTCCTCGATCAGGATGTGCCCCTCGGCGAGAAGGACCGTGAGGGCCAGGCGAATGGCGCCGGGCTTGCCCGAGATGACGGTCTGCACCGCGGCGCTGACTTCCCTGGCAATACCAACAAGCTCGTCCAGCGATCGGTCAGCCTGCTGGCCGGTATCCGTGACCACGCGCCCTCCCTGGCGGCGACTCCCCAAATGAGATCAGCCGTGCGTTCAGACAGTACGTCTTTGAATGGCTCGCGGGCGATTCCGCTCCCATATCGGGCCCGTAACGCTGCGATGACTTCGCCCGGATGGTCGCCCCGGTCGCGGCGAACCGGGCTGGCCCGATCCCCCTTCCGGGTGGTGCCCGGCGGCCGGTCCCCGGCACCTGCTCCATTTCACTCCACCCTCCTGACCTGGTAACTCCCCAGACGATTGCCTGGTTCACGGGTTTCTTATCGTTGACGGTGGGGGAGAGTGGAGTACAGTGGTGGTCCGTGGGGCGAGAATGGCGTCCTGAGGGCTCGTTGTGGGGGACCTGGGGAGGTGAGGCGGGTGTTCCTGGGCACCCACACGCCTCGTCTCGACGAGAAGGGCCGCCTGATCCTGCCGGCCAAGTACCGGGAGGAACTGTCAACGGGCCTGGTGCTCACAAAAGGCCAGGAACGCTGCCTGTACGTCTTTCCGGTCGGAGAGTTCAGCCGGATCACCGATGCGCTCAGGACCGCTCCGGTCACGGCCAAGGCGGTGCGGGACTACAGCCGCGTGTTCTTCGCCAGCGCGTCCGACGAGGAACTCGACCGTCAGGGCCGGGTCACCATCCCGCCAGGCCTGCGCGAGTACGCGGGCTTGCAGCGCGAGTGCGTGGTGATCGGCGCCAACACCCGGCTGGAGATCTGGGACGCCACCGCCTGGACCAGCTACCTGGAACAGCAAGAGGACGCGTTCGCTGACGCATCAGAGGAGGTTCTGCCAGGAGTTCTGTAGCGGTGCGCTGGATGCCCGGCGAGGTCTCCACCCGTGCTGGAGGGCCGAAAGGCCCGGCTGACGTCACTTCCCCGGCGTCAGGCGGACGCCACGACCCGTCAGTGCAGTGGCGCGGATGGGGGCCTGGCCGGGCATCGCGGCAGCAGGGCAGGTAATCGCCGCAGCGCGGCGGGCAGAGCGGGAGCGAGGGGGCGCGATGGGAACGGCTGCGGCCGCACATGTGCCGGTCATGCGTGACCGGGTACTTGAGCTGCTCGCGCCCGCGCTTGAAGTGCCCGGCGCCGTGCTCGTCGACGCCACGCTCGGCCGGGCCGGCCATGCCCGCGCGCTGCTGGCAGCCCATCCGGGCCTGACCCTGATCGGCATCGACGCTGACGTGGCGGCCATCAACGAATCGCACCAGATCCTGGCCGAATTCAGCGGCCGCGTGACCCTCGTCCAGGCCGTCTACGACGAGCTGCCCGAGATACTGACGGCAGCGGGACGCACCGACGTGCAGGGCGTCCTGTTCGATCTCGGCGTGTCCTCGCCGCAGCTAGACGACCCGAGCCGCGGATTCGCCTACTCGCAGGACGCGCCACTGGACATGCGGATGAACCAGGCTGGCCCGGTCACTGCCGCGGACATCCTGAACACCTATCCGGCCGACCGGCTCGCCCGGATCCTGCGCGACTACGGCGAGGAGCGGTTTGCCCGCCGCATCGCGGACGCTGTAGTCGCTGAACGCCAGCGCCAGCCGCTGGCCAGCACCGCCAGGCTGGCCGAGATCGTCAGGGAATCGATTCCGGCGCCGGCCCGGCGCACTGGCGGGAACCCGGCCAAGCGGACCTTCCAGGCGCTGCGGATCGAGGTCAACGGCGAACTCGAGGCGCTCCAGCACGCACTGCCCGCGGCGCTGGGCGCGGTCGCCGTGGGCGGCCGCATCGTCGCGCTCGCCTACCACTCCCTTGAGGACAGGGCGGTCAAGCGAGCGCTGGCGGCGCGGGCCGCAGACACCACGCCGCGCGGCCTGCCGGTCTCGCTGGAGTCAGCCAGGCCTCAGTTCCGGCTGCTCACCAGGGGTGCCGAGCGGCCGGACGCGGCCGAACTGGCAGCCAACCCGCGGGCGGCGCCAGCCCGGCTCCGGGCAGCCGAGCGCATCAAGGCGGCGGCATGACGACTCAGCAGGGGCGGGATGCAGGCCGCGTCCGGGCGGAAGCCGGGGCGCGCAGGGAGGGGCGAGCACACCAGATGGAGACACCACCTCAAGCGCGCAGCCGGCCGGGCACGAGGGCGGTACCGGAGCCGCGCCGCGCGCCGCGCGCCGCTGGTACGGCTACCGCCCCGGCCGACGCTGGCCGGCCGCGCGCACGGCGGCATCCTGCCACGGCTGGCGGCAACCCTGCGGCCGGCAGCAACCCCGCAGCCCGCCGGGACCGATCCAGGAGCGCTCCTCCGGCTGGCCGCGAGCCGCGACCGGGACGGCCTGCCGCCGCGAGGCCCGCCCGCGAACAGCAAGCGGCAAACCGCCCGGCCGGCAAGCGCCAGGCGGCAGGGAACCAGGTAGCAGGCAGTCGAGCGGCAGAGAGTCGAGCGGCAGGGAGTCGAGCGGCAGGGAGCCAGGTAGCGGGCGGTCGAGCGGCAGGCAGTCGGGTAGCTGCCGGCCAGGGGAATCGCCCGGCCGGCAGCGGCCCGGGCCGAGGCCGGCGCACGACCAGGACCGAGGCCGGCGCAGCCAGCGACACCACGGCGAGTTCGGGCCCGCGCAGGCTGTGGGCCGTCGGGGATCCGGCTGGTCCTGGCGGCACGGACTCGCCGCCGGCAGCCCCGGGTCGGCCGCTGAGCCGCCCGCGTCTGGGACTGCGCACCGGCCTCGGCGCGCGGACGGGCCTCGGCGCGCGCACCGGCCTCGGCGCGCGGACAGGCCTGGCCGGAGGCCCCGCGGCGGCCGAGCCCGAACCGGCCCGACGACGCCGACGGTCACCCGGGCAGCCGGACTGGCGCTGCCGCGAATGCCCTTCGTCCTGCTGGTGCTCGCGCTGCTCGGCGGCGGGCTAGTCTGCCTGCTGGTCATCAACACCACGCTCGGATCCACGAGCTTCCGCATCAGCGAGCTGCAGACTCAGAACGCGAACCTGTCACTGCAGCAGCAAAGCCTCCAGGGACAGATCCAGAGTGAGGTCGGGCCGGCGCAGATCGAGCGGAAGGCCTATCAGCTCGGCATGCGCGCCGAGACCAGCACCAACATCCTCGATCTGCGCAAGCACCGGTACTACCGGCTGGCGGGCGGTGCGGGCACCGCCGACCTCATGGCGCCGGGGCCGGTGTCCAGCACCAGCAGTGCCGGGAAAACCACAGGCACGGTCAGTAAGAAAACAGCCAAGAAAGGCACGGCCACGACCAGGCGGCACCGGCGCAGGCGGCACCGGCGGCTGGCGCACCAGGCACGGCAGGGAACGGCGCAGCCACGACGGCAGGGTCAGGGCCGGTGACCGGCCACCGGGGGCGAGACCGGGACGACTTCGGGCCGCGGTCGCGGCGGGGGCAGCCGGTTCCGGGAGGCTCACGCCGCCCTGCCGCTGGCCGGGCTGCGCGCTGGCCGGGCCGGTGCCGCCGGCACTGGCGCGGGCCGGGCTGGTGCTGCCCGCACTGGCGCTGGCCGGACCGGTAGCGGCCGCAGCGAGTCTGCTCGCCACCGGCCCTTGCACGGCAGGTACGGCCGCGGCGGGGACAGTCGGGGCGGGGACAGTCGGGGCGGAGACAGTCGGGGCGGAGACAGTCGGGGCGGCGACGGGCGCGGCGGGGACGGGCGCGGCAGCCGTACCGTCTCCCTGCCCGGGCCGGCGATGCGCCGCGGCAGTCCGGGGCGGCGCCTGCGGATCACGCTGCTGTGCTTCGCGTTCGCGCTGTCGATCTTCGCGGGCCGTCTGGTCCAGCTGGAAGGGGTGGACTCGGCCACCTACCGGACGGCTTCCGAGCAGCAGCAGTCGCAGAAGATCTACATCCCTGCGGTCCGCGGCGACATCACCGCCAGTAACGGCACCGTGCTCGCGATGACGGTGCAGACCTACACGGTGCTACGCCGACCCGGCGCTGATCCCGGTCTCGGACCGGTCATCGCTCGCGGCCAAGCTAGCCAGCCCGCTCGCGCTCCCGGCGGCCACGGTGCTGCACATGATCGACTATCCGTCGTCGCCTGAGTATCAGGTACTCGGGACCAACGTCTCGGTCGCGGCCGGCCAGCGCATCTCCGGTCTGGCCCTGCCCGGTATCGATATGCAGGCTAACTACACCACCGAGTACCCGAATGGCGACCTCGCCTCAGACGTTGTCGGCTTCACCAGGCAGTCCCCGTCGGGGGACAACAGCCAGAGCGGCGTGGCCGGCCTTGAGCAGGAGTACAACTCGCTGCTGGCCGGCCGCGACGGCAGCGAGGAAGTGGAGACCGGTACCGAGGGCGAGCCGATCCCGCTGACCGAGACGAAGCTCACGCCGTCCGTGCCGGCCAGGAACCTGCGGCTGACGATCAACTCCGACATCCAGTGGATGGCCGAGCAGACCTGCCGTCAGCGGGTGCTCCAGACGCACGCGCGGAACTGCTCGATCATCGTCATGGCGCCGAAGACCGGCGCGATCCTGGCGATGGCGCAGTGGCCGACATATAACCCGAACAACATCACCAGCCTGGCGGCCACGACGAATATCGGGTCGACTAACGTGTTCGCGCCGGGCAGCACGCTCAAGCCCATCACGGTGGCCGCCGCGCTGGAAAAGGGCGGGCAGACGCCGATGAGCGCCTACACGATTCCGTATTCGATCAAGATGGACGGCCTCTACACGTTCCACGACGCCGAGTACCACCCGACCGTCAGGTACACCATCGCCGGAATCCTGGCCAACTCGAGCAACGTCGGCATGGTGCAGGTCGCCCAGCACATCACCGAGCGGCAGCAGTATGACTACCTGCGCGCGTTCGGCCTGGGCTCGGTCAGCGGGCTCGGCCTGCCGGGCGAGAGTCCCGGCGCTGGTCCCGCCGCCGGGCACGACCGGCTATTACCCGGACAACCATTTCGAGTACGCATTCGGCCAGGGCCTCGGCGTCACTGCCGTTCAGATGGCGAGCGTGTATGCCACGATCGCCAACGGGGGCGTCCGGGTACAGCCGACTCTGGTGGCCGGCACGACCGGCCCCGGCGGCAAGTTCAGGCCGGCACCCAGGCCGTCAGGCCGGCGCGTGATCAAGGCAGCCACCGCCAGCGCCCTGATGCGGATTCTCCAGCAGGTGCCCGGGGTGGACGCCTCGGCGGGCGTACCGTGGGGCCTCATTCATGGTTATACCGTGGCATCGAAGACCGGTACCGCCCAAGTCTCCGACCCGGGCCTGAGCGGGTGCCTCTGCCAGTATGGTTCCAGCTACATCGGCATCGTCCCGGCGGATAATCCGCAGCTTGTCGTCGCGGTGAACATCCAGGATCCGCGGGGCAAGTACTACGGCGACGAGGTTGCTGGGCCTGCCTTCTTCGACGTGACGAAGTTCGCCCTGCAGACGATGAAGATCGCGCCTGACTACGCCAAGACGCCTTATATCCGGCTCACGGCGCCGTGATGGGAGGTAACCTCTGCCCGTGCCAGCGGCCTTCCGCCCAGAACACGTTCCCGCCCGCCCGCTAGCCGGGCTGGCGGCGCTACTCGGCCTGCGGTCGGCGGGCCCCGAGCCGGCCGCGGCCGGGCCTGGTGTCACCGGCGTCACGCACGACTCCCGGTCCGTCCGGCCCGGTGACCTGTACGCGGCGCTGCCCGGCGCGACCGTGCACGGCGCCAGGTTCTGCGACTCGGCCGCCAGGGCCGGAGCCGTCGCGGTGCTGACCGACCCGGCCGGCCGTGACTCGGCGATCGCCTCCGGGCTGCCGGTGTTCGTCGTCACCGATCCGCGCTCGCGGCTCGGCGAGGTCGCGGCCTGGATCTACGGTGAGCCGTCGGATCAGGTACTGCTCATCGGCGTGACCGGGACCGCGGGCAAGAGCACCACGAGCTACCTGCTGGAGGCGGGCCTGCGAGCAGCCGGGCACCGGACCGGGCTGATCGGCGGGGTGCAGACCCGTATCGGCGATACCGTCCAGGCCAGTTCGCTCACCACCCCGGAGGCGACGGACCTGCAGGCCCTGCTCGCGGCGATGGCCGAGCGGGGGTCGGCGCGGCCGCCATGGAAGTTTCCAGTCACGCGCTGGCGCTCGGCCGCGTCGCGGGCGCGCATTACGACGTCGCGATTTTCACCAACCTGTCGCAGGATCACCTGGACTTTCACGCCAGCATGGACCAGTACTTCGCGGCCAAGGCCGAGCTGTTCACCCCGAAGTACGCCAGGGCCGGGGTGGTCAACATCGATGATGCCCGCGGCCGCGAGCTCGCAGCCGATGCGCCCATCCCGGTCACCACGTTCTCGGCCGAGGGCCGCCGCGCGGCTGACTGGCGGGCTGTGGACGTCCGGTCGGGCGCCGACGGCTCGACCTTCCGCGTCATCGGACCTGGCGGCGTCGAAGCTGACGCGTCGGTCGCGCTGCCGGGCGAGTTCAACGTCGCCAACGCGCTCGCGGCCATCGTCGGGCTGGTTGAGTCCGGCGTCAGTCTTGCCGACGCGGTGGCGGGAGTGGCCGCCTGCCCCGGTCCGCCCGGCCGCCTCGAGCGGGTCGACCGCGGCCAGGACTTCACCGTGCTGGTGGACTACGCGCACAAGCCAGGTGCCGTCGAGGCGCTGCTGACGGTCATGCGCGAGGTCACCCAGGGCAGCCTGGTGATCGTCCTTGGCTGCGGCGGCGACCGCGACCGGGGCAAGCGCAAGCTCATGGGGGCCGCGGCGGCGCGGCTGGCCGACCTGGCGATCCTCACTAACGACAATCCACGGTCGGAAGATCCGCTGGCCATCCTGGCCGAGATGCTGGCGGGCGCCGTCGGCATCCGGCAGGCCGAGCGGGCCCAGGTAGTCGTGCAGCCCGACCGGGCGGCCGCGATCGGGATGGCGATCGCCGGCGCTGGCAAGGGTGACGTCGTCCTGATCGCAGGCAAGGGGCATGAGCACGGTCAGTACGTGGCGGGCGCGGTGATTCCGTTCGACGACCGCGAGGTGGCGGCTGAGGCCCTCCTGCGCCGCCGGGCCGCTGAGGATGCGACGATTACCGGCGGCCCGCAGGACGGCAGATGGACGCCTGCCGGCCCGGCTGCCGACGACCCGACCAGCTCGTTTCCGGAGGACTTGTGATCCCGTTGTCGGTGGCCGAGATCGCCGGCGCCACCGGCGGCAGCCTCGTCGACGTGCCGGACCCGGCCGCGCTGGTCAGCTGGCCCGGTCGTCATCGACTCGCGGCAAGCAGCGACCAGGCGGCCTTTTCGCAGCGCTGCCAGGCACCAGGACCGACGGGCACGCGTTCGCCCCGGCAGCTCTGGCCGCCGGCGTCACTGCCGTGCTGGCCAGCAGGCCCGTCGGCGGCCCCGCCATCATCGTGGACGACGTGCAGACCGCGCTCGGCAGGCTGGCGCGGGCTGTCATCGACCTGGCGCCCGGCCTGACGGTCATCGGCATCACCGGCTCGGCCGGGAAGACGACGACCAAGGACCTGGCGGCCCAGCTCATCGAGAGACTCGGCCCGACGGTGGCGCCGCCGGAGTCGTTCAACAATGAGATCGGTCACCCGCTGACGGTCCTGCAGATCACCGAGCAGACGCGCTACCTGGTCTCCGAGCTAGCCGCCCGTGGCCTTGGCCATATCACCGCGCTGTGCCAGATCGCTCCGCCCCGGCTCGGCGCGGTGCTGTGCGTCGGCCACGCGCACGCTGGCGAGTTCGGCAGCCTGGAGCGGATCGCGGAGGCGAAGGGCGAGCTCCCGGCCGCGCTGCCGCCGGACGGGGTCGCGGTCCTGAACGCTGACGACGCCAGGGTGGCGGCGATGGCCGGGCGCACACGGGCACGAGTGGTCACGTTCGGCCGATCGCCGCAGGCCGACGTGCGGGCCGAGCAGGTAACCACCGACAGACTTGGCCGGGCCCGGTTCACGCTGGCCCTGCCGGCTGGGTCCGCTCCGGTGCGGCTCCAGCTGCATGGCGAGCATCACGTGAGCAATGCGCTGGCCGCGGCTGCGCTGGCCAGCGAGCTCGGCCTGTCCGTGGCCGACATCGCCGCCGGGCTGAGCGAGGCTGTCGCCAGGAGCCGCTGGCGCATGGAAGTCACCCGGCTGCCGGACGGCGTCACGATCGTGAACGACGCCTATAACGCGAATCCCGACTCCATGCGGGCCGCCATCGCGGCGCTCGCGACCATGGCCACTGCCGGCCGCGGCTTCGCCGTGCTCGGCCACATGACCGAGCTCGGCGACGACGCCGACCAGCTGCACGAGGAGATCGGCGCGGCCGTCGCGGCGGCCGGGCTGACCGGGCTGATCGTGGTCGGCGACCAGGCAGCTCCGATGCTCGCCGGCGCCAAGGCCGTGCCGGGCTGGCAGGGCGAGCTGGTGCCGGTAGCCGATGTCGCCGCAGCCGTGCGCGCTGTTCGCGACCGCGTGCACAGCGGCGACGTGGTGCTGGTGAAGGCCTCGCACTCCATCGGCCTTGAGCGGGTGGCGCTGGCCCTGACCGGCGAGCGCCCGCTGCCAGCCGGATCGGCCGGCGGCCAGCACGAGGGGCCGCGCAGTTGAAGACCATCCTCGTGACCGGGGCGGTCTCGCTCCTGCTCGCGCTCTTCGGCACGCCGCTGGTGATCAGGGTGCTGCGCCGCCAGGGCTACGGGCAGCCGATCCGCGTCGAAGGCCCGAAGTCGCACGAGACCAAGCGCGGCACTCCCACCATGGGCGGCACGGTCATGGTGCTGGCGGCGCTGGTCGGCTACGTCGTCGGGCACGTTGCCACGCACGACCCCATCAGCGCGTCCGGGCTGCTGGTGCTCTTTCTCATGGCCGGGCTCGGCCTGGTCGGATTCATCGACGACTTCATCAAGATCTCCCGGCAGACCAGCCTCGGCCTGCGCAGCGGCGCCAAGCTGGCCGGCCAGGTCGTCGTCGGCGCCGTGTTCGCGCTGGAGGTTCTGCAGCACCCCAACGGCTACGACCTCACTCCCGCGGACGCGCATCTGTCGTTCCTGCGGGACTTCGGCCCGGCTATCGGGGTGCTGCCGTTCGTCATCTGGGTCGTCATCCTCATCGCCGGGACCTCGAACGCGGTCAACCTGACCGACGGCCTGGACGGCCTGGCCACCGGATCCACCGTTCTCGTTCTGGCCGCCTATGTCCTCATCGGGATCTGGGAAGAGCGCAACGACTGCACCACGTTCCTGTCCCGGCAGTGCTACCAGATCCGCGATCCGCTGGACCTCGCGGTCGTGGCAGCGGCCGTGCTCGGGGCCTGCTTCGGCTTCCTGTGGTGGAACGCGCCGCCGGCGAAGATCTACATGGGCGACACCGGCTCGCTGGCGCTCGGCGGCGTGCTCGCCGGGCTGGCCGTGTGCACGAAGACGCAGCTGCTGCTGGCTATCCTGGGCGGCCTGTTCGCGATCATCACGATGTCCGTGATCATCCAGGTCAGCTTCTTCAAGATGACGCGAAAACGGGTGTTCAAGATGACCCCGCTGCATCATCACTTCGAGCTGCTCGGCTGGGCCGAGACGACGATCGTCATCAGGTTCTGGCTGATCTGCGGCCTGTGCATCGCGCTCGGCCTGGGCGTCTTCTACGCCGAGTGGCTTACTACCTGACGTGATGAACAGGTCGCGAGAGCCGGAGCGGCGGCACCAGTGAAGACCATCATCATTGCCGGTGCCGTGTCGCTGCTGTTCGCCCTGTTCGGCACCCCGGCGCTCATCCGGCTGCTGCGCAAGTACGGCTACGGCCAGCCGATCCGGGTGGAAGGCCTCAAGTCGAACGAGATCAAGCGGGGCACGCCCACCATGGGCGGCGTCGTCATGGTGCTCGCCGCGATCATCGGCTACCTTGTCGGGCATCTGGCCACCGACGATCCGCTGACCGCATCTGGTGTCCTGGTCCTGTTTGCGATGACCGGTCTGGGCGTGGTCGGCTTCATCGACGATTTCATCAAGATCTTCCAGCAGACAAGCGTCGGGCTCCGCAGCGGCTTCAAGCTGGCCGGGCAGGTGGTCGTCGGCGTCGTGTTCGCCGTCCTCGTGCTGCACTTCCCTAACCGGTTCGACCTCACCCCGGCCGACGCGCACCTGTCATTCCTGCGCGATTTCGGACCCGCGCTCGGCACGATTCCGTTCATCATCTGGATCGTCATCCTGATGGCCGGCGCGTCGAACGCGGTGAACCTGACCGACGGCCTCGACGGCCTGGCGACCGGATCGACCATCGTCGTGCTCGCCGCGTACGTGCTGATCGGGATCTGGCAGGAACGCAATTCCTGCGTTCCGTCGCCGACACAGCAGTGCTATCAGGTGCGGGATGGCCTGGACCTCGCCGTGGTCGCCGCCGGACTCCTCGGCGCCTGCCTGGGCTTCCTGTGGTACAACGCGCACCCGGCCCAGATCATCATGGGCGATACAGGCTCGCTGGCGCTCGGCGGCGCACTGGCCGCCCTGGCCGTCTGCACGAAGACGCAGCTTCTGCTCGGCATCCTGGGCGGCCTGTTCGCCATCATCACGCTGTCGGTGATCATCCAGGTGAGCGTCTTCAAGATGACGAGGTACCGAACCGGGCGCGGGATACGCGTCTTCAAAATCGCCCCGCTGCATAATCATTTCGAGATGATCGGCTGGGCCGACACCACCATCGTCATGAGGTTCTGGCTGATCTCCGCGCTGTGCGTCGCTCTCGGACTCGGAATTTTCTATGCGGAATGGGTGCGGACCTGACCATGTCTGAAGCCGGTGCTGCCACCCGGCTGGCCGGGCAGCGGATCCTGGTAGCTGGCCTGGGTGTCACCGGCCAGTCGGTCTGCTTCGCTGCTAGCCGGAAGCGGCGCCCGCGTCACGGCCGTGGACTCGCGCGACGACGCCGAGCGCCAGGACGTCGCGAGCCGCCTGGCGAAGGAAGGCGTGCCGGTCCGCCTCGGGCCCGGTCAGCTTGGTCCCGGTGCGTGCCGTGCCGGACGGCACCAGCCTGGTGATCACCTCGCCGGGACTGCGGCCCGATACGCCGTTGCTGGCCGGCGCGGTGGCGGCTGGCATCGAGGTGATCGGTGATGTCGAGCTTGCCTGGCGCCTGCGGCCGCGACTGCCAGGCGGCGGCCGGCAGCAGTGGCTGGCGATCACCGGCACCAACGGCAAGACCACGACGGTCAGGATGCTGGCTGCGATGCTGGCCGCGGCCGGCCACCGGTCCGTCGCCGCCGGCAACGTCGGCACGCCGATTCTGGACGTGGTCACCGACCCTGACCCCTATCCGGTGGTCGCGGTCGAGTTGTCCAGCTTCCAGCTCTACTGGAGCATGACGATCGCACCACTCGCCGCCGCGGTGCTCAACGTGGCCGCCCATCATCTGGACTGGCACGACGACCTGGAGTCGTACGTCGCGGCCAAGGCGAGGATCTTCGCGCCCGGCACCATCGCCATCTGCAACGCCGATGATCCGCGCACCGTGGCGATGGCGGAAGCGGCCGCCGCCACCAGCCGCGTGGTCGGATTCCGGCTCGGCCCGCCAGGCCCCGGCGAACTCGGCGTGGCGGACGGCTGGCTGGTCGACCGGGCCTTCGGCGACGGCATCCGGCTGGCCTCAGCCGGCGCGGTCAGGCCGGCGGCGCCGCACAATGTGGCCGATGCCATCGCGGCCGCGGCGCTGGCCCGCGCCTACGGTGACGAGCCCGCCTCGATCGCCGCCGGGCTCGGCGATTTCGTGCCCGAACCACACCGGATCGCGCTTGTCGCCGAGCTGGATGGCGTCGCTTACATCGACGACTCCAAAGCCAGCAATCCGGCGGCGGCCGCGGCTTCGCTGGCCTCGTTCCCGTCGGTGGTGTGGGTCGCCGGCGGCTTGTTCCGCGGCAGCGATGCGGACCTGAACGGCATCGTCGCCGCCGCGGCGCCGCGACTGCGCGCGGCCGTGCTCATCGGCACCGACCGGGCCAGATTCGCCGGCGCGCTGGCGCGACACGCCCCCGATGTCCCCGTCACTGAGCTGAGCAGCACCGACACTGGTGTCATGGATCAGGTGGTAGCGCACGCGGCGGCCGCCGCGCGGCGTGGTGACACGGTGCTGCTGGCCCCGGCCGCGCAGTCGTGGGACATGTTCCGCGACTATCCGGCCCGGGGGGACGCATTCGCGGCCTCCGTCCGCAAGCTCGCGGATTCGCGGTGAGCCCTGGTTCTCCCGCGAGTACCGGGCTGAGTGGCGGGCGAACCGGCGGCGAGACCGAGGACCTGGGCGGCATCCGCCTGACCGGGCCCGGTTCACCCCTGGACGAGGCCAGGGTGCGGATCATCGGGCTGCGCGACGGCGCGGTGCGGCTCAAGGCCCTGCTGGACCGCCCCCTGGCGTCCTACTATCTCGTGCTCGGCTGCACGCTGCTGCTGCTCGCGGTCGGCCTGATGATCGTGCTGTCCACCTCCACCGCCTATGACCTGGACCACAGCCTGCCCGCGTACTCGATGTTCGAGAAGCAGATTCTGGGCGCGATCGCCGGCCTGGCGCTGATGTGGATTGGCTCCCGTGCGCCGGCCCGCCTGCTCCGGCTGTGCGCGTATCCGCTGCTGCTGGCCAGCGTCCTCGGCCTGGGCCTGGTGCTGGTCTTCGGCCCGGAAGTCGCGGGCGCCAGGCGATGGCTGATGGTGGCCGGCACCGAGGTCCAGCCCTCGGAGTTCGCCAAGCTGGCGCTCGTGCTGTGGGGCGCCGACCTGCTGGCCCGGAAGGAAAAGCTGCGGCAGCTGGCCGACTGGCGGCACTTGCTCGTCCCGCTGCTGCCGGCCGTTGCGGTGATGGCCATGCTGGTCATGATCGGCAAGGACCTGGGAACCACGTTCCTGCTGCTGGTCATCTTCATGGCGCTGCTGTGGATCATCGGTGCTCCGGCCAAGCTGCTGATCGGCATGGTCGGCCTGATGGTCTTCGCGCTGCTCATGCTCGTGGCCGTGCATCCCTATGAGCTCGCCCGGCTAACCGGATTCCTGTCCTCGCACTCCTCGGCTGCGAGTATGAGCGGCTATCAGCTGGCCCAGGGCAAGGACGCGCTCGGCTCCGGCGGCTGGTTCGGCGTGGGCCTCGGCGCCAGCAAGGCGAAATGGGGCTGGGTACCGAACAGCCAGACCGACTTCATCTTCGCCATCCTGGGGGAGGAACTCGGCCTCGTCGGCACTATCTGCCTGGTCTCGCTGTACGGCAGCCTGGCCTTCGCCGGGCTGCGGATCGCACGCCGGGTACCGGATACGTTCTCCCGGCTGGCCGCGGGCGCGATCACGGTCTGGCTGATCACCCAGGCGCTGGTCAACATGGGTGCCGTGCTCGGCCTGCTGCCGATTACCGGGGTGCCGCTGCCGCTGATCTCTGCGGGCGTGTCCTCGCTGATCGTGACCCTGGCCTCGCTGGGGATCCTGATGAACTTCGCCAGAGCCGAGCCAGGAGCAGCGCAGGCGCTGGCCGCGGCCGGTCCTGCCGCCCCGCGGCGGCTGCTGCGCTGGCTTGGCTATGCGCACCGCTTTCGCTGACCCGGCCATCGCGGCGGCGGCGCACGGGCGGCCGAAGTAAGGTGGCCCGGTCGAGGAAAGGTGAGGGCATCGATGGTTAGCGTCGTCATTGCTGGCGGCGGCACTGGCGGCCACATTGAGCCGGCGCTGGCCCTTGCGGACGCGCTGCGCCGGGCCGATCCGGATGTCGCGATCACCTGCCTCGGCACCGAGCGCGGCCTGGAGACCCGGCTCGTGCCGCTCCGCGGTTACGACCTGGCACTGATCCCGCCGGTGCCGCTGCCCCGCAAGCTCACGCCGGCCCTGCTCTCGGTGCCGGCCCGGATGCTCGGCGCGGTCACCGCGGCCGCGGAGATTCTGGACCGGACCCGTGCCGACGTGCTCGTCGGCTTCGGCGGCTATGTCGCGACACCTGGCTACCTGGCGGCGCGGCGCCGCAAAGTGCCGATCGTGGTGCACGAGGCGAATGCCAGGCCGGGGCTGGCCAACCGCATCGGCGCCCGGCTCACCCGGCACGTCTGCACCGGGCAGCCGGGCACCAGGCTGCCGCACGCCCGGTATGTCGGCATTCCCATCAGGCGGGAGATCTCCGGGCTGGACCGGCTGGCGCTCGCCGATAAAGCGCGCGCGCATTTCGGCCTGCAGCCCGATCTGCCGGTGCTGCTGGTTACCGGCGGCTCCCAGGGCGCGGCTTCGCTCAACCGGGCCGTGCTCGGGGCGGCCGCGTCGCTGCGGGCGGCCGGGATCCAGGTGCTGCACGTGGTCGGGCCCAAGGCCGGGGACGTCGAGGTGCCGCCGGGCCCGGCGCCGTACGTGGTGCTGCCCTATCTGGACCGGATGGATCTCGGCTATGCGGCGGCGGATTTCGCGCTGTGCCGCGCTGGCGCCATGACCTGTGCCGAGCTCACCGCCGTCGGGCTGCCGGCCGCATACGTGCCGCTTCCGCACGGGAACGGAGAGCAGCGGCTGAACGCCGAGCCGATCGAGCAGGCGGGCGGCGGGCTGATCATCGCCGACGCCGACTTGTCGCCGGAGTGGATCGTCTCGACGCTGCAGCCCATCCTGGCCGACGGCGAACTCGTGGCGGCCATGGCCCAGGCCGCGGCCGCGACCGGGAGCAGGAGCGCCGACGAGGAACTGGCGTCTGTAGTCCTGCAGGTCGGCCGCCGCCGCCCTGGACATCGCAGGCGACCGAGAGGGCACCCGGACCGGGGCTAGCGGCCCGGCTAGTCGCGCCCAGTCGAGCACGCACAGTCGAGCACGCACAGGCGATAGCACCCCGGCGATCGCGGAGAGGGAGAGGGACACCATGGGCCTGGTCACGCCGGTCGACCCGGTACCCGTCGGCGAGCTCGGCCGGGTGCATTTCGCGGCCATCGGGGGCGCCGGCATGTCCGGCATCGCCAGAATCATGCTGGCCCGGGGAGTCACGGTGTCGGGCAGCGATTCGGCCGACTCCCCGCTGCTGAGCGAGCTGGCCGCGGCCGGCGCGCGGGTGAGCGTCGGCCACGCCGCGGAGAATCTCGGTGCCGCCGACACGCTCGTGGTCTCGACGGCCATCCGGCCGGACAATCCGGAACTGGTTGAGGCACAGCGCCGCGGACTGCGGGTCCTGCACCGGGCGGCTGCGCTGGCCAGCGTCATGCTCGGCCATCAGGCGATCGCGGTGGCCGGCACGCACGGCAAGACAACAACCACCTCGATGATCACCACGGTGCTGCTGCACAGCGGGATGGACCCGTCGTACGTCATCGGCGGCATACTCGCCGAGACCGGGCTTGGCGCCGCACAGGGCGGCGGCCAGGCGTTCGTGGTGGAGGCCGACGAGAGCGACGGCTCATTCCTGATGTTCGCCCCGGACGCGGCGGTCGTCACCTCAGTCGAGGCCGACCATCTCGACAACTACGGCACGCTCGCCGCGATTGAAACGGCGTTCGCGTCGTTCGCCGGCAAGCTCACGCCCGGCGGCCTACTGCTGGCCTGCGCCGACGATGCCGGCGCCCTGGCGCTGGCGGGCACCGTCAGGCCGGACGTGACCGCGCTCACCTATGGCACCGGGCCCGATGCCGACTACCGGGTCAGCGAGATCACCGCGCACGGCATGCGGACGGCGCTGACGGTGACCGGCGGCCCGCGGACGGTGCTGGCCGGCGCCGGCCCGGTGCAGCTGGAGATCGCCGTGCCCGGCCGCCACTACGCACTCAACGCGACGGCCGCGTTCGGCCTGACCGTGCAGCTGGGAGTCGCTGTCGCCGATGCCGTCGCGGGCCTGGCCGCCTATCGCGGCGCCCGCCGCCGGATGGAGCTGAAGGGCGAGGCCGACGGCGTCCAGGTCATCGACAGCTATGCGCACCACCCCACCGAGCTGGCGGCTGACCTGGCTGCCGCGCGGGAGGTCGCGGCCGGCGGCCGGGTGATCGCGGTATTCCAGCCGCACCTGTACAGCCGGACCAGGCTGTTCGCCCCGGCCTTCGGCGCTGCGCTCGGGCAGGCGGACGAAGTGCTGGTGCTGGACGTCTACGCCGCGCGGGAGGATCCGGAGCCGGGTGTCAGCGGCAAGCTGATCACTGATGCCGTCCCCGGCGGCGGCGCGGTATACCTGCCCGACCGGGCTTCTGTCCCGGCAGCGGTCGCCGGCCTGGCCAAGCCGGGCGACCTGGTGCTCACCATGGGAGCGGGTGACGTCACACAGCTCGGCCCGCTGATCGTGGCGGCGCTCGCGGACCGGGCGGGCGGGCTGTGACGAGGCCGCCGCGGTCGCAGGCCGCACCGGGCTATCCCGGCACTCGGCCGCCGGACACCCCGCGAGGACAGCGCCAGGGAGGACAGCGCCAGCGGTGACGCGCCAGCGGTGACGGCGGCGGAGGGCCGGGCAGCCCAGCCGCGCCGAAGGCCAGACCCGTGGAAGGCCGTGTTCTTCGGCGTTCTGGTGGTGGCCGTTCTCGCCGGGGCCGGATGGGCCGTACTCGGGTCGAGCCTGCTGGTGGTACGGCACGTGGCGGTCACCGGCAACCGCCTGGTGACGGCCGCGCAGGTGCGCCAGGCCGCGGACATCCGGACCGGAGCGCCGCTGGCCACGGTCAATACCGCGGCCGCGGCCAGCCGGGTCGAGCGGCTCGCGCCCGTGCTGTCGGCAACGGTGCAGCGGTCCTGGCCGGACGGCATCGTCATCACCGTCCGCGAGCGGACCGCGGTGCTCGCGGTCCCGCTGATCGGCGGCGGCTTCGAGCTCGTCGATGAAGACGGGGTTGTCGTCGCCACGGCGGCCCAGCGCCCGGCCGGGCTCGCGGTGCTGTCCGCGCCGCCCGCGGTGCTGCGCGGCAACCCCGCGGTCAGAGCCGCCGCGCTGGTACTGCAGCACCTGCCGCGCGCGCTTCGGCGCCGCCTGGTGTCGGTCTCGGCCACCGGAGCGGACGCGGTCACCCTGCACCTCAACGGTCGTGTCACGGTGCTCTGGGGCGGCGCTGGCCAGTCGGCGCACAAGGCTGCGGAGCTGGAGCTGCTGCTGGCCAGGCATGCGCGCTATTACGACGTCAGCGACCCGGCCACGGTCGTGACGACAGGGTGAGCCGCGGTCAGCGGTTCATGACGACCCGCAAGCCGGACATAGGCCGGTACGGCCGCGACACGCCGGCCCGCGATGGCGGACAGTGGTTGACCAGGGGATGCGGGCAACCCTACTGTCCCTATCAGTCAGCAGCTTGACATAACTCTAAATCTCAACTTGAGGGTGAGAGTTTGACGAGCCGGGATCCGCGAGACCTCGCAGTGGGGCCGACGCTCTAGGTCCGCAGAGAGAGCTCGGGGGGCCTCAGGGGATTGTGTCCCTGAGGATGCACAGCCGAGCGGAAGGGTTTGCTCTTCGTGGCAGCACCGCAGAATTACCTGGCGGTCATCAAGGTCGTCGGCATCGGCGGGGGCGGCGTCAACGCCATCAACCGGATGATCGAAGAGGGACTCAGGGGTGTTGAGTTCATCGCGATCAATACCGACGCCCAGGCGCTGCTGATGAGTGACGCTGACGTCAAGCTGGACGTCGGCCGCGAGCTCACCAGGGGACTCGGCGCGGGGGCCAACCCCGACATCGGCGCCAAGGCGGCGCAGGATCACCGCGAGGAGATCGAAGAGGTACTCAAGGGCGCCGACATGGTGTTCGTCACGGCCGGCGAGGGCGGCGGGACCGGCACCGGCGGAGCACCGGTCGTGGCCGAGATCGCCAGGACGCTCGGCGCGCTGACCATCGGCGTGGTCACCCGGCCGTTCGGTTTCGAGGGCAAGCGCCGCGCGGGCCAGGCTGACTCGGGGATCGAGAAGCTGCGCAGCGAGGTCGACACGCTCATCGTCATCCCCAATGACCGGCTGCTGTCCATCTCCGACCGGCACGTCAGCGTGCTGGATGCCTTCAAGGCCGCCGACCAGGTGCTGCTCTCCGGCGTGCAGGGCATCACCGATCTCATCACCACGCCCGGCCTGATCAACCTGGACTTCGCGGATGTGAAATCGGTCATGTCCGGAGCGGGTTCGGCGCTCATGGGCATCGGCACCGCGCGAGGCGACGACCGTTCCGTCGCGGCCGCCGAGATGGCGATCTCCAGCCCGCTGCTTGAGGCCAGTATCGACGGAGCTCACGGGGTGCTGCTGTCGATCCAGGGCGGCTCGGACCTCGGGCTGTTCGAGATCAACGAGGCCGCGCAGCTGGTCGCGAACTCGGCGGCACCGGACGCGAATATCATCTTCGGCGCTGTCATCGACGATGCCCTCGGCGACGAGGTACGGGTCACGGTCATCGCGGCCGGCTTTGACGAGCCGAGTCCGGGCCGGGCCCGCCCGCGCACTACCGCGTACAGCGCCGCCCTGCCGTCGGCCGAGCTAGCAGCCGCGGCGGCAGCCGCCTCCTCTGCTGCTTCGTCGGCCTCGGGCTCCGCGGCCTCCGCCGGGCCGGCGCTCATCGGTGACTGAATGGCGGCCGTTCCAGCTCGGCGACTCCAAGCCAGCTGCGTCTCCCGCCGCCTCGGCGGCCGAGTCCGCGCCGGCTCCCGCGGCTGAGAGTTCCGCCAGCGGCGCGGCCGCTAACGGCGGTTCCGCCGACACCGCAGCCAAGGATGAGGCCAAGGTCGATGGCGTACCGCCGCCCCGGGCGGCGAGCCCGGATGACAGCGCGGCCAAGGACAGCCCGGCCAAGGACAGCCAGCCAGGCGGGTCGCGATCGTCGGGAAATGGCCGGACCGAGCCTGCCGGAACCCGCCGCAAATCGGTGGTGTTCGAGGAGGACGACGAGCTCGACGTGCCCGACTTCCTGAAGTGACCGCGCCGGCGCCCGGTCAGCCGGTCGTCTGCTGGCAGGCACTGGGCGAAGGTGTGTCGGCCGTGTTCTCGGGCCGGCCCGGAGGGGTGAGCACCGGACCGTACGCCTCGCTGAACCTCGGCCTGGCGGTCGGCGATGATCAGGCGGCCGTCGACGCCAACCGGGCCGTGCTCGCGGCCGCCTGCGGCCTGACTGCGGTTGACCTGACCTGGATGCGGCAGGTGCACGGGGCGGATGTCTGCTATCTCGGGGCCGGAACGCCCGAGCCGCCGGGCCCGGTGGATGCGATGTTCACCGACGTGCCGGGGCGGGCGCTGTGCGTGATGGTCGCCGATTGCGTGCCCGTCCTGATCGCGGATCCGGCTGCCGGGATCGTCGGCGTCGCCCACGCCGGCCGCGAGGGGCTGGTCGCGGGCGTGGTCCCCGCGCTGGTCGCCGCCATGGCGGCGGCAGGTGCCAGTCCTGCCCGGATGCGCGCCCGCACCGGCCCGTCGATCTGCGGCGGCTGCTATGAGGTTCCTGAGCCGATGCAGGAGCGGGTCGCCGCCGCGGTCCCGGCGGCCCGCTGCCAGACGTCGGCCGGGACTAGCGGACTGGACATCGCGGCCGGCGTGCTTGCGCAGCTGCGGGCGGCCGGCGTGGACCAGGCGGATTCAGCCGGCCGTTGCACGAGGGAGTCCGCTGACCTGTTCTCCTACCGGCGCGACGGCACGACCGGCCGGTTCGCCGGGCTGATCTGGCTGACTCCCTGAGCTGCCGCGGTGATCCGCGGGCCCGGCGAGCCATGAACCGGGCGCGGTCATGACAAGGTAGGTGCCATGACATCCGCCGACGACCAGGATTCCGGGCGGCTCGCGGAGCTGTCGGCGAACCTGACGGCCGTCCAGGCGCACATCGACCGGGCCTGTTCGGCGGCGGGCCGTGATCCGGCCGGGATCGCTCTGATCGCGGTCACGAAGACGTTTCCCGTTCCCGACATCATGATGCTGGCCCGGCTCGGCATCACCGACGTGGGGGAGAACAAGGACCAGGAAGCGGCACCCAAGGTCGCGGCGTGCGCGGCGGCCGGGGTGGCGCTGCGCTGGCATTTCATCGGTCAGCTGCAAGTCAACAAGGTCGCCAGCGTGGCCAGGTACGCGAGCATGGTGCATTCGGTAGACCGGTCCCGCCTCGTCGCGGCGCTCAGCAGGCGCGCCGTCGAGTACCGGCCGGCTGATCAGCTGCCTGGTCCAGGTCAGCCTGGACGATGAGGGCGGCCCGGATAGCGACAGCCCGGACGGCGGGCGGCAGGCCGGCCGCGGCGGCGCCGATCCCGGCCAGGTCCTCGCCCTCGCGGACGAGATCGCGGCTGCCGGCGGCCTCGAAGTGGCCGGCGTGATGGGTGTCGCGCCGCTCGGCCGCCCGGCCCGGCCCGCTTATGCGCGGCTACGGGAAGTAGCCGAGACGCTGCGCTCCGGCTACCCGCAGGCACGGGTGATTTCGGCCGGCATGAGCGGTGACCTGGATGATGCCATCGCCGAGGGCGCGACACATGTGCGAATCGGTACGGCGTTGCTCGGAGGCAGGCGAGCCTTCGTCAGGTAATGTCCGACGGGTGGCACCCGGCCTTGACGCCTGCACTGAGCTGGGCCGCCTGGGCTGCATGACGGAGGACAGAAGATGGCCAGCGCGATGCGCAAGATGGCGGTCTACCTCGGCCTGGTAGAGGACGACAACCGCTACGACGATCAGTACTCCGACGAGTACGGCGACGAGTACGACGAGTACGGCGCCGAGCTCGTGCAGGAGGACGACCGGCCGGATTCGCCGCTGCCCGACAGCCCGGCCGTCGGCGGCAGAGTCGGCGACCGCCGGCCCGCTGGCCAGGTGCAGACCACCGATCTGGCGAGGATCACGACCTTGCATCCGCGCACATACAATGAGGCTCGTACGATCGGAGAGCACTTCCGCGAGGGCACTCCGGTGATCATGAACCTGACCGAGATGGTCGACAGCGACGCCAAGCGGCTGGTCGACTTCTCCGCGGGCCTGATCTTCGGATTGCGCGGGAGCATCGAGCGCGTGACGAACAAGGTGTTCCTGCTCTCCCCGGCGAATGTGGAAGTCGCAGCCGAGGACAAGGCCCGGATCGCGGAGCGGGGCTTCTTCAACCAGAGCTGACCAGCAGCCATCCGGTTGCGGGCCAGGGCAGGCGGCTTTACCTGCAACGACCGATAGGCAGTGGCTCGTGAACATATTCAGAGATGTTTGCTTCTATGTGCTCTCGGTCTACCTGGTCCTTCTTATCGCTCGGATGATCTTCGGCTGGATTCAGGTCTACGCGAGGTCCTGGAGTCCCTCTGGCGTCCTGCTTGTAATAGCTGAGGGTGTTTACTCCGCCACAGATCCGCCACTGAGATTTCTAAGGCGCTACATTCCCTCCCTCCGCATCGGTAGTGTGGCCCTTGACCTCAGCTTCATGCTGCTGTTCCTGGTGGTCTACGTGCTCTGGCAAGTCGCGCGTTGAGGGTAAGGTCATCAGGTAGCGTCCATATGGGACAAAGCTCCAGGGAGAAGAGATGCCACTGACGCCCGCGGATGTGCGGAACAAGCAGTTCAGCACGACCAGGCTCAGGCCGGGCTATGACGAAGAGGAAGTCGATGCTTTCCTCGACGAAGTAGAAGCAGCGCTTGATGAGCTCATCCAGGACAACGAGGAGCTCAGGGCCAAGCTGGCTGAAGTGCTGCGCGGCAAGCCGCCAGTTTCGCTGACCCCGCAGGCTGAGGTCCCAGAGATCATGCAGCCTGAGCCGGTCCGCCACGAGCCCGAGCAGCGGCCGGAGCCAGTCACGCTGGCCCCGCGTCCGCCTCGCGAGGACAACATGGACACGGCAGCGCGCGTGCTCGCGCTCGCCCAGCAGACCGCCGACCAGGCGATCGCCGACGCCCGCCGCGAGGCCGACGAGACACTCGGTCGCGCCCGCCGCGAGGCCGACGACATCCTGACGAAGGCGCGCCGCCAGGCCGAGCAGGTCACCAGCGACGCTCGCGCCCGGGCCGAGAGCCTCGAGCGGGACGCGCAGGAGCGCCACCGTCAGGCCATGGGCTCGCTCGTCCAGTCCCGCGAGGAGCTGGAGCGCCGGGTCGACGACCTGCGAGCGTTCGAGCGCGAGTACCGCAGCAGGCTGAAGGCGTACCTGGAGGGCCAGCTCCGTGACCTTGAGGCGGGTGCTGCCGACAGCGGCGTGTTCCCGGCCGTGGGCAGCGGACAGCAGCAGTCTCCGGTGGGCGTGGGCATGGGCCGCCTGGACATGCGCAACGGCAGCCAGAACAGCGGCTACCAGGGCATTCCCGAGCCAGTGGCGCACAATGGCGGCGGTTTCCACCCCTCCGACGCCGGCCAGCACGACCGTCGGTAGTCCGATCGGCTGACTGCGCTTGACGAGCAACGGAGCCCTCAGGTGATCCGGTTCGGCGCAATCGTGTCCGTCGTCGCAGTCGCGATCGGCCTGCTTGTCGCGGGCGCGGTCTCCGGCGACCTGACTCTGGTCTATGTCTCGATCGGACTCGCCGGACTCGCGTTGCTGATGCTGATCGCCGGCGTGGCGATCTGGCGGGATCAGGTGTTCGGCCCGACGGCGGAGAAGGAAGCCGCCGCCGGGCCGGAGCTTGTTTCCGCTCAGGTCGCCGCTGCCGCCGGTCATGACCAGCAGGCCCGCGGCGCCGACCGCGCCGCGGCCGCCGGGGTGACCGCGGCCGCCGGGACGGCACGGGCCGGGACAGCCGCCGCGACGACGGCAGCAGGCATCACGGCAGCACCAGGCATCACGGCAGCGAGAGCCGCTCCGACGCCGGCAGCTGTTACTCCTGCAGTAGCTCCTCCCGCTCCCGCACTCGCGGCCGAGGTGCACGCGCTGGCAGCTGAGCCAAAGTCGCAACGGAAGCGGCGCAAGGATCGAAGGGCCGAGCCAGTCGCTCCGGCCGCCGCCGTGGCCGGGACTCCGCAGGCTGTGGTTCCGCGAGAGACCGCGCCGCACGCCGCCCCGCCTGCCGCCGCCGCGAGCACCGCCAGCGCCGCCACCGCCCCCGCCAGCGCCGCCAGCGCGAGCGCAGCGGCACCGAAGGCCGGCAGCCCGCAGGCTGTCACCCCGAGCGCCGCGACGGCGCCCGCCCCGGACGCGACACCCACGAGCGGAGTTCCGCAGCGCGAGCCGTCACGTCCGGCCTGGACCCTGCGCCTGCCCGACGAGCAGGCGGCGGAATCCCGGCAGCCGGCGGATTCACGACAGGCCGCAGAGGCCCAGGATGAGGCGGCCGCCGCCGGCGGCCGTGTCTCGTCCGGCCGGCCCGAGAGCGGCCGCCCGCTTCGTGAGCCTTCCATCCCGGAGCCAGCCAGGGGCGAGTCCCTCGACGAGTCGGTCCCGGTCGCGGCCGGGTCGATCCGGGCCGACGAGGATCCCACCAGGCTGGCCCGACGGCTGGATTCCGCCGCCGAGATCTCCCGGCAGGCCAGTACCCAGGCGCCGGCACCGTCCCGCGGCAGGCCGGGAGGTCCGCCGTCCCGCGGTTCCGATCTCTTCACGCCACCCGTGCGGCCGGCGAGTACGTCTGGATCGGCCGCGACCACGGAGTCGCCCGCACGACCTCCGGCCCCCGGTCCGCTGACAGGCCCGACCCCTGCCGGGTCGCCGCCAGCCGCCGGGTCGCCATCGGCTGCGAACCCGGCCTCCGGCTCATCCTCTGGTCGCGCGCCAGCGGCTGACCCGCTCACCGGGCCACGGCCGACGGGGCGTTCCGCTGCTGAACCGCAGCCAGGCGGTTCTGGCCGGACCCGCCTGCAGAAGGAAGCCGAGGCGGCCGCGGCGGTTAGGGCTGCGGCGGCTAAGACTGAGGCGGCCAAGACTGAGGTCGCGAAGACTGAGGTCGCGAAGACTGAGGCGGCCAAGACTGAGGTCGCGAAGACTGAGGTCGCGAAGACTGAGGTCGCGAAGACTGAGGCGGCCAAGGCTGAGGTCGCGAAGACTGAGGCTGCCAAGGCTGAGGTCGCGAAGACTGAGGTCGCGAAGACTGAGGCTGCCAAGGCTGACGCTGCCACCGCGACGGCTAAGACTGGGACCGCTGCTAACGACGAGACGGACAGCCGCGCTCAGGCGCCTGCCGTCCCGGCCAGCGACCCGGCGGCAGCACGGTCAGCCGCCCCCGGCTCGGCCGCGGGCAAGGCCGACGGTCCTGCGGCTGTTCCCGCGCCGGCCTCCGCGGAACCTTCTGCAGCAAAGCCCTCCGTCGCGACATCGGCTCCGGCAGCCGAGGCGTCCGCGGCGGCCGGCCAGACCGCGGTGAGCTCGAAGCCGAGTCGCCAGCCGCGAGTTCCAGCCGAGCCCGAGTTCAGCCGGCCCGAGTTCGCCAGCCAGTTCAGCCGGCCCGAGTTCAGCTGGTGCGGGTTCCGACCGTGCGAAGTCAGGTGTCAGGGAGTCAGCGTCCCCGGCGACCCCAGCGCCTGCCGCGGCTGGCCCGGCCAGCACCGGCGCCGGGGCCGCGAACGGCCCGGCGGCTGACAGCGAAGTCTCCGTCGTTCCCGGCATTGCTCGTTATCACACGACCGATTGCATCCTGATCAGGTTCCTCAGTGCCGATGACCTGCAGTCGATGACCCGCGAGGCGGCCGAGTCCTCAGGTTGCGTTCCGTGCCGGGCTTGCCGGCCCGATAAATCGGACGACGACTGACCGCGTGACGGACCGGCGCGGACCGCCGGGCCGGCTGGCCGGCCTCAGCGACCGCGTCAGACGGGCTGGATCCAGAACGTAAGGCCGAGTTCTGAGCTGTCGTGGCGGCGCAGGCTGGGGTCAGCCACCGCAGGGCCGCCGGCCGCGCTCTCGCCGAAGCTGACTGCAAGCACCTCGCCGCTGATCAGGGCCTGATGCTCGGCGAGCGCCTCGGCCAGTTCCGGATCAGCCGTGCTCCAGCGAACCGAGATGCGGTCGGTCACATCAAGTCCGTCACTCTTGCGCGCGTCCTGGATAAGCCTGA
This sequence comes from uncultured Actinomycetota bacterium, assembly GCA_963818995.1. Classification (GTDB taxonomy): domain Bacteria; phylum Actinomycetota; class Actinomycetes; order Streptosporangiales; family Streptosporangiaceae; genus JAJYUU01. The sequence goes on along the minus strand of CAWFUM010000024.1, from coordinate 225,467 downwards.
TGACCTCGCGGCCGAGCCCCTCGCGGCGCAGTTCGGGGGTGATGGTGACCTCGAGCGCGACCGTCTCGCCCGCGTCGGCCGCGACGGCCCAGCCTGCCAGCGGAGTCTGGGTCGACGATGACGTCGTCCGGCCCGATGGCGACGACCTCGCCATCAACCTCAATCTCGGCGCGGCCGGCCGACTGAAGGCTGGCCGGCCAGTTCCGCCGGGTCGGCGGCGGCGATGGCCGCCGCAACACGGGGAGTCCGGCTGCCGAACCGCTTCCCGAGTGCGCGGTAACTGGCCTTCACCGTATGGCTGATGAGCTCGCCGCCAGCGCTGTCGAGCGGTTCGAGCGAGCGGACGTTCAGCTCATCCGCGACTTGCGCCCGCAGTTCCACGGGCAGGCCGGCGAATCCGGGCGCGGAGATCAGCGCCCGCGCCAGCGGCTGCCGGACCTTCACGACCGCGCTGGCACGGGCGGACCTCCCAAGCTCGACCAGCCGCCGGGCCAGTTCCATCTGCCCGGCCAGCTCGGTATCGATCAGCGACTCATCGGCGATCGGCCAGCTGGCCAGGTGGACCGAGTCCGGGCCGCCGTCCTCCCGCAGAACGTCCCACACGTAGTCGGTGATGAACGGGGTGATCGGCGCCAGCAGTCGGGTGAGCGTGTCCAGCGCCTGCGACAGGGTGGCGAACGCGGCCGCGCCGTCCGCCGTCACGGGGCCGTCCCAGAATCTGCGGCGGGACCTGCGGACATACCAGTTGGACAGGTCGTCGATGAACCGGGCGAGCCGCCGCCCGGCCGTCGCCGGGTCGAACGCCTCCAGCGCCGTGGTGACCTCACCGACGACGAGGTTCAGCTCGCTCAGCAGCCACCGGTCCAGTACCGGGCGGCCGGCCGGCGGCGGCGCCTGCGCGCTGGCCGCACCATCCTGCTCGGCCGCCGTATTGGCGTAGAGGATCAGGAACGAGACCGTGTTCCAGTAGGTCAGCAGAACCTTTCTGACGATCTCCTCGAGGACGGCGGGCCCGATCTTCCTGGTCGCCCACGGGGACCCGGACACCGCGAAGAACCACCGGACGGCGTCGGCGCTGTGCGTTTCCATCAGCTGCATGGGCTCGAGCACGTTGCCCAGGTGCTTGCTCATCTTGCGGCCGTGCTCATCGACCAGCAGCCCGAGGCAGACGACGTTCTGGTAGGACTGCTGGTCCAGCACCAGAACCCCGACGGTCATCAGCGAGTAGAACCAGCCCCTGGTCTGATCAATCGCCTCGCAGATGAACTGCGCCGGGAACGACCGGCTGAACTCGGCCTGGTCCCGCAGCGGCGCGCCGAACTGCGCGAACGGCATGGCGCCGGAGTCGTACCACACGTCGATAACTTCGGGAACGCGCCGCGCACCCGACCCGCAGTCCGGGCAGCTGATCTCGACGTCGTCCACAAACGGCCGGTGCGGATCCATGCCGGTGAGGTCAGTGCCCGCCAGCTCGGACAGTTCGGCCAGCGACCCGACGCAGGTGAGGTGATTCTCGCCGCATTGCCAGATCGGCAGCGGGGTGCCCCAGTACCTGGTTCTGGACAACGCCCAGTCGACGTTATTGCGGAGCCAGTCGCCGTACCGTCCGTCCTTGATGGTCGGTGGCTGCCAGTTCGTAGCCTCGTTCACCGCCAGCAGCCGGTCCCGGACGGCGGTGGTGCGGATGAACCAGGACGGCAGCGCGTAATAAAGCAGCGGGGTGCCGCAGCGCCAGCAATGCGGGTAGCTGTGCTCGTGCAGCCGGGAGCTGAACAGCAGCCCGCGCTCGGACAGGCTCTCGATGAGCGGCGGATCCGCGGCCTTGAAGAACAGCCCGCCCACCACAGGGATCTGCTCCTCGAACCGGCCGTCGGGCAGGACCGGGTTCACCACCGGCAGCCCGTGCTCGCGGCCGGCCGCCATGTCGTCCGCGCCGAAGGCGGGGGCCAGGTGCACCAGCCCGGTGCCGTCCTCGGTCGTGACGAAGCTCCCGGTCACCACCCGGTGCGCGTCCGGCACCTCGATCAGGGTGAACGGCGGCTCGTAGGTCGTCCCGGCCAGTTCCGCGCCGGTGAACCGGTCGGTGATGTGCCAGCCCTCGCCGAGCACGCGGGCGAACAGCGCATCGGCTACCACGACCCGGTCCCCGACGCCCGACTTGCGGGCGATCGCGTAGGTTTCGTCCGGGTGCACGGCAACCGCGGTGTTCGAGACCAGCGTCCACGGGGTCGTCGTCCAGACCAGAAGATCCGCGCCGGCCAGCTGCGGCGGGGCTCCGGCTGGCACTGTCGTGACCGGGAACCGGACGACCACCGAGGGGTCGGCCACCATCCGGTAGACGTCCGGCTGGCCCATCTCGTGGTCGGAGAGCGGCGTGCCGCACCGGGGGCAGTACGGGCTGATCCTGAAGTCCCTGACCAGCAGGCCCTTGCCGTAGACCTGCTTGAGCGACCACCACACGGACTCGATGTAGCTCGGGTCCATCGTGCGGTAGGCGCGGGACAGGTCGATCCAGTAGCCCATGCGCTGGGTGAATTCGGCGAATGCATCGACATGCCGCAGAACGGACTCCCGGCACCGGGAGTTGAAAGCCTTTATCCCGTATGCCTCGATATCCCGTTTCGAGGTCAGGCCGAGCTCTTTCTCCACGGCGACTTCCACCGGCAGCCCGTGGCAGTCCCAGCCCGCCCGCCGGGGGACATGAAAGCCCTGCATGGTCTTGAACCGCGGGAAGGCGTCCTTCAGCACCCTGGCCTCGATGTGATGGACGCCGGGCATGCCGTTCGCTGTAGGCGGACCTTCGTAGAAATTCCACCTCGGGCCGCCGGCGGTCTGTTCAAGTGAGCGCTCGAAGATCTTGCCCTCGCGCCAGCGGCGGAGGACCTCGTGTTCAAGAGCGGGCAGGTCAGCGCTCGATGGCAGCGCAGAAAAGGGGCGCGGCATGGTGGCCACAGGATATCGGAAAGGCCGCCGTCAGGGCCGGCTGCCGGCGGCGTGGCGCCCGGCCCCGGAATCGCCGGCCGGGCGCAATCGGGCGGTTGGCGGCGGACCGGCGGCGGGTATGTTTGCGGATTGCGCCAGTCACCACTTATCCTCCGGTGACTGTTTGCATAGGTCAACGAATGCCCAGCTGCATCGAGGGAGGCGGAAAATGACCGCTACCGCGCATTCTGGCGCTGCCGCCCTTCCCGTGCGGCGGGGGGAGAAGCGCTGGACCGAGGCCGAGGTTGCCGATTTGCGCAGCCAGCTGGTCGCGGAAGCCGACACGCTGCGGACTGATATTGACCGGTCCGAGGCGGATGTGGCCAGCCGGCTCGGTGACGCTGTCGGCGACGCCGGCGACGATCAGGCCGACGTCGGCGCGAAGACTTTCGAGCGTGAGCACGAGCTTGCGCTGACCCACAATGCCCGCGAGCTGCTGACCCAGAACGAGCGCGCCATCGCCAGGATCGACGCCGGCACCTTCGGCACGTGTGAGTCCTGCGGTGAAGCGATCGGCAAGGCCAGGCTGCAGGCCTTCCCGAGGGCTACTCTGTGCGTGACATGCAAGCAGCGCGAGGAACGCCGCTGACCGGGCCGGCTGCGGCCGGCCAGCAGGACAGCAAGCCCGAGGGTCCCACCGGGCTCGAGGTCGGCCAGCCTCGCCGCCGGGTCGGGCTGCTGGTCGTCGTCGCGATCGCGGTGCTGGCCCTCGATATCACGACCAAGGCGATCATCGTCGCGACGCTGTCGCCGGCTCAGTCGGTGCGGCTGCTCGGCGGCTTCCTGCATCTGCGCCAGGACCGCAACCCCGGCGCGGCCTTCAGCTTCGCGCCGTCGATGACCATCTTGTTTACCCTGATCGCGATCGCGGTGATTGTGGTGATCCTGCGGTCATCCCGGCGTATCCGGAGCCTGCCCTGGGCCATCACCCTTGGCCTGCTGCTCGGCGGCGCGACCGGCAACCTGGTCGACCGGATCTTCCGCTATCCGGGCCTGTTCCGCGGCTGGGTCGTGGACTGGATCCAGATCCCGCACTGGCCGGTGTTCAACCTGGCGGATTCGGCTATCGTCTGCGGCGGCATCCTGGCGGTGCTGCTGTCTGCCCGCGGGATCCGGCTGGACGGTCAGCGCGAGCGCAAATGACAATGCCGGGCGCCCGTCGCGTCCCAGTGCCCGACGGACTCGACGGCGAGCGCCTCGACGCGGCGCTGGCCAGGATGTTCGGCCTGTCTCGCACGCAGGCCGCCGAACTGATCGGGAACGGGGCCGTCCTGATCGGCGGTCAGCCTGCGGCTAAGTCTGACCGGGTGCCAGCCGGGGAGTGGCTTGAGGTGACGCTGCCGCCGCCGCCCGCGCCGGTGCTCGCGAACCCGCAGCCGGTGCCGGGAATGACCGTTCTGTACGAAGACGACGACATTATCGTCGTCGACAAGCCGGTCTGGGTCGCGGCCCACCCGACGCCGGGCTGGACCGGGCCGACCGTGCTGCAGGGCCTGCTGGCGGCCGGTCACACGGTGGCGACCAGCGGAGCCGCCGAGCGGCAGGGCATCGTCCACCGGCCTGGACGCGGGAACGACCGGCGTGATGGTGGTCGCGAAGAGCGAGCGCGCCTACAGCGTGCTGAAACAGGCCTTCAGGGACCGCACGGTGGACAAGGTCTACCACGCGCTGGTCCAGGGCCACCCGGATCCGTTCCGCGGGACGATCGACGCGCCGATTGCCCGGCATCCCTCCGGTGACGGGCGGTTCGCGGTGATCTCGGACGGCCGGCCGTCGGTGACGCACTACGACACCCTGGAGGCCTTCCGGGCGGCCACCTTGCTCGAGGTGCACCTGGAGACCGGCCGGACCCATCAGATCCGGGTGCACATGACGGCCATCCGGCATCCGTGCGTGGGCGACCGGCTCTACGGAGCCGATCCCGTGCTGGCCGCCCGGCTAGGCCTGAACCGGCAGTGGCTGCATGCGGTCAGGCTGGGGTTCGCCCATCCTGCCGACGGCAGGCCGGTGGAGTTCGTCAGCCCGTATCCGGCCGACCTCGAGCGCTCGCTCGAGATCCTGGCAGCCGAGTCCTGAGACCGCCCCCGGCCTGCGCGTTTCCGCGGAAACGCCGGCCCGGATTGTCAGCGCCCCGGATTACGATCAAACGTATGATCGAATCAGCAGAACTGACCTCAGCACTACCTGGCCACACAGTACTGAGCCACACGTTACTGAGCCACACGTTACTGAGCCACACAGTCCTGGGCCTGTTTCGCCAGCGCCCGCATCGCCGCTGAGCGCCGGGAGGAGCCGGCGGGACACGCAGCGTGATAGTTCCGGTGGCCGGGCGGGCGGCCCGGCGAGCCTGCGCTGCGCACCGCAATGGGCCGGCGAGACTAGTAAATCCCCCGAGGTTCCCTCAGCCGCAGTGGCGGTCGTGGGACCATGCCGTTCAGGAGGCGCGCAACATGGCGGTGAGCCGGGATTCGTTCGTGCACCTGCACGTCCACAGCGAGTACTCGATGCTAGACGGTGCCGCCCGGCTGAAGGAGATGTTCAGCGAGTGCGAGCGGGCCGGCATGCCGGCCATCGCGATCACCGACCACGGCAATGTCTACGGCGCCTATGACTTCTGGTCGAAGGCCCAGGCAGCGGGCATCAAGCCGATCATCGGGATCGAGGCCTACCTCGCGCCCGAGCACCGCGGGCACAAGCAGCCGGTCAAGTGGGGGACCCCGGCGCAGCGCGAAGACGACATCTCGGGAGCGGGCGCTTATACCCACATGACGCTGCTGGCTCACAGCACCGAGGGCATGCACAACCTGTTCAAGCTGTCCTCGCTTGCCTCGCTGGAAGGTTACTTCCGCAAGCCCCGGATGGACCGCGAACTGCTGTCCCGGTACTCCAAGGGGCTCATCGCGACCACCGGCTGCGTGAGCGGCGAGGTGCAGGTCAGGATCCGGCTGGGGCAGTACCAGCAGGCGCTGGCGGCCGCTGCCGAGTTCCGTGACATCTTCGGCCCGGACAACTTCTTCGTCGAGCTGATGCAGCACGACCTTGACATCGAGCGCCGGGGCGCCGCGGGCCTGAAGCAGGTCGCCACCGACCTAGGGCTGCCCTACCTGGTCACCAACGACTCGCACTACACCCGGGCGGCCGACGCGGCCGCGCACGAGGTGCTGCTGTGCGTGCAGACCGGCACCAACATGGCCGACCCGACCCGGTTCCGGCTCGAGGGCAATGGCTACTACCTCAAGACGCCGCAGGAAATGCGCGCCTTGCGCAGCGACGAGGACTGGCAGTCCGGCTGCGACAACACGCTGCTGATCGCCGAGCGGGCCGAGGCCTCGTTCACCAAGAGCAACCTCATGCCGGTGTTCCCGCTGCCCGATGGCGAGACCGAAGCCAGCTGGATGCGCAAGGAAGTCTGGCGCGGCATGGACTGGCGCTTCCCCGACGGCTACGACGAGCAGCGCCGTCAGCAGGCCGAGTACGAGATGGGCGTCATCGAGACGATGGGCTTCTGCTCGTACTTCCTGGTCGTGGCCGATTTCATCATGTGGGCCAAGCGGAACGGCATTCGCGTGGGGCCCGGCCGCGGATCCGGCGCCGGGTCCATCGTGGCCTATTCGCTGGGGATCACCGACCTCGACCCGATCATGCACGGGCTGGTGTTCGAGCGCTTCCTGAACCCCGAGCGCATCTCCATGCCCGACATTGACATCGACTTCGACGAGCGCCGGCGCGGTGACGTGATCCGCTACGTCACCGAGAAGTACGGCGATGACCGGGTCGCGCAGATCATCACCTACGGAACCATCAAGGCCAAGGCCGCGGTCAAGGACTCGGCCCGCGTGCTCGGCTTCCCGTACGCGCTCGGCGACCGGATCACCAAGGCGTTCCCGCCAGCCGTGATGGGCAAGGACATCCCGCTGTCCGGGATCTTCGATCCCGATCACCAGCGCTACGGCGAGGCCGGCGAACTGCGCGCGCTGTATGAGGCCGAGCCCGAGGTGCGGCAGGTGCTCGACACCGCCCGCGGGCTCGAGGGCCTGATCCGGCAGCCGGGTGTGCACGCGGCCGGCGTGATCATGAGCAAGGAGCCGCTGCTCGACCACATCCCGGTCTGGCGACGCGAGGCGGACGGGGCGATCATCACCCAGTTCGACTACCCCGCCTGCGAGGACATCGGCCTGCTGAAGATGGACTTCCTCGGGCTGCGCAACCTCACCGTGCTCGAGGACGCGGTCGCGGGCATCAAGTCCAACCGCGGTATCGAGATTGACCTGGATCACCTGGCGCTCGATGACAAGCCGACGTACGAACTGCTGGCCCGGGGCGACACGCTGGGCGTGTTCCAGCTTGACGGCGGCCCGATGCGGGCGCTGCTGCGGGCCATGCGGGCTGACAAGTTCGGTGATATCTCCGCCGTCATCGCGCTGTACCGGCCCGGTCCGATGGCGAGCGCGCCGGTGTACGCGGACCGCAAGACCGGCCGGGCGCCGGTCACCCCGATCCACCCGGAGCTCGCCGAGCCGCTGAATGACATCCTCGGCGAGAGCTACGGCCTGCTGGTGTACCAGGAAGACGTGATGTTCGCCGCCCAGAAGCTGGCCGGGTACTCGGCCGGCAGCGCCGACCTGCTGCGGCGGGCCATGGGCAAGAAGAAAAAAGAGATCCTGGACAAGGAGTACGAGCCGTTCGCGGCCGGGATGAAGGCGAACGGGTACTCCGACCAGGCCATCAAGACGATCTGGGACGTCATGGTCCCGTTCTCTGGCTACGCGTTCAACAAGGCCCACGCGGCCGGCTACGCGCTGATCTCGTACTGGACCGCGTACCTGAAAGCGAACTTCCCGCCTGAGTACATGGCCGGGCTGCTCACCTCGGTGGCCGGCGACAAGGACAAGTCGGCTCTGTACCTCAGTGAATGCCGCCGCATGGGCATCAAGGTCCTGCCGCCGGATGTGAATGCCTCCACCACGATCTTTACCCCGGTGGGCTCGGACATCAGATTCGGCATGGCGGCCGTGCGCAACGTCGGCACCGCTGTGGTGGAGTCGGTCGTGGCCGCGCGGACGTCCAAGGGCGCGTTCACCAGCTTCTCCGACTTCCTGCGGAAGGTCCCGGTCAACGTCTGCAACAAGCGCGTGATCGAGTCGCTGATCAAGGCGGGCGCGTTCGACTCGTTCGGGCATCCGCGGCGCGGCCTGATGCTGATCCACGAACAGGCCGTGGACGCGATCATCGACGTGAAGCGGAACGAGGCCATCGGGCAGGACTCGCTGTTCGGCGACGACACCGAGGATGACGTGACCTTCGATGTGCCGGTGCCTGACGGTGAATGGGAGAAGGCGACGCTGCTGGCCTTCGAGCGGGAGATGCTCGGCCTGTACGTGTCCGACCACCCGCTGCTCGGCGTCGAGCACGTGCTCGCGGCCGCAACCGACTGCTCGCTGGCGCAGCTGCTGGGCTCGGCCGACGATGAGCCGGAGCGGGGGCAGCGGAATGACCGGGACGCTCAGGTGGTCACCGTCGGCGGCATCCTGTCCGGCGTCCAGCGCAAGGTGACCAGGCAGGGGAGCACCTGGGCCGCCGCGACGCTCGAGGACCTGGAAGGCGCCATCGAGGTGCTGTTCTTCCCGGCCACCTACGCCCAGTGCATGAGCCAGATCATCGACGACGCGGTCGTGGTGATCAAGGGACGACTGGACCGCCGCGAGGACGTGCCCAAGCTGGTCGCCATGGAGGTGAGCACGCCGGACATGACGGCTGGCCAGGCCGGCCCTTTCGTGGTGTCGATGCTGGAGGGCCGGTGCGTGCCGCCGGTGGTGGAGCGGCTGAAGGAAGTACTGAGAACCCATCCGGGCGCCACTGAGGTGCACTTGCGGCTGGTGACCGGGAACCGCATCAAGGTGCTGCGCCTCGATGACAAGCTCCGGGTCAAGTCGTCGCCGTCGCTGCTGGCCGACCTGAAGCAGCTGCTCGGGCCCGGCTGCGTAGGCTGAGGCCGGCCTGGGTACGAATCTGGCCTGACTCGAGCCGAGGGGCGGGGACGCGTGATCCGCAGGCTGCTACGCGGGTCCGAGTGGCGCCAGGAAGTGCTCAGGACCAATCTGTGGCTGGTGCCGACGGTCGAGATCGGCCTGGCGGTGATTCTGTTCCTGATCACCTACACGCTGGACCGGGCGGCTTACGACGGCGTGTTCGCCGTGCCCGGCTGGGCAATCAGCGGCGGTCCGGATGTGGCCAGGACCGTGCTCACGGCCATCGCCGCTGCCGTGATCACCGTCGTCGGGATCGTGTTCTCGATCGTGATCGTCGCGCTGACGCTCACCTCGACCCAGTTCGGCCCCCGGATGCTGCGCAACTTCATCCGGGACCGCGGCACCCAGGTGACACTCGGCACGTTCGTGGCCACGTTCGTCTACGCGGTTCTGACGCTCGGCGCTGTCGGGCAGGGCCCGCACGGGAGCTTCGTCCCGCACATCAGCGTCACGACGACGCTGGCGCTGATGCTTCTCGACCTCACGGTCCTGATCTACTTCCTGCACCACGTCGCCGTCCAGATCCAGCTGCCCGAGGTGATCGCCTCGATCGCCGGCGACCTGCAGCAGGCGATCGAACTGCAAGCGGGCGATGACTCGCAGGGTGCCGATGCCGTGCTGGCGGCCACGCTGATCGAGAACATGAACGGGCAGGGCGGCGTTGTCACCGCTCCCCGGAGCGGCTATCTGCAGTACATCGAGCACGAGACGCTCGTCACCATCGCCTCGGCCGTCGACGCCGTCATCCATGTCCTGTACCGGCCCGGGCATTTCATCGTGCAGGGCAGCCAGTACGCGTCCGTCTGGCCGCCCGAGGCCGGCCCTGGAGTCGCCCGTGAACTGGCCGGCGCACACGTCACCGGCCCGTACCGGACCCTGGCGCAGGACGTGTCGTTCGGCGTGGACCAGCTTGTGGAGATCTGCATCCGGGCTCTGTCGGCCGCGGTCAACGACACGTTCACGGCTCTCACCTGCGTGGACTGGATCGGCGACAGCCTGTGCAAGGTCACCGGCCGGTGGCAGCCGACCCGGGTCTACCGGGACCGGGCTGGCGCCGTCCGGGTGATCACTACCGAGACCACCTGGCAGCGGCTGGTACAGCGGGCCTTCGAGAAAGTCCGCCAGGCCAGCGAGGGCATGCCCGCCGTGCTCATCAGGCAGCTCGACGCGCTCGCCCGGATCATGGAGCGCACGACAACGACGGCCGACCGTCAGGTGCTGCTCGATCAGGCAGCCATGATCGAGCGCCTCAGCGCGGCCAGCGTCGACGAGCCATCGGACCGGGCGGACGTCACCCGCGCCTATGCCGCGGTCCTCTCCGCCCACGCCGCCGTGGCCGGAGTTACCCCGCAGTGATCAGGCGTCGCGGCGGTTCAGCAGGTAGGTCGCGGCCGCCAGCAGCACGACCGTCCAGATGCACAGCACGCCGAAGCCCTGCCACGGGCTCAGCAGGTCCCCGGACACCTCGCTGGTGTGCGTGATCAGGATTCCGGCCTGCTCGGGGAGGTAGGCGTTGATGTGCGCGCCCCAGCTTCCCGGCAGCAGCCCGGCCAGGATCGGGAGCACGAACACGACGCCGATGGCTGTGCTGATGGCCGCCGCCGTGTGCCGGATCAGCGCGCCGATCGCGAGCGAGAGGATGCCGAGCACGGTCAGGTACAGGCCGGCGCCGATGACCGAGCGCAGAACGCCGGTGTCACTCAGGCTGACGGCGACCCGGCTGTGCAGGATCGCGGAGCCCAGGAAGAAGCAGGCGAAGGCCACGATCTCGGCCAGCACCAGGACGACAAGGGCGAAGACCGCGATCTTGGCCGCCAGCATCGGGTAACGCCGCGGGACCGCGAGCAAAGAGGCCCTGATGACGCCAGTTGAGTACTCGGTGGAGATCAGCAGCACGCCGAGGACCGCGATGGTCAGCTGGCCGAGGCCGATGCCCGCGCCGAAGATGAAGCCGACCGGATCGGCCACGATCCTGGCGTCTCTGGCCGGCGCGTTGGGCCCGGTCCAGTTCGACACCGACAGCCAGCTGAGGAGGGCCGTCAGCCCGACGGTGATGACGACGAAGAGCACCAGCGTCCAGACTGTCGACCGGACCGACCGGATCTTCGTCCACTCGGCCAGCATGAGCCGGCGGAAACCCGCCGGGCGCCCCGGACCGGCCGCCGGTGACGCAGCCTGGCCGGAGGTCACGACGGCGCTCATCGCCGGCTCCCCTCGGTAGATCCGGTCGCCGGTTCCGACCCGAGATGCCCGAATTCAAGGCTGTCGGAGGTGAGCTCGAGGAAGGCTTCCTCCAGCGTGGCCAGCTGCGGCGTGAGTTCGTGCAGGACGATGCCTGCCGATGCGGCGAGCTCGCCGATCCTCGGCGCGGCCAGTCCGGTCACGGTCAGCTCTGGTGCCTGATCAGTGCCCTCGGCATTGACGACCGGAGTGACCCCGCCGCCTTCAGCCCTGATCAGCTCGGTCAGGCGGTCCGGGTCCGGCGTCCTGAGCCGCACCGACTGACCGGAGCCCCTGGCGATGACCTCATCGGTCGCGGCGTCGGCCAGCAGCCTGCCCCGGCCGATCACGATCAGATGGTCGGCGGTGACGGCCATCTCGTTCATCAGGTGGCTGGACACCAGCACCGTCTTGCCCTGCGAGGCCAGGTGCTTCATCAGGTTCCTGATCCACAGCACGCCCTCGGGGTCGAGGCCATTGACCGGCTCGTCCAGAAGCAGTACTTCCGGGTCCCCGAGCAGGGCGGCGGCGACGCCGAGCCGCTGGCTCATTCCCAGCGAGAACCCGCCCGCGCGCTTGCCCGCGACCTCCCCGAGGCCCACCAGGTCGAGCATCGCGTCCACGCGGCTGGCCGGGAGCCCCTGCGTCTGCGCCAGGAACAGCAGGTGGTTGCGGGCGCTCCGGCCGCTGTGAACGGACTTCGCCTCGAGCAGGGCCCCGACCACGCGCAGCGGGTTGACCAGCTGGGCATACGGGCGGCCGTTGATGACGGCCGATCCGCTGTTCGGGTGGTCCAGGCCGACGATCATGCGCATGGTCGTCGACTTGCCGGCCCCGTTCGGGCCGAGGAAGCCGGTGACCCGGCCGGGGTGAACAGTGAAGGACAGGTGGTCGACTGCCACCTTGTCCCCGAAGCGCTTGGTAAGGTCTCTGGCTTCGATCATCGGTGTCTCTCATCCGGCGAAGCTGACACTTAAGTTCTATCGCGTAATTCCGTCCGGGTCGCGAGGCTACCAGAGGTTCGCGGCCAGCGCGCGGAACGGGTGGCCAGGCGGCAGCGCCAAGCCCGGGCCGAAAACCGGTAAAGATCATGAAATTGGGCCGGTCAGTCGCCGGGCCTGCGGCAACGTCCCGTACCCTGCTACAGAGCTATGACCGATAACAGCATGCTTCCGCCGCCAGGCGGTCCGGCATCGCCACCCACCATGACCACGCCGCCCGGCTCCGTGCCCGGTCGCGCGGTCCTGGCGGCTGCGCTCGTCGTTGCCGGAAGCGTGGTGACCGGGATCATCGCGGGCCTGATCTGGGCGGCGGTCGCGCCGCGGGTGCAGTACCAGGTGTACACGCTGAGGCCGCCGACCGCGTACGCGACCAACCCGGAGACCAGCGCCTTTATCGCCGCCGACGGGTGGTTCTGCTTCATCGCGCTGGCCGGCGGCGCCCTGATCGGGCTGCTCGCCTACCTGTTCGCGGTCAGGCGTTACGGCGCCTGGCCGATGGCCGGAGTCGTCGTCGGCTCGGTCGCTGCGGCCTTTATCACGCAGTGGCTCGGCCACCGCCAGTCTGGCGGTCCGGGATTCGACCACCTCCTGGCCACGAGCAAGCCGGGAACCTATCTCTACGCGCCGATCTCACTCGGCTCCCACGGCGCACTCGCCTTCTGGCCGCTGGCGGCCGCGGCGGTCGCCGGCGGCATTGAGCTGGCGGGCACCATCAGGGCCCGGCGCCAGCTGCCGTACGGCGGGGTCCCGATGCCGGGCATGGATTCGTTCGGCGCGCGCCGCCCCGAGGACGAGCCGGGCCAGGATGAGGCGCCGGCTCCTGGCTATCCGGGCGTGGCCGGCGCGCCGGGACCTGACTCCGGCTGGCTGCCTCAGCCGGCCGAGCAGCGCGACAGCGACCCCGGCCGGCCCGGCTGACCGGCCGCGTCCCGGCCGGGTTACTGACCGGGGCTACCGGGCGCGGCGAGCTCCGAGATCAGCCTGGCTGTCGGCGAGCCCATGCCGGTCACGTCGTCGTAGCCAGGGGTCGCGCGCAGGGTCGCCTTCCCGCTGCCGTCCATGCCGAAGGTGTACAGGAACGTCTGCAGGGGACCGGTGCCCGTCGTGGAATCTGACCATTCATTGCGCGCCGCCGCGATCCGCACGCCAGGGCCGAGCGGGGTGCTGGTGACGTCGTGGAAGGCGGCAGATCCGGCCAGCGTGTACAGCAGCGGATTGGCGAAGCCAACGGCGCGGGGACCAGTGTTCTGGGCCGCGTCGGCTTCAATGCCCGCGAACAACGGCGAGGCGAGGCTGGTGCCGCCGATCCGGCTGAGCTGGAATCCGATCCTGCCGCCCCGAAGGCGCACCGTCTCGCCGAACAGGAACCCGGTCGCCGGATCGGCGTCCAGGGCCACGTCGGGTACTTCACGCATCGGCCTGGTGCTCAGCTGGCCATCCGGCAGGCGCATGGACAGCGCGGCAGGCACGACCCCGGCCTGATACGACGGCTGACCGTAGAACATGGACGTGCCGCCGCCGGCGCCGAAGGCATAGTCAGCCGGGTAACTGCCCGGCGGGGCCGGCTTCCAGTGCGCGCGATGCTGCTGCACGACCTCGTCCCCCCAGCCGGTCTCCCACTGGTAGTGGTCGCCGCGGCTGATGGCCAGCGTCGTGCCGCCAACGGCCGTGACCCACGGTGAGGTGGGCGGGAAGTTCGCCTGCAGGGCCTTTGACTGATCGGCCGCCCCGCAGGCGGTGGCGGGGTTGTTGTAGCCGCAGTCACCGGAGGAGAAGTCGAAGCCGATGCCCTCGACCGCGCCCTGCTCGAAGACCTGGTCGTACGCGTCGGCCACTGGCGCGGTCAGGCCCTTCTCGCCGCTCGTCCAGGAGTCGCTGACCACATCCGCGAGGTGGTTGTTGACGATCTTGGTGAGTCCGTCCAGCAGCGGTCCGAACGTGCAGTTGGAAGCGCCGACGTAGACGACGTTCGCGGCTGGCGCCATGGCGTGCACCGCTTCCACGTCCAGGGTCTCCTCCTGGTACCAGCCCGATCCGCCGCACTCGGAGATGTCGTTGTAGGAGGACGGCAGGACCTGCCGGTACTGCTTCTGGCCGAAGGCCGGGTCGCCAACGATCTCGGCGTAGCGGTTCGCGTCGCCGGGCATGGTCGGCGATGCGTACGCGTCGACGATCGCGACGGTGACGCCCCTGCCGGTGGCCAGGCTTCCGGTCAGGCCATAGGCGCCGCGCAACTGGGCCGGGACGTAGCCGCAGATGGCCCACGGGACGTGCTTGCCGTAGGCAGCGGGCTTCGCGGTGGCGCGGCGCTGGCCGTAGTACGAGGAGCACGGCCTCGCGGTGTAGAAGCCGTCGGGCGGCCCCGGCAGAGCCGGCTTCATCAGCACGGCAGCGGTATCCAGGCCGGTGACGGTGAGCACGGCCGACTCCACCGCGTCGGGCACGCTGGCGTTCTGCGCCGGGGCCATCGCGACTGAACCTGCCGAGGTCCGGTAGGCCGACAGGCGGACGGCGAAGGCGTTGTCGGCGGCGGTAGCCGGGCCGCTGACCGCGACGTACTGCCGGGTGACCGCCGTGACCCGAAGGCCTGAACCGGTCAGCCAGCTAGTCACGGCTGAGACCTGCGCGGGCGTCGGCCCGAACCGCTGCCGTTCCTGCGCGCTGGTCAGGTACTGGCCGTACTGGCTGCTGCCGGGAGTGGCGACTGCGGTTGCGTAGGCGGCCAGGCCGGCCGGATCACGGCCGGCCAGGTACACGCGGGCGGTGACCGGGGCGGCTGCGTCCGGGGCGGCTACCTGGCGGGCCGGCGTCGCCCAGGACGGATGAGTGCCGGCGACCACGGCCCGGCCGGGCGAGGCCTCCGCTGCGGCCGGGAGTAACGTGACCGCGGCCAGGGCTCCGGCTCCGGTCAGTGCCGCGATGAGTGCTGCGGTGGGTCGTCTCGCTCCAGTCACCCGACGGATAGTAACAGTAAAGTTACTCTCCGTAAGATAGATCCCTGCGGAGCGTCACGCTCCGCTGAGCGGGCTGGGCCTGTTGCCTGCTCGCTCGACCGCGAGCGCAGCTCCGACGATGCCAGCGTCGTTTTGCATGGCCGCAGGCACGATGGTCGCCCGGAGGCCGGACAACTTGGGCAGGAACTTGTCCGCCTTCCTGCTGACCCCGCCGCCGATGATGATCAGGTCCGGTGACAGCAGCGCTTCCATGTGCTCCAGGTACTCGTCGACCCGGCCGGCCCAGTCGCCCCAGCTGAGCTCGTGCAGCTCGCGCGCGTGATCAGAGGCGCGCTTCTCGGCGTCCTTCCCGCGGATCTCGATGTGCCCGAACTCGGTATTGGGCACGAGGATGCCGTCGATGAACAAGGCGCTCCCGATGCCGGTGCCCAGTGTCAGCAGCAGGACGGTGCCGTCCACCCCCTTGCCGGCGCCGAACTGCATCTCCGCGATGCCCGCGGCGTCGGCGTCGTTCAGCACCGTCACGGGCAGCTTGGTGTCCGCGGCGAAGTTCTTGACCGCATCGGTGCCGATCCAGCTCTGATCCAGATTGGCCGCGGTCTGAATGACTCCCTGAGCGACAACGCCAGGGAAGGTCACCCCGGCCGGGCCGGTCCAGCCGAAGCTGGTGACAAGCTGCTCAACGACCTTGCCGATGGCCTCGGGCGTCGCCGGGCGCGGAGTTTCGATCTTCTGCCGGTCGGCCATCAGCTCGCCGGTCGTGGTGTCCACGGGCGCCGCTTTGACACCGGTGCCGCCGATGTCGATGCCAAGGACGTGAGCCATTCATGCCTCCGATGCTGAGCCCTGGCTACCAGCCTAGGCCAGCGCCCGGCTCGCCCCGCTAGCGGCAGTTTGCCGCGGCCGGGAACTCAGGTGGACATGCGCTCGCCCCGGATGTCGGCGAAGTTCGGCCGGCTCGGGCGGTTGTCATCGTCGCCTGGCTCGTCGCCGCGGAAATCGCCCTCGTAGGCATCGGAGTAGGCATCGGAGCAGGCATCGCCGTCGCGATCCAGGCGCTCGCGGTAGACGTAGTCGGCCCGGATCAGATCGCGCAGCTCGCTGCTGGTGTGGGCGCGCAGTTCATCGGCCGTGCCACGGAAGGTGGCCCGCCAGATGGCGCCGTCCAGCCCGATCTCGTACGCCTCGTCCCAGTGCATCTGCAGGTCCGCGAGTGCGGACGCTTCGCTCCTGTCCATGAACGGCCTCCATCACGTGCCCCGGCCCGCGGATGATTCCGCGGCAGGCGTCCGGGGGCTGCATGACCTTCATCATAGCGCGGTATAGAGCAGTGTAGAGCAGCAGACCGCGTCCTGACTCTTTCCGCAGTTCACAAGCGTTCTAGGGTGATCTTCGTGGTCAAGGTGCCCAAGTTCGACGCAGCTTCGCTCGGGCCGGTTTATGTCTACATCGGGGTAGCCGATCACATCGCCGCCAGGATTGAGGCCGGCGAGCTGGCCGCCGGTGCCCGGCTTCCGGCTGAGCGTGACCTCGCGGCCGATTACCAGGTCGCGGTCGGAACCGCCCGCCGGGCCGTGGAGGAGCTGCGCGAGCGAGGGCTGGTCGTCACGCTTCCGGCCAAGGGCACCTACGTCCGTTAGGCCCGGTCCCGGCTGCGCTGGACGGCCCGCCGACGCGATCTCGTTCTGCTCTGTTCACTGACCGGTCATCACGGCACGATTGACTGACCGCGCTCGGCCTGCTGACGGCAGTGAGCGACGATGTGCGGAGGGAGCGCGCCTGGTGGACAGGGTCGTCATCGTCGGAGGCGGGGTGCTCGGCACCATGCACGCCGTTGCGGCGCGCAGCCGGGGGATGGACGTCGTGCACCTGGAGCGGGAGGCCGGCCCGCGCGGAGCCAGCGTGCGCAACTTCGGGCTGGTCTGGGTCAGCGGCCGGGCACCGGGCCCGGAGCTGGCACTGGCGCAGCGGGCCAGGACCTTGTGGGAGGAACTCGGCGCGCTGGTTCCCGCGGCCGGATTCCGGCCGCACGGATCGCTGACGCTGGCACTCGACGACGCTGATCTCGGCCTCATGAAGGAGGCCGCCGAGTCGCCGGACGCAGCCGAGCGAGGCTTCGAGCTGCTTGATGCCGCCGCGGCGGCCGAGGTCAACCCGGCCCTCAGGGGTGATTTCGCCGGCGCGCTGCTATGCCGCCGGGACGCGATCGTGGAGCCGCGCCTGGTACCGGGCGCCTTCCGTGAGTACCTGCTGGCGGCCGGGGCCGGCGGCGGAGCCGGCTACACCTGGCTGCCCGGACGCGAGGCGATCGAGGTGGCACCGCACGCGGTCCGCGATCACGCCGGCGCCTGGCACCGCGGTGACCTCGTCGTGCTGTGCACCGGCGCCTGGCATACCGGCATCGCCGGGCCGCATCTGGCCGGATACGAACGTCCGCCGGTGCGGCGGGTGCGCCTGCAGATGCTGCAGACCGAGCCGTTCGCCGGCCAGCTCACGACCGCGATTGCCGACGCCGACTCGCTGCGCTATTACCCTGCCTTCGACCTTCCCGGCCGGACCAGGCTCGCGCCCCAGGCGCCGGCCGCCGCGGCCGCGGCGGCGCAGCTGCTGCTGGTGCAGCGGCTCGACGGCACGCTGACGATCGGCGACACCCATAGCTACGACGAGCCGTTCGCCTTCGATGTCGACGAGATCCCGTACGAGCACCTGCGGGCGCGCGCCGCCCAGCTGCTGGGCGCGGCACTTCCGCCGGCCAGGCTCCGCTGGGCGGGTGTGTACAGCCAGGTGACCGGCACCGAGCTCTATCACCGATCGCAGGTCGCGCCGGGCGTCGTCCTCGTGACCGGGCCCGGCGGGCGGGGCATGACCTGCTCGCCGGCCATCGCCGAAGAGACCTTTGCCGGCCGGCCGGCCAGCCAGACTGGCATCTGACCTAGGGAGGCAGCTATGCGGGAGATCACGGTCGCGTGCCTGGACATGGCCGGGACGACGGTCGCCGACGACGGCAGCGTCATGGCCGCCTTCGGCGCGGCGGCGGCCGAGTTCGGCCTGGTACCGGGGGCACCCGGATACGACGAGGCCATCGCCTACGTCCAGGAGACGATGGGTCAGTCGAAGATCGAGGTGTTCCGCGCGCTGCTGCGCAGCGAGGAGCGCGCGCAGGATGGCAACCGCATCTTCGAACAGACCTACGCCGAGTCGGTACGCGCTGGCCTGGTGGCGCCCCTGCCGGGCGCCCTGGAGACCATCACGGCCCTGCGGGCTGCCGGGATCAGGGTCTGCCTGGCGACCGGCTTCGCCCCGGTTACCAGGGACGCCCTGCTGGACGCCCTCGGCTGGCGGCCCCTGATCGACCTGGCGCTGTCGCCCGCTGATGCCGGCCGTGGCCGGCCCTGGCCCGACCTTCCGCTCACCGCGCTGCTGCGGCTGGGCGGCGGCGCGGTCAGCGAGCTTGCCGTGGCCGGCGATACCGCCAGCGACGTCGAGTCAGGCCTGCGGGCCGGAGCCGGCCTCGTGGCTGGCGTCACCACCGGGGCAGGCAGCCGGGACTCACTGCTCGCGGCGGGGGCGCCGCACATTCTCGACTCCGTCAGCGGCTTGCTGCCGCTCATCGGCGTGGGCGCCGGGGTGCGGAGCTAGCAGGCGGCCCGGCCCGGCCGCGCGGAATGAGTAGCGGCCAGGCCGGGTTACCCCGTTTCATGGCGACTGTTGGGTTCATCGGAAGCGGAATGATCGGCGGCACCGTCGCCCGGCTGAGCGTTGCCGCAGGTCATCACGTGGTGCTGAGCAACTCGCGGGGTCCGGCGACGCTGGCGGACCTGGCCGCCGGGCTCGGTCCGCTGGCCCGCGCGGGCAGCGGGCAGGACGCGGCCGCGCAGAGCGACATCGTGGTGGTCTCGATCCCGTTCAGGGCCTGCCAGAGCGTCCCGGCCGGCCCGCTGGACGGCAAGCTCGTCCTGGATACCTGCAATTACTATCCCGAGCGAGACGGCCACATCGGCGTGCTTGACGACGGCCTGGAGACCAGCAGCGAGCTTCTGCAGCGCCACCTGGCCGGCGCCGACGTCGTGAAGGCGTTCAACAACATCTTCTTCAAGCACCTGCTGTCGCTCAGCCGGCCGGCCGGGGCCGCCGACCGGTCGTTCCTGCCGATCGCGGGCGACTCGCCCGAGGCCAAGGGGCAAGCCGCCCGCTATCTGGACTCCATCGGCTACGGCAGCGTCGACGCCGGCGCCCTGGCTGACAGCTGGCGGCAGGAACCAGGATCGCCGGTGTACGGGCCGCCTTACGGCTCGTTCAGCGACGAGAGCGGCCATCCGGCCGGCGAGGACGTCATCCGCGAGGCGCTGCTGACGGCCAGCCGCTAGCCCCGCCCCTTACCGGGCGGTCGCGACCTCGGCGAACCGGGTGAGATCCCAGCCCGAGCCGACGGCGTCGCGCATGCTCTGCCAGCCGTCGCCGTGCCGGTCCAGGTGGCGGTGCACGAGCGTGACATGAGTGCGGGACGGGCCGTCCGGGCTGAAGGTGACCTCGATTTCGCTGGCCTTCTCCGGATCGGTCTCCAGCCGCCAGCTCAGGTTGATGTCCCAGCTGAAGCAGACGCGGCGAGGCGGGTCGTAGGCCAGCACCCGCGACCACCGGCATTCGCTGCCGTCGACGCCGCGGTCGATGATGTGCCCGCCCACCCGGGGCTCGAAGTCCATGCCGGCGAGCTCAGCCTCGAGTATGTGGTGGCCGGGGTTCCACCACGATGCGATGCCGTCGGTGAAGACCGAGAAGGCGTGCCCGATCGGGGCATCCACATCGATGGCGGTGGTGACGGATGTCGCCTGCAGGTCCGTGGTCATTGTTCCTCCTGTGCGGATTGGCTGGCCGCGGCGGCGAACCGGGCCAGTGACTGCTGCCAGAACTGCTCGAAGTAGCCGCGGATCTCGGCCAGCCCGGCCGGATCGACGGAGTAGACGCGGCGCGTGCCCGCGGCCGTGTCGGTGACCAGGCCCGCGTCCTTGAGTACCTTCAGGTGCTGGGAAACGGCGGGCCGGCGCACCGGCAGCCCGCGGGCCAGCTCGCCGACCGCGCTGGGCGAGCGGGCCACGCGCTCGAAAATCTCGCGGCGAGTCGGATCCGCCAGCGCTGCCAGCATCGCTGAATGGTTAGCCATGACTTACGGTAAGTTAATACTTACCATAGACCGGCGTCAAGGGCCCGCGGGCTCAGGCTGATTCGGCGACGGCTTTCATGCGCTCGAGCGTGGCGCGCATGCCGTTCAGGTTGGTCCGCATCCGCCAGTGGCCGGCGGCACGCCAGTACAGCCGGAACAACGGGGCCGGGCTGAGGCGGAATGACTCCGTCACATCGGTGGCCGGCTGGCTGCCGCCGGGGACCGGCGTGAGCTGATAGCGCCAGGTATTGACGATCCGGCCGCCGGCGAGGACGTCGAACGCGAACTCGCGCTCCGGTTCGGCCGCGACGACCTGGCAGGTGGTCCAGTAGACCGGGCCCCGGCCATTACGCCGGACGTGACCGCGGAAGCGCGCGCCGAGCCGCGGCCCGGTCGCGCCGTCCAGCCACTCGGCCTCGAATGTCTCCGGGCTGAACTCGCCAATCCGGGTGATGTCGGTCAGCAGCCCCCAGACCCGGCCGGCCGGGGCAGCCATGCGCACGGTAACGGAGCCCTGCATACGGCGATCATAGGTGCGAAGTACCGGCATCATGGGGCGGGTGACCTCGTGCCGACTGATCAGCCCGGAGGACGCGCCGGTCCTGGCCGGGCTGCTCCGGGCCAACCGTGAGTTCCTGGCGCCCTTCGAGCCGGTCCGCGCGGACAGCTACTTCAGTGAGGCCGGGCAGCGGGTCGCGATCGCGGCCACGCTGGCCGAGCACGAGCAGGGCCGCAACCTGCCGCTGGTCATCGTGACCGAGCCGGAGGGAGTGGTCGGCCGCATCACGCTGAACGGCATCGTCCGGGCGTCGTTCCTGTCCTGCAGCGTCGGCTACTGGGTCGGCCAGGCCGCCGGGGGGCGGGGCGTGGCGACGGCAGCGCTCAGCGAGACGATCGGCATTGCCTTCGCCGAACTCGGGCTGCACCGCATCCAGGCCGAGACCCTGGTGGGGAACGATCGGTCGCAGCGGGTGCTGGAGCGGAACGGCTTCGCCCGGATCGGCATGGCGCCCGATTACCTGAGGATCGCCGGGCGGTGGCAGGACTGCATCCTGTACCAGCTCGTCAACGCGGCGATCAGCTGACCGCCGGCTGGGCGATCAGGACCGCCTCGCCGCCGGAGATGCCGACGTCAACCGACGTGCCGGGAACCAGCGCGGCCGCGGCCGTGCTGCTCTTATCGACCTTGACGGCGATGTCGCCGGAGAGCAGCACGCTCAGCCGGGTCAGGGAGCCGAGGAACGTCCGGTTGGTCACGATGCCGTTGCCGCCCGCCACTGCCTCAACGGTGAGGCCCTCCGGCCGGACGAGCACGTCGACGTTCCCGTGGGCCACAGCCGCGTGCTCGCCTCGCACCGGCGCGATCGCGCCCAGGAAGGTGACCTCGTCACCGCCCTGGTAGCTGCCGGGGATGCGGTTCATCGTGCCGACGAACTCCGCGACAAAGGTGGTGGCCGGGGTGGAGTACAGCTCGCTCGGCGTGGCTACCTGCTCCAGGCGGCCGTCTCTCATGACGCCGACCCGGTCGGCCATCGACAGCGCCTCCTCCTGGTCGTGGGTCACGAACAACGTCGTCGTGCCCAGGCGCTGCTGCAGGGTCCTGATCTGCTCGCGCAGCTGCAGCCGCACCTGAGCGTCCAGTGCTGACAGCGGCTCGTCGAGCAGCAGGACCCGCGGCTCGATCGCGAGCGCGCGGGCCAGCGCGACGCGCTGCTGCTGGCCGCCGGATAGCTGGTGCGGGTACTGCCTGGCCTGGGGGGCGAGGCCGACCATGTCCAGCAGCGCGCTCGCCCGCTTGGCTCGCTCGCTCCCGGTTACCTTGCGCATGCGCAGGCCGAAGGCGACGTTGTCCAGCGCGGTCATGTTCGGGAACAGGCTGTAGCTCTGGAACACCATGCCCATGTCCCGCCGGGCGGCCGGAATCGGCGCGATGTTCTTGCCGTCCACGGTGACCGTGCCGGAGTCGGCGAACTCGAAGCCGGCCACGATCCGCAGCGCTGTGGTCTTGCCGCAGCCCGACGGTCCGAGCAGCGCGACCAGCTCGCCCGGAGCGATCTCCAGACTGACAGCCCGTCGAGCGCGCGCACGGCGCCGAACGATCGGCTCAGGCCCAGCATGCTGACCGGCGCGCCGGCGCCGTCGCCGGCCGGGCTGAAACCCGTGGCAGTGCCCGCCGCGGTATTGGTGGTCATTGCGACGCTCCGGTGGTCTGGCGGACATTCTGAGTGGCTACCGAGAACAGGGCGACCTCGCCGCCGCCCCGCTTGCGCGCCCCGCGGGTGCCGAGGGTCACGATCAGCATGAGCAGGACCCAGGTCACAAACAGGGCCAGCAGCGAGGCGGCGACCGAGACCGGGCCGCTGTTCTGCTCGAAGTCGACGATCCACACCGGGAACGTCACGTACAGGTCGAGGCTGGCCATGGTGAACTCACCGAGCACAAGAGCGACGGTGAGAACGACGGCTGACAGCATGGCGGTGCGGATGTTCGGGATCACGACCCGCCACAACGTGGCCGGCAAGCCAGCGCCCAGTGACTGAGAGGCCTCGACCATGGTCTTGAGATCGAATGCCCGCAGCCCGGCGTCCAGCGATCGGTAGGCGAACGGCATCGCGAGCACGACGTACATGAGCGCGAGCAGGTACGGGGTGCTCAGCAGGAATCCGGGCGCTACCTTCAGCACCCCGACGATCAGCACGATCGGCGGGATGACGATCGGCAGGATCGTGACCGCCTCCATCAGCCGCCTGATCCGCGGCAGGCGCAGATGCACGTACACCACCGTGGGCACCATGAGCACCAGCGTGATCACGGTCGTGATCACCGCCAGCCGGAGCGAGAGCCCGATGGCGGAGACGAAACCGGACTGCTTGAAGACGTCAGGAAAGGCCTTGAAGCCGGCGAACTTGAACGCGGCGTAGAGCGGCACCAGGAAGTAGATCGCCGCGAGCAGCAGGATCAGCCACCGCCACACCGGGAAGGTGCGCCGCCCGGCGGCGGATCTGACCGCCGCCGGCGCTGGCGCGGTCATGCTGGCTTCAGCGCCAGTTATCGCAGCCATCGCGCCGCCCTCCGCTGGACGATTGTGTAGATGATCATGGCGATCGCGATGATCACGACCATGATCAGGCCGAGCGCATAGCCGAGGTTTTCCTGCCCGGCCAGGACATTGCCGTTGAGCAGCGCGCCGATCTGAATCGGGGTCAGTGCGACCGTGCCGCCGGTGAGTGCCTCGGCGGTCGCGTAGGCGGAGAAAGCGCTCCCGAACAGCAGCAGCAGGCAGCCAAGGAACGACGGGAACAGCACCGGTCCGCCGACGTGACGCCAGTACTGCCAGCTGCGGGCGCCGAGGTTGCTTGCCGCCTCGCGCCAGGACGGCCGGAGCCCCTCAAGGGCCGGCAAGATCACCAGCACCATCAGCGGGATCTGGAAGTACATGTAGACCACGGCTACGCCGACCGGGTTGTAGAGGCTGAAGCCGTGGTCCCAGATGTCGACGCTGGACAGGTCCCTGATCCAGCCGGTGACCACTCCGGTGGTACTCAGCGTGGAGATGAACAGGAAGGCCAGCGGCACGCCGCCGAAGTTGGCGAACACTCCCGACGCGGTGATCACCACCCGCCGCAGAATCGCGCCGCGCTTAGCCGTGAAGATCGCGTAGGCCACCAGGAGCCCGAAGATGCCGGGAATGATCGCGGTCGTGACCGACAGGATCAGGCTGTTCTTCAGGCCGAGGAAGTAAGTGCCGTGGGTCGCGGCATCGATGTTGGCGAACGTGAACGTGCCGTTGTTGTCCTTGAACGCCGCGATGGCGATCGCGATCATCGGCACGAGCAGGCCGAGCACGACGTAGGCGCCGAACGGCACGACTCCGGCCCACCGCAGCGCGGTCCGGAGGGCGCGAGTGACCCGGTCCGGCCGGGCCCCGGAGGCCGGAACCTCCGGAGCCACGGCCCGGGTCATGCTGTCGGTCACGAGCTAGCCGACTTGCTTCGGCCAGTTGGCCGAGACGACGTTCTCGGCCGCGGCCTGCTGGGCCTGGGTCGGGAAGGTCAGCGCGCCGGACGGAGCAGGCGGCAGCGAAGCGTAGGCGGACTTGTCGACGGTGCCGGCCGACACCAGGGTTGACAGCTCGATGGGGCGGGCGAATCCTTGCAGCCAGAGGTTCTGCCCGGTGGTCGAGTACAGGTACTCCTCCCACAGCCGCGCCGCGGCCGGGTCGGGAGCGGTGGCGCTGATGGCCTGGTCGTAATACGAGGCGTAGGACGCATCCGACGGGATGACGATCTTGAAGCCCTTGACGACCGGGGACACCTCAGACGCCAGCAGGTAATCCCACCAGATCAGGATCGGGGTGGTCCCGTTCTCAACCGTGGTCGGCCCGCCGACGGCCGTGGGCACGAAGTTACCGATCGCCTTGAGATGCGCGAAGTACTTGATGCCCGGCTCGATGTTGCCGAACGATCCGCCGTTGGCCAGCGCGGCCGCGTACACCGCGGCGAAGGCCGCGCCTGCGGTAGTCGGGCTGTTGTTCAGGCCGATCATGTTCTTGTAGGCCGGATTGGTCAGGCTGGCGAACGACGTCGGGGGGACCTTCACCTTGGCCGGGTCGTATCCGATGGCGACGTAGCCGCCGTAGTCGGCGTACCAGGAACCGCCGGCATCCTTGGCGTTGGCCGGGATGTTGCTCCAGCTCTGAACCTTGTACGGCGCCCAGAGGTGGTCGGTAGCGCCCTCGACCGCGAACGGCGTCCCCACGTCGACCACGTCGGGTGCGCGGCTCTGGCCCTTGAGCTGCTGGACGGCGGTGATCTCCTGACCGCTGGAGCCCTCCGGGTTGGCGTCAGTGATGTGAATGTGGTACTTCGCCGAGAAGTCCTTCATGATCGCGCCGTAGTTGGCCCAGTTGGACGGCAGCGTGATGACGTTCAGCTGCCCTTCCTTCTCGGCTGCCTTCACCAGCGCGGACATGTCGGTGCTCCCGCCTGACGACAGCGAGGTGACCTTAGACCAGTCGGCCGAGCTGCCGCCCGATGAACCGCTGCTGCTACCGCAGCCTGCCGCGAGCACCGCGGCGCTTACTGCCGCGAGCGCCGCGACAATTGCCTTGCTGTTACGCACTTTGCCTCTCCGACCTGTCGGAACGCGGGGTTCAGGACGGGTGCATCGTCGCGGGGCGAAATGAATGACCGCTAACGCCGCGATGATGCTAGCGCAGTGACCGCGTGAACTATGAATGGCTAAGAGACCGGATGGCGCCGGCAGCCAGGCTAATTTCTCGTGCCAGGCCGGCTAAGGACGGGAACGAGGTCACGTCAGCCTGAGCTGTCCCGGCGCTCGCGGCCAGTCGACTGCCAGCAGTACGTTCCGGTCCCCGGCGGTGCCCGCGCCGGCGCCGCCGTCCGGCGTAATCAGGTCGCGAAGCTGCCAGTCATTGGCAGCGAGCTCGCGGGCCAGCGCCGCGAGGTCGGCAGGCTCGGCGCCGCCCTGGTAGGCCGCGGGCGCCGCGGCGTCGAGCACGGTGCAGGCGATCACGAGCCCGGTAGCCGTGGCCAGGAACTCAACGATCCTGGCCTGCTGCGGCCAGTCGATGTGGGAAGCGGTGGTGATCTGCCAGAAGCCGGACCCGTCATCCTTGCTGACGGCAGTGACCCTATGGACGTGCGTGTGGCCATTGAGCCAGGCGACGACGCACGGATGAGCAAGCAGGACCTCGCGGAGCTCCGCGCCGAGGATCCGGCGGTCGGCGCCCGGCGGCCGCGTGTCGTTGACCATGGTCTCCAGCGGGTGGTGGCTGAACAGCACGACGGGCCGGGCCGCGCTCGCGCTGAGCTCCGCCTCCAGCCAGTGAAGCTGGGTAGCGTCGAGCGAGCCCTGCCAGCCGCCGTGGTGATTGACCGTGTCCAGAACGAGGCAGCGGATCGACGCCGCGGTCGAAGGCGTAGTACGCGGTTCCGTCGGCAAGGTTGCGCTCGGAATAACCATGTCCCGACTGGCCGGCCAGAGGAGCGGAAATGCTCCCTGATGTGCTCAGGCCGCGTCACCATCAGCGCGAGCCGGATCCGGGGTGACCACGAGCTGAGCGCCGCGGGCTAGTTCGGCCAGCGCGTCAGCCTCGGCTTGCTCGAACCGGGTGAGCAGGCTGGCGGCATCAATGTCGCCCGGAGGCGTCACGAGCTTGACGCCGCCGACAGCGAAGTCAGCAACTCAGTCCTTCCGGCCGGACGGTGCCCTGCATCATGTTGTCGTGGTTGCCGTGCACCGCGTACCACGGCAGCCCGAGCCCGGTGGCCAGGAACGGGGACCGCGCGGCGGCCAGGATTCCGGGTGCGGTCGGGAAGCCGTACCTGGTGCGCGGCAGGTCCTCTGGCCCTCCGTCAGGGTGCCAGTAGCGCTCGTCCTCGACCGCCGGGCTAGCGACCCCCTCGTATCGCTGGGCGTCACCTGAGTCCGGGACGACCTCGCCGCCGTCCAGCAGGTCAATGTAGCTGCGCAGCTCGTTGAGCTGGCAGTTGTCGGTGGCGTCGCCGGTTACGACAGCGAATTCCAGCGGCAGGCCGGAGACCGGAGCCGCGCTTGAGCTGGCGCACGGCGCGCACGACGGCTTCGGCCACCTGATAAGTGAACAGCTCGTGGGCCCGGTAGGTGCCGATGATGCCCACGGTGGCACGCAGCGGTGAGTCCGGATCGGAGAACCGGTCGACCAGCTCAGCGCGGCCGGGTGACTGGTGATCCATGATGTGCAGGTCGGACAGATGCGCGAGCGCCAGCAGCGGTGTTGCGGTTCGCTGCCAGCCGCCCGGCACGCTCCCGCTGGCCAGTTCGTCTCGTGCCGTGTGCGCCTCGCCGGGCTCGACGCGCAGCCGCCGGTAGCCGCCATCCTGCGGCTCGCCCGGGATGACTCGCTCACCCGTCGGATGCCGGTCGCGCGGATGTGCCAAGGCTGCCTCCTGACAATGGGCGTCAAGTCGGTAACGCCGCTTGACACTTGCCCAGACACTACGTCAGCATTCCAACGGTTGAACGATCAGACAAATGCCAGCCTTCTGCCGTTTACGGATCAGTAGCGAGCCGTGGCCAGCGCGAGGCGGCGGAACTCCGGACGGGCATTCCTCCGGCACATTCAGGTGGGGCAGTTTTACAGGAGGCAGTCGTGAGAACGTCATGCTGGCCTGCGCTCGCTGGACTTGCAGCCATGGCGCTGCTGTCGGCCGGCTGCAGTGCGAACTCGTCGTCGTCAGGCAGCGGCGGCTATAACTGGTCCAATGCGACGTCAGCCGCGGCTGGCGGCGGGATGTCGACGCTGGTGGCCGCGGCAAAGAAGGAAGGCACGCTGAACGTCATCGCGCTGCCGAACGACTGGGCGAACTACGGCACCATCATCAAGGACTTCACCGCCAAATACGGCATTAAAGTCAATTCCATTGCGCCCTCGGACTCAAGCGCGCAGGAAGTGACGCAGATCCAGCAGAAGAAGGGCACGTCGCTGGCGGCCGACGTGCTGGATGTCGGCAACAGTGTGGCGACTGCCAGCACTTCACTGTTTGCGCCGTACGAAGTCGCCACCTGGTCGTCAATCCCGGCCGCCCTGAAGCAGTCTTCCGGCCTGTACGTCGGCGACTACGGCGGCTACATGTCGGTGGGCTACAACTCGGCCAAGTTCGGCACGATCACCTCGCTCAACCAGCTGCTCGGCAGCAAGTTCAAGAGCGCCGTGGCACTGAACGGCAACCCGACCGAGGCGAACGCCGCGCTCAACGGCGTCATGATGGCGAGCCTGGCCGAGGGCGGCTCGGCCAGCAGTATCGCCGACGGCGTGGCCTTCTTCCACAAGCTGAAGACTGCGGGCAACTACGTGCCGGTCCAGGCCACCCCGGCGACGATCAAGGCAGGTACCACGCCGGTGGTCTTCAACTGGGACTACCTCAACACCGCGGCCGTCGTCGGCCAGCCGGCCTCGACCTGGAAGGTGTTCATCCCGGCCAATGCGACGCTGGGCGGCTTCTATGACCAGGCCATCAACAAGGACGCGCCGCACCCGGCGGCAGCCAGGCTGTGGGAGGAATTCCTGTTCTCCCAGGCCGCCGTCGGCGGTCAGAATCTGTGGCTCGCGGGCGGTGCCCGGCCGGCCGAGCAAGTCGCGATGACGAGCAACGGCAGCATCAACAAGACCGCCGCCGCCGCGCTGCCCCCGGTGACCGGCACTCCGCTGTTCCTCTCCGAGGCGCAGGCCACGGCCGCCGCTACCTACCTCGCGGCGAACTGGGCCAAGGCCGTCAGCTAGGGACGGCAGTGGCTGCAGCTATCACGACTGAGACCGGCGCCCGGCCCGTTAGGGCCGGGCGCCGGCCGCCCGTCGCCTGGGTCGGGACCGTTCCGTTCCTCGCCTACACGGGCGTATTCCTGCTGCTTCCCACCGGAATCGTGATCTGGAACGCGTTCCAGGGGAACAGCGGCGGATTCACCACCGCGAACATCTCCGCGCTGAACACGGGCACGGTCCGCAGCGCGTTCACCGGCTCCCTTGAGCTGTGCGTGATCTCCTCGCTCATCGGCGCGGCGCTCGGCGCGGTACTGGCGTACGCGGTCGCCTCCGGGAATCCGGACGGCATCGCCCGGCGGATGTACCTGGCCGGATCAGGCGTACTCGCCCAGTTCGGTGGCGTCACCCTGGCGTTCGCGTTCCTGGCGGCGATCGGTCCGACAAGCGGGTTCTTGTTTCATGCCAGCTGGTTCTACGACTTCCCGTGGGGCATCGCCCTCATCTACTGCTACTTCCAGATCCCGCTCATGACGCTGGTCTTCCTGCCCGCCATCGACGGGCTGCGCACGCAGTGGCGGGAAGCGGCCGAGAGCCTGGGCGGATCGACCTGGCAGTACTGGCGCTATGTCGGCGGACCGCTGCTCGCGCCGGCGTTCACCGGCGCGACTCTGCTCCTGTTCGCCAATGCGCTGTCCGCCTTCGCCACCATCGAGGCCTGGGAAGACCAGATCTCCTACGTCGTGCCTCAGTCGATCAGCAGTTCGCTGATCAGCGAGGTCGGGCTAGCCAATGCGCACGAGGGCGATGCTCTCGCGCTCGGAATGATCGTTCTGGTGGTCATCGTGATGAGCGGCTACTTCCTACTCCAGCGCAGGGCAGCGCGATGGCAGCGGTAACGCCGCTGAGCGCCGAGTCCCTGGCGGGGCCGGCGGCCGCGCAGGCGCCGCGGGGGCTCAGGGCTGGGCAGCGACGCCGGCTGAACGTCTTCAGGTACGTGACGTTCACGCTGTTCGCGCTGTTTTTCCTGCTCCCGCTCCTGGCGATGGTGCGCTTCTCGTTCGAGGGGGCGACGCCTGGCAGCTGGTCGGTATCGGCCTGGACGCAGATCGTGTCGTATCCGGGCCCGCCGCCACTGCTGTCCTCGATTGAGATCACCCTGGAGCTCGCGGTCATCACCAGCGTGGTAATGCTGCTCCTGGTCGTGCCCACCATGATCTGGGTCAAGCTGCGGGTGGCCTGGTTCAGCCGGATCATGGAGTTCATCTGCCTGCTCCCGCTGACCATTCCGGCGATCGTGCTGGTCGTCGGGCTCGCTCCGATTTATAACCAGATCGAGCGCTACAACGTCTCCGCGCTGATGCTGTTCTGGGCGTACGTGATCCTGGCGCTGCCGTACGCCTACCGGGCCCTGGCGGCCGGCCTCGCCGCGGTCGACGCGACGACGCTGTCGGAGGCCGCCCGGAGTCTCGGCGCTCGCTGGCCGACCGTCATCTTCCGGGTCATCGTGCCGAACATGTGGCAGGCCATCCTCAACGCGCTGCTGCTGACGGTGGCGCTGGTGCTCGGTGAATTCACCGTCGCTTATCTGCTGAGCTACGTGAACCTGCAGACGAACCTGTTCGAGATCAGCCGTAGCTCGGAGAACGCCGGCGTGCTGTTCTCGGCCTCGGCGGCCACGCTCGGGTTTGCCTTCCTGCTGCTGCTGATCCTGTCCTACGCTGGCCGGCGCCTGCGCCGCGGCCGCACGTGAGGTGGAGTACGTGAGTTCGACGATTCCGGTTCAGACCGGCGCGACCAGGACAGCCGTCGAGGTCCAGATGCACGGACTGAGCCGGAGATACGGCTCGGTCGTGGCACTCGACAACCTTGACCTTTCCGTGCAGGCCGGCGAGCTGATCGCCTTGCTCGGCCCGTCAGGCTGCGGCAAAACGACGACGTTGCGGCTGCTCGCGGGCCTGGAGGACGCCGACGAGGGGACGATCTCGGTGGCCGGCCGTGACATCACCCGGCTGCCGGCCAACAAGCGGGATATGGGGATGGTCTTTCAGGCCTACTCGCTGTTCCCGCACATGACCGTCCGGCAGAACGTCGCCTTCGGGCTCCGGCTTCGCGGCATCTCGTCGGCGGCCAGGGACAAGCGCTCACTGGAGATGCTGGAACTCGTCGAGCTAGACTCCCAGGCCGACCGCTACCCGCATCAGCTTTCCGGCGGTCAGCAGCAGCGGGTCGCGCTGGCGAGGGCACTCGCGATCGAGCCGCAGGTGCTGCTGCTCGACGAGCCGCTCTCCGCGCTCGACGCCAAGGTGCGGGCTCAGCTGCGAGACCAGATTCGCCGGATCCAGCTGGACGTCGGCATCACGACCCTGTTCGTCACTCACGACCAGGAAGAAGCGCTGGCGATCGCTGATCGGGTCGGCGTCATGCGCGACGGGCGGCTGGAGCAGCTGGCGCCTCCTGCCGACGTGTACTCCCGTCCGGCCACCTCGTTCGTGGCCGAGTTCGTCGGCCTCAGCAACCGCCTGGCCGGGACGGTCAGCGGGACGACGGTAACGGTTCGCGGCCGTGAAATCCCGCTGGTCGACACCGCAACGCCGGCCGGCCCGGTCATCGCCTTGGTCCGGCCGGAGGCGGTCACGCTGGCGTCAGACGCCACCGCGGAGGCCGGGCCGCTGACGGGCACGGTCATCGCGCTGACCTTCCTCGGCGCGACCAGCCGCGTGACTGTTGACCTCGGCGACACGACGATCATGGCTCAGCTGGCGACCTCGGACGCGGCCGAGCTCGGGGCGGGCAGCCGGGTGACGCTCGCCATCCGGCCGGATCCGGTGCTGGTCGCGGCGGAGACCTCAGCCCCGCCGGAGGTATGATCCCGGGCTCAGGGAGGCGGCTCAGGACCGCCAGCTGCTCGCCCGGAGCGCGGCGACGTCGCTCGGCATTGCCGTCGAACTGGACGTCAGCGGCGCTGGTGCGGCCCATCGTCCACAGCGTCAGCTCGGCCGGGTCGCCGGTGACGGTGACGACCGGGGTCCGTGCCTTGGCCGTGATCCTGACCCGGCCTTTCCCGTTCGCCGACGTGGCTGCCAGCGGCGGTCCTGGCCGCATCGGCGCGGGCCAGCTCGACCCCGACCGGCGCCTTGCGCAGCATGAGCCTGGCCAGCCCCAGCCGGCCCCACAGCACGTCGCTGAGACTCGGGCTGAGCTCGCGCGGTTTCCAGTCCGGCTGCGCCCGGCGCACGTCCTCGTGGTGCACGAAGTACTCCACCAGGTTGAGCCGCTCGTCGGCACCGGGCAGCCCGAAGACAGAGAAGCGCGGCGGGCCGCTCCTGATCAGCTCGACCAGCTCAGGGAAGGACGTCCGGCCGGTCAGGCGCGCCTGCACGTGCCGGGTGTAGCCGGCCAGCGGGCCGCCCGCGACGCCTGGCGCCCGCGTCCGGCCTGCGTTCCCGCAGCACCAGGTGGGCGGCCAGGTCAGCCGTGGCCCAGCCCTCGCAGAGAGTGGGCTGGCCAGGTCCGAGCTCGGCCAGCAGGTCGCAGATGGCGTACCGCTCGTCCTGCGCGTAGGTCACTTCGGAGCTCCTCGGGTGGGGATGGACGAGCCAGGTACTGACGCCGATCGTAGGTGATCACCGCGCTGCGCAGGTAGCGCTAGCCTGCTGGTGAGCCCGAAGACCAGGAGGAGAGCTATGAGCACCGGCGGAAAGGCGCGGCTGGCCGGCCGGCCGAGCAGGCTGCTGCCGCGCTCGCCCCGGCAGGAACTCACCGCGATGCTGCTGCTGGGCGCAGTCGGTGCCGGGCTGATCCTGCTGGCGACCAAGCAGGACTGGGCCCAGGTGCGGACCAGCCTGCCCCGGCCGCTGCCTGACAGTCACGTCGCCGTGACCGGAGCAGCTCTGGTGCCCTACGCGGATGCGCTGGTGGTCGCGGGCCTGGCGACGCTGGCGGCCGTGCTGGCCAGCAAGCGGCTCCTCCGCCGCCTGACCGGAGCTCCTGCTCGCGGCCATCGGGGCCGGCCTGGCCGTGTCGGCGTTCACGCTCAGCCGCGCGGGCGCGATTTCAGCGGCGAGCTCGTCGGTCAGCCCGGAAACGGCGGCGGCCGGCTCGGTGATGGACGGCAGCGGAACGGCGACCACCACGCCCCCGGATGTCGCGGGAACGGCAACCCACGTGGTGTTCTCCGCGGCTGGCTGGCAGGCGCTGGTCGTCGCCGGCGCGGCCGCGATGATGGCGGCCGGGCTCGGAGTGGCCTGGCGGGCCAACCGGCTGGCCGTGATGTCCAGCCGCTACGACGCGCCGACGGCAGCGGCCGGCCAGCCTCCCCGCGCCCGGCCGCCGCAACCCGCAGTCCCGCAGCCCGCAGACCCGCAGGCCGCAGACCCGCAGGCCGCAGACCCGCAGGCCGCAGACCCGCAACCCGCAGTGCCGCAGCCTGCGACAGGGCCAGCCGCTGACTCGGCCTCGATCTGGGAAGCCCTCAGTCGCGGTGATGATCCGACCTCGGCGGGGCCGCGGACAGCGTCCGGCGCCTGAGCCTGGCGCGATTGCCCCACTGCGGTCCTAACCACGCGTGAGGGCACGGACCCCACCGGACAGTGCAATAATGGGGCCGCATTTCACTCGCGGAAGGTGGCTGACGCATGCCAGAAGGCACGAGCAATATCGCGGCGGCGCGCTCAGGCCGGCCGGAAGATCACCCGTCATCCGCTGGTGAGCGTCGTCGCGCGGATGATGACGGCCCAGGCCGGGGCGTCAGCCGCGATCGGCCTGGCGTACAGCCGCCGGAATGTGCCCTGGCTCGTGCTGACCATCCTGGTGGCGCTGGCGTTGTGCGGGCTCGCGGCGATGGTCAGGTCCGGCAGCCACGCGGCCTGGCTCGATCGCGATCAGCGGCGAGTCGGCACTGGCCGCCATCGGCCTGTTCCGGTTCGCCTGCACCCGGTACATGGGCGGCACGCTGCTCGCCATGGTGTCGCTGGGGACGCTTGCTGCATCCCGCCGTCGCCGGTGCCTTCGGCCGGCCTGGCGCTGAGCAGCCGGGGCTGGCTGAGTCGCCGGATGCGCTCACCGGGCCCGCCGTCGGGTAACCCGCCGGTCACCGGCAGGTCACCGGGCAGCACCCCTGCTGGTCAGGTGAAAGTCACCGGCGAAACGGCCAGACCAGGGGGCGGCCGATTCACGGCCGGCGTCCTCGATACGCTTTTCAGTCAAGTGCATCCCACCCGAGGGGGCAGCAGAACCGCGTGAGCGTGCTTGACGAGATCCTCGATGGAGTACGCGCCGACCTGGCCACCCGCCAGCAGGAAACCCCGCTGCAGTGGCTCAAGGAGAAGGCCGCCTCGGCGCCGTCGCCCAAAGACGTGATGGCGGCGTTCGCCGGCACCGAGGTTGCCGTCATCGCCGAAGTCAAGCGGGCGAGCCCGTCCAAGGGCGCGCTCGCGGCCATCGCCGACCCGGCCGCGCTGGCGGCGGATTACGAGGCTGGCGGTGCGCGGGTGATCAGCGTCCTGACCGAGCGGCGCCGGTTCGGCGGCAGTCTCGACGACCTGGCCGCGGTCCGCGAGGCCGTCCAGGTCCCGGTGCTGCGCAAGGACTTCGTGGTCAGCTCGTACCAGCTGTGGGAGGCCAGGGCTTACGGCGCTGACCTGGTGCTGCTCATTGTCGCGGCGCTGGAGCAGAACGCGCTCGTGTCGCTCGTCGAGCGCGCGCACTCCATCGGCCTGGTGCCGCTGGTGGAAGTGCATACCCTGGCCGAGCTCGAGCGGGCCAGCGAGGCCGGCGCCACCGTGCTCGGCATCAATGCGCGGAACCTGGCCACCCTGGAGGTTGACCGCAGCGTGTTCGCTGACCTGGTGCCGCACGTACCGAACGGCGTGGTCAAGATCGCCGAGTCCGGCGTCCGCGGCCCGCATGACCTGCTCGCTTACGCCGCTGCGGGCGCGGACGCGGTGCTGGTCGGCGAGAGCCTGGTCACCGGGAAGGATCCGAGGTCGGCGGTGGCGGATCTGGTGACGGCCGGGTCGCATCCGGCGCTGCGCACCGACCGCGGCGGCGGCCCCGCCCGCGGCCCCGGCCCCGCGCGCGGCCCCGGTGAGGGAAGCGGGCCCGCATGACCGCCGGAACGGCGGGACCGGGCCAGGGCACCGTCCCGGACGCGGCCGGCCACTTCGGCCCGTTCGGCGGACGGCTGGCGCCCGAGGCCCTGATGGCCGCGCTGGACGAGCTCACCGCCGCCTACGCCCGGGCGCAGGCCGATCCGGCCTTCCAGGCTGACCTGACCGCGCTGCTCACTGGATACGCCGGCCGGCCGACGCTGATCACCGAGGTGCCGAGGTTCGCGGCGCAGGCGGGCGGCTGCCGGGTCTTCCTCAAGCGCGAGGACATGGCTCACACCGGGTCTCACAAGATCAACAATGTGCTCGGCCAGGCGCTGCTGACCAAGCGCCTCGGCAAGACCCGGGTCATCGCCGAGACGGGCGCGGGCCAGCACGGCGTCGCCACCGCGACCGCCGCGGCGCTGCTCGGCCTCGACTGCACCGTCTACATGGGCGAGGAAGACACCAGGCGGCAGGCGCTGAACGTTGCCAGGATGCAGATGCTCGGGGCCGAGGTGGTTCCGGTGACGACGGGCAGCCGCACGCTGAAGGACGCCATGAACGAGGCGTTCAGGAACTGGGTCTCCACCGTGGAGTACACCCACTACTGCATCGGCTCGGTCGGCGGCCCGCACCCGTTCCCGGTGATGGTGCGCGACTTTCAGCGGATCATCGGGGTTGAGGCCCGCGAGCAGATCCTGCAGCGCGGCCGGGCGGCTGCCGGACGCGGTGCTCGCCTGCGTCGGCGGCGGCTCCAATGCGATCGGCATCTTCCACGCCTTCATTCCGGACGCGGGCGTCGCGCTGATCGGCTGCGAAGCAGGCGGCGAGGGCCTGGACACCGGCCGGCATGCGGCGACGCTCACCGCCGGGTCGCAGGGCGTGCTGCACGGCATGCGGACCTTCCTGCTGCAGGACGCCGATGGCCAGACGCTGGAAACCCACTCCATCTCGGCCGGCCTCGACTACCCGGGCGTCGGTCCCGAGCACGCCTGGCTGCAGGAGACCGGGCGGGCGACCTACCGGCCGGTGACCGACAGCGAGGCGATGAACGCGTTCTCGGTGCTGTGCCGGACCGAGGGGATCATCCCGGCGATCGAGTCCTCGCACGCGCTGGCCGGCGCGCTCCAGGTCGGCCCGCAGCTCGGGCCGGACGGCGTGCTGCTGGTCAACCTGTCCGGCCGGGGCGACAAGGACGTGGACATCGCCGGCCGCTGGTTCGGCCATCTCGGGACCGGAGCCGCGCAGTGAGTGCCGTCAGCCGTGCCTTCGAGCAGGCGGCCGCGCAGGACCGGGCCGCCCTGGTCGGCTACCTGCCCGCCGGATTCCCGTCGGCCGACGGCGCCATCGAGGCCGCCATCGCGATCGCGGAGGCCGGCGCTGATGTGATCGAGATCGGGCTGCCGTACTCGGACCCGCTGATGGACGGCCCGGTGATCCAGGAGGCCGTGCACCGCGCGCTGACCGGCGGCATCCGGGTGGCCGACGTCCTGCGGACCGTGCAGGCGGTAGCCGCTGCCGGGGTGCCGACGCTGATCATGACGTACTGGAACCCGGTCGATCACCATGGCGTCAGCCAGTTCGCGGCAGACCTGGCGGCGGCCGGCGGCAGCGGCCTTATTACTCCTGACCTCACGCCCGAGGAGGCGGGGCCATGGCTGGCGGCGGCGGCCGAGTATGACCTGGACCCGGTCTTCCTGGTCGCGCCGAGTTCATCGGACGAACGGATCGGGCTGGTGACGTCGGTCTGCGGCGGCTTCGTCTACGCCGCCTCGCTGATGGGAATCACCGGCGCCCGCGCGTACGTGGACAGCCACGCGGAGGCGCTGGTCCGCCGGGTCAGGCAGCACACCACCCTGCCGGTCGCGGTCGGGCTGGGCGTCCGGGACGGCAAGCAGGCGGCCCAGGTGGCCGGATTCGCCGACGGGGTCATCGTCGGCTCGGCTTTCGTGCAGCGCCTGCTCGACGCTGACAGTCCGGACGCGGGCATCGCCAGCGTGCGCGAGCTGGCCAGTGAGCTCGCCAGCGGCGTCCGGGAGGGCCTGGCAGCGCGCAGCCGGTCGCCTAGCGCGCCCGCATAGGGCGTCGGTTACGGATCGACGCCCATCTTGGGGCCACGATCGGCAACTGACGCCCCCGTGCCTGCCGGCGGCCGCCGCACCGCAGATCCAGCTGTGAAATTATGGGACACATGCCCCGTATTGTTCCGCCGGTCGTGCCGGCTGGCCGGATGCGCGACGCGGACCAGCCGGTCCTGACTGCCGACGGCGGCCTCACCCTCCGCGCCTGGCGCCTGCCGGATGCGCCCGCGCTCCAGCTTGCCTACTCCGTCCCCGACATCCAGCGCTGGCACCGGCGCAGTGTGAGCACGCCCGAGGAAGCCCGCGAGCTCGTCACCGCCTGGCGCCAGGCCTGGCGGGACGAGACCGCGGCCCAGTGGGCGGTGACCGGCCCGGACGGCGCGCTGGCCGGGCGGCTGTCGCTGCGGGTGCAGCTCGGGCCCGGCCTCGGCGAGATCGGCTACTGGACGCTGCCGGCCGTCCGCGGCTGCGGGTTCGCCCCGCGGGCTGTGATCCGCCTCACGGACTGGGCCCTGGCGGAGCTCGGCCTGCACCGGATCGAGCTCGGCCACTCGACGGCGAACCAGGCATCCTGCCGCGTGGCGGTCAAATCCGGTTATCAGTTCGAGGGAAATCTGCGGGCGGCGCTGCTGCACGACGATGGCTGGCACGACATGCACCTGCACGCCAGAATCGCGGATGATCTCGCGCCAGCCGGGTACTGATCCGCTCTAGCGGGGCCTCAGCGTGGCCAGTTACTCTCGATATACTTCTGAGTGCGTGCCAACCGCGGCGCACAGCTGGGCCAGTGTTGTCCCGCGATACAGGGCCAGTGTCGTCCCGATCCCCACCTCCGCCCGTTTTCGGCATGCCGGCGGACGAGACGACAGGAGCACGCTGGATGGCATTCGCCTCCCTTCAGTCTGGGACCGGCCTGTACGACAGCAGTAACGAGCACGACGCGTGCGGCGTCGGCTTCGTGGCGGATCTCACCGGCGAGCGCCGCCACGACACGGTGGCCAGGGCGCTGACCGTGCTCCGCAATCTCGACCACCGCGGCGCCAAGGGCGCTGATCCCGACTCCGGCGACGGTGCCGGGATCCTGACCCAGATGCCGGACGGGCTGCTGCGCGCCCGCTGCGGCTTCGAACTGCCGCCGGCCGGGCAGTACGCGGCCGGGCTGGCGTTCCTGGCCGCCGACGAGACCGAGTCGGCCCGCGAGCAGGCCGCCGTGCGGCGCCTCGCCGCCGAGGAAGGACTGGCGGTTCTCGGCTGGCGCGAGGTGCCCTACCGATCCCGATTTTTGCGGGAACGAGGCTCGCTCAGTACTCCCGCGGCTGGCCCAGCTGGTCGTTACCGGGCTGGCGGGCGAATCCGGCCTGGCGCTCGACCGCAAGGCGTACTGCCTGCGCAAGCGCATTGAGCACGAGTCCGGGCTCTATGTGGCCAGCCTGTCAAGCGCCACCATCGTGTACAAGGGCATGCTGACCGCGATGCAGCTGGAGGCGTTCTTTACCGACTTGTCCGACCCGCTGTACGCCTCGGCTATCGCGCTGGTGCACGCGCGCTTCTCGACCAACACGTTCCCGTCCTGGCCGCTGGCGCATCCGTACCGGCTGGTCGCGCACAACGGCGAGATCAACACCATCCGCGGCAACCGGAACTGGATGCGCGCACGGGAGGCGCAGCTCGCCGCCGACGCGCTCGGTACCGACACCGCCGGGCGCGGCGTGGAGCGGCTGCTGCCGATCCTGACCGGCTCGTCCACCACCGGCGCGCTGAGCGACTCGGCCAGCTTCGACGAATGCCTGGAGCTGCTGCACCTCGGCGGCCGGTCGCTGCCGCACGCGGTGCTGATGATGATCCCGGAGCCGTGGGAGAACAACTTCGCCATGGACCCGGCCCGGCGCGAGTTCTACCGGTTCCACGCCTCGCTGATGGAGCCCTGGGACGGCCCGGCACTGATCGCGTTCACTGACGGCACGGTGATCGGCGCGGTGCTTGACCGCAACGGCCTGCGTCCCGGCCGCTACTGGGTCACCGACGACGGCCTGGTGGTGCTGGCCAGCGAGGTCGGAGTGCTGGACATCGACCCGGCCACGGTGGTGCGCAAGGGGCGGCTGCAGCCCGGCCGCATCTTCCTGGCTGACACCGGCGCCGGCCGGATCATCGAGGACGAGGAGGTCAAGTCCGCGCTGGCGGCCGAGCACCCGTACGCCGACTGGCTGCACGCGGGCATGATCCACCTGCGGAACCTGCCCGAGCGGACCAGGGAACTGCCCGACAGCCGGGTCCTGCTGGTGCAGCAGCAGCTGTTCGGCTACACCGAGGAGGAGCTGCGGGTCCTGCTGGCGCCGATGGCGCGCTCCGGCGCCGAGCCGCTCGGGTCGATGGGCTCCGACACCCCGCTGGCCGTGCTCTCGGACCGGCCGCGGCTCATGTACGACTACTTCAGCCAGCTGTTTGCCCAGGTGACCAACCCGCCGCTGGACGCCATCAGGGAGGAGCTGGTCACCGCGCTCGGCACCGCCACCGGGCCCGAGCACAACCTGCTCGATCCGGGTCCGGCCTCGTGCCGCCAGGTAGTGCTGCCGTTCCCGGTCATCAGCGACAGTGACCTGGCCAAGATCGTGCACATCAACGACGACGGCGACCTGAGCGGCTTTACCGCGCACGTGGTCGATGGCCGCTACGAGGTCGCCGGCGGCGGCGACTCGCTGGCCGCGCGGCTGGCCGAGATCAGGACCGAGATATCGGCGGCGATCGCGGCGGGCGCGAGGATCATCGTGCTGTCCGATCGCGGTGCCGAGGCCGGCGGCGGCCCGACGCTTCCGGCGGCCGGGATCGACCCGGCCAGTCCGGCCGCGGCGGATGAGTCCGGGCTCGCGCCGATCCCGTCGCTGCTGCTCACCGGCGCGGTGCACCATCACCTCATCGCCGAGCAGACGCGCACGATGGTCGGCCTGATCGTCGAGTCTGGCGACGCCCGCGAATGTCATCACATCGCGCTGCTGCTCGGCTACGGCGCCGCCGCCGTCTGCCCGTACCTGGCTATCGAGACCGTCGAGGAGATGGTCAGGCGGGGGGCCCTGCGCGACGTCACCGAGCGCCAGGCGGCCGCCAATCTCATCAAGGCGCTCGGCAAGGGCGTGCTCAAGATCATGTCGAAGATGGGCGTGTCCACGGTGGCCTCCTACACCGGGGCCCAGCTGTTCGAGGCCGTCGGCATCGGCCCGAGGTGGTCGCGGCCTGTTTCGTCGGCACCTCGTCCCCGCTGAACGGCATCGGGTTCGCCGAGATCGCCGACGAGGTCAGCCGCCGGCATGCCACCGCCTTCCCGGCCCGCGGCGGGCGGCCGCATCGCCGCCTGGAGACCGGCGGCGACTACCAGTGGCGCCGGGACGGCGAGCCGCACCTGTTCAGTCCCGAGGCCGTGTTCAAACTGCAGCACGCAACCCGCAGCGGCCAGGACAGCGTGTTCCGCGAGTACACCCGGCTGGTCGATGATCAGTCGGCGCGGCTGATGACGCTGCGCGGACTGCTGCGGATCCGCGGTATCGACGAGGGAGCGGCAGGCGGGGCGCGGGCCGGTCCCGGTCGATGAGGTCGAGCCCGTTTCCAGCATCGTGAAGCGGTTCGCCACCGGCGCCATGTCCTACGGGTCGATCTCCGCGGAGGCGCACGAGACTATCGCGATCGCGATGAACCGGCTTGGCGGCCGGTCCAACACCGGCGAGGGCGGCGAGGACGCGCGCCGGTTCGTCCCGGACGCGAACGGCGACTTGCGCCGCTCTTCGGTGAAGCAGGTCGCCAGCGGCCGCTTCGGCGTCACCAGCGAGTACCTGGTGAATGCCGACGACCTGCAGATCAAGATGGCGCAGGGGGCCAAGCCGGGGGAGGGCGGCCAGCTGCCCGGCCACAAGGTCTATCCGTGGATCGCGGCCACCCGGCACTCGACGCCGGGGGTCGGGCTGATCTCGCCGCCCCCGCATCATGACATTTACTCGATCGAGGACCTGGCTCAGCTGATCCACGACCTGAAGAACGCCAACCCGCTGGCGCGGGTGCACGTGAAGCTCGTCGCGGAGATGGGCGTCGGCACGGTTGCCGCCGGCGTATCCAAGGCGCACGCCGACGTCGTGCTGATTTCCGGGCACGACGGCGGCACCGGGGCGGCGCCGCTGACCAGCATCAAGCACGCCGGCGGCCCGTGGGAGCTCGGCCTGGCCGAGACGCAGCAGACGCTGCTGCGCAACGGCCTGCGCGACCGGATCGTGGTGCAGGTGGACGGTCAGCTCAAGACCGGCCGGGACGTGATCATTGCGGCCCTCCTCGGCGCCGAGGAGTTCGGCTTCGCGACCGCGCCGCTGGTGGTGGCCGGCTGCGTGCTCATGCGGGTCTGCCATCTGGACACCTGCCCGGTCGGCGTCGCCACCCAGAACCCGGAGCTGCGGCGCCGGTTCAGCGGCAAGCCG
Source organism: uncultured Actinomycetota bacterium (assembly GCA_963818995.1). GTDB lineage: Bacteria > Actinomycetota > Actinomycetes > Streptosporangiales > Streptosporangiaceae > JAJYUU01. The sequence goes on along the minus strand of CAWFUM010000024.1, from coordinate 184,233 downwards.
GAGTTCATCGTCAACTTCTTCGAGTTCCTCGCCCGCGAGGTACGCGAGTACCTGGCCGCGCTCGGCTTCCGGTCGCTGGCTGAGGCGGTCGGGCACGCCGAGCTGCTGGACGCCGCGGCCGCCGCCGGCCACTGGAAGGCGGCCGGGCTTGACCTGGCGCCGGTGCTGCAGGTGCCCGAGCTGCCCGCCGGCGCCGCCAGGCGCTGCGTGGCCAGCCAGGACCACGGGCTGGAGAAGGCGCTGGACAACACGCTCATCCTGCTGGCCGAGGGCGCGCTGGCGGAGGGCGCGCCGGTCCGGCTCGAGCTGCCGGTGCGGAACGTCAACCGGACCGTCGGGACCATGCTCGGCAGCGAGCTGACCCGGCGCTGGGGCGGCGATGGCCTGCCCGACGACACCATCGTGGTCGACCTGACCGGATCGGCCGGGCAGTCGCTCGGCGCCTTCCTGCCCAGCGGGATCACGCTGCGGCTGCACGGTGACGCGAACGACTACGTCGGCAAGGGCCTGTCCGGCGGCCGGATCATCGCCGCCCCGGACGCGGCCGCGGCCTTCGCTGCCGAGCAGAACGTGATCGCCGGCAACGTCATCGGCTACGGCGCCACCAGCGGCGAGATGCTGCTGCGGGGCGTGGTCGGGGAGCGGTTCTGCGTCCGCAACTCCGGCGCGACCGCGGTCGCCGAGGGCACCGGTGACCATGGCTGCGAGTACATGACCGGCGGCCGGGTCGTCGTGCTTGGCCCGGTCGGCCGCAACTTCGCGGCGGGCATGTCGGGCGGCGTCGCCTACCTGCTTGATGCGGACGCGGCGCAGGTCAACACCGAGATGGCCGACCTCGAGCCGCTGGCCGGCGAGGACGGTGAGTTCCTGCGCGAGCTCATCGGGCGGCACCTGGCCGAGACCGGGTCGGTGGTGGCCGCCGGGCTGCTCGCCGACTGGGAGGCGACGCTGCCGAGGTTCAGCCGGGTGATGCCGCGCGACTACAAGCGCGTGCTCGCGGCCGCCCGGCAGGCCGAGCAGGACGGCGTTGACGTGAGCGAGGCCGTGATGGCCGCGGCGACGGGCTGAGGAGCGCGACATGGCTGATCCCCGAGGCTTCCTGACCACGCCGCGGCAGCTGCCCGCGCGGCGGCCGGTCGACATCCGCATCAATGACTGGCGCGAGGTCTACGCGGAGTTCGGCACCGACCAGCTGGAGCGCCAGGCCGGCCGGTGCATGGACTGCGGCATCCCGTTCTGCCATTCCGGCTGCCCGCTGGGCAACCTGATCCCGGAGTGGAACGACCTGGTGCACTCAGGCGACTGGCGGGCCGCGGCCGAGCGGCTGCACGCCACCAACAACTTCCCCGAGTTCACCGGCCGGCTCTGCCCGGCGCCGTGCGAGTCGGCCTGCGTGCTCGGCATCAGCGCCGACCCGGTGACGATCAAGCAGGTCGAAGTGGAGATCATCGACCGGGCCTGGGCCGAGGGCTGGGTGCCGCCGCGGCGGCCGTCGCCGGCCGCGCTCGCGGCCGGCCGCAAGGTCGCCGTCATCGGCTCGGGCCCGGCCGGTCTCGCCGCCGCCCAGCAGCTGACCAGGGCCGGGCATGTGGTCACGGTGTTCGAGCGGGCCGACGCGCCCGGCGGGCTGCTGCGGTACGGGATTCCCGAGTTCAAGATGGAGAAGCGGCACCTGGACCGGCGGCTGATCCAGATGCTCGCCGAGGGGACCGAGTTCCGCTGCGGGGTCGAGGCCGGCATCGATGTGTCCGCCGCCGACCTGCAGCGCGAGTTCGCCGCGATCGTGCTGGCGGGCGGCGCGACCGTTGCCCGCGGGCTGCCGGTGCCTGGCGCCGCACCTGGCCGGGATCCACCAGGCGATGGAGTACCTGCCGCTGGCCAACCGGGCCGTAGCCGCAGCCGCGGGCGCGGGCGGCGGCCGGGCCGGCGACGGCCAGGAGCGCGCCCGGCGGCGGGCCGGGCAGGTCAGGCGGGCCGACCAGGCCCCGGTCAGCGCCGCCGCGGCCGGCCAGGTGACGGAGACCGTGATCTCGGCCCGTGGTCGCCACGTGGTGATCATCGGCGGCGGCGACACCGGGGCCGACTGCCTCGGGACGGCGCTACGACAGGGCGCAGCCTCGGTGACGCAGCTGGAGATCCTGCCGCGGCCGTCAGCCGAGCGGCCCGCGGCCCAGCCGTGGCCGGTGCATCCGGCCATCTTCCGGGTGTCCAGCGCGCACGAGGAAGGCGGCGAGCGGGTCTACGCGGTGTCGACTCAGCGCTTCCTCGCCGATGCGGACGGGCGGGTCCGGGCGCTGGAGCTGGTCGACGTCGAGCTGGCCGCGGGCGGCTTCAGGCCGGTGGCCGGCACGGAGCGCGAGCTCGCCTGCGACCTGGTGCTGCTGGCCATGGGCTTCACCGGCGCCGAGGCCGGGCCGCTCGCGACCGACCTCGGCGTCGGCTTCGACAGCCGGGGGAACGTGGCCAGGGACGCGGCGTTCGCCACGTCGGTGCCCGGCGTGTTCGTGGCCGGGGACGCCGGGCGCGGTCAGTCGCTGATCGTCTGGGCGATCGCCGAAGGCAGGTCGGCGGCGGCCGCGGTCGACAGCTACCTGTGCGGCGAGACCTCGCTCCCGGCGGCGATCGGCCCGGCGGCGGCCCCGCTGCGCTGACGCCGGCACCTGGTCAACGTGGCCACACCAGGGCTGGCAGGGGGTAACGTCCAACCATGCCGGTGGCCTATCTCCCGAGCCCGGCCACTCGGTCTGGCACCTGGGCACGATCCCGGTGCGCGCCTACGCGCTGTGCATGGTGCTCGGGGTCGTCACCGGCCTGTGGCTGACGAACCGGCGCTACTGCGCGGCCGGCGGGCAGCCGGGAGTGATACTCAACATGGCCACTATCGCCGTGCCGGTCGGGCTCGTCGGAGCCCGCTTGTACAGCGTGCTGATGAGCTTCAGCCATTACTTCGGCGCGGGCCGGGACTGGACTGACATCCTGCGGGTCTGGGACGGCGGGATGGGCGTGGCCGGCGCGGTCGCCGCAGGCGGCCTCGCGGCCTGGCTCTACGGCCGCCGGTCGGGACTCGATATCGGGCCGGTCGCGCTGGCGGCGGCGCCCGCGCTGCCGGTGGCGCAGGCCATCGCGGTCTGGGGCAACTGGTTCACCCAGCAGCTGTACGGCCAGCCGTCCGGCCTTCCGTGGGCAGTCGCGATCTCACCCCAGCACCGGGTGCTCGGTTATCAGGCGGCGGCCACGTTCCAGCCGCTGTTCGCCTACGAGTCCCTCATCGACCTGCTGATCGCAGTCGCCGTCAGCTACGCGATCCGGCGCTACCTGCTGTCCGGCGGAACCGCGTTCGCGCTGTACGCGGCCTTGTGGGCGATGAGCTCGGCGGTGATCGAGGCGCTCAGGAGCGACTACTCGCCCCGGCTGTTCGGCGTCCGGTCCAACCTGCTCGGCATGCTCGCGGTGCTGGCCATCTCCGTCACCTACCTGACGGTCTTGTACCGGCGCAGGCAGCAGCGAGCCGGGCGTGCGCCGGACGAGCCGCCTTTCGGGCAGCGGGCGCTGCGGCCGCGGTCCAGCGGCGCCACTGCCGGGCAGCTGGGGCTGACCGGCCTCGATGAGCCGGCCGGAACACCGGGCAGGTCCCGCGAAGGCAACGGCCCGCCAACGGTCAGGTAACCAGTCACGACCGGTTCTTGCGGCTGCCGCCCCGGGCGGACATACCCTGCCAATCGGGGGACCCCAGCCGGCGCTGGCTGCCGGACCTCGGTGAGAGACGCGTTGCAGCTGGATTCGGAGACCGGGCGGCAGATCATGCGGCTGCTGCGCACGGTGGTCGCGTCCGAGGGCATCACCGCGCTGGTAGCGACCCACGACGCGGCCCTGCACGACATCGCCGACGACGTGCTGACGCTGGAGGACGGCCAGCTGACGGACCGCTAGCCGCCGGCCGGCGTGATGTCGGCGAGGAAGCTGATGGCCGCGCTGGCATTGGCGCGCCGCCAGGCCAGCAGCGTGGCCTCGAAGCCGTTCGCGGTGCCGCGCTCGGAGCTCATCGCGGTCGCGATCGGCGCCAGCACAACCTGCTGGCGGTGCAGCAGGTCAGCCGGGTCCGTGCCGGCCCGGTGCAGCAGCGCGAGCTTCATCAGCAAGTGAGACCTGACCTCCCGCACGTGCTCGACCGGCGTCTGCAGCCACTCGCGCGCGGCGCGCCGGCCCGCCGGGGTGATGGCGTAGATGGTGCGCTGCGGGCCGTTCCCCGGCTCGGTGCCATCGGCGGCGATCAGCCCGGCTGCGGCCAGCCGGCCGATGGCGCGGTACACGATCGGCCGCGGGACCTGCCAGACCCGGCCGAGCTCGCCATCGGCCGCGGTCAGCTGGGAGATGGCGAAACCGTGGGTCGGCCGTTCGCCGATGACCGCGAGCACGACCCATTCCGCCAGCGACAGCGAGGGCAGCGAGGTCATGGGGCGAGCTTAACCGGGGTCGCGGCCGTGACGCGGGGCGCAGTAGCGACGCGGGGCGCAGTAGTGACGCGGGGCGCAGTAGTGACGCGGCGGGGCTGTTTCGGTAGTCTCGTTGTTACTACTGATGCGTCGGGAGCCGCGATGACAGAGGTGACGGCCGCCGGGCCCGCTGGTCACCCGGGTGCAGGCCGGACTGCGCGCCGGGGCCGGGGACCCGCGCCCCTGCTCGCGGCGACGGGCTGCCTGCCGGACGGCACCCCCTTCTACGCCCCCGTCGGCGAGGTGGTCACGAGCGGCGACCTGGTCGTCTGCCATCTGTGCGGCCGGGCTGCAGCGATCGGTGACCGCCCATCTGCGCGCGCACCGCTGGACGAAGGATGACTACCGCGCGGCGTTCGGCCTTGAGCAGAGCCAGTCGCTGGAAGGGGCGGCAACGCGCAAGCTGCGTTCCGCCGCCTTCACCGCGCGGCTGCTGTTCGAGCCGGCCGTGCGGGAGGGGAGCGCGGCCGGCCGCGCACGGGCCCGGGCCGGGCAGCTCACCAGGGACGCGGCAGCCGCCGCCCGCGGCCGCCCGTTGCCCGAGCAGCGCCGGCGTAAGGCCGCCCGGGCGCTGGCCAGCGTCTCGCCGGACGCCGTGGCCAGGGCCAACCGCGACCGCGCCACCCGCCGGGTCACGGAAACCGCGGCCGCGGTCGCGGCCAGGGCCGGCCACCCGGCGATCGGGGACCTGGTCCTGGCCAGGCTGGCGGCCGGCGCCAGCCTGGCCGCCATCAGCCGCGAGGCCGGCCTGCACAAGGACTGGCTCTCGCGGCACCTGGGCTCGCTGGATCCGCAGGCCGCCGCCGCCGCGGCGGCCGCGCGAGCCCGGCCGGCCTCCGCCGACCAGCGCTGGCTCCCGGCCCTGCGCCGCCTCGGCTTCACCGACGTCGCCAGCTATCTGCGGGACCGGCACTACCGCGCGCACCTGACCATCAGCCAGGTCGCGGCCGAGGCCGGGGTCAGCCATCATGCGGTCCAGTCGGCGCTGCGCCGGCACGGGCTTGAAGCCCAGCCGTATGCCGGGCCGAGGGATACGGCCCGCGAACGCGCGGACTCGGTGGCTGCCGCCCTCGGCTTCGCCAGCGTGGCCGCGTATGTGGCGGAGCGCCGGGCCGCGGGCCGGACCTGGTCGGCCATGGCCGCTGAGTCCGGGCAGCCGCAGTCCTGGCTGCGGCGCCACTGCGGCTGACCGCCGCGGCGTTACCGTGGGCGCATGGATTTCACCGATCAGGTCGCTGTCGTCACCGGTGCTGCGTCCGGCATTGGCCGCGCGATCGCGGTTGCGCTGGCCAGGAACGGGGCCGTTGTCATCGCGGCCGACCGCGACCTGGCGGGTGCTGAGCAGACGGCGGCCGGGTTCGGCTCGGTGGCCGCGCAGTATCTCGACCTGGCCTCGGACGAGTCTGTCCGGGCCGCGCGGGACGAGGTGACCGGCGAATACGGCCCCGTTTCCATCCTGGTGAACGCGGCCGGATGGGATGAGCCGGGCCCGTTCATGGCGACCGGGGAGGCGTTCTGGCGCCAGGTGGTGGACATCAACTACCTGGGGCACGTTCGCGTGTCGCACGCCTTCCTCGAGCCGATGATCGCGGCCGGGCAGGGCGGGAAGATCGTGAACATCGCGAGCGATGCCGGCCGCGTCGGCAGCAGCGGCGAGACCGTCTACGCGGGCGCGAAGGGCGGGGTCATCGCGTTCACCAAGTCGCTGGCGCGCGAGGTGGCGCGGCACCGGATCAACGTCAACTGCGTGTGCCCGGGTCCGACCGAAACGCCGCTGTTCCTGACGCTCGCCGAGGACTTGCGGGCGGCGCTGATCAAGTCAATCCCGTTCCGCCGGGTCGCTGCGCCCGAGGAGATCGCCGACGCGGTGCAGTTCTTCGCCTCGGATATGGCCAGGTACATCACCGGGCAGGTGCTGAGCGTCAGCGGCGGCCTCACGATGGCCGGCTAGCGGGCGCCAGGCGCTGGTCAGTATTTGGGCCCGACGAACTCATCGAGACGCGCCACCGCTTCCCGGCGGGCAACGGAGATCAGGTTCGGGCGCGCGAACCGCCAGCCGACTCCCAGCAGGTCCAGTGCCCAGCCGCATAGGCCGAGTATGTCGGCGGACTCGTTGGAGAAGAAATAGCGCGGGTACTCATATCGGCGCTCGCCCGTGCTGGTGCGCCGCCGGACCCGGTTGACGACGCGGCAGCCGTCGGAGTGAAACAAGCCGCGCGCAAAGGCGCCCGGATACCGTGTCACGATGTCGTGCTGCCACGATGCGAGTTCGATCAGGCGGTGGTGCTTGCGGCCGGGTCCGTGCTGCGGGAACAGGCAGGGCCAGTGCCGGGAGTAGCTCTTGACTGCCGTGCAGCCTGGCCGTTGTACCCGGCAGACACGGCAGAGTGGCATGACCGCTGTCATGGCTGCCGCAGTCGCGCTGATGAGTCCGGGCCAGCTGTCAGCGCAGGCCACCATCAGCGCGTAGACGCCGCGCCGGCCATGGGAGATGTGGCCGTCACCGAGATACAGGCCCAGCAGGTAGGCGTAGGCCGGCTCGTTCAGCGGCGTTCCGTGACAGCGCGGGCAACGGGCTTCGGGCCGCTGCGGCCGCGAGCGCGGATCGCGCCTGCGCCCGTGCCGCCAGTGGCGGATGGCTTCGGCCGAGACGCCGCAGATCAGCGCGTTCTCCCGGTCTAATACTCCGTGGCTGGAGAGCAACAGGGCGAGGTCAACTGTCGTGCGCGGGTACATGCGGCCAGCATGCCGGGTCACGGCGACAGTCTGCGTGCGTCTGTCTGTTACCGGTGCCGAGAGCGGGATTCGAACCCGCATGCCCTTTCAGGCAGATGCTTTTGAGGCATCCGTGTCTTCCGTTCCACCATCCCGGCTTTATTTCATACTATGCGAACTTAGTCCCTTTTCGCTTCGAAGCGGCTGCTGTCCGACGACAATTATGCTGCCGGTTTGCTCCCGTGTCAGGCCTGAGCGGCCACGGTGCCGGGCACTGAACGCCAAGGTACCGGCCTTTCGGTACGCTCTGCTGGTGAGTAAGACCCCCTTCAACGTCGTGATAGCCGAAGACGAGGCGCTGATCAGACTTGATCTGCGCGAGATGCTTGAGGAGGAGGGCTACGTCGTAGCCGGCGAAGCTGGCGACGGCGAAACCGCCGTCAAGCTGGCCGAGGAGCTGCGCCCCGACCTGGTGATCATGGACGTCAAGATGCCCGGCCTGGATGGCATCTCCGCGGCTGAGCGCATCACCGCGAACCTGGTCTCGCCGGTGATTATCCTGACCGCGTTCTCACAGCGGGACCTTGTGCAGCGGGCCAGCGAAGCCGGTGCCATGGCCTACCTCATCAAGCCGTTCACCAAGGCCGACCTGGTACCGGCGATCGAGGTCGCCGCCAGCCGGTTCGCCGAGATCTCGGCCCTGAATGCGGAGGCGGCCAGCCTGCGCGAGCGCCTGGAGGTCCGCAAGCTGCTTGACCGGGCCAAGGGCGTATTGCAGGACAGCCGGAGCATGACCGAGGCTCAGGCCTTCAGGTGGATCCAGAAGACCTCTATGGACCGCCGGCAGACTATGCGCGCCGTGGCCGAGGAAGTGCTGGCTGAGGCTGAGAAGGCCGCGGCCGAGGCCGGCGGCGCCAGAGCGCAGGCGGTGGCGAGAGCGCAGGCGGCGGCGAGAGCGCAGGCGGTGGCGAGGACGCCAGGCCGGCCGGCTGACCGCCGCGTTCGCCGGCGGTTCCGTCCGCGGACAGGTCCAGCAGCAGCCCGGCGCCCGCTAGGTGCCGGGTTGTTGCGGCTGCGGACATGATCGTTGCCGAGTTGGTGGGGCGATAGCAACAGCAACTCGGCAACGATCATGAACAGATGAAGGGAATCCCCATGCTGGCGGTCCGGCGATCAGCCGGAGACCGCTGATAAGCAAGCGGGCGGGGCCGGCCACCCAACCCCCGTTGTGGCCAGCACCCGCCGCTTGCGGCCGCCGCACGCCGGAAGCGGGTCGACGGTCATGAGCCAGTGAACCTTTGGTGCCATGTCGGCCTTCCCCGGGCCGGCACGTTCTCTACTCGGTCGCCTTGCTCTGGAGACCACGTTAGCGACGGCCGGCTTCGGCGCGCAAAGACACCGGGATTCCGCTGCCGGTATGAGGGAAACATCCTTTCCCGGCGGCGCTGAGGTCAGGCTGTATGAACTGGTACAGCCCGGTTCAGGAGCTCCGCCGGGCAATCTCACCGCACACGCGGCGCTGCCCGCGAAGCCCGGCTTGCGCCGCGCCCGCGAAGGCCTGGTTTGCGCCGCGCCCGCCGAGCGCGCGGGCCCGGCGTCAGGCCTGGCTCGAGCCGCCGCCGGGAGCGCTGGCGTCCGGAGCGCTGCCGCCCGGAACGCTGCCGCCCGGCACGCTGCCGTCCGGAACGCTGGCGCCGTGAACGCTGCCGCCCGGCACGCCATCGCGGTGCAGGCAGCTCAATCGCGCGGTGCAGACGCGCTTGCCGTCGTCGTCAGTAATGACGATGTCGAACGTGGACATCGTCCGGCCGCCGTGCGCCAGCGTGGCGACGCCGGTGACCAGGCCTGACCGCGCCGACCGGTGATGGGTGGCGTTGATCTCGATGCCCACGGTGAACCGGCCCGGCCCGGCCTGCAGCGCTGATCCGAGCGAGCCCAGCGACTCGGCGAGCACGCACGAGGCGCCGCCGTGCAGGATCCCGTAGGGCTGGGTGTTGCCTTCGACCGGCATCGTCCCGACGACGCGCTCCGCCGATGCCTCCAGGATCCGGACGCCCATCCGCCCGGCCAGGGTTTCGCTGCCCTGGCTGTTGAAGGCGGCCATGATCTCCTGCTCCCGCTCGGACAACTCCCGCACCCTTGCCTCCAGGTCCCTGCTTTCACGGCCTTTGCGCCTAGCTGGGGCCAGCGTAGGGCCGCGGGCGGCGAGGCAGGCACCCGGCCGCCCGCCAGCAAACGCCGGCGAAACTGACAGACCCCGGCACTAAACTCGGGACGTGGCAACGACGGGTGACGCAACGACTGACGAGGCCCTGCAAGATCAGCTCAAGCAGGGTCAGGCTCAGCCCGACCTAGCTCAGCCCGATCCAGCTCAGCCCGATCCAGCTCAGCCAGACCCGGCTGCGCAGGCACCGGTCCGGCGCGGGCGCCTGCTGCTCCTGGACGGCCACTCGCTCGCCTACCGCGCGTTCTTCGCCCTGCCGCCAGAGAACTTCTCCACTACGACGGGGCAGCCGACCAACGCGGTCTACGGCTTCACCTCGATGCTGATCAACGTGCTCCGCGACGAGCAGCCGACGCACGTCGCGGTGGCGTTCGACCGCGGTGAGCCCACGTTCCGGCATGAGCAGTACGTCGAGTACAAGGCGACCAGGAAGGAAACCCCGGCCGATTTCCGCAGCCAGCTCAGCCTGATCTTCGAGGTACTTGACGTTCTCGGCATCACCCGGCTGTCCGTGCCCGGTTACGAGGCTGACGACCTGATCGCCACCCTCGCGACGCAGGCCGCGCCGGACATGGACGTGCTGATCGTGACCGGCGACCGGGACGCTCTCCAGCTGGTGACCGACCAGGTGACCGTGCTGTACACGATGCGCGGCATCAGTGAGATGGCCAGGTTCACGCCGGAGGCCGTGCAGGCCAAGTACGGCCTCAGCCCGGCTCAGTACCCGGACTTCGCGGCGCTGCGCGGTGACCCGAGCGACAACCTGCCCGGCATCCCCGGCGTGGGCGAGAAGACCGCGACCAAGTGGATCGCCGAGTTCGGCTCGCTGGCCGACCTGGTCGATCGCGTCGACGAGGTCAAGGGCAAGGCTGGCGACGCGCTGCGCGAGCACCTGGCGGGCGTGCTGCGCAACAGCCAGCTGACCCAGCTCGTGCGCGATGTCCCGCTCGAGGTCGGGCCCGCCGACCTGCGGCCGGTTCCGTGGGACCGCGAGCAGATCCACCAGCTATTCGACACGCTCCAGTTCCGGGTGCTGCGCGACCGGCTGTACGCCACGCTGCCGAATGGCCTCGGCATCGCCGCGGCCGTGGCCGGCGAGCTGGCCGGCGACGCGTCCGCGTTCGATGTCGCGGCTGCCGTGCTCGGCCCCGATGAGATTGCCGACTGGCTGGACTGGAAACGTGGCCGGACCGGGCCGGTCAGGCCTCGCCGTCAGCGGTAGCTGGGGCCGGGGGACCGGCACCATGACCGGCCTCGCGATCGCCGCTCCCGGCGGCACTGCCGCGTTCATCGATCCGACGCGGCTGACGCAAGCCGATGACAAGGCGCTCGGCGCCTGGCTCGCCGACCCGGACCAGCCGAAGGCACTGCACGACGCCAAGGGACCGATTCACGCGCTGGCCGCGCGCGGCCTGGAACTGCGCGGCCTGACCAGCGATACCGCGCTGGCCGCCTACCTGGCGCTGCCCGGCCAGCGCTCGTTCGACCTCGCTGATCTCGCGCTGCGGTACCTGAACCGGGAGCTGCGCGACGCCGAGCCGGCCTCCGGCCAGCTGACCCTCGACGTAGCCGATGAGTCCGAGGTGGCGACGGCGCTCGCGCAGCGGGCGCAGGCGACTGCCGAGCTGGCGGACGCGCTGGACCGGGACCTGGCCGACCGTGGCGCCACGCAGCTGCTGGCCGACGTCGAGCTTCCGCTGGTCTTCGTCCTGGCGGGCATGGAGCGGGCCGGGATCGGCGCGGACTCGCAGCACTTCGCCGCGATGTCGGCCGAGCTGGGCGGCGAGGTCAAGGCAGCTGAGCAGGCCGCGTTCGCGGTCACCGGGCACGAGTTCAACCTGGGCTCTCCCAAGCAGCTGCAGGATGTCCTGTTCAACGAGCTCGGGCTGCCGAAGACCAAGCGGATCAAGACCGGCTACACCACGGACTCCGAGGCGCTGACCGGGCTGCTGGCTCACACTGAGCACCCGGTCCTGATCCACCTGCTGCGCTACCGGGATGTCGCGAAGCTGAAGAGCATCGTGGACTCGCTGATCCCGATGGCCGATGCCGACGGGCGGATCCACACCACCTATAACCAGATGATCGCGGCCACCGGGCGCCTGTCGTCCACCGACCCGAACATGCAGAACATCCCGATCAGGACCGAGGAAGGCCGCCGCATCAGGCAGGGCTTCGTGGTCGGCTCCGGTTACGAGACCTTGCTGACCGCCGACTACAGCCAGATCGAGCTGCGGATCATGGCGCACCTGTCTCAGGACGAGGCGCTGGCGGCGGCGTTCACCTCCGGCCACGACTTCCACGCGGCGACGGCCGGCCGCGTATTCGGCGTGGCCCCGGAGGCGGTCACGCCCGAGCTCCGCAGCAAAGTCAAGGCCATGAACTACGGCCTGGCCTACGGCCTGTCGGCTTACGGGCTCTCGCAGCAGCTGCGGATCTCGCCGGACGAGGCCCGTGGCTACATGGACGAGTACTTCGAGCAGTTCGGCGGAGTCCGCGACTACCTGCTCGCAGTTGTCGCCCGAGCCCGGATGGATGGCTACACCGAGACGATGCTGGGCCGCCGCCGGTACCTGCCCGATCTGACTTCGGACAACCGGCAGCGCCGCGAGATGGCCGAGCGGATGGCACTGAACGCGCCAATCCAGGGCTCGGCCGCGGACATCATCAAGGTGGCGATGCTGACCGCCAGCCGCGAGCTCGAGGCGGCCGGCCTGAAGTCCAGGATGCTGCTCCAGGTCCATGACGAGCTGCTGTTCGAGGTGGCGCCGGGCGAGCTTGAGGCCGTCCAGTCCCTCGTCCGGGTAGCGATGGGCGGGGCGGCGAGCCTGACCGTGCCGCTGGAAGTCTCCATGGGCTGGGGCCGCAGCTGGGCTGACGCTGCCCACTGACTCTAGCCGCGGGGACCGGGCCGCTGGGACCAGCTGTGCAGACTGGGCCAGGCTGGGCCAGCCCGCAGGTAAAATCTATGTTGCCTCGGCTGGTCAGCTAGGCGCGCCGTGGTTCACTGCCCCAAGATTGACCCGTCGGCCAGGCTCTCATATGCTGGTCGATGCACTGTGTTCTGGTGCAGTCCGCCAATGGTCAGGCAGCCCGCGTGGCAGTCTTACTGCAGGTCGCGGTCGGTCATGCTGGCCAGGCATGTCACGCACACCATGACTTTCCTTTGTCGGACACGCCTTGCACGGTACTGTCCGGCAATCCAACCCTATGTCCGTATCCGGAGTCCACCTACACATGACGAGTAGCACTGAGGCCACCTCGACCCCCCAGGTAGCGGTCAACGACATCGGTTCCGAGGAGGCCTTCCTCGCCGCGATCGACGAGACCATCAAGTATTTCAACGACGGCGACATTGTCGAGGGGACCGTCGTCAAGGTCGACCGGGACGAGGTCCTGCTCGACATCGGCTACAAGACCGAGGGCGTTATCCCGTCCCGCGAGCTCTCGATCAAGCACGACGTGGACCCGCATGAGGTTGTCAAGACCGGCGAGCACATCGAGGCGCTTGTCCTCCAGAAGGAAGACAAGGAAGGCCGCCTGATCCTGTCCAAGAAGCGCGCTCAGTACGAGCGGGCCTGGGGCACGATCGAGAAGGTCAAGGAAGAGGACGGCGTCGTGACCGGCACCGTCATCGAGGTCGTCAAGGGCGGCCTCATCCTGGACATCGGTCTTCGCGGCTTCCTCCCCGCCTCGCTGGTGGAGATGCGCCGGGTCCGTGACCTGCAGCCCTACGTGGGCAAGGAGATCGAGGCCAAGATCATCGAGCTGGACCGGAACCGTAACAACGTGGTTCTGTCCCGCCGCGCCTGGCTGGAGCAGACTCAGTCTGAGGTCCGCCAGAACTTCCTCAACACCCTGCAGAAGGGCCAGATCCGCAAGGGCGTCGTGTCCTCGATCGTCAACTTCGGCGCGTTCGTCGATCTCGGCGGCGTGGATGGTCTGGTGCACGTTTCCGAGCTGTCCTGGAAGCACATCGACCACCCCGGCGAGGTCGTGGAGGTCGGCCAGGAGGTCACGGTTGAGGTCCTGGACGTTGACATGGACCGCGAGCGCGTCTCGCTGTCGCTGAAGTCGACTCAGGAAGACCCGTGGCAGCAGTTCGCCCGGACCCACCAGATCGGCCAGGTCGTCCCCGGCCGGGTCACCAAGCTGGTTCCGTTCGGCGCGTTCGTCCGGGTCGAGGAGGGCATCGAGGGCCTGGTGCACATCTCCGAGCTGGCCGACCGCCACGTGGAGATTCCCGAGCAGGTCGTGCAGGTCGGCGACGAGATCTTCGTCAAGATCATCGACATCGACCTGGACCGGCGCCGGATCAGCCTCTCCCTCAAGCAGGCGAACGAGGGCGGCGGCGGCGACGTCTCCGGCGAGGACTTCGACCCGACGCTGTACGGCATGCCGGCCGCGTACGACGAGCAGGGCAACTACCTCTACCCCGAGGGCTTCGACCCCGAGTCCGGTGAGTGGCTCGAGGGCTTCGACAGCCAGCGGGAGGAGTGGGAGCGGCAGTACGCCGAGGCCCGTGCCCGCTACGAGGCACACCAGCAGCAGGTGGTCGAGGCCCGCAGCAAGGCCGACGCCGCTGCTGAGGAGGCCGGCGAGGACGGCGGCGGCGACACCCGCGAGCACCACAGCTCGTCGAGCGCCGACTCCGAGCGAGCCGGGACCCTGGCCTCGGACGAGGCGCTGGCAGCGCTGCGGGACAAGCTGTCGGGTGGCCAGAGCTGATTGCCGCGGCCACAGCGCACGTGACGGTGGCGGGCTCCGGGTGCGATGCACCGGGTGCCCGCCGCTGGCGTTACCGGGCCGTCTGGCGCCCGCGCCGCGCGGCCGGGGGCTGACGTGCTCAGGGTCGGGCTGACCGGCGGGATCGGGGCCGGCAAAAGCGAGGTGTCCAGGCGGCTGGCCGCCCAGGGCGCCGTGCTGATCGACGCGGACCTGATCGCGCGGGAGGTGGTCGCGCCCGGCACCGGCGGGCTGGCCGAGGTCATCGCCGAATTCGGCCCGGAGGTACTCGGGCCCGATGGCGCGCTTGACCGGGTCGCGCTCGGGGATGTCGTGTTCGCCGACCGCCAGAAGCTGGCCCGCCTCAACGAGATCGTGCACCCGCGGGTCGGGACCCGGATGCGTGAGCTTGAGGACGCGGCCGGGCCGGGCTCGGTGGTCGTGCATGACGTGCCCCTGATCGCCGAGAATGACCTGGCCAGCGGCTACGACCTGGTCGTGGTCGTGGACGTGCCGCCACGCATCCAGCTCGACCGGCTGGTCCGGCTGCGGGGGATGAGCCGCGAGCAGGCCCAGGCCCGGATGGCAGCGCAAGCCAGCCGGGAGGATCGCCTCGCCATTGCTGACATCGTGGTCGACAACTCGGCGTCGCTGGCGGAACTCGACCGCCAGGTCGGCGAGTTGTGGACCGAGTTGCGCCGCCGCGGCCAGGCCAGGTCCGCCTGAGCACTCGCTGACGCGGCCGCACTCCGGCCCGAGACTGCCCGTCACTGCCCGCCGGAAAACCGGTTCACTTTCCCGCGCCGGCCCGGCAGGCTCGTGCTGCCCGTCAGGTAAGGAGCGGCATTAGTGGACACCGTCCTGAAGATCACCGAACGTCCGGTCCGGCGGCTCGACGCGGCCGATCTCGGCGCCTGCATCGACCTCACCGGGGACCGGGGCTGGTCGGCGGAGGAGAACAAATGGCGGCTGATGTTTGTTGTCAGTGAGGTCTACGGCGTCGACGATCCGGCTGGCGGCCTGGCCGGAATCGCTGCGCTGACCCGCTACGGCGCTGACCTCGCCGTCATCGGCATGATGGTGGTGGCGTCGCGGCACGGGCGGCGAGGGCTCGGCCAGCGGCTCATGGGGCACGTGCTGCGCCTGGCTGGCGACGCCGTCGTCTACCTGACGGCGACGTCGATGGGCCGGCCGCTGTACGAGCAGCTGGGCTTCCGGCCTGTCGATACCTCGACCCGGTACTCCGGCGTATTCGGTCCCGCGCCGGACGATCCCGGCGCCGGGGTGGTTCGCCCGCTGGCCAGCGCAGACCTGGGCGTCGTTCGCGGGATCGACCGGCAGGTCTTCGGCGCTGACCGCAGCCGCCTGCTGGCTGAGCTGGTGACCTTCGCTGATGTGCTGGTCACCTGCGGCGATCCGGTCGCGGGCTACGGCGCGGCCTGGACCAATGGCGACACCAGGGCCGTCGGTCCGGTCGTCGCCCCCGGCCCGCGGGCGGCGACCGAGCTGATCAGCGCGCTGCTGGCCGGGTGGGAGGGCCCGGTCCGGCTGGATGTGGCCGGGCGGCACGCGGCGCTGGCGGCGTGGGCGGAGGCTCGGGGCCTGACGGCCGCCGACCAGACGACGCTCATGGCGCACGGCGGTGAGCTGCCGGGCGACCGGGCGCGCCTGTTCGCCCCGGCCAACGTGGCCATCGGGTAGCAGGAGCTGAAGGCCGGTCGCCCGACGACGGCTGTCGGTGGGTCGCCCTACAGTGGAACGAGTGCAGCAACTCAAGGAGACGTCATGCGCCCCGTGACCGACCTGCAGCGTCGGGTCGCCCCGTTCAAGGTAGTAACGGACATGATCCCGGCTGGCGACCAGCCGCGCGCCATCGGCGAGATGGAGCAGCGCATCGCCGGCGGCGCCAGGGACACCGTGCTCCTCGGCGCGACCGGAACGGGCAAGACCGCCACCGTGGCCTGGCTGGCCGAGCGGCTGCAGCGGCCGACGCTGGTCATGCTGCCGAACAAGACGCTCGCCGCTCAGTTCGCCAATGAGCTCCGCGAGATGCTGCCGGCTAACGCGGTTGAGTACTTTGTCTCGTATTACGACTATTACCAGCCCGAGGCGTACGTCCCGCAGACCGACACCTACATCGAGAAGGACTCCTCGATCAACGACGAGGTCGACCGGCTCCGCCACTCCGCCACCAACTCGCTGCTGACCCGGCGGGACACGATCGTGGTCGCCTCGGTGTCCTGCATCTACGGCCTGGGCACGCCGCAGGAGTATGTCGACCGGATGCTCAAGGTCAGGATCGGCGACCGGATCGAGCGCGACGGAATGCTGCGCAAGCTGGTCGGCATGCACTACGCGCGGAATGACCTGGCTTTCACCCGTGGCACCTTCCGGGTACGCGGCGACACCATCGAGGTCATCCCGCAGTACGAAGAGCTCGCCGTCCGGATCGAGATGTTCGGCGACGAGATCGAGCGGCTGATGACCCTGCACCCGCTGACCGGCGAGGTGATGAGCGAGGACGAGGAGCTGTACATCTTCCCCGCATCCCATTACGTGGCCGGGCCGGAGCGGATGGAGCGGGCGATCGGCGGCATCGAGGCCGAGCTGGCGGCGCGGCTGGCCGAGCTGGAGAACCAGGGCAAGCTGCTCGAAGCGCAGCGCCTGCGGATGCGCACGACCTACGACATCGAGATGATGCGCCAGGTCGGCAGCTGCTCGGGCATCGAGAACTACTCCCGTCACATCGACGGCCGTGAGCCCGGCAGCCCGCCTAACACGCTGCTCGACTACTTCCCCGAGGACTTCCTGCTGGTCGTCGACGAGTCCCACAGCACGGTGCCGCAGATCGGCGCCATGTACGAAGGCGATGTGTCACGGAAGCGGGTGCTGGTCGACCACGGGTTCCGGCTGCCGAGCGCGATCGATAACCGGCCGCTGACCTGGGAGGAGTTCGGCGAGCGCATCGGCCAGACGCTGTACCTGTCGGCGACGCCGGGTCCGTATGAGCTGCGGCAGACCGCTGGCGAGGTGGTCGAGCAGGTCATCAGGCCGACCGGGCTGATCGATCCCGAGGTGATCATCAAGCCGACCAAGGGTCAGATCGACGACCTCGTCGGCGAGATCAGGGAGCGCGCGGACAAGTCCGAGCGGGTCCTGGTGACGACCCTGACCAAGAAGATGGCCGAGGACCTCACCGACTACCTGCTGGAGCTCGGCATCCGGGCCCGTTATCTGCACAGCGAGGTTGACACGCTGCGCCGGGTCGAGTTGCTGCGCGAGCTGCGGCTCGGGGAATACGACGTGCTCGTCGGCATCAACTTGCTGCGGGAGGGCCTCGACCTCCCCGAAGTCTCGCTGGTCGCGATCCTGGATGCCGATAAGGAGGGCTTCCTGCGCTCGGGGACCTCCCTGATCCAGACGATCGGCCGCGCTGCCCGAAATGTGTCCGGCCAGGTACATATGTATGCCGACAAGGTGACTCCGTCGATGCAGCGCGCCATCGATGAGACCAACCGGCGCCGGGACCGGCAGATCGCCTACAACCGCGAGCACGGCGTCGACCCGCAGCCGCTGCGCAAGCGGATCGCGGACATCCTCGACCAGCTCGCCAGGGAGGACGCGGATACCGCGCAGCTGCTCGGCGGATCCGGCCGGCAGCAGAGCCGGGGCAAGGCCCCGGTGCCGGGTGTCTCGTCCAGGGCGCGGGCGGCGACGGCCGCCGCGGGGGAGAAGGGCGGCCCGGCCCGTGCGGACCTCGCAGCACTGATCGCGGAGCTGACCGAGCAGATGCACGTGGCTGCGGGCGAGCTGCAGTTCGAGGTGGCCGCGCGCATCAGGGACGAGATTCGTGAGCTCAAGCATGAGTTGCGCGGCATGCAGGCCGCGGGCGTCTAATCCTTCGCGGCGGTGGCCGTGAGTGACCGCGGGCTGGCTGAGCGTCGGTTGCCGGCAGGCGTGGTGCGATTGCGCGTGCTGGCGGCAGCGTAGGGTCGAATCATGCTGGGGAGCCTGGTGGCCGCTCTCATATCGGCCCTCTGCTACGGCATTGCCGCCGTCATGCAGGCTATTGCCGTGCGCGCGGCCAGCCGGCGGACAGTGGAGGTGGCCGGCGAGGCGGGCCAGGGCGTCGATCCGGGGCTGCTGGTCCGGATGCTGCACCAGGGCCTGTTCCTGGCCAGTATCGCGATCGATCTAGCCGGTTTTGTTGCCCAGCTCGTAGCTTTGCGCAATCTGCCGCTTTTCGCCGTGCAGGCCATCATGGCCTCCAACCTTGCGGTCACCGCCGTGTTCGCGGCCTGGCTGATGAAGATGAGGCTGGAACTGCGTGAATGGCTGGCGGTGATCGGCGTGGTCGCGGGCGTAGCCCTCCTGGGCCTGTCCGCGGGCGCGCAGGGGGCCAGGAAAGTCGGCTCGGAGTTCCAGCTCTGGCTGATCATCGCCGTCGTGCTGGTCGGGCTGGTCGGGTTCGCCGTGGCCCGGCTTCCGAATCCGGTTCGCACCCCGGCCCTCGGCGCCATGGCCGGCCTCGGCTACGCCGTCCTCGCCGTGTCGGCCCGCGTGCTGCCTGGCTTCTCGCCGCTCCAGCTGCTCAAGAGCCCGGCCACCTACACACTGGCAGCCGCCGGAATTATCTCGTTCATGCTGTATGCGACCGCGCTCGAGGGCGGCAGCGTCACCACCGCGACGGCCGCGGTCGTGCTGGCCGAGACGATGCCCCCGGCAATCGTGGGCGTGCTCTTTCTCGGCGATACGACCCGGGCCGGCCTGACGGTTTTTGCCGGGCTTGGGTTCGCGCTCGCGGTCATCTGCGCGGTCGCGCTGGCCCGGTTCGGCGAGGCGAGCGACGGGCGCCCGGCCCAGCCGGAGCCAGAAGGCGAGGACCTCGGGCAGTCCGTGGGCCGCCGGGCCGCGTTAGCTCACCACGACGCGCCCGACCAGGGCTAGCCCTGCGGCGCGCGGTCCGGGCCCGGCGCGCCGCCTGGCTCGCCGTGGCTGCACCGGGATCGGCAGCCACGTCGGCTAAATGATCTTTATCCGGGCACCGGCCTTTCCGGCAGACCGCTAGGTAGCCGCGCAAATCCGGCGTCACACCGCCTGCGGGCAGCCCGTGTCTTTCCAGCCTGGAGCGCTGCGCCTGATATTCTGAGACCCCGTGGGCGAGCGGGTTCCGCCTAATCTGACCACGGGAGCATCATTGGCTATCTCAGGGCATACGTCACGTCCAGCCACGACTAGACATCTTTTTGTCACCGGGGGCGTTGCCTCCAGCCTCGGTAAGGGGCTCACCGCATCCAGCATCGGCAGACTGCTGAAGCTGCGCGGACTTCGGGTCAGCATGCAGAAGCTCGACCCCTATCTGAACGTCGACCCCGGCACCATGAATCCGTTCCAGCACGGTGAGGTTTTCGTCACCGACGACGGCACGGAAACCGATCTCGACGTCGGCCACTACGAGCGGTTCCTCGACATCCGGCTGCCCGGCTCCGCCAACGTCACGACCGGGCAGATCTACTCCCAGGTCATCGCCAAGGAACGCCGCGGCGACTATCTCGGCGACACTGTCCAGGTCATCCCGCACATCACCAACGAGATCAAGGCACGGATCCGGGCGATGGCCAACGCGGAAACCGACGTGGTCATCACCGAGGTCGGCGGCACCGTCGGCGACATCGAGTCGCAGCCGTTCCTGGAGGCCATCAGGCAGATCCGGCACGAGATCGGCCGGGACCGCTGCTTCTTCCTGCACGTCTCGCTGCTGCCGTACATCGGGCCGTCCGGCGAGCTGAAGACCAAGCCCACTCAGCACTCGGTCGCGGCATTGCGAAGCATCGGCATCCAGCCCGATGCCATCGTCTGCCGGTCTGACCGGCCGATCAGCGACGGCCTTAAGCGCAAGGTCAGCCTCATGTGCGACGTGGACGAAGAGGCCGTCGTCTCGGCGCCTGATGCGCCGTCGATCTACGACATCCCCAAGGTGCTGCACGCTGAGGGGCTGGACGCCTACGTCGTGCGCAGGCTGGGCCTGCCCTTCAGGGACGTGGACTGGAGCGACTGGGACGACCTGCTGCGCCGGGTGCACCGGCCGGCCAAGACAGTGACGATTGCCCTCGTCGGCAAGTACGTCGACCTGCCCGACGCCTACCTGTCGCCGGCTGAGGCGCTGCGGGCCGGCGGCTTTGCCCATGACGTCCGGGTCAACATCCGGTGGGTCACCAGCGACGACTGCCAGACGCCGGAAGGCGCGGCCCGCCAGCTCGGGGACGTCGACGGGATCCTGGTGCCCGGCGGCTTCGGCGTGCGCGGGATCGAGGGCAAAATCGGCGCCGTCCGTCATGCGCGCGAGAACGGGATCCCGATCCTCGGGCTCTGCCTCGGCCTGCAGTGCATGGCCATCGAGGTCGGCCGGGATCTGGCCGGGCTGGAGAACGCCAACAGCGCCGAGTTCGACCCGGAGACCGAGTACCCCGTGATCGCCACGATGGAGGACCAGGAAGACGTGGTCGCGGGTGAGCGGGACATGGGCGGGACCATGCGGCTCGGCTTGTATCCGGCAGTGCTGGCCGAGGGCAGCCTCGTCCGGGAGCTGTACGGCGAGCCGGTGGTCGAGGAGCGGCACCGCCACCGGTATGAGGTCAACAATGCCTACCGGGACAAGCTCGAGGAAGCCGGCCTGATCTGTTCCGGCCTGTCGCCTGACGGCCGGCTGGTGGAGTTCGTCGAGTTGTCCCGCGACGCGCATCCGTACTTTGTGGCGACTCAGGCCCACCCGGAACTGCTATCGCGGCCGACCAGGCCGCATCCGCTGTTCAGCGGACTCGTCGCGGCCGCACTGGAGCGGAGCCGCGCGGTCCCGGCCAGCGAGGCCATAGCTGCCGGGGCGCCCCGGCCGGTGGCCAGCGCGTAGCCGTGGCTGCCATCAGGGACGAGGCTGCCATCAGCGACGAGGCTGGCATCGGCGACGAGGCCGTGATCCGCTGACGAGCCGGGCAGCTGGCCCGTCAGCCACAGCGAGCGTTCTCGCGGCCGGCCGGATCGTGACCCTCAGGCAGGACACCGTCCGGCTGCCTGACGGCGGTCAGGTCGCCCGCGAGGTGGTCGAGCACCCGGGCGCCGTCGCGGTCGTCGCGCTGGACGCCGAGGACCGGCTGCTGATGATCCGCCAGTACCGTCACCCGGCCGGCGGCACGTTCTGGGAGGTCCCGGCCGGGCTGCGGGATGTGGCCGGCGAGCCGCTGGTGGCCACGGCCCGCCGCGAGCTGCTGGAGGAGGCCGGATGCCGGGCCGCGGACTGGCGGCTGCTCACCGACTACCTGTCCTCGCCTGGCATCAGCACCGAGCGGGTCCGGGTCTTCCTCGCCCGTGACCTGACGCTAGTCCCGCCTGACCAGCGCGAGTATGTTCAGCAGGACGAGGAGGCCTACCTGACGGTGGCCTGGGTGCCCCTCGCGGAGGCGGTGCGGGATGTCCTGGCCGGGCACGTGCACAACGGCGTGGCGATCGTGGGTATCTTGTCCGCGTATGTGGCTCATCAGGCGGGCTTCCGGGCACTTCGCCCGGCTGATGAGCCAGAGAACCTGTGACCGTCAGCGCGCTCTGGTGAGGGAACCGTCCCGCATCAGGCCGGGCCGCTCGGCACGCGAGAGAGGACACAAGGCCAATGAAGGTCGGCGTTCCTAAGGAAGTCAAGAATCACGAGTACCGCGTGGCGATCACGCCGTCCGGAGTTCACGAGCTCGTCCGGGACGGGCACGAGGTCTACGTCGAGCAGAGCGCCGGCACCGGCTCGGCCATCCCCGACGAGGACTTCGTGGCGGCCGGGGCGCAGATCGTGCCGGCCGCGGACGATGTCTGGCAGGCCGGCGACCTGATCCTGAAGGTCAAGGAGCCGGTGGCCGAGGAGTACCACCGGATGCGCAAGGACCAGGTGCTGTTCACCTACCTGCACCTGGCCGCCAGCCGCCCGTGCACGGACGCGCTGCTGGAGTCCGGCATCACCGCGATCGCGTACGAGACCGTGCAGCTGCCGGACGGCTCGCTGCCGCTGCTGGCTCCGATGTCCGAGGTCGCGGGCCGGATGGCGCCGCAGGTCGGCGCGCATCACCTGCAGCGCGACGGCGGCGGCCGGGGCGTGCTGATGGGCGGCGTGTCCGGCGTCTACGCAGCCAAGGTCGTGGTGCTGGGCGCGGGCGTGTCCGGGATGAGCTCGGCCGCGATCGCGCTCGGCATGCAGGCCGAGGTGCTGCTGGTCGACAAGAACATCACCCGGCTGCGCTCAGCCGACGCCATCTACCAGGGTCACTGCCAGACCGTTGCCTCCAACGCGTACGAGATCGAGCGCGCGGTCATCGATGCCGACCTGGTCATCGGCGCGGTGCTCGTACCCGGTGCCAAGGCTCCCGACGCTGATCTCCAACGAGCTGGTGTCGCGGATGAAGTCAGGGTCTGTGCTGGTCGACATCTCGATCGACCAGGGCGGCTGCTTTGAGGACAGCCACCCGACGACGCACGCCGACCCGACCTACCGGGTGCACGACTCGGTCTTCTACTGCGTGGCCAACATGCCGGGCGCGGTGCCGCATACCTCGACGTACGCGCTCACCAACGTGACCCTGCCGTACGTGGTCGAGATCGCGAACCGGGGCTGGCGGGAGGCGCTGCGCCGCGATCCGTCCTTCGCGCCCGGACTCAATGCGCACGAAGGAAGCCGTGACCTGTGCTCCGGTCGCGGAAGCGCACGGACTGCCGGCCTTGTCCCTGGCGGAGGTGCTCAGCTGACCACCTTCGCCCGAGCTATCGGGCGCTATCTCGACCATCTGGCCGTGGAACGAGGCCTCGCCGAGCACACCCTGCAGGCCTACCGGCGTGACCTGGAGCGGTATGCGGCAACTCTGACCGCGGCCGGGCGGCCTGAGATCGAGCAGGTCAGCACGAAGGACGTAGCTGATTTCCTGGCCGGCCTGCGCGAGGGCGACGAGACCCACCCGCCGCTAGCCGCCAGCTCGGCCGGCCGCGCCGTCGTGGCCGTGCGCGGGCTGCATGCCTTCGCGGTGGCCGAGGGCCTCACCGCGGTCGACCCGGCCAGGGCCGTGCGGCCGCCGCCACCGCCACGGCGGCTGCCCAAGGCGATCTCGGTTTCGGAGGTCGAACGGCTGCTCGACGCGGCCGGTATCGGCCCGGCCGCGCTCCGCGACCGGGCCCTGCTTGAGCTGCTGTACGGGACCGGCGCGCGGATCTCCGAGGCTGTCGGCCTCGACGTCGACGACCTGGAACTGTCCGGTGAGTCCCGCTCGGCGTCGGTCGCCGCGATCGTCCGGCTGAACGGCAAAGGCGGCAAGCAGCGCCTGGTGCCGGTCGGCCGGTTCGCCCGCGACGCCGTCGACGCGTACCTGGTCCGGGCCCGCCCCGGCGCTCGCCGCCGCATCCGGCCGCGGGCAGCCGAGCCCGGCGCTCTTCCTCAACGCTCGCGGCGGCCGGCTGACCCGCCAGGGTGCCTGGGGCACCCTGCGGGCCGCGGCCGGCCGGGCCGGCCTGGCGGAGGTGTCGCCGCACGTGCTGCGCCACTCCTTCGCTACCCATCTGCTCGATGGCGGCGCCGACGTGCGCGTGGTCCAGGAACTGCTTGGCCACGCGTCGGTCACCACGACGCAGGTCTACACGCTGGTCACGGTCGACAAGCTGCGCGAGGTCTACGCATCCGCGCATCCGCGCGCAATCGGCTAGCCACCGCAGGGCCGGAGACCGGTGCCGGTTCCCGGCGGTCCTGGCCCTGCCCGTCATCGCCATGAGCTGGTGCGCTCCGGTCACTACTCGCATGCGGCTCATTTGGCGCGGACCGGTGTGGCGGCTTGCTCACGGGGTGTGCAGCGCCTAGAGTCCAGATTCCAGTGAGCGCATGTGGCGCTAGCCGCCAGGAGGTGCGGTAGCTGTGTCAGCATCCCAAATCCTCGAGGTTAGGCCGGGTCTGGTAGGCCCCACCGGGCGGCCGCTGCCAGTGTTTCCCGAACCTGAGCCGCTCCTCGTGCACGGCCCGGCCCGGATCGCTGCTGTCTGCAATCAGAAGGGCGGCGTCGGCAAGACCACCACGACCATCAATCTCGGTGCCGCGCTGGCCGAGCATGGCCGGCGGGTACTGCTCGTCGACTTCGACCCGCAGGGCGCACTGTCCGTCGGCCTCGGCGTGCAGCCGCACGAACTGGACGCGACTGTCTACAACCTGCTGATGGAGCGCTCGCTGAGCGCGCAGGACGTGATCATCCAGACGCGCGTCGACGGCATGGACCTGATGCCGAGCAACATCGACTTGTCTGGCGCCGAAGTCCAGCTGGTGCACGAAGTGGGCCGGGAGTTCGTACTCGGCCGCGTGCTGCAGCCGGTACTCGCGGACTATGACGTCATCCTCATCGACTGCCAGCCATCGCTCGGCCTGCTGACGGTGAACGCCCTTGCCTGCGCCGACGGCGTCCTCGTACCGCTGGAGTGCGAGTACTTCGCGCTGCGGGGCGTAGCGCTGCTGATGGAGACCATCGACAAGGTGTCCTCCCGGCTCAGCCCGAAGCTTGCTATCGACGGCCTGCTGGCCACGATGTATGACTCCCGTACCCTGCACACCAGGGAGGTCCTGGCCGGGGTGGTGGAAGGTTTCGGCGACCGGGTCTTCCACACGGTCATCAGCCGGACGGTGCGCTTCCCTGACGCTACGGTGGCTGGAGAGCCGATTACCAGGTTCGATCCTGCGTGCAACGGCGCTAGCTCGTACCGTGAGCTCGCCAAGGAGGTACTGGAGCGGTGGCGTCAGGGGGTTCCCGCGGGTCCCGTTCGCGCCGGGTAAGTCTGCCTGGAGTCGCAGAGCTGCTCCGGCCGCCGGCCAGAATCCCGGCGACAGAAAGTGAACGGCAAGCGAGCGGCAGGGAAAGCCACCCTCAGAAGATCACCGTCTACCTGTCCGGGTCCGAGCTGATAGACCTGGAACGCGCCCGCCTGGCGCTGCGGTCCTACGGGATCCCGGCCGACCGCGGCCGCATCGTCCGGGAGGCGATCGCCATCCTGCTCGCGGACCTGGACGCGGCTGGCGAGAACAGCCTGATCGCGCAGCGGTTGCGCGAGACCACGTGACGGAGTCCGCTACCCTCTCCATGAGCACCATGACAACCGGCGAATCGAGCGATGCGGCGCTGGGCTCCGCGGCGGCCGTGCCGGATGACGGAGCGGCCACCGGCTTCCAGGTGCACCTGGATGTCTTCGAGGGCCCGTTCGACCTGCTGCTTGCCCTGATTTCGAAGCACAAGCTGGACATTACCGAGATCGCGCTATCCAGCGTGACCGACGAGTTCATCGGCTACATCCGCGCGCTCGCCGGTGGCTGGGACCTGGATCAGGCGAGCTACTTCCTCGTGGTCGCCGCGACCTTGCTGGACCTGAAGGCGGCCAGGCTGCTGCCGTCGGGCGAGGTTGACGACGAGGAAGACCTGGCGCTGCTGGAGGCCAGGGACCTGCTGTTCGCCCGGCTGCTGCAGTACCGGGCCTACAAGGAGGTCGCGGATATCTTCTCCGGGCGCCTGGCCGAGGAAGGGCCGCCGCTACCCGCGCCGGGTCCCGATGGAGCCCCGGTTCGCCGAGCTGCTGCCCGAGGTGCTGATCGGCATCGGCGCGGCAGGAGTTCGCCGCGATTGCCGCCCGGGTGCTCGCGCCGCGCGAGGTACCCACGGTCTCGACCGCTCACCTGCACGTCCCGCGGACATCGGTGCGGGAGCAAGCTGAGATACTGCTGGCACGGCTGCGAACCTTGCGCCGGGCGACCTTCCGGCAGCTCATCGCTGACTGCGCCGGGACTTACGAAGTAGTCGCGCGATTCCTGGCCGTGCTGGAGCTCTACCGGGACGGGCTGGTCAGCACTTGACCAGGTGGCCCCGCTCGGAGATCTGTACCTCTCCTGGACAGACCAGGGCGAGCACGGCGTTCGCCATGATCATGAGGAATACGATGGATAACCGACCCGCCGCCGTCGGCCTGCCCTCCGCGGAGGAGGAAGCGGCCGGAGGCACGCCAGGACCCGGCCTGCGGGCAAGCCTTGAGGCGGTGCTGCTGGTCGCCGACGAACCGGTGGCCGAAGAACTGCTCGCCGACGTCACCGAGCAGCCCGCGGCGGCCGTCGCGGCGGCGCTGCGCGAGCTGGCCGAGTCGTACACCGCGCAAGAGCGCGGCTTCGACCTGCGCGAGGTGGCCGGCGGATGGCGGCTGTACACCCGGCCGGAATGCGCCGTCGTGGTCGAGCGCTTCGTCAGCGACGGGCAGGAGATCAGGCTCACCCAGGCCGCGCTGGAGACGCTGGCCGTCGTGGCCTACCGGCAGCCGGTCAGCCGCGCCCGTGTCTCGGCCGTGCGGGGCGTCAACTGCGACGGGGTCATGCGCACGCTCGTACTGCGCGGGCTGGTGGAGGAAGGGGGCAGCGACCCGGAGACCGGAGCGATCCTGTTCCAGACCACGGGTTACTTCCTCGAGCGGCTGGGCCTGGCCCGGATCTCGGATCTGCCGGAGCTGATGCCGTTCCTGCCCGATCACCTCGATGACGAACTGGGCTTCGGGGCATGACTCCGCGCGGTAGCGCGCCGCGGCGCAAGCAGGCTGGCGGGACGCCCGGCCAGCCTGGTGCCGGGCTGAGCGCCGCTGACCTGGCCCGTGCCCGCGCCGCGGCGGCGAGCCTCGGGCCGGACTTCGACCACGACGACTTCGAGGGCAGCGGGCCCGGCGAACGCGACTCGCTGACCGACGTGCCCGGCGGCGTCCGCCTGCAGAAGGTGCTCGCCTCGGCGGGCGTCGGCAGCAGGCGGCACTGCGAGGAGCTGATCGGGGCCGGGCGGGTCGAGGTGGACGGCGAGATCGTGCGCCGGTTCGGAGCCCGGGTCGATCCGAAGCGTCAGATCATCCGGGTCGACGGGCGGCGCATCCCGGCCAGCGAGGACCTGGTCTACGTCGCGCTGAACAAGCCGGCGGGTGTCCTGACCTCGATGTCCGACAGCCGTGGCCGCGCGACGATGACCGACCTGCTCGGCGATACGGCTGAGCGGCTCTTCCACGTGGGCCGCCTCGACTACGACACCGAGGGCCTGATGCTGCTGATGAACGACGGCGAGCTGGCGCACCGGCTGGCGCATCCGCGGTTCGGCGTGCCGAAGACCTACCTGGCCGAGGTGCCCGGTCCGGTGCCGCGCGATCTGGGCCGCCAGCTCATCGGCGGCGTCGAGCTTGACGACGGCGTCGCCAGCGCCGACAAGTTCAAGGTGGTGGAGCAGGCCAGCGGCCGGGCGCTGGTGGAGATTACCCTGCATGAGGGCCGCAAGCACATCGTCAGGCGGATGCTGGCCGCGACCGGTCATCCGGTGAGCAGGCTGGTGCGAACGCAGGTCGGGCCGGTGTCGCTCGGCTCGCTTCGGCCCGGTACGAACCGGCGGCTGACCACCAGAGAGGTCGGCGACCTGTACGCCGCAGTCGGTCTGTAGGGCCGCAGTCGGTCTGTAGGAAGGAAGGGGTAGCACGTGGCTGTCCGTGCAGTGCGCGGCGCGGTGCAGGTCGGCGGCAACGACCGCGCCGAGATCCTGACCGGTACCGCCGAGCTGGTCACCGAGGTCATGAACAGGAACGAGCTGAGCACCGATGACGTCGTGAGCGTCATCTTCACCGCGACGCCCGACCTGACCGCGGAGTTCCCGGCGCTCGCCGCCCGCAAGCTCGGCTTCCAGGAGGTGCCGCTGCTGTGCGCGTCGGAGATCGACGTCCCCGGCGCGATGCCGTTCGTGGTCAGGCTGATGATGTACATCGAGACGGACAAGCCGCGGTCGGCGATGCAGCATGTGTACCTGCGCGGCGCGGCGGCGCTCAGGCTGGACATCGCCCAGTGACTGACCGGCCGGGCAGTGTCGTCGTGGTCGGGACCGGCCTGATCGGCACGTCGGTCGCGCTCGCGCTCCGCGAGCAGGGCGTGGCGGTGTGGCTGGCGGACCGCGACCCGGCGGCCGTCGCCCTGGCGGCGGACATCGGCGCCGGGCAGCGGCTGCCGGCCGGCGGCGTGCCCGGCGGCCCGGCCGACGTGGCCGTGCTCGCTGTCCCGCCCGCCGCCGTGGCGGCTGAGCTGCAGGCCGCTCAGCGCCGCGGCCTGGCCCGCGCGTACACCGACGTCGCGAGCGTGAAGGAGCTGCCGCTGGCGGCTGCCCGCGCGCTGCGCTGCGACCTGTCCAGTTACGTCCCCGGCCATCCGCTGTCGGGCCGCGAGCGGTCCGGCCCGGCGGCTGCGAAGGCTGATCTGTTCGTCGGGCGGCCGTGGGTCCTCTGCCCGCAGAAGGACAACGACGACAAGGCGATAAGCCTGGTAACGGGGCTGGCTGAGGCCTGCCGGGCCCTCGTGGTCGCCGTTCCCGCCCATGAACACGACCAGTGGGTGGCGCTGGTCTCGCACGCGCCGCACGTCGTCGCGGCGGCCATGGCCGCCCGGCTTGCCGACGCGCCGGCCAGCGCGCTCGCGCTGGCCGGGCAGGGCCTGCGGGATGTCACCAGGATCGCGGCATCGGGGACGCAGATGTGGGCCCAGATCCTGGCCGCGAACGCCGGGCCGGCCAGTACAGTGCTCCGGGCCGTCGCCGCGGACCTGGCAGCGGCCGCGGACGCGCTCGACAGCCTCGCGGCGGGCGATGAGCAGGCCGTGAAGCAGGTATCCGACCTGCTGGAGCGCGGGGCCGACGGCGTCGGCCGCGATCCCGGGCAAGCACGGCGGCCCGGCCCGCGGGTTCGTGCCGGTCCAGGTCGTCATCCCGGACCGGCCCGGCGAGCTGGCCCGGCTGTTCGATGCGGCCGGGCGCCGCGGGCATCAATATCGAGGACATCACCATCGAGCATTCGCCCGGCCTGCCGGTGGGAGTGGCCGAGCTGTGGGTGCGGCCAGATGAATCCGGCCGCCTGTCGGACGTGCTCGCTGCAAGCGGCTGGCCCGTCCGCCGGTAACATCGCCTAGTGACCGAATCAGCAGTCTGGATGGTATCGACCGGCGTGGACGAAATGCAGCGTTATGCCGGCCGGCCTGGCCTGGTGATCGCGATGGACGGGCCGTCCGGCTCCGGCAAGTCGACGGCGGCGCGCCGCGTCGCCGCCGCGCTCGGCCTGCGCTACCTCGACACCGGCGCCATGTACCGGGCCCTGACCTGGTGGCTGCACCGGGAGCAGGTGGCGCTGAGCGATCGCTGCGGCCGTGCTGGCCCGGCTCGCGGAGCCCCGGATCGCGGTCGGCACTGACCCTGCCGACCCGCGGATCACCGTCGACGGAGTTGATGTGGCCGGGCCGATCCGCACCAGGGAGATCTCGAACCTGGTCAGCACCGTCGCCGCGATCCCGCAGGTGCGCCAGCGGCTGATCGCCATGCAGCGGGACATCATCGCGGATGCGGTCAGCGACGGCCCCGGCATCGTGGCCGAGGGCCGCGACATCGGCACGGTCGTCGCGCCCGACGCCGCCGTGAAGGTGTTCATCACGGCCAGCGAGGATGTGCGGGCGCAGCGGCGCACGGCCGACCTGGCCGCCGACCCGGCCGCCACGGTGGACACGACCAGGCGCGAGCAGGCGCGGCGGGATCAGCGGGACGCGGTGCAGTCCGTCATGGCCGCTGACGCCGTTCCTGTCGACACCAGCAACCTCGGCCTGGACGAGGTGGTCGGCCTGGTGGTCGACCTGGCCAGGGCGAGGCAGGCGATCACGCATGGCTGACCCCGGCGACGACGAGGAGCTGGCCGGGCCGGAGGGCCTGGCGCCGGTCCTGGCGGTGGTCGGCCGGCCGAACGTCGGCAAGTCCACGCTCGTCAACCGGATCCTCGGCAGCCGGCAGGCTGTGGTCGAGGACACGCCGGGCGTGACCAGGGACCGCGTCAGCTACGACGCGACCTGGCGCGGCCGGGCATTCACGCTCGTGGACACCGGCGGCTGGGAGCCGTCGGTCGAAGGCACGCCCGCGCTCGCGGCCCGGGTCGCCGCGCAGGCCCGGATCGCGGTCGACGCCGCGGATGCCATCCTGTTCGTGGTCGACGCGGTGGTCGGCGTCACCGACGCGGACGCCGCAGTGGCATCAGTGCTGCGACGGTCGAGGAAGCCGGTCGTGCTGGCCGCCAACAAGGTCGACGACGCGCCGGGGGAGCCGGACGTCCACTCGCTCTGGTCGCTCGGCCTGGGGGAGCCGATCCCGGTCAGCGCGCTGCACGGCCGCGGCAGCGGCGACCTGCTTGACTCGATTCTCGGCGCGCTCCCTGAGGCTCCGGCCGAGCGCGACGACGCCGGAGGGCGGGCCGCGTCGGGTCGCGCTCATCGGGCGGCCGAATGTCGGCAAGTCGAGCCTGCTTAACAAGCTGGCCGGCAACGAGCGGGTGCTCGTCGACTCCGTCGCCGGCACGACCAGGGATCCTGTGGATGAGCTCATCGAGCTCGGCGGCACAACCTGGCGGTTCGTCGACACTGCCGGCATCAGGCGCCGGGTGCGCGAGACTCAGGGAGCCGACTACTTCGCCGCGCTGCGGACTGAGCGGGCGCTGGAGCGGGCCGAGGTGGCGGTGGTGCTGGTGGACGCCAGCGAGCCGCTGGCCGAGCAGGACCTGCGGATCATCTCGATGGTCATCGAGGCGGGCCGGGCGCTGGTCATCGCCTACAACAAGTGGGACCTGGTCGATGCCGACCGGCGCGAGTTCCTGGACAAGGAGATCGACCGGCAGCTGCACAACGCGCGCTGGGCTCCGCGGGTCAACATCTCGGCGAAGACTGGCTGGCACGTCGACCGGCTGGTGCCGGCGCTCGGGCTGGCGCTGCAGAGCTGGGAGACCCGGATCCAGACCGGACGGCTCAACGCCTGGCTGACGGCCCTGATCGCGGCGACTCCGCCGCCGGTGCGCGGCGGAAAGCAGCCGAAGATCATGTTCGCAACCCAGGCGGGCGTCAGGCCGCCGCATTTCGTGCTGTTCACCAGCGGCTTCCTGCAGGCCGGATACCGCCGGTTCATCGAGCGCAAGCTGAGGGAAGAGTTTGGCTTCGACGGCACGCCGGTGCACGTGACGATGCGGATGCGAGAGAAGCGGTCCGGGCCGTCAGGCCGGGCCGCCCGCGGTCCCGGCCGGGCTGGCTAGCTGACGCCGAGCCAGAACCAGACCGTCGTTCCCTGGCCGTTGCGCAGGTAGCCCCACTGGTCCGACAGGGTCTGCACGAGGAACAGGCCGTGTCCGTCGGAGGCGTAGACATCGCCGCGGACGACGGGCGCGCTGAGGTCAGAGCCCTCGTCCGCGACTTCGATCCGCAGGCCGCCGGCTGACTCCAGGATCAGCACGGTGACGGTACCGCCCTGGCAGCGCGAGCTGGAATGCATGACCGCATTGGTGACGAGCTCGGAGGTCAGCAGGACGGCATTGTCGAGGCTGGGGTGTAAGTCGCCGAGCGACTTGGCCACGAAACTGCGGGCCTCACGGACATGCTCAGGACGTCCGGGGATGGTGAGGCTGCCGAGAACGGCCGCTCCCGCCATGGTCGCGAGGTCCTCATTAGCATCGCTCGCCCGGGTGGCCATGGATGCCATCCTGGCCGCTCCCTCCCCGCGCGGCGTCTCGAAATCAGTAAGCTCAAGAACGCCGTACCGTCCATTTGCCCACATCAGCGCGCTACCCGCGCCTAATATGACGGCGTGGACGGCATGCTTTCCGCTCTCCATCATGATGTGAGCTTGCGCGCCACGCAAGTGCATGACACAAATAACGGCTGCGAAATCTCACATGGGATCTCACCAGTCGCCGGCGTGTCGTGTATCGTGATCGATAAGTCAGTGCTCCGGGCAGCCATTCTTTTCCCGATCAGGATGCGCTGCGACAAGCTTCCCGCAGAGGGGGCGATTGCCAGTGTCGGTCGGCCCAACCGTTCGCCGCCGTCGGCTCGGCAGTGAGTTAAGGCGGCTGCGCGAGTCGCAGTCGATCAAGCTTGAGGAAGTCGCCGAGCGGCTTGGCCTCGCGCCGTCGACGTTGTCCCGGATTGAGACCGGGAAGGCGCCGACGCGGACCGCTTACCTGAACTCCATGTTCGAGCTGTACGGAGTCGACGATCCCGGCCAGCGCCAGGTGCTGCTGGAGATGGCCAGGGAAGGGCACCGAAAGGGCTGGTGGGCGGTCTGGGACGGCGTGCTCCCGACCGGGTTCGGCATCTACGTCGGGCTGGAGGCCGAGGCCTCCTCGCTGCGGGTCTACGAGGCCCAGGTGGTGCACGGGCTGCTGCAGACCGAGGACTACGCCCGCGCGGTGATGTCCACGGTCCGGCGCCGGCAGACCCCGGATGAGATCGACCGACTGGTGAAGCTCCGGATGCAGCGGCAGGATGTGCTGCTGCGCGCTGATCCGCTCGAACTGTGGATCATTCTCGATGAGGCGGTACTGCGGCGCATGGTCGGGCCGTCTGCAGGTCATGCGCGAGCAGCTTGAGCATCTGTACGAGGCGAGCCAGTGGCCGAACGTCACCCTGCAGGTGCTCTCGTTCGGCAGCGGCCTGCACCCCGGTCTCGGCGGCCCGTTCGCGATCATCGAGTTTCCCGAGCGCTTTGACCCAGACGTTGTCTACACCGAAGGCGTAACCGGCCAGGCGTACATGGAGGAACGAGACCGGGAAGTCCGGGCTCGCTCCGAGGCATTCGACCTGCTCCGGGCTACTGCCCTTCCGCCGGCTGATTCGGCGCTTCTTATCCAATCCATTTCCGAAGGATCAGAAGAAGAATCCACCTGAAAGGAACCCGCTATGTCCGAGTACGACACGTCCCAGGCAGCGTGGATCACCAGCCGCGCTTGCAACAACTCGGCCTGCGTCCAGGTCGCCCACCTGCCTGGCGGCATGGTGGCGCTCCGCGACTCCAAGGACACGGCAAAGCCAGCCCACTTTTTCGACAGCGAGGAGTGGGTGGCGTTCGTCACTGGCGTCAAGGCCGGAGAGTTCGACCTGCCAGTTAGCTAGCCCGGGTGGGGCAGAGAGTGACGGCCCCCGGTCAGGCGGCTCCTGCCGCCCGTCCGGGGGCCGTCGGCTGTCTGCCCGGCCTGCGGTGCGGAGCTGTCAGCCGGGCGTGTCGGCCTCGGGGGCCGGCGTCCCGGCCGCGTCAGGGTCGATCAGCGGCTGCGCGAAGACGTACCCGAGCGGCTCGGGCCCGACGTAGTGCTGGCAGCGGCAGTTGTCCTCGGCGCAGGCGCCGTTACGGGGGTTGTGAAAGCTCAGGTGGTGGCCGCACCCGCAGATCGCCTGAGGCTCCGGCGGCGGCCGCAGGGCCGCGTTTCGCTTCTCCTCGAGCTCCCCTTTGGCGGCGATGACGCGCAGCCGGCGCTGATGGTGCCGCTGGAGGGCCCCGCCGGCGAGCGGACCGATGATGAAAATGAGCCACCAGTCGTTGGCCAGGAAGCTGGTGATGCCGTTCACGTTGCTATTGTCCCGCAGCGGTGCAGACAGTGCCAACCACGGCGGTACCAATCACGCGGGCAGGGTCAATCACGCGGGCGGGGCCAATCAGGACGGCAGGCTGAACTCGCCGTCGCGGGCGCCGCCCAGGAACGCATCCCACTCGGCTCTGGTGAACACCAGCGCCGGGCCGTCAGGTTGGCGCGAGTTGCGCATCGCGACCCCGCCGTCGGTCAGGAACGCCACCTCGACGCAGTTCCCCCCGGTCGGTCCGCTATAGCTGCTCTTGATCCAGGACGCGGTAATGTCGCGGGCCGGTATCCCGCTGCTAGCGCTGCTGCTCACTGGGTTCACTCCCACTCCACGAGCATGGAACGAATGAGATCGGTGGTCTGCTCCGGGGTAGTGCTGGCCGAGCTGATGTGATCCATGGCCTCGGCGTAGCGGTCGACGTCGGCGCGCTTGTCCAGGTACAGCGCACTGGTCAGCTGTTCGACGTACACGATGTCAGGCAGATCGTCGGTCGCGAACTGCAGGATGCTGAAGCTGCCCGGCGCCGCGTACGAGGCGCCGGTGAGGAACGGCGAGACCTGGATGGTGAGGCCGGGACGGTCGGAGATGTCGAGCAGGTGCTCGAGCTGCGCCCGCATCAGGGCTGCCGAGCCAACCGGCCGCCGCAACGCGACCTCATCGATCACGGCCCAGAGCTTCAGGCCGCCGGAGGCGAACCGGCGCTGCCGTTCCTTGCGCAGGTAGACCAGCCGGTCTGTCTCCGTGCCGGGAGTAGGCGCCGAGCTGGATGACGGCCGCCGAATAATCCTCGGTCTGCAGTAGCCCGGGCACGAACTGAGTGTCAAAGCTGCGGATGGACTCAGCTGACTCCTCCAGTCCGATGTAGGACTGGAACCAGGCAGGCAGGACATCCTGATAGCGGTGCCACCAGCCCTGCTGATTGGCCTGGCTGGCTAAGGTCAGCAGCTGCTCTCGCTCGGCTGAGTCGGTGATCCCGTACAGGTTGAGCAGATCGGCGATATCGACCTCGCGGACGGCGTTACGGCCCAGCTCGATCCTGCTGATCTTCGATTCCGAGCCGCGGATTGCCCGGGCTGCCTCAGCCGCCTGAATGCCGCGAGACTCGCGCAGCCGCCTTAACTGAGTGCCGAGCATGATGCGCAGGACGGTGGGCGCACCGGTAGCGTCGGTGCCCACTTTGCCGAGTCCCGCGCTGCCAGGCGTCACGTCACCAGACATCAGCCGCGCTCCCTCCGATGCGCCGCATGGATCTTACTATCGTGGCACGGCCACGCGCACTCGCCATAACGGTTCGAGCCTGCTTGCCCTTATTGGAATGACATATCGCAACGCACGTGCGTCACGGAGTTCTTCTCAAACGCCGCTTACCTCATGATATCGCAGATGAGATTTCACGCTAGACCTAGCTGAGCCGGGCAGCCTCGCCGTGCGCGCGCCGGCAGGCGCCTCGATACGATCGAGCGGATCCCCCACCATCTCTCGCGCGAAGGCAGGGTGCATGCGCTACAGGCCACTCGGCAACTCCGGTCTCCTCGTCTCGGTCGTCGGTCTCGGCTGCAACAACTTCGGCCGACGGCTCGACGTGGAACAGACCCGCGCGGTCGTCGACGCGGCGATTGACTGCGGCGTGACGCTGCTGGACACCGCGGACATCTACGGCGGCCGCGGCCGGTCCGAGGAGGTACTCGGCGAGGTACTGGCCGGGCGGCGCGAGCAGGTCGTGCTGGCGACCAAGTTCGGATCTCAGGGCGCGGACATGGGGTACGGCCCGGCCGCCGGCGCGATGGGCGGCCGCAAGTACATCAGGCGCGCCGTCGAGGAGTCGCTGCGGCGGCTGCAGACCGACTACATCGACCTGTACCAGATCCACACCCCGGACCCGGTCACGCCGGTCGAGGAAACGCTGTCCGCGCTCACCGAGCTGGTTCAGGCCGGCCTCGTCCGCTATATCGGCCACTCGAACTTCTCCGGTACCGAGATCGCCGGAGCGGCCGGAGCGGCCCGCCAGCTCGACTCGGCTCCGTTCATCTCGGCGCAGAATCACTGGTCGCTGCTCGAGCGGCAGGCTGAGCTCGAGATCGTCCCGGCCGCCATTGCGTACGGTCTCGGCGTGCTGCCCTATTTCCCGCTGGCCAACGGCCTGCTGACCGGCAAGGTCAGGCGCGGTGCCGGCCCGGCCGCGGGCACCAGGCTGGCCGACCGGGCCGACTACATCACCGACGAGAAGCTCGACAAGGTGGAAGCGCTGGCCGACTGGTCACAGCAGCGCGGCCGTTCGCTGCTGGAGGTCGCGATCGGCGGCCTGGCAGCGCTGCCCGGCTGCACCTCGGTGATCGCCGGTGCCACCTCGGCCGATCAGGTCCGCGCCAACGCGGCGGCAGGCGAGTGGGTGCCCGCCGACACCGAGCTTGCCGAGATTGACAAAATCATGCCCGTCGCGGGCTGACCGAGGGAGACCTGCCGATGAAAGCGGCGCTGTACACGAGCCTCGGGCCGGCGGCGGAGGTGCTGCGGGTCGGCGACGTCGACCGGCCGGAACCGGGACCAGGCCAGGTGCGGGTCAGGATGCAGCTGTCAGCGATCAACCCGACGGACTGGAAGTCACGCGCCGGCGCGACGCCGCGCCCTGTCGACGGCTTTCAGATCCCGCATCACGATGGTGCCGGCGTCATTGACGCGGTGGGCGACGGAGTCGATCCCGGCCGCGTCGGCGAGCGAGTCTGGACCTGGCTGGCCGCGGCCGGGAACCGCTACGGCACCGCGGCGCAGTGGTCCGTGCTCCCGTCCCGGCAGGCCGTGCCGTTGCCGGAGGGCGCGTCCGCGGAGCTCGGCGCCTGCCTGGGCGTGCCGGCCATGACCGCGCACTGGTGCCTGTTCGCCGACGGCCCGGTTGCGGACAAGAACATCCTCGTCGCGGGTGGCGCCGGCGCCGTCGGGCATTTCGCGATCGAGCTCGGCCGCCATGGCGGCGGACGGGTCGCGACCACGGTCAGCGGCCCGGAGAAAGCTGAGCTGGCCCGGCAGGCCGGCGCCGGGCTGGTCGTCAACTACCGCGACGCCGGCGCCGCCGCGCAACTGCAGGCCTTCGCCCCCCGGATGGACCGGATCGTTGAGCTGGACCTCGGCGCCAACCTGGAGCTTGACCTGTCGGTGTCCGGGCCGGGAACGCACATCGTCACCTACGCGGCGCAATCCGCAGGACCCGGTGATCCCGGTGCGCAGGTGCATGAATGCCTGCGTCACGCTGCGCTTCCTGCTGCTGTACAACATCCCGGCGCCGGAGGCGCAGGCCGCGGTCGGTGACATCACCGCCGCGGCTGCTGCCGGCGAACTGACGCCGCTGCCGATCATCAGGTTCCCGCTCGACGAGGTCGCTGCTGCGCACGAGGCCGTCGAGGCCGGCGCTGTCGGCAAGGTCGTGCTCGAGATTCCCTGACGCGCGGAGATTCTTGTCCGCAGGTACTTGGCGCGGCACCGGATAACGGTTATCTTCTAGCTAACCGTTATCCGGATAGCCGTTAGAGGTGACCCGCTCATGCAGCAGGAAGTGCTACTCGCGCTGCTGGCGAAGGAGCCGTCGCACGGTTATCAGCTCCGGGCCCGGCTGCGCACGGCGCTCGGGCCAATCGGCGACGCGATGAATGACGGGCAGGTCTACGTCACGCTCGGCCGCCTGGAGAAGGCGGGCCAGGTCGTCGTCGAGCGGGCGCCCGGCGCGCCGGACCGGCCGGACCGGAAGATCTACGCGCTCACAGCTGCCGGGCAGCAGCGGGTGTCCGAGTGGCTGGCCGAGGTGAGCTGGCCCAAGCCGGACCTCGCGGAATTTCACCTGAAGCTGCTGGCGGCCGCGGCGGCCCATCTGGCCGACCCGGTCGCCATCGTCGACGCACAGCGCCGCGAGCTACTGCGCCGCCTCAGGGACGCGCAGCGGGCAGCCATGGCCGAGCCGCGCGACTCGGAGGCGGCACTGCTACTGGAAGGAATCGTGCTCCGGCTGCAGGCGGACCTGCGCTGGCTGGAGGCATGCGAGCGAACCTGGACCAGCCGCAGGGCCGGCCAGCGAAGAGAACTGTGAGCGCTGTCGTGACTGAATTCATGCTGACGGCCAGGGATCTGTGCAAGCAGTACGGGCGCGACGACAGCCTGGTCCGCGCCGTCGACCACGTCGACCTCGACGTCCCGGCGGGCGAGACGCTCGCGGTGATGGGACCGAGCGGATGCGGCAAGTCGACGCTGCTCCATCTGCTCGGGGGCCTGGACCGGGCCTCGGCCGGGGAGCTGCGGGTCGCCGGGCAGCGGATCGATCAGCTGAGTGAGCGGGGCCTCGCGGGCATCCGCCGCACCGCCGTCGGCTTCGTGTTCCAGGCATTCCACCTGATGGACGAGCTCACGGCGGTGGAGAACATCGAGCTTCCGCTGCTGCTGGCGGGCCGCCCGGCCCGCGCGGCGCGCCGGCGGGCAGCGCAGCTGCTCGAGCAGGTCGGGCTGGCCGACCGGGCCCGGCACCTGCCGTCGCAGTTGTCCGGCGGCCAGCGGCAGCGGGTGGCCATCGCCCGCGCGCTGGCCAACGAGCCGCTCATCGTGCTGGCCGACGAGCCCACGGGCAACCTGGACAGCGAGGCGACGCTTGAGGTGCTCCGGCTGTTCGAGAGCCTGCACGAAGCAGGTCAGACCGTGGTCGTCGTGACCCACGACGCGCGGATCGCGGCAACGGCGGACCGGCTGATCTCGATGCGCGACGGCGCCTTCATTGACGAGACCCGCCTGACCGGCGGCACCAGCGGCAGTCTCGGCGCGCTGGCCGGCCTGGAGGGCTGAGGGGTGAGCAAGCTGCTGCTGGTCGGCCGTCTGGCCGTGCGTAGCCTCCGGGGCCGCCCGGCACAGGCGGCGCTCTTGCTGCTCGCGATCACCGCCGCGGCCGCCACCCTGACGATGGCGCTCGTGCTGCACGGCGTCACCAGCCACCCCTACGCGCGCACCCGGGCGGCGACCAACGGGCCGGACGTAGTGGCCCTGCTCGGGCAGGCCGGCCTGACGGTCGGCCCCGGCCCGAAAGGCGGGCCCCCGACAGGCGGGTCCGCGGGCGGACCGCACGGGCCCCAGGGCTCAGTCGCGCAGATCGGGGCCCAGGCCACCGGCCTGATCCGCGCTCACGGGGTGACTGCTCACAGCGGACCGTTCTCCGAAGCGGGCGCCGTGCTCAAGGTCCGCAGGCTCGCGGTCTCGATCCAGGTCGAAGGCCGCGGCCAGGCCCGGGCCGGGGTCGACCAGCCGAAGCTGACCGCCGGCAGCTGGGTGCGTCCCGGCGGCATCGTGCTGGAACGGGCGTTCGCCGCCGCGCTCGGCGTCAGCGTGGGCGACCGGATCACCCTGGACGGCCGGCCGTTCACGGTGGCCGGCCTGGCTGTCACCGCGGCCGAGACTCCCTACCCGAACCTCTGCTTCACTGGCGGCTGCAACACCGGGATTCCCGGCGATCAGCAGCTGGAGGGACGTGGGGCGGGCCTCGGCTGGGTCACCCAGCCGGATGTCCGCGTCCTGGCCGCCGCCGACGCGCCGGAGTCGGCTGCTTACGTCCTCAACCTGAAGCTCAGCGACCCGGCCAGCGCGCCGGCCTTCATCAGTGCCTACTACCGGGGGCACCCGCAGGGCGGCCCGGTGAACTTGCTGTCCTGGCAGAGCATCGCGACCGGGGATGCCCTGCTAGTCACCGACGAGCAGCAGGTGCTGACCCCCGGCGCGTGGCTGCTCGGGCTGCTGGCCATGGCCAGCGTGGCCGTCCTGGTCGGCGGCCGGATGTCCGAGACCACCCGGCGGGTCGGCCTGCTGAAGGCCGTCGGCGGCACTCCCGGCCTTGTCGCCGTCGCCCTGCTGGCCGAGAACCTCATCCTGGCGCTCGCTGCGGCCGTGGCCGGGCTGGTGATCGGGAGGCTGGCCGCGCCGCTGATCACCAGTCCCGGTGCCGGGCTCGTCGGCACGCCCGGTGCCCCCTCGCTGACCCTGTCCATCGCCGGCCAGGTCATCGGCGTGTCGCTGATCGTGGCCCTGGCCGCCACGCTGGTGCCCGCCATCAGGGCCGCCCGCACCAGCACCGTGGGCGCCCTGGCGGACGCAGCCCGGCCGCCCCGGCGCCGGGCCGCGCTGATCAAGCTCGCCGCCCGGCTGCCGGTGCCGCTGCTGTTCGGGCTGCGCCTGGTGGCCCGCAGACCGCGACGTGCCGTCCTCGGAGCGGCCAGCATCGCCGTCACGGTGACCGGGCTCGTCGCCGTCGTCGCCTTTCATGACCTGGCCGGCCAGAAGCGGCAGGGAGCCGCGGCCGGGCTGGGCAATCCGATCGCCAGCCGGGATGAGCAGATGCTGCTGGTGGTGACGGTCGCGCTGGTCACCCTGGCGGCCCTGAACGCGATCGTCACCGCCTGGGCGACCGTGCTGGATGCCCGGCACTCCACGGCGCTGGCCCGCGCCCTCGGAGCTAGCCCGCGGCAGGTCAGCGCGGGCCTGGCCACGGCGCAGGTGATCCCGGCGCTGCCGGGCGCGATCGTCGGTGTTCCGCTCGGGATCGGGCTGTTTGCGGCGGCCAGCGGCGCCGGGCAGGTGGTTGTGCCGCCCGCCTGGTGGCTGGCCGGCCTCGTGCTGGCCACGCTCGTGGTCGTGGCGGGGCTGACCACTGTACCGGCGCGGATCGGCGCCCGCAGTCCGGTCGCCGCGGTCCTCGGGCAGGAGGCGTAACGGGCGGGACGCCTGACGTTCACCCTCCGCCGACCGCGCTGCTGATCCCGTCGCTGGCCGGAGCGCTGGGCGGCTCCCGGCCGGCATCTGGCTGATGGCGGGTGTGAGCCACGGCGGTGCCCTCACGATCCCGCCGGCCTGGACTCTCGCGGCGGTGGTGCTGGCCACCCGCGCCGCGCTGGCCGGGCTGATCGCGATCCCGGCCACCGCGGGCGGCGGGCGGCCGCTCAGGGGCTGACCCGGTGCACGTCGCGCGGGAAAAGCGTGACCTGGCGCACGTTCGCGGCGCCGGTAAGCCGGGCCGTCCAGCGCTCCAGGCCGATGGCGAACCCGCCGTGCGGTGGCATGCCGTGCCGGAAGACCTGCAGGTACGCCGGCGAACGGAGCCGGGTCAAGGCCGCGCGCGGCCAGCGCCTTGAGGTAGTCCTCGTAGCGGTGCAGGCGCTGGCCGCCGGTCACGATCTCGCTGCCGCGGAACAGCAGGTCGAAGCCGTTGGAGTAGCCGGGCCGGCCGGGGTCGGGCGCGGTGTAGAACGGCTTGGCGGACAGCGGGTAGCCGGTCACGAACAGCAGTTCGCTGCCATGCTCCCGCGCGGCCCACTCGCACGAGCCACCGCTCGTGCGCGGGCGCCAGGTCGTCCTCGCCGGTCAGGTCCTCGCCGGTGGCGGCTGAGATCATCGCCATCGCCTCGGTGAAATGCACGTGCGGGATCTCGGCCGGCACCGCAGGCAGCGTCGCGGCGAGCTGCTGCATGGCCCGGGCTGCCCGTTCCCGCACGCATTCGACCATGCCCGCGACGGCGTCCCGGCAGACCGGCATCACGTCGAAGTGGTCGGTAATGAAGCCCAGTTCCGCGTCCAGGCTGGCGTACTCCGCCAGGTGCCTGGCCGTGTCATGCGGCTCGGCCCTGAACACCGGCCCGACCTCGAAGACCCGCTCGAAGACCCCGACCATGGCCTGCTTGTAGAACTGCGGTGACTGCGCGAGATATGCGGGACGGCCGAAGTAGTCGACCGCGAACACGTTCGCGCCGCCTTCGGTCGCCGATTCGACGATCTTGGGCGTGAAGATCTCGGTGAACCCGAGGCCGTCAAGCGCCGCGCGGAAACCCGCGGCGCTGGCAGCCGCGACCTCGAACCCGGCCCGGAGCTGCGGATGCCGCAGCGTGGTCGGCGCGTGGTCCAGGATCGTCGGCAGTGCGGCGGTCAGGGCCGGCCGGTACAGGTCGAAGGGCGGCGGCTGCGCCGGCCCGGACAGCTGCGTCAGGACCGGCTCGGTGAGCTCGGCACCGCCGGGCGCCTGCTCGCTGGCGACCACCAGCCCCTCGGCCTGGATGACGGTTTCCTCGCCCGGCGGTGCGCTCGGCCCCGGCGGGAAGCACGACCTGGGCCAGTCCGGCCCGGTCGCGGAGGATGAGAAAGGTGACGGACTTCAGGTCCCGGCGGCGATGCAGCCAGCCGGCGATGGTGACGCGCTCGCCGATGTGCTCAGGCAGTTCGGCAGACAGTACTCGTGAGATCATCACAGCTCCCTGCGGGATGTGTGCGACCCCTTGGGAGTGCGGGCGATAAGGGAACTCGCGGTGCCACCGCACTTTCGCCGCTCCCTGCCGCTGCGGGCGGGAACGGCCTCGTTGGGCCCGGTGACGGGGGCTGGCCGGCGGGGCATCGGGCCGGCCGCTGGCGGCGGCTGCCGTTCCTCCCCGCGCTCGGGAGTGTCTTCGCGGCCGGGCGCGAGTCCGCCTTCTCAGCTGCCGGCGGATCTCTGGTGCCCGCGTAGGCCGGCGCTACTTGTCTCCGTCTGCGCGTTACCGACCAGCATAAGCGCCCGCCTACCCTGGAATGCATGTACCTGCCCCGGCATTTCACCGTGACCGACCTCGCGCAGATCTCCGAGTTTGTCGACGCGGCGCAGTCCGCTGACCTCGTCACCTTCGACGGCACTAAGCCGGTCTCGACGCTGCTGCCGGTCATCTGGGACCGGGCTGAGGACGGCTGAGCACGGCTACGGGCGGCTGCTCGGCCATATCGCCATCGCGAACGATCAGTGGCAGACAGCGATGCCCGGCGCGCTGGCTCTCGCGATCGTGCACGGGCCGCAGGCCTACATCTCGCCGTCCTGGTACGAGAGCAAAACCCGCCACGGGCGGGTCGTGCCGACCTGGAATTACGAGGCCGTGCACCTGACCGGCCCGGTCACCTTCCATCGCGATCCCGGCTGGCTGCGGGCATTCGTCACCCGGCTGACGCGGGCGCATGAGGCCGGCCGGGAGCACCCGTGGGCCGTGACCGATGCGCCGCCCGAGTACATCGACGGTCAGTTGCGGGCGATCGTCGGCGTGGAACTGGCCATCACCGCGATCGAGGCCAAGCACAAGCTCAGCCAGAATCGCAGCGAGCTTGATCAGGAAGGCGTCGTGGCCGGGCTCCGGAGCGAGCCGGGTCCGGGCACCGCCGCGATCGCCGACGCCATGGCCGCCCGGCTGACCCCGGCCCCGTGACTCCGGCCCCGCGACCGGGGGAGCTCCAGCTCAGGCAGGCTGATCGGCGAGGGCGGCTTCGTCGTCCTCGCCAGCGCACGCGCTCGGGCACACGTCAGCTGGACTGCCCTGCTGGCCGTCGGCGACGGCGACGCTGATGGCCTCGAGCTGGGCGACTTGCTCCGGCGTGATCTTGTCGAACAGCGACTGGCGGACCTGCTCCACATGCCCGGGGGCGGCTGCTTCGAGCGCGGCCAGCCCCCGGTCGGTCAGGCGCGCGATCTGGCCCCTGCGGTCGGTCTCGCAGTCCAGTCGCTCGATCCAGCCGCGCTCCTCGAGGCGGGCCACGGCGTGCGAGAGCCGGCTCTTGCTGGAGGCGGATGCCTGCGCCAGCTGACTCATCCGCAGCGCCCGGTCGTCCGCCTCGGACAATCGCACTAGGATCTCGTAGTAGCCGTGCGGGAAGGCCGAGTCGCGCTGGAGCTGGCCGTCGACGGCAGAGAAGAGCGCCTGGGTCGCGGTCAGGAACGCCCGCCAGGCCCGTTGCTCTTCGGCCGTCAGCCACCGAGTCTGCGAATCCGCCATGTGAATAGCATACAGCAGGTAGTTGAACGTTTGACAACCATGCACCGCCGTGGTAGTCCTTGAGTTCTCAACCAACATCGCAGTTGTATCCACGCCACCGGGAGTGATGAGTATGTCGGCACCCAGTACTGAAACGGCGATTCCGGGC
The DNA here is from genome assembly GCA_963818995.1 of uncultured Actinomycetota bacterium. Lineage (GTDB taxonomy): Bacteria > Actinomycetota > Actinomycetes > Streptosporangiales > Streptosporangiaceae > JAJYUU01. The sequence goes on along the minus strand of CAWFUM010000024.1, from coordinate 140,663 downwards.
TACGAGGCCGCGACCTGGAACATCGACCCGATCCACTCCGAGGTCGGGTTCGCCGTGCGGCACATGATGGTCAGCAAGGTCCGCGGCCGTTTTACCGCTTTCAGCGGCCAGATCGTCACCGCGGATGACCCGGCGCAGTCATCGGCCACCGCCGAAATTGACCTGACCTCGATCAACACCGGCCAGGAGCAGCGCGACGAGCACATCAAGTCGGCTGACTTCTTCGAGGTCGAGACGTACCCGACCATGACCTACCGGTCCACCGGGATCCGGGTTGAGGATGGCGAGTACATCCTGGACGGTGACCTGACCCTCAAGGGCGTCACCAAGGCCGTTCCGCTTCACCTGGAGGTCAACGGCTTCGGCCCCGACCCCTACGGCGGCACCCGGGCTGGCTTCACGGCCACCGGCGAGCTGAACCGGCGGGACTTCAACGTGAACTTCAGCGCCCCGATGCAGAACGGCGGCGTCGTCGTGGCCGACAAGATCCAGCTCCACCTGGAAATCGAGGCCGTCAAGGCCTGACCAGGCCGCAAGCACCGGCAACCGGCCGGCCGCGAGACACCCCGAACGGGTGCCCCGTGGCCGGCCCGCTGTGCGTGCCCTGGCGCCCGGCCGGGCTGGGCGGAACCGGCGGACGGGGTTCGGCCCGGACCTAGCGGGAATTGCTTCCAGGGCGGGCGTCACTGAGATCGCAGCCGGATCTAGGGGACCAGGGCAATGGGCATTTCGGTCGGTAAAGCCGTCAGGCGGTGACGAGCGGCATCCTCGTGATCGAGGACGACCCGGATATCGCGGTCGCGATCATGCCAGTGGTCAGGCGCGGCGGTTTCGATGCTTTCTGCGCCGCCGGCGGGCGGGCAGAGCCATGACCGTCCATCACGGCCACGGACCGGGCCGGATCCTGCTGGTCGAGGACGACCCCGATACCAGCAGGTACATCATCGACGTGCTGACCAGGCGGGCCGGACTCGATGTCGAGCACACGCCCAGCCCGGTGCGGGCGCTTGAGCTCGTCCGCGCCGCCCGGTTCGACCTGGTGATGACCGACATCGAGATGCCCGGCATGACCGGCATCGAGCTGCTCGGCGAGATGCGCCTGGCCGCGCCCGGAGTCCCGGTGGCCGTCATCACCGCGCACGCGACCGTCGGGAACGCCGTGGGCGCGGTGCGCGGGAAGGCGGACGAGTTCCTGCAGAAACCGCTGCGTCCCGACGACCTCATCGGCGCGGTCCGCGGCCTGCTGGCGCGCCATCATGCCAGCCGCGAACGGGTGCTGGCCGTCGGCGCGCACCCGGATGACGTGGAGATCGGCGCCGCCGGAACGCTGCTTGCCCACCGGGCCGACGGTCATCAGCTGTCGATCCTGACCATGAGCCGGGGCGCCAGGGGCGGCGTCGAAGGGGCACGGGCCGGGGAGTCGGAGCAGGCCGCGGCGCTGCTCGGCGCGGCGCTGTACCTGGAGGACCTGGAGGACACCAGGATCAGCGAGGGCGATCCGACAATCAGCGCGATCAGCGCCGTGATCGAGGCGGTCGACCCGACGGTCATCTACACGCACTCGCCGCACGACGTGCATCAGGATCACCGCAACACCCACCGGGCCGTCATGGTCGCGGCCCGTGGCATCGGGTCGGTCTACTGCTTCCAGTCGCCATCGGCCACGGTGGACTTCAGGCCCGCCCGGTTCGTCGGTATCGAGGAGCACCTGGCCGGGAAGCTGGCCGCGATCGGGGCGTTCACCTCGCAGACCGCGGTCCGCGGTTACCTCGAGCCTGACCTGATCGAGGCGACGGCGCGGTACTGGTCGCGGTTCGGCGACGGGCGGTACGCGGAGGCGTTCGAGGTGGTCAGGGACCATGCGTCCGGTCCCGGCCGGAGCGTGCAGGCAGCGCCGGGACAAGTCGGCGGAAAGGGACAGCCATGCAGCCGTCTGAGCAGCCCGTCCGGGTCCTGGTCACCGGCGCCGGGGGACCGGCCGCGATCGCGGTGATGAAGTCACTGGCCGCCGTCCCGTCGGTCGAGATACTGGCCGCGGACATGGACGGCTGGGCCGCCGGGCTCTACCTGGTGCCGCCCGGGAGCCGCGCGCTCGTGCCGGCCGGGAACGCCCGTGACTTCGTTCCCGCCCTGCTGGCGCTCTGCCGCCGGCTGAACGTTGACGTGCTCGTGCCCACGGTGGACGCGGAGCTTCTCCCGGTTTCCAGGTCGCGGGCGGAGTTCGAGCGGCAGGGCGTCCAGCTGATGCTGGCGCCCCATGCTGCCCTCGCCGTCACGCTGGACAAGCTGTCGCTCGCCGGCGCCTGCGCGGGAGCCGTAGCGGTGCCGAGAACCGAGAGCCTGGACACGCCCGCCGACCCGGCGAGCTGGACCTACCCGGTCATCGTCAAGCCGCGCACCGGCAGCGGCTCCCGCGGCGTGTCGATGCCGCAGTCAGCGGCTGACCTGTCCGCCGTCGGCGCCCGGCCCGGCTACCTCGTGCAGGAGTACCTGCCGGGCGAGGAGTACTCGGTTGACGTTCTCGCCGACCGCAACGGGCGGGTCGCGGCGGCGGTGCCCAGGCTGCGCGCGCGGGTGGACTCGGGCGTCTCGGTCGCCGGCCGGACCGTCCGGGACTGCGAGCTGGAGAGCTTCGGTGCCGCGGTCGCGACCGCGGTCGGGCTCACCTACATCGGGAACGTGCAATGCCGTCGTGACCGGGCCGGCAAGCTCGCGCTGCTGGAGGTCAACCCGAGGCCGCCCGGCTCGATGCCGCTGACGATCGCCAGCGGCGTCGACATGCCCAGGCTGGCGCTCGAGGCACTGCGCGGCGGCGAGCTGCCCGCGCACGCGGACTTCGCCGAGACCGCGATGGTCAGGTTCCTCGACGAGCGCTTCGTCACGATGGCCGAGGTCGAGCAGGTATCGGCGTGAGCCGTCCGGGCGGGTGGCCCGGTGACCTGTCCGGGCGGCCGCCGGCGCTGGACGAGGACTACCACGTTCACTCCACGTTCTCCGACGGAGCCAGCAGCCCGGCCGAGAACCTGGCCGCCGCGGAATCAGCCGGGCTGCGCACCATCTGCATGGCCGACCATGTGCGGGCCGGCACCGGCTGGCTGCCGGAGTTCGTCGCCGCCATCGCCGCGCTTGAGGCGCCGGACGGGCTGACGGTCAGGACCGGAGTCGAGGCCAAGATCCTCGACCTGACCGGACGGCTCGACCTGCCCGCTGACCTCACCGGCGTCGACCTGGTGCTGATCGCCGATCACCAGTTCCCTTCCGACGTCGGCCCGGTCGATCCGGCCGTGCTGCGCCAGGATCTGGCCGCCGGCGCGGTGAGCTCGTCCGATGCGCTTGAATGCCTGGCCGAGGCCACCGCCAACGCGGCCGGCACGGTGCCGGCGGCTATTGTCGCGCACCCGTTCAGCGTGCTGCCGAAGATCGGCCTGAGCGAGAACGACGTGCCGGACGCGCTGCTGAGCTGGCTGGCTGACCGGCTGCTGGCCGCAGGAGCGGCAGTGGAGGTCAACGAGAAGTGGTCGTGCCCGGCGCCGCGGGCCGTGGCCGCGCTCGCCGCCGCCGGAGTGCCGCTGGTCGCCAGCACCGATAGCCACCACAGCAGCGCCGTGGGCCGCTACGAGTCGGTGCGCGGCACTGTCGGCGCGGTCTTCCCCGGCGCGGTCTCCCCGCGGGGCCGCCGGGCCGGACCGGGCGCGCTGATGGGGCTGCTGGCGCTCAAGTGGGTGCTGGTCTGCCTCGTGCTGATCGGGGCCGTTCCGCTTGTCGTGGCGAGCTATCAGTTCCTGCTGGTCGGAGTCCACTTCCTGCGCCTGCACTACCGGCGGTGCGGGCCGTATTACCCGCGGACGGTGATCCTCATCCCGGCCTGGAACGAGGCTCTGGTCATCGAGACGTCCGTCGACCGGCTCATGCAGCTGAACTACCCGGCCGGGCGCCTCCGGGTCTACGTCATCGATGACGCCAGCACCGACGAGACGCCCGAGCTGCTGCGAGGCAAGGAACGGCAGTACCCGGGCCGGGTGTTCCACCTGCGCCGCGAGGTCGGCGGGCAGGGCAAGGCGCACACCCTGAACTTCGGGCTTGAGCAGGTGCTGGCCGACGACTGGATGCAGGCCGTCCTCATCATGGACTCGGACGTGATCTACGAGCCGGACTCGCTGCGGCTGATGACGCGGCATCTGGCCGACCCCGAGGTCGGCTCGGTCAACGCCTACATTAAGGAGGGCAGCAGGCCGGGCAACTACCTGACGAAGTTCATCGGGTACGAGTACATCACCGCGCAGGCCGCCGCCCGCCGCAGCCAGAACGTGCTCGGCGCGGTCGCGTGCCTGGCGGGCGGCGCCCAGCTGCACTCGCGGGCCAACATCGAGGCGGTCGGCGGCCGGATCGACACGGCCACGCTGGCCGAGGACACCGTGACCACGTTCCTGACCCAGCTGACCGGGGCGAAAGTCATCTTCGAGCCGCATGCGGTCGTCTGGGCCGAGGAACCCGGCACCATCACCGGCCTGTGGAAGCAGCGGCTGCGCTGGGGGCGCGGCAACATCCAGGTGACCCGGCGGTTCTCCGGGCTGTGGTTCCGGCCCCGGCTGCTGCACCCCGGAACCGTGCACCGCCTCGGCAGCATCAGCTTCGGGCTGTTCTGGTTCTCGCTGCTGCTCCAGCCCGCCTTCATGATCGCCTCGTCGGCGTCGCTGATCACGCTGTTCTTCATCGATCAGTCGCTGGCCTGGACCGCTTTCCACGCGCTGTGGATCACCAACCTGCTGACCTACGCCTTCATCACCTCGTACTCGCTGCTGATCGACACGCAGACCGGCAAGCATGTGTGGCGCCAGGGCATCATGTTCCCCGGCGCGGTCAGCGTGATCATCATGCTCGCCGCGATCTGGCCGCCGCCGCTGCGGTTTGTCGTCTACCACGCGCTGGCGTTCCTCGGCGCGACCGCCCTGCGGCAGCACGCCGACATCATCGAGCTGTTCACCTACGCCTGGCTGGCGCTGTCGATGCTGTTCGCCTACCTGGCCAAGGTGGCCGAGACCCGGCGGTTCGGCCGCTTCATCAGCCCGCTGCTCGTCTATATCGGCGGCTACGGGCCGCTGCTGTGCGCGGTCACGTTCGGCTCGTACGTGCTGGAAGCGCGGCACGCGCAGGCCACCTGGGACAAGACGGAGAAGACCGGGAAGGTCACGGTCGGCGCGTGACCAGCCAGCAGCCAGGCGGAGCGGAGCAGGCCGCGGCGGCCGCCGCGGGCGTCGGCCGGAACACGGCCAGGCCGGCCAGCGCGGCCGCGGCCAGGCCGGCCAGCGCCGTTGCCCCGCCGCCGGCGGACGGCGCCCCGGCCAGCCCGGTGGGCCGGCCGTCGCCCGAGACCTTCGGCCGCGAGCTCGACCAGGCCGTCAGGAAAGAGCGGCACGTCGCGCTCAGAATGCTGATCGCGCTGGCGATCGTGGCCCTGGTGGTCTGCGCGCGGCTGCTGTTCTTCGGCTAGCCGCCGGTCAGTGCCGGCCGGCCCACCGGGCCAGCAGGTCCGCCTCGCGCTCGGGAGTCAGGCCGATGCCGGGGCGGCCGGCGCCGGGCTCGCGGTCCTCGGCCCGGATGTCAGCGATGGTCTCGCGCAGCGGCCGCGGCCGCAGGCCCGCCCGGTACGCGGCGGCCGGGCTGGCCGTGGCCATGTTCGCGCCGTCCGCCTCGCCCTCGCTCCACAGCGGCAGCGCCGCTCCGTCCGCGCCCTGGCCGAGAAGGAATTCGCTGCTGACCCACCTCAGCTGGGTGCCCGGCGGCGCCACCTCGGCGGCGATCTGCTCCAGCATCTGGCCGAATCCGAACGGCGGCGCCGGGCTCACGGTATGGAACGGCCCGGCGATCGACCGCTCGGCCAGCGAGACGACAAAGCCGGCCTGGTCGCGGGCGTCGATGAGCTGAATCGGATCGTCGGGGTCGCCCGGCGCCAGCACCGTGCCGCCGCTGGCGATCCGGTCCACCCACCAGGTGAACCGGTAGGTCAGGTCGTAGGGGCCGATGACGTAGGTCGGCCGGATGATCGTGGTGGCCGGCCCGAACAGCTCGGTGCTGACGTGCTCGCACGCGGCCTTCAGCCCGCCGTAGTTCTGGTTCGTGACTTCGGTCGCGTCCGGGTCCTGCAGCTCCGCCAGCGGCGCGCTCTCGTCGTAGCCGTAAGGCACGGACGCGCTGTAGGCCGACACGCTCGAGATGTAGACGTACTGGCCGCCCCGGCCGCCGAGCGCGGCGGCCAGCGAGCGCACCTGACGCGGGAAGTAGGCGCAGATGTCGATGGTGGCATCGAAACTGCGGCCGGCCAGCGCGGACAGGTCCTGGTCGCGGTCTCCGGCCAGGTGGGTCGCATCGCCGAACAGGTCCGCTCCGGTCTTGCCGCGGTGAAACAGCGTCACGTCATGGCCGCCGGCCAGTGCCGCCGCCGCGATGTGGCGGCCGACAAACGCGGTGCCGCCGATGATCAGGATGCGCATCAGCGGACCGCCCCGAGACTGCCGAGCTGCGCCGCGATCGTCTCGGCGGCCGGGAAGGTGAGGCCGACCAGCGTGACGTGCTTCCACCGCAGCACGCCGTCGGCGTCAATGACGAACACCGACCGGCGCAGTCCCGCGCCGCCGAGGGTGATGCCGTAACTGCGGCTGACGGCGAGGCCCTCGTCCGCGAGCAGCGGGAAGGCCAGGTCGTACTTGCGGGCGAACTGCTCGTGACTGTCCAGGCCCTGCGGGCTGATGGCCCACACCGACGCGCCGAAGCCGGTGAAGCTCTCCAGCCCTGAGGTGTACGAGCACAGCTGCCGGGTGCAGACCGCGGTGTTGTCGCCCGGATAGAACGCCAGCACGACCGGCGTGCCGCGCTGCCGCGACAGGCTGTACGTGCCGCGCGCGGCCTCCCCGCCGGCCAGGGCGACACCAGGCAGCGTGAAATCCGGGGGAACCTTGCCGATATCGGGGGTTTTCGCCACGCGGCATCCTCCTGGCACCGTGACCCGAACGGACGTTCTGCGGTCGCTCCGCCAATGTATGCGATCGTGGATGATGGGGGTTATGGCGCGCGCCGGGGGTCAGGCTGACAGCGGCTACGCGCTGTACTCCGAGCTGGCCGGCTGGTGGCCGCTGATCTCGCCCGCGGCCGAGTACGGCGGCGATGCCGCGATGCTGTCGGCGGTCTTCGCGTCGGCCGCCGCGCCCGTGCGCACCGTCCTGGACCTGGGCTGCGGCGGCGGTCACGTGGCGCTGCACCTCAAGGACGGCCGGTCGATGACGCTGGTCGACCTGTCGGCGCCGATGCTGGCGATGTCACGGCAGCTGAACCCGGACTGCGAGCACGCGCAGGGCGACATGCGGACCATCAGGCTCGGCCGCGTCTTCGATGCCGTCCTTGTGCACGACGCGGTGGACTACGTGACCAGTCAGGATGACCTCCGGCTGGTCATCGGGACCGCGTTCGCGCATTGCCGGCCGGGCGGCCTGGCCGTGTTCGCGCCGGACCACACGGCCGAGACCTTCAGGGCCGGAACCGGTGGCGGCGGCGGCCACGACGGGTCAGGCCGCCAGGCTGCCTTCACTGAGCGCACCTCAGATCCGGACCGGGCCGACGACTGGATCCTGGCCGAGTACGAATTCACCCTGCGCGAGGCTCAGGGCGCCGTCCGGGTCGTGCGGGAGGCGCACCGGCTCGGCGCCTTCCGGCGCGCGACCTGGCTGCGCCTGCTCGCCGGGGCGGGCTTTGCCGCGAGCGTGCGCCCGGGCGTTACGGCCGGGAACGAGGCCGGATCAGCGCGCCTGGTCTTCGTGGGCCGCCGGGACTGAGGCGCTCACTGTCATGGCGTGACGGTCAGCGGCAGCCAGGCCCGGAACCTCGTGTCGCCGGGCGCCGACTCGACTCGCAGATCGCCGTGATGGCGGGTGACGATGATGCGGTAGGAGATGTCGAGCCCGAGACCGGTGCCCTGGCCGACCGGCTTGGTCGTGAAGAACGGCTCGAAGATCCGGTCCCTGATCCCGGCCGGGATGCCAGGGCCGGTGTCGCCGAACTCGACCAGCAGCCGCTCCCGGTCCAGTGCGGTGCGGATCGTCAGCGTCCCGCTGCCTTCCATCGCCGCTACCGCGTTGTCGATCAGGTTCGTCCACACCTGGTTGAGCTCGCCGGGGAAGGCGGGGATTCGCGGCAGGGTCCGGTCGTAGTCGCGGACCACCGTGATGCCGTCGCCGATCTTGCCGGTCAGCATCGCGAGCGTGCTGTCGAGCAGGTCGTGGATGTCGACGACCTGATACGGCGCCCGGTCCAGCTGCGAATACTGCTTGGCCGCGCCGACCAGGGTCGAGATCCGGGTGATCGAGTCGGTGATCTCGGTCAGCAGCTGCTCGGTCTCGACCGTGTCGGTGAGCCATCGCAGGGCACCGGTCAGGTCAGGCCCGTCGCCGGCCTCGACCGCTGGCCGGGCTGGCAGCCGACACGGCGGCGGCGATCTGGTCCAGCTTGTCGGCGCCGAGGCCGGCCGCGACGAGCGCGGGCGCGAGCTCCCAGCTCTGGGCCACGCCGTGCTCATCCAGCCAGTCGGTGACCGTGTCTTCCAGGTCGGCGGCCTCCAGCGGGCCGAGCGCGGGCGCGGCGGCGACCCGCCCGGCCGCGTCGTCAAGCAGCGTGACCAGGAGGGTCAGCACCTTCCCGTCGTGCTTGCCGTCGGCGATAGCCGGAAGCTTGCGGCGCAGCCTGGTCACGTGCTCGCGCAGCCCCGCCGCCGCCCGCACCGCGGCCGCCGCGGGATTGTTCAGCTCGTGCGTGAGGCCCGCTGACAGCGCGCCGAGCGCCAGCAGCCGCTCCCGCTGGCCGATGGCCTCCATGGTGTTCTTGGTGCCGAAGAACAGGCCCTCGAGCAGGTGCACGGCCATCGGGAACCAGTCCGTCATCAGCCGGGCGAACTTGGCGGCTTCGAGCACGAAGAACCGGGACTGCTCGGTGACGCGCATCGAGTTGTTGTAGACCTGCGGGACCCGGTCACCGAGGTAGGCGTAGAACGCCCCCGCGTATACGCCGGGATCAGCTGCCCTGGTGGTCTCGACGTCATCGGTGCCGATCCGGCGCGACAGCACCACGGTGCCGGACAGCAGCACGTACAGCAGCTCCGCGGGCTCGCCCTCGGTGTAGACAGGGCCGGGCCCGGTGACCGTGACCCGGCCCTCGCGGCACAGCCAGGCCAGCTGATCGTCGGTCAGCTTCTCGAACAGGAACAGGCCGCGCAGCTCGTCCGCGCTGCACAGAGCCGATGACGCAGCCGGGTCAGCCGTGGTCACAGCTTCTCCAGATAGCGGTGCACCAGCATCACGGCCATGGCGCCCTCGCCGACGGCGGAGGCGACCCGCTTCGCCGACTCGGACCGGACGTCGCCGGCCACGAACACGCCGGGCACGCTGCTCTCCAGGTGGTAAGGCGGCCGGTCAAGCGGCCAGCCTGCCGCGGCTTCCCGTCGACCAGCAGGTCAGGCCCGGAAATGATGAAGCCGTGGTCGTCGCGGACTACGACTCCGTCGAGCCAGTCCGTCAGCGGCGCCGCGCCGATGAAGACGAACAGGTACTGCGCCGGCACAGTCTGCGTGGCGCCGGTCCTGCTGTCGCGCAGGGTCAGCTGCTCCAGGTGGTCGGTCCCGTGTGCCTCCGCGACCTCGGTGCAGGTACGCACCTTGATCGCCGGGATGTTCTCGACCTGCTCGATGAGGTAATGCGACATCGACTTGTCCAGTGAGTCGGCCCGCACGAGGATCGAGACCGAGCGCGCGCCCTTGGCGAGGTAGACCGCAGCCTGCCCGGCCGAGTTAGCCCCGCCGACGATGTAGATGTCCTCGTCGATGCAGCTGGTCGCCTCAGTCAGCGCCGACCCGTAGTAGACGCCGCGCCCGGTCAGCTCGGCCACGCCCGGCGCGGTGAGCTGGCGGTAGGTGACGCCGGTGGCCAGGATGACCGTGTGCGCGCTGATCGAGGTGCCGTCAGCGAAATGAACCGTCCGCGCTGACCCGCTGACCTCCAGGCCGGTGACCTGCCGCGTGGTCAGGATCTCCGCGCCGAACTTCTGCGCCTGCCGGCGGGCCCGGTCGGTCAGCTGCGCCCCGGACACGCCGTCGGGGAAGCCCAGGTAGTTCTCGATTCGCGAGCTCTGGCCAGCCTGACCCCCGGTGGCCGTGCGCTCGACCAGCACGGTCCGCAGGCCCTCGGACGCACCGTAGACGGCCGACCCGAGGCCGGCCGGGCCGCCGCCGATGACGATCAGGTCGTAGAAGTCGGTCGACGGCGTGGTCACCAGGCCGACGTGCCCGGCCAGGTCGGGCTCGGACGGCTCGATCAGGACGGCGCCGTCGGGCGTGATCACTACCGGCAGCCGCTCGCCGTCGGCGCCGGCGGCCTCCAGCAGGCGGCCGCCTTCCGGCTCATCGGCGGAGTACCACCGGTAGGGCACCTGGTTCCTGGCCAGGAACTCGCGCACCTCGGAGGACCGGGCCGACCAGCGGTGGCCGATGACCTTGGTCTCCGGTACCGGCTTGTGATCGGACGACAGCCAGGCCTCCAGCAGTGCGTCGACGACCGGGTAGAGCTTCTCCTCCGGCGGGTCCCACGGCTTGAGCAGGTAATAGTCGAGATCGACGACATTGATCGCGTCGATGGCGGCACCGGTGTCGGCGTAGGCCGTCAGCAGCGCCCGGCGCGCGCCGGGGTAGATGTCCATCGCGCGCTCAAGGAACTCGATGCCGTTCAGCTGCGGCATCCGGTAATCGGCCAGGATCATGGCGACCAGGTCACCGCGCAGCTTCATCTGGCGCAGCGCGTCCAGGGCGGCCTCACCGGATTCCGCCCGCACGATGCGGTGCCGCTCGCCATACCGGCGCCGCAGGTCACGGGCGACGGCACGGGACACGTCCGGGTCGTCGTCGACGGTCATGATCGCAGGCCGCGGCTGGTTCGCAGCGGGGCCTGGATCCTGGCGGGGCTCAGTGGCTGCTGCGGATGCGTCCTCCATCCGCCCATCGTAAGTTCCGGCGGCCGGCTGTCTCCGGCCCGGCAACGACCTAACCGTGGCCGGTGCGCACCGGCCGGCTGGGAAGCGGTCATATCGGCGGATAAGCGCTCAGCTGGCTGCTGAACCGGGTAGGACGTGAGGAACTGCGGCCGCATGAGATCATGAAGCGTGCCGCATGGTGAGCCCGAGGTCGCAGCCCGCCTGCGGGACCGCGGCTTCGCCGAGGTTGACTCGTCGGCCCGCCGCCGGGCCGAATACTCCAGCGACGCGTCCCTGTACCGGGTGGTCCCCGCCGCCGTGGCGTTCCCGCAGTCAGCCGAGGAGATCGCGATCGCGGTCGAGGTCTGCCGCGAGCTTCAGGTGCCGCTCACGATGCGCGGCGGCGGCACCTCGCTGGCCGGTAACGCGATCGGCCCCGGTGTCGTCGTCGACGTGTCCCGGCACCTGAACCGCATCCTCAGCGTGGACCCTGATGCCAGGACGGCCAGCGTCGAGCCCGGCGTCATCCTCGACGACCTGCAGCGGGCGGCGGCACCGCACGGCCTGCGCCTCGGGCCGGACCCGTCGACCCACAGCCGGTGCACGATCGGCGGCATGATCGGCAACAATGCCTGCGGCTCACGGGCGCTCCGCTACGGCCGCACCGCCGACAACGTCACCGCGCTCGACGTCGTCACCGGTACCGGCGAGTTCCTGCGCGCGGGCGAGACAGCGCCGGACGACTCGCCCGCGCTGGCCGCGCTGCGGAAGACGGCCGGTGAGCACCTCGCGGTCATCCGGACCGAGTTCGGCCGCTTCGGCCGCCAGATATCCGGTTACTCGCTGGAGCACCTGCTGCCCGAGCGCGGGTTTGACGTGCCGAAAATGCTGGTCGGCACCGAAGGCACCTGCGCCGTTACCACCCGCGCGACCGTCGCGCTGCGGCCCGCGCCGGCCCGGACGGTCCTGGTCGTGCTCGGCTACCCGAGCCTGGCTGACGCGGCCGACGCGGTGCCGCAGCTGCTGCCGCTCCAGCCGGTCGCGATCGAGGGCCTGGACGCCGGGATCACCGATCTCGGCCGCGCCGCGCTGGGCAGCGCGGCGGCGCCGGACCTGCCGTCCGGCCGCGGCCTGGTGATGGTCGAGCTGCCCGGCGACAGCCAGGCCGAGCTGGACGCGGCCGCGCGCGAGCTGATCGCGCTGGCGGGCGCGCCCGGCCATGTGATCGCCGCCGACCCGCGCCAGGCCGCTGCCATCTGGCGCATCCGGGAGGACGGCGCCGGCCTGGTCGCCCGGCCGCCCGGCGGCCGCCCGCACCACGCCGGCTGGGAAGACGCCGCCGTCCCGCCCGAAGGCCTCGGCAGCTACCTGCGCGAGTTCGGCGCCCTGCTGGCCGGGCACCGCCTCGAGGGGCTGCCCTACGGCCACTTCGGCGATGGCTGCGTGCACATCAGGATCGACTTCGAGTTCGGCTCCCCGGCCGGCACGGCGGCCTTCCGTGCGTTCCTGACCGACGCGGCGGAGCTGGTGGCGGCCCATGGCGGCTCGATGTCCGGTGAGCACGGCGACGGCCGTGCTCGCGGCGAGCTGCTGCCGCGCATGTACTCGCGCGCCGCGCTCGCCGCCATGGCCGACGTCAAGGCCATCTTCGATCCCGGCGGCATCCTGAATCCCGGTGTGATCGCCGCGCCCCGGCCTCTCGACGCTGACCTGCGCCCGGCCCGCCGCCACAGCTACCGGGCCGGGCTTGGGTTCCGGTTCGAGAGCGACGACGGCGACTTCGGCAGCGCGGTCAGCCGCTGCACCGGCGTCGGCAAATGCCGCGCTGACCTGACCGCCGGCGGTGGCGTGATGTGCCCGTCCTATCAGGCCACCAGGGATGAGAAAGACTCCACCAGGGCGCGGGCGCGAGTGCTGCAGGAACTGGTCTCCGGCGCGGTGCCCGGCCGCTGGCGCTCGGCCGAGGTGGCGGAGTCGCTTGACCTCTGCCTGGCCTGCAAGGCCTGCTCGTCCGACTGCCCGACCGGCACCGACATGGCCACCTACAAGGCCGAGGCGCTCTACCAGCGCTACCGCGGCCGCCTCCGCCCGGCCGCCCACTACTCACTCGGCTGGCTGCCGCGCTGGGCGCCAATCGCCGCCCGGATGCCGCGGCTGGCCAACGCCGCCCTGACGCTGCCGGTGCTGGCCGCGGCCGGCTCCCGGCTGGCCGGCCTGGACCCGCGCCGGAAGCTGCCGGGGTTCGCCCGCCAGACGTTCCGCGACTGGTTCGCCCGCCACGAGGCCCCGCCGGACGGCAATCCGGTCGTCCTGTGGGCCGACACGTTCACCAACTACTTCACCCCGCACGTCGGCATCGCCGCGGTGGAGGTGCTCGAAGCCGCCGGTTACCAGGTCTCACTGTCCCGTGCGGGCGACTGCTGCGGCCTCACCTGGATCTCGACCGGCCAGCTGCCAGCCGCGCGGGCCAGGCTGAACCGGGCGCTGTCGGGCCTCGTTCCCGCCCTGAGCGAAGGGACGCCGGTGGTGGGCCTGGAACCTTCGTGCATCGCGGCCTTCCGCGGCGACGCGAGCGAGCTCGCCGACCCGGCCCTGGCGCCGGCCGGAGCGTCCGTCCGGACGCTCGCCGAGCTGCTGGCGGGCACGCCCGGCTGGCAGCCGCCCGCGCACCTGGCGGGCCAGGCCGCCATCGCCCAGCCGCACTGCCACCAGCACGCGGTCATGAGCTGGGACACCGACGCGGACCTGCTGGCCGGCGCTGGCGCCGAGGTCAGCCGGGTCGGCGGCTGCTGCGGGCTGGCCGGCAACTTCGGCATGGAGAAGGGGCACTACGACCTCAGCCTGGCTGTCGCCCGCACCGCGCTGGCCCCGGCACTGGAGAAACAGGACGGGAACGGGGTCGTGCTCGCCGATGGTTTCTCCTGCCGGACGCAGCTGCGGGAGCTGACCGACCAGCCGTCCTACCATCTCGCCGAGCTGCTGGCCGGCCGTCACCGGCCAGGCTGAGAATCCCCGCCAGCTCAGCTGGCCGAGCAGGCCGCCGGGGAGCGGCCCGATCGCCATGCCGATGCGGAGCGCGGAACGCCTGCAGGCCGGCTCAGCGGCCGCCGGCGACGTCCAGGATGCTGCCGGTGCAGTACCCGGCGTCTTCGCTCAGCAGCCACGCGACCGCGCTGGCCACCTCGGCCGGCTGTGCGGCCCGGCCGACCGGGATCGTCGGCCCGATCCTGGCAACGCGGTCCGGCTGGTTGCCGGTCGCGTGAATGCCGGTGTCGACGATGCCGGGCCTGACGACGTTCACCCGGACGCCCTCGGCGGCGACCTCGCGGGCCAGCCCGAGTCCGAGCGAGTCGATCGCGCCCTTGGACGCGGCGTAGTCGACGTACTCACCGGCCGAGCCCAGCCTGCTGGCCGCCGAGGAGATCAGCACGATCGAGCCGCCGGGACCGCCGTGCCGGGCGGACATGCGCAGCACCGCCTCGCGGCAGCACAGGATGGGACCGAGGACGTTGACCGCGAGCACGCGCTCCACCCGGCCGGCGGTGAACTCGTCGAGCCGTGACTTCGGCGCGACGATGCCGGCGTTGGCGACCAGCCCGGTCACCGGGCCGAGTGCCTGCGCGGCGGCGAATGCGCGCAGCACGTCGGCTTCGACGGCAACGTCAGCCTGGACGGCGCGAGGCGACGCCGCCGCGCTCCCTGATGCCGGCGACGACGGTCGCGGCTGCCTCGGCGTCGGCGCGGTAGGTCAGGCAGACGGCCCAGCCGTCCGCGGCGGCCCGCTCAGCGACGGCCGCGCCGATGCCGCGGCTCCCGCCGGTGACCAGAACCACCCGCTGCTGCACCGTGAGGCCCTGCTTTCCGTCTGTACGTAAACTTTTCCGGCCCGGGACCCGGAAAAGTCTACGGGTAGACGGCCGTCGCGCTCGGCCGGGCGCGCCGAGGTTTGAACGCTGGCCTCCGGACAAGCATCAGTAGGTGGCCGTAACGCGGCCGCACGACATTCCGGCCGCGCGACCGGACCGCCAGGCTCGACGAGGAGGCAGACCAGTGACGCACGATAAGGTGCCGTTCACCACCACGGACAGCGGCGCGGCGGCAGAAAGTGACGAGCACTCGCTGACCGTCGGACCCGACGGCCCCATCCTGCTGCAGGACCACTACCTGATCGAGCAGATGGCCAACTTCAACCGGGAGCGGATCCCGGAGCGCCAGCCGCACGCCAAGGGCGGCGGTGCGTTCGGCCGCTTCGAGGTCACCAGCGACGTCAGCGCCTACACCAAGGCCGCGGTGTTCCAGCCCGGCACCAAGACCGACACGCTGATCCGGTTCTCGACCGTCGCGGGAGAGCGGGGCAGCCCGGACACCTGGCGTGACCCGCGCGGGTTCGCGCTGAAGTTCTACACCTCGCAGGGCAATTACGACATGGTCGGAAACAACACCCCGGTGTTCTTCCTGCGCGATCCGCTGAAGTTCCAGCACTTCATCCGCTCGCAGAAGCGCCGCGCGGACAACAACCTGCGCGACCACGACATGCAGTGGGACTTCTGGACGCTGTCGCCGGAGTCGGCGCACCAGGTCACCTGGCTGATGGGCGACCGGGGCATCCCGCGGACCTGGCGGCACATGAACGGGTACAGCTCCCACACCTATCTGTGGCTGAACGCCGCGGGGAGCGGTTCTGGGTGAAGTATCACTTCAAGACCGACCAGGGCATCGAGTTCTTCACCCAGGACGAGGCCGACCAGATGGCGTCGGCCGACACCGACTACCACCAGCGCGATCTGTACGACCACATCGAGGCCGGGGACTTCCCGAGCTGGACGCTGAAGATGCAGATCATGCCGTTCGAGGACGCCAGGAACTACCGGTTCAACCCGTTCGACCTGACCAAGGTGTGGCCGCACAGCGACTACCCGCTGACCGAGGTCGGCCGGCTGACCCTGGACCGGAATGTCACCGACTACCACACCGAGATCGAGCAGGCGGCCTTCGAGCCGAACAACCTCGTCCCCGGCATCACGCTCAGCCCGGACAAGATGCTGCTGGCCCGCGGCTTCTCCTACTCCGACGCGCACCGCGCCCGGCTCGGGGTGAACTACAAGCAGATCCCGGTCAATTCACCGGTGGTGCCGGTGCACAGCTACAGCAAGGACGGCGCGATGCGCATGCGCAACGTCGCCGACCCGGTGTACGCGCCGAACTCCAAGGGCGGCCCGGCCGCCGACAGCGAGCACAACCCGCCGGCGGGCTGGTACGCCGACGGTGACATGGTGCGCGCCGCGTACACGCTGCACCCCGAGGACGACGACTTCGGGCAGGCCGGCACGATGGTCCGCGAGGTCATGGACGACGCGGCCCGTGAGCGGCTGGTCAGCAACATCACCGGCCACCTGCTCAACGGGGTGACCGAACCCGTCCTCCAGCGCGCCTTCGAGTACTGGCGCAACGTCGACAAGGCTCTCGGCGACCGCGTCGAGTCGGGCGTCCGCGCCCAGCAGGACAAGAAGGACCCGAAGGCCGCGGATCAGGGGAACCCGGCCCGCAGCAGCATGCAGTCCAAGGCCTAGCCGGCGTCCGCTCGCGGCCCGGTCGTGCGCCGGGCCGCGGCGGTCAGGCCGGCAGCGCGACCGGCGCCTTCCCGTACAGCTCGGCCGCGCGCCAGCAGTACCAGGCGGCGACGCTGCGATAGGGACGGAACCGCTCGCCCAGGTCGTCGAGCTGCCTGGCCGTCGGAGTCGGGATGCCCCAGGCCAGGCCGTAGCCGCGGCGCACCGCGAGGTCGCCCGTCGGCCAGACGTCCAGGCGGCGCAGCTGGAACATCAGGAACATCTCCGCCGTCCACTTGCCGATGCCGCGGACGCTGGTCAGGCGCGCGACGACTTCATCGTCGTTCTCGCGGGCCAGCTGCCTGGCGTCCAGCATCACCGTGCCGTCGATGACCTTCGCGGACAAGTCGCGGAGCGAGGCGGCCTTGTTCCCGGACAGGCCGGCTGCGCGCAGCTGCTCGTCCGTCAGCGCCGCCAGGCGCTCGGGGATGACCTCACCGTCGAGCGCCGCGATCAGGCGGCCGTGGATCGCCCGGGCCGCCGGCCCGGCCAGCTGCTGGTAGGTGATGGCCCGGACCAGGGCCTCGAACCGCGTCTCGGTGGGCCTGGGAAAGGACGGCAGGCCGCCGTCAGCGACAAGCCGGGCGATGACCGGGTCCTGCTCCGCCAGCAGCCTGGCCGCGCCCCGGTGCGTCAGCCGGGCTGCGGACGATGCGGAGGTGCTGGTCATCCCGGTTCTCCTTCCGCCGCGGCCCTGCTGGAATGACAGCTGCTGGAGTCAGAGCTGACGGAGTCACAACCAGCGGCCGCAGCCCGGTGTTCCGCGGCCGGTCAGGTGATGGAGAGCCCGCCGTCCACGACGATGGTCTGGCCGGTGACGTAGCCGCCCGCCGGGCTGACCAGCCAGATGAGAGTCGCCGCGCATTCCTCCAGCCGGCCCATCCGCGGCACGAGCATGCGCGGGCCCATGCTGTCCAGGTAGCCCTCGGGATACTGATCGGTCATCTCGGTCGCGAAATAGCCGGGCGCGATCGCGTTGACCCTGATGCCTTTCCGGCCGGTCCACTGGGCGGCCAGATCGCGGGTGAGGCCCATCAGCCCGGCCTTGCTGGCGCTGTAGGCGGCCTGCGGCAGGCCGGCCGTGGTCAGGCCGAGGACGCTGGAAATGTTGACGATGCTGCTGCCCGGCTGCATGTGCCGCCCGCAGGCCTGCGCCATCCAGTAACTGCCGTTGAGGTTGACGTCGATCACGGACCGGAACTGCTCAGGCGTCTCCCGGCTGGCCGGATAGGCCGTTCCGACGCCGGCGTTGTTGACCAGGATGTCAATCCGTCCGAACGCGGCGAACGCCGCCTCGGCGAGCGCGGTGCAGGACTCCGGGTCGGCGACGTCGGCCGGGACGCTGAGCGCGCGGCCGCCGCCGGCCTTGATCGCGGCCGACACCTCCGCGAGCCGGTCGGTGCGCCGCGCGCCGAGCACCACCGTGGCGCCCGCCTGCGACAGGGCGTTCGCGAACGCCACGCCCAGCCCGGACGATGCACCCGTCACGATCGCAACCCGGTCGGTGAGCAGGAACTCATCCAGGATCGACATATGGGCCTCCTTAACGTGAACAGAGTGTCTCAGGTGCCGCCAGCGCGCCCGTCACGGGCTCGGCCTGGCGCATGCGCTACCGTTTCGGATCTGGGGGCCGCGGGCGGGCTGCGCGTCCGTGCGGGCGCTCCCGCGGGCATTATCGGGCTGCGCAGTCGGGAGGCATCACTGATGGCGACGTACCGGATGGTCTACGGAGACGACGAGAGCGTCGTGCGGGAGACGTTCGAGGGCATCACCTCGGTCGAGCGCGAGGACGGCTGGGTGGTGCTGTTCCGCGGTAACGACGCGGTGCTGCGCGTACAGGAGAGCCACGTTCAGGAGCTTGAGCAGGTCAGTCCGTAGCGATGAGCGCGGCGCGGCGACGTCCCGGTGAGATGACCGGCGACGAAGCCCGCGATGCGGCGCTGGCGTCAGCGGAGCGCCTGCTCGGGCGGCCGCTTGATCTCCCGCCCGGCGAGCCTCGCATCGCCCCGCATATCGCCGAGACCGCTGGCGGCCCGTCCGCGGGGCGTCCGGGCGGCAGTGCGAGGATGGCAGTGCCGGTCTGTCAATCCTGGCGGAGGTGACGATGCAGGCGATCATGGTCAGCAAGTACGGCGGCCCTGACGTGCTGGAAGTCAGCGAGACGGAGATCCCGCGGCCAGGCCCTGGCGAGGTCCTGGTGCGGGTCCTGGCGGCCGGCGTGGGGCCCTGGGATACCTCGGTGCGCAGCGGCAACCTGGGCGGCGAGCTTCCGGTCATCCCGGGCGCGGAGTTCGCCGGTGTCGTGGTGGGTGATACCGGCGACGATGCGGACTTTGAGGACGGAGAGCCGGTTTACGGGTATCCCGGCCTGACCGGGTGTTATGCCGAGTACGTCACCTGTCCGGCTGAGCAGCTCGCGCCCGTGCCGGCCGGCCTGGACCGCGCGGACGCCGGCGCGGTGCCGGTCGACGCGCTGACGGCGCAGCAGGGCCTCACTGACCACCTGGGCATCAGGGCCGGGGACAGCGTGCTCATCACGGCTGCGGCAGGCGGCCTCGGCCATCTCGCCGTTCAGATCGCGCGGGCGAGCGGAGCGAACGTCATCGCGACGGCCAGCGAGCAGCATCATGATTTCGTCCACCGGCTCGGTGCGTCGGTGGTGGTCGATCATCAGCGGCCCGACTGGCCCGAGCAGATCCGCAAGCTTACCGACGGCGGTGCTGCCAGGGTGCTCGCCTGCGCCGGGCCGACGCTCGCCGGGGCGGCCGGGGCCGCCAGGGACGGGGCGGTCATCGCGACGCCCGTGCACGCGGACAGCTATCCGGACTCCGATCGCGTGCAGTGGACGTCCTATAACGGGCAGCCCCTCGGCCGGGGCCTGATCGCGCTCGCGCCCTGGTTCGACGACGGCTCCCTCGACGTGCACATCTCGCGCCGGTTCTACTGGAAGGACGCGGCCGCTGCTCACCGAGCGGTCGAGGAGGGGCACACCCGCGGGAAGCTGCTGCTGATCGTCGACGACGACCTGGCCGCGCGGACCGGCGTCTGAACCCCGGCCCGGCTAGTCGTGCCGGGCGGGACTGCCGTCAGTGAGGCTGAGGAAGGCGACTGCCCGCTCGAAGGTCTCGCCGATGGTCCGGCGGGCGAGTTCGGACTGGTAGGCCTGATAGCGGGTCATCTCCCAGTCCTGCGCACGCGCTGACAGCGAGGCTCAGGGCGGGCTCGGCTACTGGCTTCCAGGTCCAGCGGGCGAGCCGGGCGGCCCGGCCGGGCTGGATGAAGTCGTCGTGGTCAGCCTCGTAGCCCATCCGGTTGCGGACGAACCGCAGCCCGCCGAAAGTGTCCTCGATCCGGATGCGCTCCGCGGTTTCCTGGCGGGCGAGGGCGTCGCTGTAGGCGCCGGGCCGGTAGCGGACCAGCGTGGCATCGACCATGGTGACCCACCAGACCGACTCGGTGATGACCGAGTAGGCCGGCGGCAGGTCCCACCCCTTCGCCCGCAGCAGCCGGTCAGTCGTCTCGATCATGGCCGCGACCGACCAGTCCAGTGCCCCCTCGCCGCTGACCGGGGCCGTGACGTGCTGGCGGTTCCAGGCCACCCGGCAGCGCGCGGAGCAGAACCGGGCATGCTCCCGGCGCGGCACGAACATGGTGCCGCACTGCGCGCAGAGCCGGGTCTCGATCACCGGTCAAGAATAGACGTAACGGGCGGCTGACGCTCCGTGAGAGCCGCCCGGGCCGGACCTCGCTGGTCGGCAACTGAACACATGGCGTTCACTTGCTGTTCACCTCTGAGTCGGTTGCGCGTTCCCCTTGCCGGATACCTTGCCCCCGGAACGAGTGCCGGGCGGCGAAACGGACGGCAGGACCAGCGAGGAGTTTCCGTGACTGAACTGCGGTCCAGCGAGCTGGCCACAGCCCTGGATGAGGCGGAGCTTGGCCGATTCCACTTCCGGGCGGTGGTGGCGTCGGGGATGGGCTTCTTCACCGATGCGTACGACCTGTTCGTTATCGGCATCGCCTCGGCGCTGATCACCAAGGACTGGCACCTGAGCCCGGGCCGTCTCGCGGTGCTCAACAGCACCATGCTGGCCGCCGCTTTCGCGGGCGCCTTCGTTTTCGGGCGCTACGCCGACAAGGTCGGCCGGAAGCGGGTGTACTGGCTGGTCGCTGCGATCATGATCGCCGGGGCGCTGGGCTCGGCTTTCGCTCAGTCGTTCTGGATGCTGATCGCGTTCCGGTTCGTGCTCGGCTTCGGGGTCGGCGGTGACTACCCGGTGAGCGCGGTGATGGTCAGCGAGTACGCCAACCGGAAGGATCGCGGCAGGCTGGTCGGGATGGTCTTCGGGACTCAGGCCCTCGGCCTGATCATCGGGCCGCTGATCGCGCTCGCGCTGCTCGGCTCCGGCGTCGGCGATGACACCGTCTGGCGCATCCTGCTCGGCCTTGGCGCCGTCCCGGCCGCGGCGGTGATCTACCTGCGCTGCCGGATGCCGGAATCGCCCCGCTATCAGGCCCAGGTGCAGGGACTGGCGGAGCAAGCGGCCCGGCCGCGCTCGCAGGCCGGACTCGCGCGGCCCGGATCGGCTGAGCCCGGCGCTGCCCCGCCCGGCGCTGCCCCGCCCGGCGTCGTGCTGCCGGGTGCGCCCGCGCTGGCAGATCCGCCTCCCGGACACATCGGGCTGCGGGCCTTCCTGACAAACCGCCGCTGGCTGGTCGTGCTGGCAGGAACGGCGGGCTGCTGGTTCCTGCTGGATTATGCCTACTACGGCAACACGATCTCGACGCCGCAGATACTCGGTCTCATCGCGCCGGATGCGTCGACGATGACCAAGATCGCCCTGCAGCTTGCGATCTTCGTCGTCGCGGCGGTTCCTGGCTACATTCTGGCGATCGCCCGGCTGGACCGCGATCGGCCACCGGAAACTTCAGCTCATCGGCTTCGCCATGATGGCGCTGTGCTTCCTCATCATTGGCGCGGTGCCAGGCATGACGACGGCGGTCGCCCCGTTCCTGGTGGTGTACGGGGTGAGTTACTTCTTTACCGAGTTCGGCCCCAACATGACTACGTTCGTGCTGCCCAGCGAGCTGTACCCGGTGTCGATGCGAACGACCGGCCACGGAATCTCGGCCGGCATCGGCAAGCTCGGCGCTTTCATCGGCGTCTTCCTCTTCCCGGTGCTGGAGACCTCGCTCGGCCTGCGCGGGACGCTCCTGCTGACAGCCGGGGTCTCGGTGGCCGGACTGGCGCTGACGCTCGTCCTGCCGGAGCCCGCGGGCCGCAGCCTGGAGGACATCGCCGCCGCCATGACCGAGCCGGTGCCGCCGGCCAGTGTGCTGGCGCGAGAGGCTCAGCCGCGGGAGGTTCCGGCTCGCTGACTGGCTGGCCCCAGCCGGGTTGCCTGGCGCTCGTGTCCGCAGGCTCGCGATGCTCCTCAGTCGCCTACGGTAGGGGGCATGAAAGCGCCAGGCGGGCGGAGGACTTCCGGGTAGCGACGAGGCCAGCACGAGCATCCTGATCGTCGAGGATGACGCCAGCATCGCGGCCCAGCTCGTCCGGGGCCTGACCAGGGGCGGCTACCTGGTTGATCACGTGATGACCGGGACTGACGCCCTGAGCCGGGGCGATAAGGCGGATGTGGTCCTGCTCGACCTGGAACTCCCCGATCTGGACGGCGTGCAGGTCTGCCGGACCCTCAGAACCCGCTCGGATGCCGCGATCATCGTGGTGACGGCGCACGGCGAGGAGCCTGACCGGGTGATGGCGCTCGACGCCGGTGCCGACGACTACCTGGTCAAGCCGTTCGGCCTGGCCGAGCTGCAGGCCAGGATCAGGGCCGTGCTGAGACGCGTCCGGCCGGGCGGCGACGTCGTTCGGCATGGGCCGCTGGTGGTCGATATCAGGACGCACCGGGTCACCGTGTCCGGCGCTGAGGTGTACCTGACCCCCAAGGAATTCGACATCCTGGAATTGCTGGCGGCTGACCCCGGCCGCGTGGTCACCCGCCAGGAGATCCTGGAAGCGGCCTGGGACGCGCACTGGTACGGGCCGACCAAGGTTCTCGACGTGCATATGGCGTCGCTGCGGCGCAAGCTCGGGCTTCCCGGCCTGATCGAGACCGTCTACGGCCGCGGATTCCGGCTCGGCGAGGTCTAAGTGGCACGCCGCATTGTCCTTGCGGTCCTGGCGCTGGTTGCGGCCGTGCTCGGGGTCGTGGCGGTGCCGCTCGGGCTCATCACCGCGCACCAGGACCTGCACGATTTTCAGGACGAGACGGTCGCGTCCGCCACGACCCTGGCCAACGTGGCCGAGGAGCGGCTCGGGGACCACAGCACCGGCCCGGCTCTGGGCCGGACCGTGGGTCAGTTCACGGCTGCCGGTGACCTGGTCAGCGTGGTCAGCCGGACGGGCCGCCTGCTGGCGGGCAGCACGGCCGCGCTGCCCGCGTCAGCCGCGCAGCTCCGTCTGCTCGATGGTCGCGGACCGCACGCTGACCCATTCCGCTGATGACCGGTTTGTAGTGATTCAGCCGGTGCGCCGTGACGCTGGCGGCGGCACTATCGGCGCGGTCGTGCTCGCCCGCCCGTCGTCCGCTATCGACCGGCGGGTTGCCGTGCTGTGGGTGGTGATCGCCGCTGTCGCGACGGCGGGATTGATGGCGGCAGCGCTGGTCGCCATCGGGCTGGCCCGGTGGGTCAGCCGGCCGCTGCGCCAGCTTGAGGGAGCGGCGCAGGCGTTCGGTGACGGTGATCTCGGCACCCGGTCGCCGGACGGCGCCGGGCCGGCCGAGGTCCGGAGCCTGGCCGTCAACTTCAACCTGATGGCCGCCCGGCTGGAAGCGCTGGTCCGCGGCCATCAGGCGACCATGGCCGATGTCTCGCACCAGCTCCGCACGCCGCTGGCCGCCCTGCGGCTCCGGCTTGACCTCCTCGCGCAGGACAGTGATGCCGAGGCGGCGGCCGAGCTGGCTGGTGCCCAGGAGGAGATCGCGCGGCTGTCCCGGCTGGTGAACGGCCTGCTGGCGGTCGCGAGGGCCGAGAATGTGGACACGCCGCAGGTGTATCAGGCTGTTGATCAGGTGATCAGGACCCGGATAGCCGCGTGGCAGCCGGCCGCTGACGAGCGCAGCGTGAGCCTGCGCGGGGACCTGGAGCCGGTAGGCGCGCGGATGGGCGAAGGCCAGCTCGAGCAGATCCTGGACAACCTGATCGCGAACGCCCTCGATGTGCTGACGCCCGGCGGGACGATCCGGGTCGTGGCGGAGGCGGCGGGCGACCGGGCCCGGATCGTGGTCGCCGATGACGGGCCCGGCATGACCCAGGCGCAGCAGCGGGTCGCGTTCCGCCGGTTCGCCACCAGCAACGGCGGAGGCACGGGACTCGGGCTGGCCATTGTCGACCGCCTGGCTGTGTCCAACGGCGGCACGGCAGCGCTGTCGGATACGCCTGGCGGCGGCCTGACGGTCGCGATTGAACTGCCGCTGGCGCGCCGGGACCGGAGCCAGCGGCGCGGATATCAGCCGCCCGGATCTCAGGGCGGCCCCGAGTCGACGGGCCCGCATCAGCGGCATCGGCGGACGGCCCCCGCTTCGCACAGTCATCCTCGCGACTGACCACTGTGGGCAGGTTCATACTTCCGGCTGATCATGATTAACCAGTTCTGAACTTTTCCTGAACCGGTCTCCGGGGACGGGCCGGGCAAGCTGATCGTGCAAGTTCGGGGGGACCGGCTTGCCGGCGGCGGGACGATCACCAGCCCGCCACAGGACCGGGGCTGACGGGGGAAGCCCCGGTTCTTGCGGTCTGACCCCCACCAGCGACCGGAACAGGAGCTACCTGCATGCGCCAGCATGTGCATAGTGCCGCACGCCGACGGGACGAGCGCCTTGCCCATGTCAGGAAGCTCTCGCTGTGGATCACCGGCGGCGCCGCCTTCGCGTCGATCGGCCTCGGCACCGCGTTCGCGCATGCGCTTCCCGGCCACGCCGCCGGGACGAGTTCCTCGTCCGGGCCAGGCCACCACGCCGGGCTCGGGCGCGCCGGCCGGCAGCGGTGCAACGAGCTCCTCAAGTCCGGCGCCCGCGGCCGGAGGCCACCACGGCCGTCATCACCGGCACCGGCTCGACCGCGCCAGCCCAGGCCCCCGCCCCGGCGCCGGTCACGCACAGCGCACCGCCTCCGGTCGTGACATCGGGCGGGTCGTGATCGCGCCGTGAGCCTGACCGGTCACCATCTCGCGCAGGCGGCCGGCCATCTGCTGGCCGCGGGCGGCTCAGGTCCGAGCCCGCTGTGGTATGCCACCCGTGCCACCGGTGTTGTCGCGCTGGTACTGCTCAGCTGGCACGGTGGCACTTGGCGTTGCGGGCGTGGCCAGGGTCTCGACCGGTGTGATGCCGCGCCTCGTGCGGGCCGGACTGCACCGGAATATCTCGCTGCTGGCGGTTGCCTTCGTCGCGGTTCACGTGCTGACGACCGTGCTGGACCCGTATGCCGGCATCAGCCTGGTCTCCGCGGTCGTCCCGTTCAGCTCGCCGTACCGGCCACTGTGGCTGAGCCTGGGCACGATTGCCTTCGACATGCTGCTGGCGCTGGTGGCTGACCAGCCTGCTCAGGTCGCGCCTGTCGTACCGGACGTGGCGCGCGGTCCACTGGCTCGCGTATGCGTCCTGGCCCGATCGCGCTCTGGCATGGACTGGGCACCGGCACCGATAGCCGCCTGCCACTGATGCTGTTGCTGGACGCCCTCTGCGTGCTGGCCGTGGGGGCGTCCGTCGTCTGGCGCCTCCGGCTTGCGGCTCCTGCCGGCGCGCGCACCGCCGGCCTGCTCGTCACCGGCACGGTTCTCGTCGCGACGCTGATCTTCGTCTCCGCCGGACCGCTCCAGCCGGGCTGGGCGCGCCGGGCGGGCACGCCTCGAAGCATGCTCGGCTCGTCCAGGCCAGCGCCGGCCTCGGCCGCCGGGCGACCGGGAGACGGCCGATGATGCAGGCCGACCGCGATGATGCGCGGATACCGCAGCGCAGTCAGGTGCACCGGCTCACTGCCGGATGGCACCTCGCGAACCGTGCGGCCACGCTCGACGAGCACGCCCGCCGGTTCGGGCCGCTGCCGTCCGGCGGCCGTCGAGAGCGCTCCGACCTCATCGGCGATGTCGCGGCGGCGGCCCTGACCGGCCGCGGCGGCGCCGGCTTCCCGACCGCAACGAAGCTGCGTGCCGTCGCGGAGCGCCGCGGTCCGGCCGTGATCGTGGCTAACGGAATGGAAGGCGAGCCCGCGAGCGAGAAAGACCAGGCGCTGCTAGCGAGGGCACCGCACCTGGTCCTGGACGGCATCGCGCTGGCGGCCGAGGCGGTCGGTGCCTCGGAGGCGCATTTGTGCCTGGCCAGGACGAGGGACTGGCAGATCGACGGCGTGCTGGCAGCGCTGGCCGAGCGCCAGGCGGCTGGCCTGGCCGAGGTGCCGGTAGCCATCCGCGAAGTGCCGCATCACTACGTCTCGAGCGAGGAGAGCGCCCTCGTGCAGTGGCTGAACGGCGGCGAGGCCAGGCCTACGGTGACCCCGCCGAGACCGTCCGAGCGCGGCGTCCGCAAGCGGCCGACGCTGGTTGACAATGTCGAGACGCTGGCGCACATCGCCCTCATCGCCCGGTACGGTGCCGGCTGGTTCCGCGAGGCGGGCGCGGCTGGCTCGCCGGGCACGATGCTGACGACGGTCACGGGCGCCGTCGAGCAGCCGGGCGTTTACGAGGTCGAGAACGGCATCAGGGTCGGTGACATGCTGGCAATGGCCGGGCTGCACGGCGGCAGCGAGGCTGTTCTCATCGGGGGCTACTTCGGCACCTGGCACGACATCGACTCGGTCTTCGGGCTTCCGCTGTCGGCCGCGGGGCTCCGGCCGGCCGGCGGCTCGCCGGGCGCCGGCGTGCTCATCGCGCTGCCGCCCGAGGCCTGCGGGCTGGTGGAGTCCGCGCGGATCCTGCGTTACCTGGCCAGCCAGAGCGCTCAGCAGTGCGGCCCGTGCGTGTTCGGGCTGCCGGCGATCGCGGATGACCTCGGCCAGCTCGCGGCCGCGCGACCGGACGGCGATCCGCTGGCCCGCCTGGACCGCAGGTTCGGCGTCATCACCGGGCGCGGGGCCTGTCACCACCCCGATGGCGCGGTGCGGATGGCCGCCTCGGCGCTGCGGACATTCTCCGCCGACGCCCACGCGCACTCGCGCGGCCGTCCGTGTGCCGGCGCGCGGCGCGGCCATCAGCGGACTGCGGCCCTGCCGGTTCCGCGGCCGTTCGCGGAAGGCGTCTGGCGGTGAGTACCGAGCTGACCGTCGACCCGATCGCCTGCGTTGGCCACGGGCTGTGTGCCGATCTGCTGCCCGAGCTCATCGAGCTGGATGAGTGGGGCTATCCGCTGATCGCCGGCAGTGTTCCGCCCGGCCTGGCCTCCCATGCCCGCCGGGCGGTCAACGCCTGCCCGGCCCTCGCACTGCGGCTCAGCCGCTCGACCCGGCAGTTAACAACGAGACAGGGGGACCGCACGTGACCACCCGGAGCGTGCCGCAGCACCGGCAGCAGGCTGACCCGAGCGGGGTCGAGGGTAACGAGAAACTGACGGCCATGACGGGCGCGATCCTGCTCGTCGGCTTCGCTGTCGAGGGCTTCACCATCCTGGAGGTCCGCCGCCTGCTGGTCGTGCACCTCATCGTCGGGGCGCTGCTGATCGGCCCGGTCGCGCTGAAGATCGGATCCACGCTCTATCGCTTCGCGCGGTACTACACCCGCGCCGAGCCCTACGTGCGGAAGGGTCCGCCCGCGCCGTTGCTGCGCGTCCTCGGGCCGCTCGTCGTCCTGACGAGCGTGGCGGTGCTGGCTACCGGCATCATGCTGGCGATAGTCGGGCCCGGCCAGGGCCCGTGGATGTTCCTGCACAAGGCGACGTTCATCCTGTGGTTCGGCGTCATGACCATCCACGTCCTGAATTACGCGCCCCGGCTGCCCCGGCTTCTTGCGGCCCGGCCAGGCGGCGGCGCCGTGCCTGGCGGCGCCGCGCGCTGGGCTCGGGCTCGGCGGCATCGCTCGCGATCGGCATCGGGGTCGCCGCGGTGACGATGCAGCTGTCCGCCAAGTGGGGTGTCAGCTTCTGAGGTCTTGCGCCTGCTGCGGCTGTCAGGACAGCAGGCGGCCGATCGGGCTGGACCGAAGGCCCGCAAGAAGCAGCGGAGGCGCGGGGTAGACCCGGGCGGTCCGGCCTCCGACAGCTCGGCCTCGCTAATGCCGCCGGACAACAGCATCGGCGTGGCCGAGCACCCGCTCGATCAGATCAGCTGAGCCCATCCCGATCGCCCGGTGAATGTCGGCGCAGCTGACCTGATGGCCGCTTCGGCGAATGCCTCCACCACGCGGTCACGTGCAGGTAGTTGATGTCCGGCAAGGTGCCGTCCACGTCGAAGATGACCGCGCCCGGCTGCAGGTCAGCCATGGCCGGGAGCCCGTTCGGCGTTGATGACCTGCCTGGCCGCCTGAATCCGGAGCTGCTCAAGCAGCTCGCCCTGCTGGCGGGCCCGCCCGATCAGGCCGTCGAGCCGGCTGGCGTCGAGCCGCTTGTCGGTGTCGGCGAGAGCGCGCAGCGTGCGCCAGCCCGCTGCCTTGCCTTCCACGCCCAGCCGCAGCAGCTCAAGCTCCTCCAGGCCGCTGAGCGGGGACCGGGTCAGCAGATGCCCGTTGAACTTCAGCCGGCCGACCTTCTCGCCGATCCAGCCCGCACACACCTTGTAGAGCCGGGCAGTGACCCCGAGCGCAGCGCATGATGTCGATCAGCGCGGCCCGGTCCTCCGCGACATCGTCGGCTAGCCTCCTGAGCGCGGTGCGCGCGCCCGGATCATCGTGCGGAGAGGCCGCGGCCCGCCGGGCCAGCTCAGCGCCTCCGGTTGCGCCGGCGAGATGATCGTTCAGGTAGATACCCAGTAGATCCGGCGCGGATGTCATGATCCGGCGCGCTGGAGTCGTTGTCATTCTTAGCTCTCCTGTCCTGGCTGCTGTCCCCTCCTCCTGCCCGTTCCGGCCCGGTCATGCACCGGCCGTAAGCTTCTGCGCAATGAGCCAGGGAATCTGATCATGGAACACGCTGCCCGCCTCGTCCCGGTGACGCGGCCGCGCAATCCCGGCGGCCTGGTGCTTGTCCTGCATGGTGGCGCGGCCCGGCGCGAGGCGATGATGGTCTCGCCGGCCCAGCTATCGGTGCTCAGGATGGTGCCGATCGCGCACCAGATCAGCCGCGTTGCCCGCGGCAGGCTGGCGGTGTTCCGGCTGCTGAACTCGCACCGGGGCTGGGACTCGCGGCATACACCGGTTCAGGACGCCCGCTGGGCCCTGGCCGAGATGCGCAGGCAGTTCGGGAACGAGCTGCCAGCGTGCCTGATCGGGCACTCTCTCGGCGGCCGCGCGGCGTTGCTGACGGCGGATCAGCCTGGCGTTGTCAGCGTGGTGGCACTCGCGCCCTGGGTCTACCGCGATGATGACGTCGACGCTCCGGGCCTGGCAGATCCTGATCGTGCACGGCAGCGATGACCGTATCGCCAGGCCCGAGAAGTCCGCCGAAGTGGCGCGCGCGATCGGACGCCGGGCCGATGTCGGGTACGTCCTGGTCGACGGCGGCAAGCACGCGATGCTGCGGCACCATCGGCAGTTCACGTCCCTGGCGGCTGAGTTTGCCGTTGCCACCTTGCTCGGTGCTGATGCGAACGGACCGGCGGCCCGGGTCCTGGCTGGCCAGCGCTGGCTGGAGATCTAACCCGGCTGCCGCCACCTCAGGCTGGCCTGATCGCCGACTCGTGCCTGGCCCGCGACGAACCGGGCGCGTGCCTGCGTGCCGTCCGCGGTGCTGCCAGCCGGCGCTGACGCCGGCGACGGCGGGCTCGGTATCGCCGGCAGGCCGCAGGATCCTGGCGACCGACAGCGTGAGCTGGCCGCTGGACATGCCGTCCGCATCCACGGTCTCGACCCGGAGCTCGGTGCCGTCCGGGCCGTTGCCGGTCACAGCGGAGGTGAGGGTCACGAGCGCGGCCTCGGATACCGGCTGCCCGAGCACGGTCGGATCGGGCGTGTCGCTGACGGCCTGCGCCTGCGCTTGCGCCGCGCCCTGAATCAGCGCGACCAGCTGCGCGACGAGCACCGGATCGTGCAGTCCGTCATAGATCCAGCGCCTGGCCGAGCACCCCGTGCTCAGCGGTGGTGATCAGGCCTGCGCTGGCAGCTGCCAGGGGAGCCGCGCGATAGGTCAGCGGCACCAGGTAGCTAGTGCCGGGGGCCGGTCCGTCGGTGACGACCATGAACTCGATCCCGACTTCGCCGTCCGGGTCGTCGAGCCGGAATCCGCCAGCCCGGCTGAGCCCGGGCGCACCGCCGGTCGCCTGGTACCAGGGCTGGCCGGGCAGCCAGTCCGCGAGCAACTCCAGCTTGCCCGGGGTGAGGGTCGTGCGATGAATGGTCGCCATCTCGCCAGGGTTATCCTCTCGCCGCGTGTGCTGAGAGAGTACTAGCCGGAGCCGGGCTCCGGCTTGCCGCGCCCGTCGGCGATGATGGAGTAAGAGGAGGCGATATGCAGCGTCATCTGTACGACGCGGATCATGAGGCGTTCCGGGCGTCGTTCCGGGCGTTCGTCGAGAAAGAGATCACGCCGCACAGTGCTGAGTGGAACGAAGCCGGAATCGTGTCCAGGGACATGTTCCGCGCGGCTGGCGATGGCGGATTCCTCGGCATGGAGATCCCGGAGGAGTTCGGCGGGGGCGGAGTCCGCGACTTTCGTTTCAACGCCGTCATCTCCGAGGAACTCATGCGGGCGGGTCAGGCAGGAGCGGGTCTCGGCCTGACCCTGCATAACGACATCTGCCTGCCGTACTTCCTTGACTGCTGCTCGGCCGAGCAGAAGCAGCGCTGGCTTCCTGGCATCGCCTCCGGCGAGCTCATTACCGCCATCGCGATGACCGAGCCCGGCATCGGCTCCGATCTGGCCTCGATGACCACGACGGCGATACGCGACGGGGACAGCGATCACTACGTCGTGAACGGCGCGAAGACGTTCATCACTAACGGCATCAACGCCGACCTGGTGATCACCGCGGTGAAGACCGATCCGGCGCTCCGCCACCGGGGCATGTCGCTGATCGTCCTGGAGCGGGGCATGCCGGGCTTCGAGCGCGGCCGTAACCTCGACAAGCTCGGCCAGCATGCGCAGGACACGGCCGAGCTGTCGTTCACCGATGTCCGCGTGCCGGTACGGAACCTGCTCGGGGACAGCCGAGGGACACGGGTTCACTCAGCTGGTGACCCACCTGCCGCAGGAGCGGCTGTCCATCGCGATCGCGGGAGTGGCGGGCGCCAGGGCAGCGCTGGACTGGACGCTCGAGTACGTCAGGAACAGGAAGGCATTCGGCCAGCCCGTCGGCACCTTCCAGAATTCGCGCTTCGTCCTGGCCGAGCTGGCCACCGAGATTGACCTCGCGCAGCACTTCGTGGATGACTGCGTCCGCGCGCTGGACGCGGGCGACCTGTCTGCCGTCGATGCCGCGAAGGCGAAATGGTGGAGTACCGAGTTGCAGGGCCGGACCGTCGACAAGTGCCTCCAGCTGCATGGCGGCTACGGCTACATGAACGAGTACCCCATCGCGCAGGCCTACGCCGACGCCAGGATCACCCGGATCTATGGCGGGACGACGGAGATCATGAAGGAAGTCATCGGCCGTGACCTCGGCCTGTGACCCGCCGGTGACGACCGGACTCTGCGACCGTCAGGGAGTCAGGGCAGCCCGCGCAGGTTGATGACCTGGATCTGGGCCGCGCCGGCGTCGGACACGTAGAGGTACTGCCCGCCCGCCTGCAGTGCGAAGTCGCGCGGCATCAGGCCGCCGGCGATGTAGCCGATCAGGGCGCGCTTGCCGGCCAGCGCGGCCGCGACGTTGACGACGGCCAGGTTGTGCGCCGCGGCGGGACCGCTCGTCAGGCCAGTGTCCGCGACGATCAGCCTCGTTCCGCCCGCGACCAGGACCTCGCCGGTCGGAGTGTGACCGACTGGCACCGCTGCCGTCAGCGCCTTCTTCGGCTCCGAGCGCAGCCGGGCAGCGGAGAAGCCGAGAAGCTCGTCGCTCTGCCTGGCGGTGACCCAGACCATCGTCCCGTCGGCGGAGACGATGACCCGCACCGGGCTGCAGCCGGCTGTCACCTGGCTGACCAGCGCCGACGCCGGAGTGGTCTCGAGCTTGGCCAGGCTGAGCACGCTGAGCAGGCCCTCGCTCGCGCCGCTGGCATGAGTCCTGGCGATGCTGGTGACGTAGAGCCAGCGTCCGTCCGGCGAGACGGCCATGCCGGTGGGCTGCAGCCCGAGCGCCAGCTTCCCGACGAAGACGCCGGCACCTGGACTCGCCTGCGCTGAGTGCCTGGTGCAGGTTGAAGACGGCCAGCTCGTTCGAGTACTGCAGGGTGACGAACGCGAACTGATCGCCGGGCGAGAGCGCGACCTGCACGGCATTGGTCACCGCGCGGCCGCCAGGCACGGTCAGGTCCGCGACGTTAGCCGTTCCCGCGCCCTGCTCGGCTGCCGGAACGCTCTGTACGTTGATCCCGTTCCCGGCGGCGAGCGCCAGGTCTTTGCCGTCGCCGGTCAGCACGATGCCCTTGGCGGACTCGCCGGGCGTGGTGACGTAGTACGGGTACTGCCGGGCCAGCGTGTGGTGAGCGGTCAGCACCAGCACGCTGAGAGCAGCGGGCGTTGAGGCGAACACATACCGGCCGTTGGCGGCGACCTGGACGCCGAACGGGTCGCCGTAGGCGAGCTTCAGGGTTGCCGACGGCAGGCTCAGGGCTTTCGCGGCGGCCGCCGCGGTGCTGCAGCCGGGCGCGCTGAGGTACGTAGCCGGCTGCGCCGCGCTCTTGGCCGGCGGCATCAGCGCAACGTAGGCCCCGCCGCCACCGAGTGCCAGCAGCACCAGTGCGCCGATCAGGGCGGCGGGCGAACGCCAGCGGGGCCGCCCGCCCCGGCCGGCCGCCGCCGGGACGTGGTCGTCGGCGGGCGCCCGCACGTCTGTCGGCCGTGAGGCCGGGCCGGGCGCGACCGTCGTGGCCGGGCCGCGGGCGGGCCCGCTGCCCTGCGGCTGCGGGCGGCTCGGCGCCGGCTGCACGGCCGCTGCCGGATTCACCGACTCGCCCGAGTCATAAGGCCGGACGCCCAGCGCATCCCGCATCGCACGGGAGAAGTCACGGCAGGTGGCGTAGCGGTCTCCGGGAGCCTTGGCCAGCGCCCGCGCGAAGACCTGGTCGGCGGCAGCGGGGATGCCCGGGCGCAGGCTGCTGACCGCCGGGGGCTCGTGCGAGAGCTGCGCGTACATGACCGCCATGGCCTCGTCCCGGCGGAACGGCGGGTCTCCGGTCAGCAGCTCGAACGCCGCGCAGGCCAGGGCGTACTCGTCGGCGCGCCCGTCGACCAGCTTGCCCTCGATCTGCTCGGGCGAGATGTAGTCGAGCGTGCCGAGGAACTGTCCGGCGGCCGTCAGGCCGCTCGCGGCCAGGGCCCCCTTGCTCAGCCCGAAGTCGGACAGGTACACGTGGCCGGGCCGGTCGGCCTCGGCGACGGAATCCAGCAGCATGTTGGCCGGCTTGACGTCCCGGTGGACCAGGCCGCGCTCGTGGGCAGCGTCCAGCGCCGAGGCGACCTGGGCGATGATTTCCGCGACCTGGGCTGGCGGCAGCGGGCCTGACCGCGTCAGCAGCGACCGGACATCACCGCCGCGGACGTAGCGCATCGCAATGAACAGGACGCCGCCGGACTCCCCGGCTTCAAAGACGGGGATGATGTGCGGATCATCCACTGCGGCGGCCGCCCTGGACTCGCGGATGAAGCGCTGCCGGAACGAGTCGTCAGCGGCAAAAGCCGGCGCCAGGACCTTGAGCGCGACCTGGCGGTCGAGCCGCTCGTCGTGCGCGCGGAACACGACCGCCATCCCGCCCGCGCCGACCTGCTCGGCCAGGACGTAGCCCGCGATCCGCGAGCCCGGCCGGAGGCCCGCGGGCGCTTGCTCGGCTGGCCCCTGGATGTCCTCGCCCACCACTCCTCCAGCGCCGCCGATCATGCGATGGCTTATCATCGCGCGGGGTGGCCGACGCCGGCAACAGATTGCCATATCTCCTGACGGCGCAGGTCATCGGGTGCTTCCGCCGGAAGTACGCTGCGCACCCGGCCGCTCTATAGTGAGCGCATGAATCCCGAGGACACGGTCTTCGTCAGTGCCGCCTCCCCGGAACTCCGCGTGCGCGCTGACGGTGCGGGCGGAACCGAGCGCACGCTGCGCCCCGGAACCGTCTACCGGATCGGCCGTGATCCGGAGTCGGATGTTGTCGTGGACAACAGCTGGGTCTCGTGGCGGCATGCGACGCTTCGTGCCGACGGCGACCGGTGGCTGCTCGAGGATCTCCGGAGCACGAACGGGACCTTTGCCGGACAGGACCGGGTGCGCGAGCTCGCGATCACCGGCAGCTGCCAGATCCGGCTCGGACACCCCGACGACGGCCCGGCACTCGTCTGCTCGGTCGTGGCGCCGTCCGGCGACGCCTCGGCGGCTGGCGGCATCACCGCGGCGGTCCTGGCGGCAATGAGCGTGCCCCTGCCGGCCCCGGGCACCGCGCCGCAGCACTCGGCGGTCTTCGACCGGCCGCCCACCTCGGTCATGCGCCTGCCCGCGAGGGTGCTGCGCATCGGCCGGGCCGACGACAATGACGTGGTGCTGCCTGACCTTCAGGTCTCGCGCTATCACGCCGAGCTGCAGAAGATCCCGGATGACGGCTTCCAGCTCGCCGACGTCGGCAGCCACAACGGCACCTACGTCAACGGCCGTCAGATCGACGCGCCGGTGCCGGTTACCGAGAGCGATGTGATCGGCATCGGCCGCTCGGCGTTCCGGCTGACCGGCGACACGCTGCAGGAATTCACCGACACCGGCGACGTCTCGCTGGTCGCGCAGGGCCTGACCGTCCGGCTGCCGGGCGGCAAGGTAATCCTGGATGATGTCAGTTTCCCGCTCGCTGAGCGCTGCCTGCTCGGCGTCATCGGACCAAGCGGAGCGGGGAAGTCCACGCTGCTCGGAGCGCTCACCGGGATGCGGCCTGCCAGCGAGGGCACGGTGCTGTACGACGGCCGGGACCTGTACCGGAACTACGCCGAGCTCCGGCACCGCATCGGGCTGGTCCCGCAGGAGAACATCCTGCACACCCAGCTGTCAGCACGGCGGGCGCTTGGCTACGCCGCTGAGCTGCGCTTCCCCAGGGACGCCAGTCCGGCCGAACGCGAGCGTCGGATCGACGAGGTGCTGGGCGAGCTGTCACTCACCGCGCACGCCGCCACCAGGACCTCGGCGCTGTCCGGCGGCCAGCAGAAGCGGGTGAACGTCGCGCTCGAGCTGCTCACCAAGCCGTCGCTGTTGTTCCTCGACGAGCCCACCTCCGGCCTCGATCCCGGCCTGGACCTGCAGGTGATGGACATGATGGCCGGCCTCGCGCGGGACGGGCGGACCGTCATCGTCGTGACCCACAGCGTCGCGAACCTCGATGTGTGCGACCGGCTGCTGGTGCTAGTGCCGGGCGGCAGGGTCGCGTACTTCGGGCCGCCGGCCGACGGACTTCGGCACTTCGGCAAGGCCGGCTGGGCTCAGGTGTTCCGGGCGTTCGAGGACGAGCCGGAGCGAGACTGGGCGGGGGAGTACGCGAGGTCGGAGTACTTCGCGCGGCACATCGCCGGGCTGAGTGCGGCCGGCCCGGTGCCGGGTACGTCCGGCCGGGAGGTGCCGCCAGCGCCGCCCGCCCGCAAGCGCGTCGCGCAGCTGGCCACGCTGATCCGCCGGTACCTGGCCGTCATCTCTTCCGATCGCAACTATGTCGCCGTGCTCGCGTTGCTGCCGGTCGTGCTGGGCGCGCTGATCCGCGCCATCCCTGACCCCGGCGGGCTGGCCGGGGTCAGCAACGGCAACGCGGCTCAGGTGCTGCTGATCCTGATCATGGGCGCGTGCCTGACCGGCGTCGCCAACTCGGTGCGCGAACTGGTCAAGGAGCGGCCGATCTATACCAGGGAGCGGGCCGCGGGCCTGTCAGCCGGGTCCTACCTGTGGTCCAAGCTCGCGGTGCTCGGCGTCATCAGCGCGCTGCAGGCCGTCGTGATCGTCGTGATCGGGCTGGCCGGGCGCACGCTGCCGCCAGCCGGCTCGGTCCTGACCTCGCTCCCGCTGGTGGAGATCATGCTGGCGATCGCCGTGCTCGCGGTCGCCTCGATGACCGCCGGCCTGCTGATCTCAGCCTGGGTGAGCTCGTCGGATAAGACAATGCCGCTGCTGGTCGTGGTGGTCTTGCTCGAGGTCGTGCTCAGCGGCGGCGTGTTCCACCTGAACGGCAAGGCCGGCCTTGAGCAGCTCTCCTGGCTATCGCCGTCCCGGTGGGGATTCGCCGCCGCCGCGTCGACCACGAACCTCAATCACGTGACTCCGCCGCCGCCCGGCAGCACTCCTGATCCGATCTGGCAGCACAACGCCGGCACCTGGCTGCGGGACATGGGACTCCAGCTCGTCCTGGCGGCGGTGCTCGCCGCGCTGACCTGGTGGCGGCTGGCCCGCACCGGACCCGGCCGCCGCCGCTGAGCGACTGAGATTCCTACTGCGGCCGGGCGAGCCGGGCACCCCGGTCCGCCCGCAGCGCCGCATCGGCAAGCAGCGCGGCAATCCGGGCGGCGGCGTCCGGGCGGCTGAGCTCCGCGGCCGCGCGCCGCATCGCGGTCAGGTCGGCCGGGTGCTCCCGCAGGTCACGTACCTGCGCCACGAGCTCGCGGACGCGCGGCGCGTGCCGCCCGGCCCCCGCCTGCACGACGAAGGCGGCGTTGCCCTCTTCCTGGCCCGGCAGGCTGGAGGTGAGGATGAGCGGAGCCGCGCAGCAGGCGGCCTCGGCGATAGTTCCCGGACCTGCCTTGCCGACCACCACGTCCGCGCACCGCAGCCAGTCGGCCATGTTGCTGATGTAGCCGCAGACTGTGAGCCGCTGGCCGGCCCGGCGGGCGAGCCGGCTGCAGCCGGCGCTGCAGGAGGCGGTTCCGGCCGCAGATGACCGCGAGGTCAGTGTCGCCGCCGTCGCGGACGAGCGCCGCCGTGCGCCGGTAGAGACCGCCTGAGCCCTCGGCGCCGCCGGTGACGAGCACGAGGAACCGGTCCGGGTGCAGGCCCAGCCGCACTCGCAGCGCGCGCCGCTGCGCGGCGCTGGCGGCGGGCGCGCGGAACTCGGCGCCGACCGGGAGACCGATCTCCGCGCAGCGGCTTGCCGGGATCCCGTCGAGCTGGCAGCGGTGCCGCAGTGGCGCCGACGGCACGACGATCTGGTCCGCGCCCGCGTCCCGCCAGGACAGGTGCGCGGTCACCAGGTCGGTGACGATCGTCACGACCGGCGCGCCGGGCGCGCTCCGCTGCCGGGCGGCCACTGCCGGCATGGCCGTGAACGGATGGAAGACGGCGATGACCGCTGGCTGGCTGGCCTCAACGACGGAGCGAACGCTGCGGTAGGCCGGCCGCAGCAGCGTCCGGCGCGCCAGGTCCAGCCGGCCCGGGGCGTTGCAGCTGCGCCAGAGCATTCCCCACAGCCATGGCGTCAGCCGGATCGCCGGGCCGTAGAGGCCAATCAGCCAGCGCAGCCGCAGCGGAGCGGCCGGCCCGAGCAGCGGGTCGCAGATGACGCAGGCGAAGCGGCCCGGATAGGCCTGGTCGAGCGCCTGCTGCACGGCTGCCGCGGCGCTGCGGTGGCCGCCCCCGGTATCAGCGACCAGCAGCAGCAGCGTGATGGGCTCAGACCTCGTTCCGGTCATGTCAGGCCGACCGCCGGGATGAAGCGGTCAGCTGGCAGTACAGGGCCTCCCACTGCGCGAGCGAGCGCTCCCGGCCGTGCCCGGCGATCAACCGCAGGCTGTCCCGGCCCATCGCCACCCGGCGGGCCGGGTCGGCGAGCAGGGCATCGAGCGCCGCCTGCAGGTCGCCGGGGCGTCCGGGCGGCACGAGGAATCCGTTGCGGCCCGGACGCACCAGCTCGCGCAGCGCGTAGGCATCGGCGGCCACGACCGGCAGCCCGGTCGCCATCGCCTCCATAGTCGCGAGGCTCTGCAGCTCGGCCCCCGAGGTGATGGCGAAGACGTCCGCGAGCCGGTAGAGCTGCGGCAGGTCGCGGTCGGGTACCCGGCCGAGAAACCGGGCGCTGGCCAGTCCGAGGCGACGGGCTCGTGCCTGCAGCCGGCTCTGGTCGGGCCCGGTCCCGACGATGACGATGCGGGCGTCGCGAGTGAGCCCGGCGGCCGCGTCGAGCAGCACCTGCACGTTCTTCTCCGGGCTCAGCCTTCCGACGGACAAGATCACCGGCGGGCCGGGCGGCAGGCTGTAGCGCTCGCGGACCTGGTCACTGGCCGGGCCGGCCGAGAAGGCCTCGAGATCGATACCGTTCGAGATCACCCCGGACGGCGCCCGCAGGCCCTGGTCAAGCAGGAGCCTGAGCGCGGTCGGGGTCGGTGCGGTCACGTGCGCGCACTGGTTCGAGAACCTGACCAGGTAGCCGTAGAACGCGCTGTCGAATGCCGGTGTCCGGCGCCCGGCCCGCGCATTCTCCGGCAGGTAATGGTTGGTATAGACGACCGGGATGCCCAGCTGCCTGGCCGCCCGCCTGGCGACGACTCCGAGAGCCAGCGGCGAGTGCAGGTGCGCGACGTCCGGGGACAGGCCGGCCATCAGGCGCCGCGCCGCCGGAGCGGAGACATAGGCCATCCGCATGCCGTCGTACCACGGCCAGGGCACGGAGCGCTGATAGTGCACGCTCGGCCTGCCGCCCGCGCCGCGGTCGGGCCGGCCGTCCGGACTGGGCGCGAGCAGCGTCACCTCATGCCCGCGTTCAGCCAGCCCGCGGGCCAGGGCGCCGGTGACTGCGGGAACGCCGCCGAGCATGGGCTGGTACTGGTCGGTGACGACCATGATCTTCACAGCGGGGCCCCGATCGCCGCTGATGGCGTCATCGCCGCGCCCGGCGGATATACAGCCAGACCGCAAGCGGCACGAACGCGGTCAGCATCGCGGCCGACCACAGCAACGACGCCAGCCCCGGGTGCTGCATCGGCCAGGAGTGGATCGCCGCGGCCGGGTTAGGGGCGCCCAGCAGCTCACGGCAGGCTGACGCCAGCGTGCTGATCGGATTCCAGTTCGCGACATCCCTGAGCCAGGGCGTGAGCCGGGCGGTCGAGATGAAGGCGTTGGAGGTCAGCGACAGCGGCACGATGACCGTGAGCCCGACGGCTTGCGCCGACTCGGCCCCGCGGGCGAGCAGGCCGATGCAGGCGCCCGCCCAGGCGCAGGCGTAGGAGAACAGCAGCGCGAGGCCGATCGCGAGCAGCACGGCCGCGGGCCCGGCGTGGATGCGCCACCCGACGAGCAGTCCGGTGACCACGGTGACGGTGGTGGCCACGATGGTCAGGACGACGTCGGCGAGCGCCCGGCCGGCCAGCACGGCCGCCCGTGACATCGGAAGTGACCGGAAGCGGTCGATCAGCCCGGTGCGAAGATCCACGGCAAGCCCGATGGCGGACCCCTGCGCGGTCCCGCCCATGTTGATGGCGAAGATGCCCGCGATCAGGTACTCGCGGTAGCTGCCGTGGCCAGGCAGCACGATGGCGCCGCTGAAGACGTAGCTGAAGAGCAGTACCAGGATCAGCGGCTGAACGGTGACGTTCAGCAGCTGTTCCGGGGTAGCGGCGATCCGGGCGAGCGTCCGCCAGGTCAGCACCCGCACGTCCGAGATCGCCCAGCCGGCCCGGCTGGCAATGGCGGTCATGCGGCGCGCTCACCGGGGTCGGCGGGCTCGGCTGGTTCCCGGCCGGCCGGGCGCCGGGTCAGCGCGTGAAACACATCGTCAAGTGACGGCTGGGTGAGCGCGATGTCATCGACTCCGATGCCCTCGGCATCCAGCAGCCGGACGATCTCGGTGACCAGCCCGGTGCGCGGCACCACCGGGAGCTCCAGGTCGCTCCCTCCCGGCAGCAGGCGGACGAGGCCGGCCGCATGGCCGGCCAGGACGGCTGCCGCGCGCGGCACCGGATCGCCGGGCCTGATGGTGACGCGCAGGTGCGCGGTTCCGACGCCGGCCTTGAGTTCGGCGGCGGTGCCGTCAGCGACGACCTGGCCGTGGTCGATGACGCAGATCCGGTCGGCGAGCCGGTCGGCCTCCTCGAGGTACTGCGTCGTGAGCAGGACGGTCGTGCCTGCCGCGACGAGGTCACGGACGATGTCCCACAGGGTCAGCCGGCTGTGCGGATCGAGTCCCGCGGTCGGCTCGTCCAGGAACAGGACGCTGGGATTGCCGAGCAGGCTGGCCGCGAGATCCAGCCGGCGCCGCATGCCGCCGGAATAGGTCCGCACCGGCCGTCCGGCAGCGTGCTCGAGATCGAACCGCGTCAGCAGCTCGGCCGCGCGCCGCCTGGCTTCGCGGCGCCGCAGATGGGTCAGCTCGCCGATCATGACCAGGTTGGACCGGCCGGAGAGGCATTCGTCCACGGACGCGTACTGCCCGGACAAGCCGATGCACTGGCGCACGGCCGCGCCGTCGGTGACCACGTCGTGGCCGGCCACCCGGGCCCAGCCAGCGTCGGGCCGCAGCAGCGTGGCGAGCATCCGGACCGCGGTGCTCTTCCCGGCCCCGTTAGGGCCGAGCAGGCACGTCGTCGTTCCGGCCGGAACGCACAGGTCCAGCCCGGCCAGGGCCCTCGCGGGGCCGAAGGACTTCGCGAGACCACTGGTCTCGATCATCACCGGGACGTGCACAATGGTTCCCGGCCGGAAGGCGGGCACTGGCGCGTGCGGGCGCCGGACCCCGCGCGTCCGGTGTCCAGCGTCGGCCCACGGAGCGGAACGGACCTATGGCACGCGCCCGCAAGGCGATCCTCGTTGACGCCCGAGTCAACGGTCTCGCCGGCGCGTACGGGATCGCCAGGTCGGTCATGAAGCTGACCGCGCATCTCGGCCCGGCTGATGACGGCCTGGACCTGAAGGTGCTCGTCAACCCGGCCGAGCCGCAGATCTACCCGCTGGCCGAATTGGCCGCTCACGCCGAGGTGATCGAGACTGACATCACGGCCTTCGCCGTCCACCGC
This sequence comes from uncultured Actinomycetota bacterium, assembly GCA_963818995.1. Lineage (GTDB taxonomy): Bacteria > Actinomycetota > Actinomycetes > Streptosporangiales > Streptosporangiaceae > JAJYUU01. The sequence goes on along the minus strand of CAWFUM010000024.1, from coordinate 99,862 downwards.
TGCCGGGAACTGGCCACGCTGATCGCCGCGGCGGATGCCGGGGTGCTGTACGTGCCCTACCCGACCTTCACTCCGGTGCTGCGCCCGTGCCCGATCGTGGTCACCATCCACGACTGCACGATCGAGAGTGACGTCAGCTTCGCCGGCAGCTGGCCGCGACAGGCCGCGCTGCGGGTCGTCACCAGAGAGGTTCTCAGGCGGGCGGCGGCGGTGACGGCGCCCAGCCGGGCGAGCCTCGCCGAAATCCGTCAGCACTATCCATCAGCCCCGCATCCGACCCTGGTGCCTAACGGCGTCGACATTAGCCAGTTTGCCACTGTAGCCGCTGAGACAGTTGCTTTCGCGCGAGACCGTTACCGGCTGCCTGACCAGTTCGTTCTCACCGTCGGCGCGCACCGGCCGCATAAGAATCATGAACTGCTTGTCCGCGTAATGACAGAGCTGCCCGAGCACGTTTCGCTGGTCATCGTCGGCTACTTCGATCCGGGCTTTCCCGAGCGGCTGCCGGCGCTGATCAGTGCGCTGGGCCTGGAATCCCGGGTGCTGCTCATCCCCGAGGTGACCGAGGAACTGCTGCCCGCGGTTTACCGGGCGGCGGCTGTCTTCGCGTTTCCCTCGCTGGCGGAGGGCTTCGGCATGCCGGTCGTGGAAGCGATGGCCGCCGGGGTTCCCGTGCTGGCGAGCGACATCCCGGCGCTGGCCGAGGTGACCGGGGCGGGCGCGCTGCTGCTTCCGGCCTCCGACGTGACAGCCTGGGCAGCAGCCCTGAACGCCGTGCTCACCGATGCGGGCCTTGCCGCCCGGCTGTCGGAGGCGGGTACGGCCGTCGCCGAAAGCTGCAGCTGGGACCGGGCCGCCGCTGGTCTTCGCGCGCTGCTGTGCGCTGTCGCGACGGGGGCCGAACTGCCCGCTGGCCGCTGGCCGCATGAGCCCGGTTCGGGCCGGGCCGCCCCGTCGCGGTCGATGCAGCGGCAGATCACCTCCGCCAGGTAGCCGCGCGATCGCCGGTCAGGACCAGGACCGGGTGCAGAGCACGAGACGGTATCCGTCCGGGTCGGCTATCGTGACGCCCCACTGTTCCCAGTACGGGTTGCGCGCGGTGACCCTGGTGCCGCCGCTGCGCAGCAGACGGCTGATCACCTCGTCGTCGATCTCGCCGTCCAGGTAGAGAACGAGCAGGTCCTCCTCGGTCGGCGCCGGCGGTGTCGCGCCGTGCGGGTCGCCGACCAGCTCGAGGTGCCAGGCCGCGGCGGGCCAGCCCACCATCAGCAGGGCGTCCGCACCGTCGTCGGCGCCGTCGGTGCGGAAGAGCACGTCAAGCCCGAGGCCGCTGACCCAGAACCGCTCCGCGGCCGCCAGGTCGCGGCTCGGGCGGGCCAGCCGCAGGTGACTTTCCGGCAGTGGTCTCATGCCTCCATGATCGCCCATTTCTGCTGAAGCTGTAGATAATGATCTCTGCGGCCTGCCCGGGCCGCCGGGCCCGCCCTGATCAGGCCCGCTGGCGCGAGGAGTTGCAGCATGAACGTCACCGCGGGCTCGCCGTGACTCCCGCGCCTGTCCCTGACCCGGCTGAGAAGCTGTTTCCCGGCGGCAGTGAGATGGCCAGGCGGATGCGCGAGCATGACTGGGCCTCCTCGCCGCTCGGAGACCCGGGTCAATGGCCGCTGAGCCTGCGGACTGCCTGCCGGATCTGCCTCACCTCGCGGTTCCCGATGATCGTCTGGTGGGGGCCAGAGCTGTACTTCTTCTACAACGACGCCTACCTTCCCCTGCTCGGCACGAAGCACCCGGCCCTGGGCAAGCCCGGCGACGAGGTCTGGGGCGAGATCTGGGACATCATCGGGCCGATGCTCGGGTCCGTGCTGACCACCGGTGAGGCGACCTGGTCGGAAGACATGCTGCTGCCGATCAACCGGCACGGCTACTGGGAAGAGACCTACTGGACCTACTCCTACAGCCCGCTCTACGACGACAGCGGACGGGTCGCCGGCGCCTTCACGGCCGTGAGCGACACCACGGAGCGAGTTGTCGGCGAGCGCCGCCTGGCGGTACTGCACGAGCTGGGCGCGCAGGCCGGCAGCGCGCGCACCGTCGCCGAGGCGTGCAGCCTGGTGGTCGACGCGCTGCAGCGGGGTGAGAAAGACATCCCGTTCGCCGCGATCTACCTGCGCCGCGGCGACCGGAACGTCCTGGCGGCGGCAAGCCCGCCCGGCGTTGCCGCGCCCGCGCTCGCGATCGGGCCAGCCGGCTGGCCGGTGGACGAGGCCGCTGCGGCCGACAGCGCCGTCCGGGTCGACGACCTCGCCGGCCGGCGGCCCGCGCTGCCCTCGGGTGGCTGGCGCACCGCCCCCACCCAGGCGGTCGTGCTGCCGCTCACCGGTGAGGCGGGTCGCGAGCCAGCCGGCGCCATGGTGCTCGCGGCTAGTTCCGGCCGCACCCTGGATGACGCCTACGAGGCCTTCCTGGGGCTCGTCGCGCAGCAAACGGCCTCGCTGATTAACGGCGCCGTCGCCTATGAGGCTCAGCAGCAGCGGGCCGAGGAACTCGCCGAACTCGACCGGGCGAAGACGGCCTTCTTTTCCAACATCAGCCACGAGTTCCGGACGCCGCTGACCCTGATCATGGGACCGCTGGCCGAGCTGCGGGCGCGGCTCGGCGAGACCGATCCGGTGTCCAGGCGGGAGCTTGACGTCATCCACAGGAACGGCCTGCGGCTCGGGAAGCTGGTGAACTCGCTACTCGATTTCTCCCGCCTGGAGGCCGGGCGGCTGGAAGCCCGCTTCGAGCCGGTGGATCTGGCCGCGCTGACCACGGACCTTGCCAGCTTGTTCAGGTCCGCCATGGAAAGCGCCGGCCTGAGCTACAGCGTTGACTGCCACGACGTACCCGAGCCCGTCTACGTGGACCGCGACATGTGGGAGAAGGTGATACTCAACCTGCTCAGCAATGCACTCAAGTTCACCTTCGGCGGCTCTGTCCGCGTGTCGCTCAGGTACGAGGATCAGCAGGCGGTCGTCCGGGTTGCCGACACCGGGACAGGTATACCGGCGGCAGAGATGCCCCGGCTGTTCGAGCGCTTCCACCGGATCGCCAACGCCAGGGCACGCTCCAATGAAGGCAGCGGCATCGGCCTCGCCATGGTCAGGGAGCTCGTGCTCCAGCACGGCGGCACCATCACGGCAGCCAGCATTGATGGCGCTGGCACCGAGTTCACCGTCAGGCTGCCCACCGGGGCAGAGCACCTGCCTGCCGACCGCCTGGTGCCCGGGCTTGACGCGGGCCGCAGGACGAACACCACCGAGGCTTTCCTGCAGGAGGCCCTGCGCTGGCTGCCCGGTGACGGCGGGCCGGTGAGCGATCCGGTGCCGGGAGCGGACCGCGCTGCTGACTGGCCGGCCGACCGGCCCGGCGGGAAGGCCAGGCCGCGCATCCTGCTTGCCGACGACAACGCGGACATGAAGGAATACCTGCAGCGATTGCTGGCGCCGACCTATCAGGTCACCAGCACGGCCGACGGACTGGCGGCTCTGGAGGCAGCGCGCGCCCATCCGCCCGACCTGGTCATCAGCGATGTCATGATGCCGGGCCTTGATGGCCTTCAGCTCGTGGCCGCCCTGCGGCGGGACACCCGGACGGCCAGCGTGCCCGTCCTGCTGCTCTCGGCGCGGGCAGGTCAGGAGGCGGCCATCGAGGGGCTGGACGCCGGGGCCGACGATTACCTGGTGAAGCCTTTCTCTGGTGCTGAGCTGCTCGCCCGCGTGCGGGGCAACCTTCAGCTGGCGGGCATGCGCAGCCAGCACGCCCGGTGGCGAGCGGCGCTGATCGAGTCGCTGCAGGAAGCATTTTTCGTGGCCGGCGAAGATGGCTCGGTGATCGAGGTGAACGCGGCGTTCACCGATCTGCTCGGCTACGGCCGGGATGAGCTGCCCTACGCGCCGTCGCATCCATGGTGGCCGGCGGCCGACACCGACCCGGAGGCCCACCGGCAGACCGCCGAGTCCTTCGCCCAGCTGACCAGGCAGAGCGCCGGGAGCCTGGTCGCTCCCGTCATTCACCGCGACGGCCATCAGCTGTGGATCGCGGCCAGCTTCAATCAGGTCAATGACCCCGAGACCGGCAGGCGCATGGTGGTCGGCACGCTCAGGGATGTGACGGCTGAGCATTATGCCGGCCAGCGGGAGGCTGCGCTCGCGGCGATGGGCCTGCTGCTCTCGCAGGCGGACACCGTTCCCGATGCCGTGCGGGGCGCGATTGAGGAAGTCCGTGAGCTGTGGCAGGCCCGGCGGGTGCTGGCCGCGACCTTTGACGGCGCTGCGGACAGTGACGAGCCGGCGATCGCGTCGACCGATACCGGCCTGCAGTGGAGCAGCCTGCCGGACGAGATCCGGCGCGCGATCGGCGCACTGCGCACGGGCCTGCTGCTGCACCCGGCCGACGCCGGGCCCGGTGCCGTCGGCATCACGCTGGATCATCCGTCCGGACTGCTGGCCCTGTGGATCGAGCTGGACGCCGGCCGCCAGCTGTCCGGCGAGGATCAGACGCTGCTCGCCCTGCTCTGCGGTCATCTCGTCCAGGCCCTGCACCGGATCCACCGGTCCGAGCAGCAGCGCGAGACTGCCCTGGCACTGCAGCGGGCCATTCTGGGGCCGGCCGAGCTGCCGTCCGGCTTCGCGGTCCGCTACGAGCCGGCCACGCGGCCGCTGGAGGTCGGCGGGGACTGGTACGACATCGTCAACCTGCCTGACGGCCGGATCGGCATCGTTGTCGGCGATGCCGTCGGCCACGGTCTGGGCGCCGCGACCGTCATGGGCCAGCTGCGCAGCGCCTGCCGCGCTCTGCTGCTGCTGGAGCAGAGCCCGGCGCAGGTGCTGACCGCGCTTGACCGCTTTACCGAGCGCATCCCCGGCGCGATGTGCAGCACGGTCTTCTGCGGCGTCCTCGACCCGGAATCGGGGCGCCTGACCTACAGCAGCGCCGGCCACCCGCCGGGAATCCTCGCCAGCCCGGACAGCGGCCTGACACTGCTTGAGGATGGCAGGTCGCTCTCGCTGGCCGTCAAATCCGACGTCCGCCGCAGCGATGCCGAGTGCCTGATGCCGGGCCGGGCCACGCTGCTGCTCTATACCGACGGGCTGGTAGAGCGCCGTCGCCGTGCTCTCGATGCCGGCATCGCGATAGCCGGCCGGGCGGTCCTGGCAAGCCGGTCCGCCTCGCCGGAAGAGCTCGCCAGCCGGCTGATGACCGAGCTGGCCCCGGATGGCGGCTACGAGGACGACGTAGCCCTGCTCATCTACCGGCACCCCGCGCCCCTGAGCCTGATCTTTCCCATGGAGATGGGGGAGCTCAGGCCAGCGCGGGCGGCGATGCGCCGGTGGCTCGCCCAGTGCTCGCTGTCGGCGGACGCAGGCCAGGGCGTCCTTGTCGCGGCCGGCGAGGCGTGTGCCAATGCCGTCGAGCACGCCCGGCAGCAGGGGCTTGCGCAGCTCATCAGGCTCACCGCCTCGGTGACCGCCGACGAGCTGCGCCTCACGGTCAGCAATGACGGCCGGTGGCGTGAGCCCGATCGCGGCTCGCAGCTGAGGCTCCACCGCGGCAACGGCATCCCGCTGATGCGGGCTCTCATGACCGATGTGACCATTCTGCCGGGCTCCGACGGCACGACCGTTGACATGCATCTGAGGATCTGACGATGACGGCAACCGCCCTGACTGTCCGCACGAGCCAGCGACCTGGCGGCGAGCCGGTCCTGCTCGTGACCGGTGAGATCGATATGAGCAATGCCGAGACGTTCGGCACCGCGATCCGCGACGCACTGCCCGCGCACGGAAGGCTCGTCGTGGACCTGACCGCGGTGGATTACCTTGATACCGCCGGGCTGACCCAGCTTTTCAGCAACGCGGACAAGATCGAGATCGTGGTGACATCCCTGCTGGCCCCGGTCATGACCATCTCCGGCCTGGCCGCCATGGCGATAGTTCGCGAGTCTGATCAGTAGCCGGCTGATTTCTTCATGACATTTTCATGAAGCACGCATTCTTTACCAGAATTGAAAGGAATGTAAATTCGGCCTGCGCAATCTGCGGATAGCGTGAAGCGTGCTTAATAGAAATCCCGGGCATTACCCGGGGCGCGCCCGGTGGGCGGCGGCGCCCGCGCTGGCGGTCCTGATGCTGGCCGCTTGCGGCTCGGTGGCAGCACCTGGTGGCAGGCCTCAGGCAGCCAGGGACCCAAGCGTCTCGCAGGCAGCGCCGGCCGCCCGGACAAGCGCGCCGCCCGCACCACTGCCGGCACCCGCCGTGATTGTTTCCAGCATCCGCGCTCCCGACGGCGCTCTGGTGACGCTGGCCCGGTTCACCGGTGCGGTGCGCTACCGCCTGCACAACGGCAGCGTCGATCCGGGCGCCGCCGCGGCGCCGGTCGTGCGCGCCGGGCCGAGGATCAGCGGTCCGGAGCGACGGCAGGTGCTCGCGGCCTTCAACGGCGGATTCCTGCTGTCGGCCGGTGCCGGGGGCTATGAGCAGGAGGGGCATGTCATCAAGCCACTGCGGGACGGGCTGGCCAGCCTGGTCATCGATCGCTCCGGCGCGGCGCACGTCGGCGCCTTCGGCTCAGGTCCGCTGCGGCCGGGCCCGGCCGTGTTCAGCGTCAGGCAGAACCTCCGGCTGCTGGTCCGGCAGGGGCATCCGACCCGCGCTGCGTCGGACTGGGCACTGTGGGGCGCGACCCTCGGCGGCGGCGAGCGCGTGGCGCGCAGCGCGGTCGGCCAGAACGCGGCCGGGGATCTCATCTACGCGGGCAGCATGTCGGCGACGCCGGGGGACCTGGCCGCAGCGCTGGCCCACGCGGGCGCGCGCACGGCCATGGAACTCGACATCAATCCCGAATGGGTCCAGCTGGACGTGGCCCGTGCACCCGGCCGCAGGCTGCGCGCCGCCCTGCCCGGCCAGGTCCGGCCGGCCAGCCAGTACCTGACCGGGTGGACCCGCGACTTCATCACCGTGCTGAGCGAGCGGGCGGGCTGACGGAGCGGGCGCGGGCCGATCGGCCTAGTCTGGCGGTGCGGCCGGCCGACACGGCCAAGCAAGGGAGCGCGCGTGGATCAGGCGGATCAGCTCAGCCTCGGTGTCCTGGCCCGGTCGCGGAAGGAAAACGAGCGCCGGCTCGGCATCCACCCGCTGCACCTCGACCGCATCCCTGCCGACCTGCGGGAACGCATCTACCTGGAGCGAGGTTACGGAGAGCCGTTCGGCGTCTGCGATGAGCAGCTCGCCCGGAGCGTCGCCGGACTTCGGTCCCGGGCCGAGCTCTTCGCTGACTGCCAGGTGATCCTGCTCCCCAAGCCACTGGCTGCCGACCTCGAAGAGATGCGACGCGGGCAGGTCCTGTGGGGCTGGCCGCACTGTGTCCAGGACGAGGAACTCACCCAGCTGAGCATCGACCGCCAGCTCACCCTCATCGCGTTCGAGGCGATGAACTACTGGGCGGCCGACGGATCCTTCAGCCTGCACGTCTTCCACAAGAACAACGAGATGGCCGGCTACTGCTCGGTCCTGCACGCCCTGCAGCTCGCCGGGGTGACCGGTGAATATGGCCGGCGGCTGCGGGCGGCCGTCATCAGCTTCGGTGCTACCGCGCGAGGGGCAGTGACGGCACTTAATGCGCACGGGGTAAGCGACGTCGATGTGCTGACACATCGTGCCATCAACGCGGTAGCCTCGCCGATCCACTCCGCCCGCATCGTGAACTTCGCCGTGGACGACGATGACCCGAGCCGATGCCACGTGCTTCGCGACGGCGGCCGCGTGCCGCTGCCGGCGTTCCTGGCCGAGCACGACATCGTGGTCAACTGCGTCCTGCAGAACACCGATGCGCCGCTGATGTTCGTGACGACCGCCGACCTTGACTCCTTCGCGCCCGGCACCATCATCGTCGACGTCTCCTGCGATGAGGGGATGGGATTCAGCTGGGCGCGGCCGACGTCCTTCCGTGAGCCGATGTTCACAGTCGGCGATAATGTCCGTTACTACGCGGTGGACCACAGCCCGTCGTACTTGTGGGACTCGGCCACCTGGGAAATCAGCGAGGCTGTCCTGCCGCTCCTGCGGCCGGTGCTGGCCGGTCCCCGGTCATGGGACGCCGACGCTACCGTCGGGCGCGCCATCGAGATCCGTGATGGTGTGATCCAGAATCCGCGCATCCTGTCATTTCAGCACCGCTCACCCGGCTATCCGCACGAGCCGGTGCCCGGCTGACGGCCGGGCAGGCTCGAAGTCCGGCTACCTCTCGCGATTGTCGTTGTGGAACGCGGTCAGTGACCTGGAGCCGCTCGCCAGCACGGTGGATGTCAGTGCCCGGACGGCCGGACGCTGGGCCGTGCGAGGATTCGTCCGCACAACCAGATCGATCGTGCCGAGCTCCGGCAGCCGGTGTCCTGGTCCGAGCGTGGTGAGCTGGGACGGCACGAGGCTGGCGGCCAGGACCGAAACTCCGATGCCGGCCGCGACAGCGGCGATGAGGCCGTTGACGCCGCGGCAGACACATGCGCTGCGGTACGGCACGCGGGCTCGGTTCAGTGCCCGGCGCATCTCGGTACGCGAGATGCTCGGCGGCGGGTAGACGACCAGCGGTAGCGGCCTGGCCAGGTCGAGCTTCGTCGACGGAGTACCCACCCACACCAGGCGGTCTCGCTTGACCAGCTGGCCGCGCTCCTCCCCGCTGGGTCGCTTGCCGATGAAGACGTCGAGTTTGTCTTCCTCCAGCCGCTGGTGCAGCAGCCCGCTCTGGTCGACCGTCAGATCGAAGTCAACGAGGGGATTGTCGCGGCGGAAGTCGCGCAGGATCTGGGGGAGCCGCGTGAGGGCAAGGTCATCGGAGAAACCGATGCGCAGGCGCCCGCGAGGCCGCGATCCGCTGAAGTAGGCGGCCGCCTGATCGCAGGCGGTGATGATGTTGCGCGCGAACCCGATCATCGCCTCGCCGTCGGCTGTCAGCGACACCGAGTGCGTGTCCCGGAGCACGAGCGTCCGGCCGGTCTGCTGCTCCAGGCGCCGGATGTGCTGGCTGACGGTCGGCTGCTGGATGCCGAGCCGGGCCGCGGCGCGGGTGAAGCTGCCGGTCTGCTCGACGGCCAGGAAGGTCGCCAGCAGGTGCGGGTCGTAGGCAGTCATAAGGAATCTCAATAACTGTTAGAAAAGAAATTGTCTTTCATTATAAGCAGTGTGCGGCCAAGAATGGTGAGGGACATCCGGCAACCGGGAAGGCCTCTCAGTGACCACCGCCGAGGTAATTCGGCAACCACGAGGCGCCTTCGCGGCCCTCACCTCGCGCGGCTACCGGATCTACCTGGCCGGCCAGAGCCTGGCCAACATCGGCACCTGGATGCAGAGCATCGCCCAGGACTGGCTCATGCTCGACCTGACGCACAGCGCGACGGCAGTCGGCGTGACGATGGCGCTGCAGTTCCTGCCCATACTGGTCTTCGGCGCGCACACCGGAGTAGTGGCTGACCGGCTGCCGAGGCGGCGCATCCTGCTGACCACGCAAACGCTGAACGCTGCCGCCGCCGGCGCGCTCGCCGCCATCACCCTCGCCGGCGCGGTGCGCCCGGCGGCGGTCTACGCGTTCGCGTTCGTGAGCGGGCTGATCTTCGCGTTCGACGGGCCAGCCCGGCAGGCGTTCGCGACCGAGGTGGCACCGCGCGGGGAGCTGCGCGCAGCGATCGCGCTGAACGGGGCAGTGTTCCAGTCGACCCGGCTGATCGGCCCCGCGATCGCGAGCGTGCTCATCGCCACCGTCGGCACGGGCTGGGTGTTTGCCGTCAACGCCGCCTGCTACATCGGCCCGACGATCGGCCTGCTGCGCCTGCGGCCATCCGATCTCACGCCCGCTCCGCCGGCGCGGCGCGAGCCGCGAGCGGTGCGCACGGCCGTGCGGTACCTGCGCGGCCGCCCCGACATCCTGTGGACCATCTTCCTGGTCGGGATGCTCGGAACCTTCGGCCTCAACTTCCCGATCGTGCTGACCGCGATGGCGAAATCAACTTTCCACGGCAGCGCGGGCACGTACGGACTGTTCAACATCGCTCTGGCGATCGGCTCTGCGTCCGGCGCCCTGCTGGCCGGCGCGGCCGCGCACCCGAGCCGCCGGGTGCTGGTGATCTGCGCGGCAGCGTTCGGGCTCGCCCAGGCGGCTGCGGCACTCGCGCCGGGGCTGGCTGTCTTCCTGACGCTGCTAGTCGCCATGGGATTCCTCAACCTCGCGTTCCAGTCCATGGCGAACGCCTCGGTCCAGCTCGCCGTCAAGCCCGAGCTGCGCGGCCGCGTCATGGGCCTGTACATGCTCGCCTTCATCGGCGGCACGCCCATCGGCGCCCCGCTCGTCGGCGCCCTCACCAGCCACTTCGGCGCCCGGGCCGGCATGGCCGTCTGCGGGGCCATCCCGGCCCTGGCGGCGGTCCTCGTAGCCGCCCGGACAAAGCGGAGGCCGGCTGCCGGGCAGGCCAGGCCCGGCCGGGGCCGATAGCGTCTGCGCCCCCTGCCGCTGCTGATCCGGGGCCCGGCGGGATGCGGACGTCCCGGAACCCCGGCGGTTATGCGGGAACGCCGGCCATCGTGCCGGGATCAGGGAACTATGAGCACGGTCCGGGACTCGGTGTAGAACGAGCGGGCAGCGAGCCCTTGCTCCCGCGGCCCGTAGCTGGAGTCCTTGGATCCGCCGAACGGCGCCTGGAAGTCGACGCCGGAGGTGGGCGCGTTGACCCGGATCATCCCGGCCTCCAGCTGCCTGGTGAGCCGCAGTGCCCGGCCGAGATCGCTGGTGAACACGGCGGCGACCAGGCCGTACCTGACATCGTTGGCGATCGCGACGGCCTGGTCCGCGGACTGCGCCGGAATCAGGGCTGCGACGGGAGCGAAGACCTCCTCGGTGGCGAGCTGCCCTTCGGGCTGGTCCAGTTCGACCAGCGTCGGCGCGAGGTAGTAGCCCGGCGCGTCGAGCGCCGCGCCGCCGGTCAGCACCCGGCCGCCCGAGCCGGCCACCGCGGCCAGGGCCGCCGCCCGCGAACCGTCGTCGATGACGGGGCCCACCAGCGTCTTCTCGTCGGCCGGGTCGAGGACCTGCAGTGCGCTGACGGCGGCCGCCAGCCGGTCGCGGAACTCCGGGTACACCGCGCGCTCGACGATCACCCGGCTGGTGGCGGTGCACTTCTGGCCCGCGTATCCCATCGATGCGTAGGCGATCGCGGTCGCGGCCCGCTCCAGGTCGGCGTCGGCCAGGACGATCGACGGGTTCTGGCCGCCCATCTCCGCCTGCACCCGGCAGCCGCGGTCCGCGGCGCGGCGGCTGATCTGCCTGCCGACCTCGGACGACCCGGTGAAGGAGACAGCCGCGACATCGGGATGGTCGATCAGCTGGCCGGCCGCGGCCGCGCCGCCGAGCACGACCTGGAACACGTCGGCCGGCAGGCAGGCCCCGAGAATCTCGGCCAGGGCCAGCCCGGTGGCCGCCGCGGCGCTGGATGGCTTGAGCAGGGTCGCGTTGCCGTAGGCGAGGCTCGGCGCGGCCTTCCACAGCGGGATGGCGACGGGGAAATTCCACGGTGTGAGCAGCGCGGTGACTCCGACCGGGACGTGGCGCGCCATCAGCAGCTGGTCGGCAGCGGCGGCCGGGATGGTCTCGCCGTCAGGCAGCAGTGCCGCCTGCGCGTAGTAGCGCAGGATCGCGACTCCGCGCGCGACCTCGCCGCGGGCCTCGGACAGCGGCTTGCCGACCTCTCGCACAACCAGGCTGGTGATCTCGGCCGACCGCTGCTCGAGTGCGCTCGCCGCATCGGACAGTGCCTTCGCCCGGCCGGCCCCGGCAACATCCCGCCAGACGGCTGCCGCGCTGACCGCGCGGGCGACGGCGGCCTGCGCCTGGTCGGGCCCGGCTGCCTGCCATTCGCCGAGGACGTCGGCGGGGTCGTGCGGGTTCACGCTCGTGAAAGTCATCTGGCCGGGCCTTTCTCGGTACCGGTGGGAGCGGACGTGCTGACGTCAAGCAAGACCTTGCCCCGCGGCCCGCTCGCACCGCGGAGGCAGGCAAGTGCCTGCTGCCAGTCGGCGAGCGCGAACCGGTGCGTGATGAGAAAGCCGGGGGCGATGAGTCCCGCGTTCAGCAGCCGGACGACATCGCGGAAGGCCGCGGCGGTGTAGCTGAAGCTGCCGAGGATCGCCAGGTCGTTATTGACGGCATCGTCGATGCTGAGCGCGGCCGTGTCGCCATGCGGCGGCAGGCCGAGCAGCAGGATCGTCCCGCCGCGGCGGGCGGCCGTGAACGCGGTGGCGGCGGCCTGCGCCGTGCCGGCCGCTTCGATCACGAGGTCATAGCCACCGCCCGCGGCGTCCGGCGAGGTCGCGAAGCGCGCGGCACCGGCCCGCGCGGCGAGGCCGGCCTGCGCGTCCCGGCGGCCAAGCAGCACGATCTCGGCGGGCGACCAGAGCCGCAGCAGGTAAGCGGCGAGCAGCGCGATCGTCCCGTCGCCGATCACGAGCACCCGGCTGCCGTGGCCGGGGACCGCCCTGGTCAGGCCCCGGTAGACGACGGATGCGGGCTCGATGAGCACGGCGTCCTCCGCAGCCACCCCGGCCGCGAGCGGGTGCACGAGCGCGGACGGGACGGCGACCAGGCCCGCTGCGGCGCCGTCCCTGGTGAATCCCAGCTCGTCGTAGGTCTCGCACAGGTTGGTCTCGCCGCGAGCGCAGCGCGCGCAGTGACCGCAGGGCACGACGCCCTCGACCACGACCCGCGAGCCGGCGAGCGGCGAGTCGCCGGCGACGATGCCGGTCCACTCGTGACCGAGGACGACCGGATACCTGATGTAGGCGGGATCGATCTGACCGCTGATAATCTCCAGGTCCGTGCCGCAGAGGCCGACCAGATCAGGCCGGACCAGCGTCTCGCCCGGCGAGCCGGCCGGCGCTGGCCGGGGGGCCAGGTGCACCTCGCCCGGCCTGACGACGACCAGTGCCTGGCCGGTGCCGGCGTCGCTCACGCGGTCTCCGATCCGGCCCGGTCCGCGTAGCGAGGGCCGCCCAGGATCTGGCTGACCCGGTCGGCGGCACGCCGGACTGCGTGGCCTAGCTCGCTGACCCGCCAGGCCGGCAGGTCGCCCTTGATTCCGGTGACGCTGACGGCACCGGCCACGGCGCCATCATGGCCGAAGACGGCCGCGCCGAGGCAGAAGATGCCCTCGGCGTCCTCCTCATCATCGATCGCGAAACCCTCGCTGCGAACCAGCGCCAGGTTGGCCAGCAGCGAGTCAACGTCGGTAATGGTGTGGCCGGTGCGCTGCCGCAGGCCGGTCTGCGCGCACAGGTCACGCACTTGCTGCTCGGTCATCGTCGCCAGGATCGCCTTTCCGGCCGCGGACGCATGCGGCATCTCGCGCTGCCCGAGCGGAGTGTGGAAGCGGACGCTGCCAGGCCCGTCGACCCGCTCGATGAAGACCGGGAACCCGTCGTCGCAGATCGCCAGCCGCGAGGTCATCTTGGTCTCCTCGGCGAGCTCGACGAGCAGCGGGCGGCTCAGGTCGCCGAGCGGCAGCTGCCCGCGGGCGATATCGCCGAGCCTGATGACCGCGGTGCCGAGGGTGTACCGGGGGCCGGGGCGGCCGTCACGCAGCATGCCGAAGCCGACCAGCGTCCGCGCCAGCGCGAGGGTCGTGCTTTTCGACGTCCCGAGCTCGCGGGCCAGGTCGCTGAGCGTCAGGCCCTCGGCCGGGGCGTCGGCGACGATCTGCACCAGCCGCATCGCCCTCGCCACGCTGCGCACGGTATACCGGCCGGCGCTCGGATCGCCGGCGGGGGTTTCACCTGGATTCGCATCACCGGGATGCGCTTCACCGGCACTCGCTTCAGCGGAACTGTCCTCGATCTGCTGCGCTGACGCCACGCACCCTGACCCTTCGCACTGATCGGCTCGCACTGTTTGGCTCGCACTGTTTGGCTCGCACCGTGTTCGGCTCGCACCGTGTTCGGCGGAGCCGAACGCCGTGTAAGAAACAGGTAACGAACCTTGACACGACTGCACATGTCCGGTTTCGTTGCCAAGGTGATTCTATATCACACAACAGCGTTCGGTAGTACCGAACATGCGACACGCAGCGTGGACCGCGCTCAGGCGGCGGCGCGGCGCGTTCGCGCGTGGCTGGACAGCAGCGCCGCGCCGCGACCGTCCGCCCTGGTGCTGACCGGGCCGGCCGCGGTCGCCTGGGCCTGCGGCGGCATCGCCCCGCCGGTTGACAGGACGGCCGCGGTCGACCTCAGCTGGGCTGTCTTCACCGCGTCCGGCACGGCGCTGATCACCACCTGCGTCGAGGCGGACAGGATCTCAGCCGAATACGACCCGGCCGCGCACGGCTTCGCCGAGCTGGTGAGTGTGCCGTGGCAGGATCCGGCCGCGTTCGTGACCGCGGCGCAGGAGCTGGCGGGCGGACCGGCCGCGAGCATCGCCGCTGACGGCCACCCCGCGTTCGGGCTGGATGCGTCGCAGGACCTCATCGCGCTGCGGCTGGCGCTGTCCGGCCCTGAACGCGCGGACCTCGCCGACCTCGGTCTGGACGCGGCCGCGGCGCTGCAGTCGGCCCTTGCGTCGTTCAGGCCGGGCGAGCGTGATCTCGACATCCAGGCCCGCTGCGCCGCGCACCTCGAGGCCACCGGGGCTGACACCCCGGTGCTGATCGTCGGCGGCGACGAGCGGCTGGTCAGGTACCGGCACCCGATGGCGGCTGGCGTTCCCGTTCATCGCCTGGTCATGGCCGTGGTCGTGGCCAGGCGGGCCGGGCTGCACGTGGCCGCGACCCGGTTCGCGTCGGCTGGCCCGCTCGATCCGGCCTACCGCGACCTGCGCCGCCGGGTACTGGCCATCGACGACGCGGTCCTGTCGGCGTGCCGTCCGGGGGCCCGTTACGGCGACGCGCTGCGGGCGCTGGATGCCGCGTACGCGCGCAACGGCGCGCCAGGGGAGTGGGCCGGTCATTACCAGGGCGGACCGATCGGCTTCGCGCAGCGCGAGTTCGAGCTGGCGCCCGGCCAGACCGCTGCCCGCTGGTACAGCGAGCCGATCGCGGCCGGTCACGCGGTCGCCTGGAACCCCAGCCTGCCGGGCGGCGCGAAGGCGGAGGACACCTACCTGGTGACCGGCGATGGCGAGCTCACGCCAGTGACCAGCGCGCCGGGCTGGCCGGCGGAACCTGACGACGGCCGGCACCCGCCGCGCCCCGGTGTACTGGAGGTTGGCACGTGACGGACGGATCGCAGGCCCTGGCGCTTACCGGCGCTGACGTAGTGGCGGCCAGCGGCGTGACCGCCGAGCCGGCGGCGCCCGCGAGCCAGGCGCGATTCCCCGACGAGGCTCATTTCCGCGTCGAGATCCCGAGCTGCGAGGGGCCGGAGGTACTGCGGGCCGTCGTGACCGAGGCGGCCGCACGCGGCGTCACGGTCAACCGGGTCTCGCAGGGCAGCGGTGCCATGCTGCACACCGAGGCTGAGCTGGCCGAGATGGCCCGCATCGCCGCCGACCACGGCATCGAGGTCTCGCTGTTCGTCGGCCCGCGGGAGGAGTGGGACATCGGCCGCGCGGCCGCCTCCGCCGACGGCGGCACGTTCACCGGGCGCCTGCGCGGCACCCGTCAGCTGCGGTACGCCGTCGACGACATCCTGCGCGCGGCCGAGCAGGGCATCCGCGGTTTCCTGATCGCCGACACCGGCCTGCTCGAGCTGGTGAGCGAGCTGCAGAAGTCCGGGCAGCTGCCGCAGAGCATCGTCTGGAAGGTGTCGGCCGTGCTCGCGCCGTCCAACCCGCTGGTCTTCCGCCAGCTCGAGCAGCTGGGCGCCTCCACGGTCAACGTTCCCTCGGACCTGACCCTGGGCCAGGTCGCCGAGATGCGCTCGGTCAGCTTGCTGCCGATCGATCTGTACGTGGAAACGCCGGACGCGATGGGCGGTGTCGTCCGCGGCCACGAGGCAGCCGACCTGATCACCGTCGCGGCGCCGATGTACGTGAAGTTCGGGCTGCGCAACTCCCGCCTGCTGTATCCGAGCGGGCTGCACCTCACCGGCGACGCGGCCGCGATCGCGCGCGAAAAAGTACGCCGGGCCCAGGTCGCGCTGGAGTGGATCGACCGCAGCGGCCTGCCGCTGGTCCAGTCCGCCGCCGGGGCGCCCGGCCTCGGCGTGCCCGAGGCACCGCGATGACCGGGGTGCGGCCGTGACCGGGCCGGCGCTGCGCAGCCAGGCCTGGCTGGCCGGCGACGACGAGGTGGCCGTGGAGCACCGGGTCGCCCTGGCCAGCGCCGGCCTGCGGGTCAGTAAGTCCGGCGGGCAGCCGGTGATCGGCATCGCGAATTCGGCCAGCGACCTCAATCCGTGCAACCTGCCGCTGCGGGATCTGGCCGTCGAGGTCAGGGCGGGCATCGAGGAGGCCGGCGGCATCGGCGCGGAGTTCGGGACCATCTCCCTCGGCGAGGACCTGATGAAGCCGAGCGCGATGCTCTACCGCAACTTGCTGGCCATCGAGATCGAGGAGATGGTCAGGGCCAACCCGCTGGACGGCCTGGTCGTGCTGGCCAACTGCGACAAGAGCGTTCCCGGCGCGCTGATGGGCGCGATCAGCGCGAACGTCCCCGTCGTCCTGGTCACCGGCGGCGCCCGGCCGGTCGCCCGGTTCCGCGGTCAGCCGGCCGGCACCGGGACCGCGCTGTGGCGCATGTGGGACGAGCGCCGCGCCGGGCGGCTCGACGACGCCGCCTGGGATGAGTTCGAGCGCTGCCTGTCCTGCGGCCAGGGTGCCTGCAACACGATGGGCACCGCGTCGACCATGGCGATCCTGTGCGAAGTGCTTGGCCTGATGGTTTCCGGGTCCGCGTCCATTCCCGCCGGGGAGAAACGTGGCCTGGTCGCGGCGCGGCAGGCCGGCCGGCTGGCGGTCAGCGCGGTGCTGGCGGACCTGCGGCCGCAGTCGGTGCTGAGCCCGGACTCGTTCGTCAACGCGATCGTCGCGCTCAACGCGGTGGCAGGCTCGACCAACGCGGTGATCCACCTCGCCGCGATGGCCGGGCGGGCCGGACTGGCGTTCCCGCTTGAGGACATCGCCAGGATCGGCGCTGCCGTCCCGGTGCTGGCCGACATCCAGCCGTCCGGCGCGGGCCTGATGCAGGACTTCGACACCGCCGGCGGCGTTCCCGCCCTGATGCGCGAGCTGGCCGGGCAGCTGCGTCCCGGCGCGCGCACGGTGGCCGGAGGCACGGTCGGGGACGTGATCGCGAGCGCCAGCCCGGCCACGGGCGCCATCAGGCCAGCCAGTGCGCCGCTGCGTGCAGGCGGCGCTTTCGGCGTGGTCACCGGGACGCTGGCGCCGGACGGCGCCGTGATCAAGACGCCTGCGGCGACACCGGAACTGCTGCGGCACCGGGGGCCCGCGGTCGTCTTCCGCGGCTACGACGACATGCTGGCCAGGATCGATGACCCGGCTCTGGACATCACGCCGCAGACGGTGCTGGTGCTGACCGGGTGCGGCCCGGTCGGCGGGCCCGGCATGCCCGAGTGGGGCATGATCCCGATCCCGGCGCGGCTGGTCCGCGCCGGGGTCACTGACATGGTCCGCATTTCCGACGCGCGCATGAGCGGCACCAGCTTCGGGACGGTCGTCCTGCATGCCGCGCCGGAGGCAGCGGTCGGCGGCCCGCTCGGCCTGGTCGAGGACGGCGACCTCATCGCCCTCGACGTGCCGGCCGGCACGCTCGACCTCGAGGTGAGCGCGGACGAGCTCAGGCGGCGCCGGGCCGCCTGGACTCCGCCGGCCAGCCCGCATCTGCGCGGCTGGCCGGCCCTGTATGCCCGGCACGTCCTGCAGGCACCCGACGGGTGCGATCTGGATTTCCTCCGGGCGCCGACGCCAGCGCACCGGACCTTCGTGGAACCGATAGTGGGCCGCTCATGAGAGCGGCCCGGAGAAGGGAGACAGCCGTGAGGCGATGGAAGATTGGGGCGGCGATC
Organism: uncultured Actinomycetota bacterium; assembly: GCA_963818995.1. Classification (GTDB taxonomy): domain Bacteria; phylum Actinomycetota; class Actinomycetes; order Streptosporangiales; family Streptosporangiaceae; genus JAJYUU01. Next base: position 81,830 of record CAWFUM010000024.1, on the reverse strand, counting down.
GCTGCTGCCGCGCTGCTCGCCGCGGGATGCGGCAGCAGCTCCGGCAGCGGCGGTTCCGGCAGCAGCACTGCGCCGGTAACGCTGACGATCTGGCATAACTATGGCACCGAGCAGAATGCGACGGCACTGCAGAATCTGGCCAAGGCATTCCACAAGCTGCACCCGAACATCACGGTTGACGTCGTGAGCCAGCCGGCCAGCAATTACTTTGCGCTGCTGCAGGCGAAGGCCATCTCACGCAACGGCCCCGACCTCGCGGTGATGTGGACCGGCCTGTTCACCCTGCAGTACAAGGGGTTCCTGCAGAACCTCAAGGGCCTGGTCCCGGCGTCCGCGCTCGCGAACGTGGACCCGGACGCGCTGAAGTGGACTTCTGACAGCTTCAACCCGGCGAACGGCCCGTACGTGATCCCGCTGGAGAACCAGTTCTACATTGGCTTCTACAACAAGGCTGATTTCGCCCGGGCGGGCGTGAGCTCGGTGCCGACTGACTGGTCGCAGCTGTACGCGGCGTGCTCGAAGCTGAAGGCGGCCGGCTTCACGCCGATGGTCTACGGCAACGGCGGCCAGCCCCTCGGAGCCACGTTCTACCCGTGGTACGACATGAGCTACATGATGATCGGCGCGTACCCGGTCTCACAGTGGCAGGGCCTGTACAGCGGGTCGACGCCGTGGACCTCGCCGGCCATCAGCGCTCAGCTGACGAACTGGACCAAGCTGCACGCATCCGGCTGCACGAACCCGGACGTCGTCACCAACACCGACAACCTCGGCCAGTTCGAGTCCGGTAAGGCCGCCATGATGGTGGACGGCACCTGGGACACGCAGAAGTTCACCGGCGCGCTCGGCACCAAGGTCGCCGCGTTCGCACCGCCGTTCTCGGCCACGCCGATCAAGGGCGTAGTCGACTTCGCCGGCGACGGCCTGTCGATGATGAATTACTCGCCGCACAAGCAGCAGGCGGCCGAATTCCTCACCTTCATGACGACCAGGCAGGCAGCCGGCATCATCAACGCGGCCGGCCTGATCCCGGCCATCAACGGCACCTCGACCAGCAACCCGGTGAACCAGGAGATGCTGAACTTCGTCAGCAAGGACGGCATGACCGCGTACCCCATGCTGGACAACGTGGTGCAGGGCAATGTCGTGAACATCGGCTCGAAGTTCCTGCCCTCGGTCCTGAACGGCAGCGAGTCGATCACCAAGGCGCTGCAGGCCATGCAGACGACCTTGCAGCAGTTGCCGGCGAACCAGCGGGGCAACAGCTTCCCGTAAGAACCCCGTTTCCTTGATCCCGATGATCTGGTGACCCCGGAGCGGGACGCGCCGGCGCCGGCCGCGCGTCCCGCCCGCCTTACTTCCTGGAGCGCGTTCATGAGTGCCACCGCCGACCCGCCGGTCCGGCGCCCCGGCCGCAGTCGGCTGGCGCGCCGCCGCCGGCGTGCCGGGATGCTGCTGTCAGTCCCGGCGATCGTGCTCGTCGCGGCCCTGCTGTGGGCGCCGATCGTGCAGGCAGTCCGCTACTCGCTGACCAGCTGGGACGGTTACTCGGCGCCGACCTGGATCGGGCCGAGCGCCTACACGGCAGCATTCAGCGACCCGATCGTGCACCGCGTGCTGGAGAACAACGCGCTGCTGCTGCTGGCCGTGCCGTTCGCCATCGGCATCCCGCTCGTCATCGCGGTCCTGCTGCACGAGCACGTCCGCGGCTGGCGGTTCTTCCGCTCCGTCTACTTCCTGCCCACGGCCATCTCCTGGGTCGTGATCGGCATGGTCGCGCTCCAGTTCTTCGCCGACAAGGGCATCCTGAACCAGCTGCTCAGCGACGTCGGCCTCGGCTCCGTGCACACGGACATGCTCGCCTCGGAATACAGCGCGCTGGCCGCGCTGGCGATCACGTTCATCTGGTCGATGATCGGCACGAACACGATCATCTTCCTGACCGGCATGGCCACCCTCGACCCGACCCTGCTCGAGGCGGCGAAAGTCGACGGCCTGAGCCGGTGGCGGATCTTCTACCGGGTGACGCTGCCGCTGCTGACCCGCTTTATCCAGTTCGCCTTCGTGATCACCGTGATCAGCGCGTTCTCGGCGCTCTTCAGCCTGATCTTCGTGATGACCGGCGGCGGGCCCGGGCTCGGCACCACCACCCTGGAGTTCTTCGTCTACCAGGCGGGCTTCGCTCAGGGCCAGTTCGGCACGGGCGCGCTGTACGGGGTCATCCTGTTCGTGATCATGATCATTGTCGGGATCGGCCAGCTCCGGCTGATCAGGCCCGACGACGGGGAGGGCTGGTAGCCATGGCCGCGACATCCGCGCCCGCCACGGAGGCGGCGGCCGCGCCGGCCGCGCCGGCCCGCAGGTGGCACTCGGCCCGCTTCCGCCGCCGGGTAACCGCCGGCGTCATCTTCGCGGTCATGGTCGTTATCGCGGTCGTGATGCTCTACCCGTTCTGGTACATGGGCGACAACTCGTTCCGCAACCAGGCGCAGTTCGACCTGCAGCACGGCCACTCGCTGGCGGGCTGGACGCAGCTGTTCCAGGAACTGCCGGTGGTGCGGGAGATGGTCAGCTCCACCATCGTCTGCGCGGCCGCGATCGCGATCATCCTGCTCGTCGCCACGACGGCCGGCTTCGCCTTCGCGAAGCTGCGGTACCGGGGGAGCGGGCTGGTATTCCTGCTGATCGTCGCTGCGATGATGGTGCCGCTGCAGTCGGTGATCATCCCGGAGTACGTCAACCTGGCCCGGCTGCACCTGACCGGGAGCTACACCGGCGCGGTCCTGCTCTACGCCGCGCTCGGCGCCCCGTTCGCCACCTTCCTGATGGCGACGTACTACCGCGGCATCTCCGACGAGCTGATCGAGGCCGCGGTGATGGACGGGCTCAGTTACGAGCGGACGTTCCTGCGGATCGCGCTGCCGCTGTCGCTGCCGGCCATTGCTACCGTCACGGTGCTGCAGTTCATCCAGATCTGGGACGACCTGCTGGTCGGCTACCTGTTCCTGCCCACGAACGACCGGACGATCACGGTCGGCCTGGCCGTCCTGTCGTCCGGGCGTACCACCGGGATCCCGCCGCTGATGGCCGGGTCACTGCTCAGCGCCATCCCGGCGATCGTCGTCTACCTGATCTTCCAGCGCTACCTGATCAGGGGCCTCACCCTGGGCATGGGCAAGTGACCGGCGCCGGGCTGACCTGGACGGTGACCGCCGCGCCGGCGGTCGAACTCGGCGAGCGGCCGGTGTGGGACGCGAGCACGGGCTGCGTCATCTGGGTCGACATCGCGGCCGGGCAGCTGCACCGGCTCAGCGAGCGAGACGGTGACAGCGTGATCGCGACCGCCGGAGTGCCGGTCGGAGCGGCCGCGCCCAGAGCGGGCGGCGGCTACGTGCTCGCGGCGGCCGACGGCTTCCGGCTGACCGACGCGGCGGGCGCGCTGAGCGCCCCGGTGATCCGGCCTGCCGGGATGCCCCCGGGCGTGCAGTTCAATGACGGCGCCTGCGATCCGGCCGGCCGGTTCTGGGCCGGAACGGCGGCCACCGACGGGCAGACCGGGACGGGCTCGCTCTACCGGCTGGACGCGGACGGCTCGGTGACCGAGATTTTCGGCGGGGTAACCGAGTCGAACGGTCTCGGCTGGAGCCCGGACGGGTCGACCTTCTACTACACCGACTCGGGCGAGCCCCGGTCGCGGGTCCGTGCCTTCGACTTCGACGGGGCCAGCGGGCAGCTGGCCCGCGAGCGCGAGCTGATCTCGTTCGAGCCGGAGGAGGGCCTGGCTGACGGGCTGGTCGTGGACGCGGACGGCTGCCTGTGGATCGCCATGTGGGACGGCGGGTGCGTGCGCCGCTACTCGCCCGGCGGCGACCTGCTCGGGCGGTACCCGCTGCCCGTCAGCGAGCCCACCTGCCCGGGGTTCGGCGGCGCGCACCTGGATGAGCTCTACCTCACGACGGCCTGGCAGGAACTGGACAGCGCCGGGCGGGAAGCCGAGCCGCTGGCCGGCCATCTGCTGCGGGCCAGGCCCGGCGTTCGCGGGCTGCCCGTCACTGGCTACGCAGGATAAGGAGCAAGGACATGTCCCGGATCGTGCTCGACGCGGTCTCCAAGCAGTTCCCCGGCGGCACGACCGCGGTCAAGTCGCTTGACCTGGAGGTCTCCGACGGCGAGCTGCTCGTCCTGGTCGGCCCGTCCGGATGCGGCAAGACCACCGCGCTGCGGATGGTCGCCGGGCTGGAAGAGGTCAGCTCCGGCACCATCTACATTGACGGCCGCCCGGTCAACGACGTGGAACCGCGGCACCGCGACATCGCGATGGTCTTCCAGGGTTACGCGCTCTATCCGCACCTGTCGGTCTACGAGAACATGGCGTTCAGCCTGAAGTACCGCAAGGCGGTATCGAAGGCCGAAGTCAGGAAGCGGGTTGACGAGGCCGCCCGGATCCTGGAGCTCGAGCCCTACCTGGAGCGCAAGCCGCGACAACTGTCTGGCGGTCAGCGGCAGCGGGTCGCGATGGGGCGGGCGATCGTCCGCCAGCCACGTGCGTTCCTGATGGACGAGCCGCTGTCGAACCTGGACGCCAAGCTCCGGGTGCAGATGCGGGCCGAGATCGCTCAGCTGCAGCGCTCGCTCGCGACCACGACGATCTACGTCACCCACGACCAGACCGAGGCCATGACGCTGGGCAGCCGCGTCGCCGTACTCCAGCACGGCGTGCTCCAGCAGGTCGCGCCGCCGCAGGAGCTGTACCGCCAGCCGGCCAATCTCTTCGTGGCCGGCTTCATCGGGTCGCCGCCGATGAACCTGATCGACGCCCGGCTGGAGCGGTCCGGTGGCGGCCCGGCCGGTCCGTCCGGCGGGGCTGGCCCGCAGGTCGTGTTCGGCGGCTGCCGCCTCGGCATTCCGGCCCGGGTGATGGCGGAACGGCCCGCGCTCGGCCGGTACCTCGGCCGCGACATCGTTCTCGGCGTCCGGCCCGAGCATCTGGCTGACGCGGCACTCCTGCGCGACGTCGACGCGGCGTCGGTGATCGAGCTGCCGGTGCGGCTGCGCGAGGAGCTTGGCTCCGACGTTCAGATCCACTGCGGCATCGGCGCGGTCGCCCATCACTCGGAGTCGGCCGCGGGCGATGTCACCTCGCTCGCCACGATGATCGCCCGGATGGACCCGCAGACCGCTCTGGCCGAAGGCCAGAACGCTCGCATCCACGTGGAGACCACGAGGCTGCACTTCTTCGACCCGGCCACGGGCGCGGCGGTCACCGAGTAGCCAGGGGACGGCGCTCCGCGACGGTAAGCCATCCTCACGATGCGCTTGCGCGGCAACCTGACCCGGGCCGACGTCGGCGAGCAGCTCAGAATCGTGAAAGGACGTGGCTGGCGCCCTGATTCGGCGATCTCGCCGCGAGCACGCTGGCCCAGCGGGAAGATAGAGCACTGGCGAGCCGAGTCCTCGGCTGAGAAGGCAGTCCGCGAGGCAGCGAAGGCGCGACGGGAGCAACGCGTGGCCATTCGGAGGGGACAGGGTTGTCGCGGCTAATCGGCATCATTATCACCATCCTGATCGTGGTCTGGATCGTGTCCAGCCCGGCTACGGCTGGTAACGACGTGCACGGCTGGATTGCCGGAATCCTCACGTTTTTCCAGCACGTGAGTTAGTGCCTTTCAGGGTGCATAACGGCCCGGGTCACTGTGACCAAGCGCGTCAGGCCGCGGCCCGGCTGGATTCCGCTGTCCCCGGCGGCCGTTCCCGTCCGGCTCCTGGCCCTGTCGAGCTCGGGAAGTTGCCAGCAGTTCTCTAGAGCAGTACTCTAAAAATCTTCGCACAGCACGCGAATGGGTCCTGTCCGTGCGAGCTAGACGGCTGGCTTCGGGCGCGGATTCGCGCCACCTCCGGGCTGCTCGACGAGCCCCCGTACGCCGAGCAGCCCGGGGGTCCCTTCGCCCGCCGCTAAGCCGGTGACCTTGCGGGTTCCAGCTCCGCGCGGGCGCTGGCCATCGCGAGCTCCGCGAACTCGCTGTTTGGCAGGCTGGGCAGCTGCCGCAACCGCAGGACCGACAGGCCGTCGAGCACCGCGCAGAACCTGATGGCAAAGCCGGCCACCGGCTGCTGCGGCTGGAAAGCGCCCGCTGCCACGCCCTGCTCGACGATCACGATCAGGTCGTCGCGCCACGGTTTCATCAGCGCGTCGAGGAACTGGCTGACCTCGCTGCTGTGCGAGGCGCGGGCCCAGGCTTCCATCCACAAGATCCAGACCGGATCGGAGAGATCAGAGGGCAGATACAGCTCCACGAACAGTTCCAGCCGCGGCCACCCGATCGAAAGACGGGGGATCAACAGCCGGCGCTGCTCGGTCTCCCGGCGCTCTTGCCAGGCCAGGGTCTCCAGCAGGATGTGCTCTTTCGAGGTGAAGTAGTACATCAGCTGGCCGGAGCTCATCGCTGCCCGGCGGGCGATCTCGGCCAGCCGGACCCGGTCGATCCCGACTTCAGTGATCAGGTCCATAGCCGCCTGCATGATCCGTTCCCGGCTGCGGCGTCCCGCTGCGGTGCTGCCCGGACTGCGCCAGGCGGCGCGGGGTGCCGGAGACCGGGCGGCGGCGGGCCCTGCCGGGGAGTCGCTCATCGCCTGAGCTTCGGATCTGTCGTGGCGTCAACGCCGGACAGTCTAGCGCCGGGCCAGGCCAGGATAGGTGGCCAACGCGACCGTCGCCGCCCGGCTAGGACCAGACCGGCCGCCGGTCCGCCTCGCGTCGCGCTGCCGCGCTCGCGATGATGTGACCATGACACATGCCGACCAGCAGACCCGCACCCTGAGCGCTGACGACTTCGCCGTCCCCGTTACTGACCGCTACTTCGAGGACTATCGCCCCGGAGCGGTCTACGAGTACGGGTACCGATCCGTCACTGAGGACGAGATCGTCGGCTTCGCCGAGCGGTACGACCCGCAGCCGATCCACGTCGATGCCGCCTACGCGAATGCCGGTCCCTTCGGCGGCATCATCGCGAGCGGCTGGCACTCAGCCGGGGTGCTCATGCGGATACTCGTGGATCACTACCTCAGCCGGGTGGCTAGCCTCGCCTCGCCTGGAATCGACGAACTCCGCTGGTCGGTGCCTCTCCGCCCCGGCGATGTCGTCCGGGCTCGCACGACGATCATCGAAGCTCGGCCGTCGAGGTCCAGGCCCGACCGCGGCCTGGTCATCACCCGGGCCGAACTCCTCAATCAGGATGGCAAGTCCCCGGTCAGCGGCCTGGCGATGAACCTCATCGGCCGGAGAGCTGCCCCTTAGAATCCCTGTCTTCCGGCGGCGCGGCACCGATTCCTTTTCGCCTCCAGCCGAGTCTTCCTGGTTGACCGCACGTGGCGTGCGGGACGATAAGGAGTGAGGGATATGACCGATCTGGACAGGGCCACGACGAGCACGCTGGCTATCCTCGCGAAGGTTCAGCCTGCTGACCTGGCCGCGCCGACGCCCTGCGCGTCGTGGAACGTCCGCGCGCTGATCAATCACTTCGTCGGGACGGCCCGCTGGTGGGCTGGCATCCTGGCCGGCGCAGCGAACGCTACCGACGCGGACTACGCGGGCGGCGACTTCGTCGCGGCCTACGAGGAGAGCATCCGGATCGCCCTGGCGGCGTTCGAAGCCGACGGCGCGCTGGACCGGATCGTCCGGCTGCCGTTCGGTGAGTTCCACGGCACCGTCGTGCGGGGCATGGCCGCGCTGGACCAGTTCACGCACGGGTGGGATCTGGCCGCTGCCATCGGATGCCCGACCGATCTGGATCCCGAGCTGGCCGCGCAACTGCTCGGTCAGGCCGGAATCGCCATCACCGGCGCCTTCCGCGGACCGGACGGCGAGGCCCCGTTCGGGCCCGTCACGCCAGCGCCTGCCGGTGCCGGGCCTGCCGATCGGCTCGCCGCCTTCCTGGGGAGGCCGGTGTGACGGGTGCCCGATAGCTCGGAGTTCGTCGGGCAGGCCGAGCCGCTGCGCCGCGAACTGTTCGCGCACTGCTACCGCATGCTGGGCTCGGTTCAGGACGCTGAGGATCTGGTCCAGGAAACCTACCTGCGGGCCTGGCGCTCCTACGGCGGTTTCGAGGGCAGGTCCTCGGTGCGCACCTGGCTCTATCAGATCGCGACCAATGCGTGCCTGACGGCCCTGGCGAGGCGGCAACGGCGGGTGCTGCCATCGGGCCGGTACGAGCCCGCACCGGACCCTGAGGCGCCGCCGGAAGCCGCGGATCCGGGTGTTGCCTGGCTGGAGCCGGTTCCGGACGTGGCGGCGATCCCGGAGTCGGCCGATCCCGCTGTCATCGTTGCCGCCCGTGCGGGGCTGCGGCTGGCGCTCATTGCTAGCCTGCAGTATCTGCCGCCCCGGCAGCGGGCCGTGCTGGTGCTGCGGGATGTGCTGGAGTTCCCCGCCGCCGAGGTTGCGGTCATGCTGGGCAGCACGACCGCGTCGGTGAAGAGTGCCCTGCAGCGCGCCCGGGCGCGGCTGGCGGACGTGTGCCCGGCAGCTGATCAGATCGCGGAGCCGGCCTGGCCGCAGGCCCGTGCCCTGCTGGACCAGTACATCGCGGCGTTCGAGAACGCCGATGCCGCCGGGCTTGAGCGGCTGCTGGTACGCGACGCGATCCTGGAGGCGACGCCCCTGCGCACCTGGTTCGCCGGGCGGAGGACCTGCGTGCCCTTCCTGCGGGCACACGTACTCGGGGCACCGGGCGACTGGCGCATGCTGGCCACGAGCGCCAACGGGCAGCCCGCTGCGGCCGTGTACACCAGAAGCCGGAACGGCTGTCTGGAGCCTTACGGAATATGCGTGCTCACGGTGACGAGCGCGGGCATCCGGCGGGTCTCGTCCTTCGGCGATGCCAGCCTGATTCCGGTGTTCGGCTACCGGCCAGATTTCCCGGCGCCCGTGACGCCAGGAGCAGCCGGAAAACCAGCTGCGGCCATGGGCCTGCCTCGGCCATCATGACGCTGATGGGCGAAGCCAGACTGCACGCTGACGAGATCGAGACGAGCGTCCCGCTCATCCGCAAACTGCTCGCCGCGCAGTTCCCGCAGTGGATGGACCTGCCGATTAGCCGCGTGGAGTCCTACGGCACGGATAACTACATCTACCGGCTCGGCGATCACCTGGCGGTCAGGCTGCCCCGCCGCGCTGGCTGGGCCGTCGAGCAGGTGAGATTGGAAGCGACCTGGCTGCCCAGGCTGGCGGCGCGCCTTCCGCTGGCCCTGCCGGTGCAAGTCGCGATGGGGCATCCTGCTGAGGGGTACCCGTTCGACTGGGCAGTGTATGAGTGGCTGCCAGGCTCGGACGCCAACGGCCCCCTCGGCGATCTGAATCAGGCCGCGGCCGATCTCGCCGCCTTCATCGCGGCGCTGCGCCGCGTTGACACCACCGGCGCGCATGCGCGGATCGCGCACGCCCGGGGCGGCCCGCTGGCCGAGGCTGACGACATGGTCCGCAGGTCGGTGGCACAGCTGGGCAACCGGGTCGACGGCCGTGCTGTCCTCCGATCGTGGGATGAGTCGCTCAGCGCTCCGGAGTGGGCGGGCCCGGATGTCTGGGTGCACGGCGATCTGCTGCCAGGGAACTTGCTCGTCGCCGACGGCCGGCTGGCGGCTGTGATCGACTTCGGCGGCCTCAACGTAGGTGACCCGGCGTGCGACCTGCAGCCCGCCTGGAACATGTTCACCGGAGACAGCAGAACGAGATTCCGCGCCGAACTCGGGGCGGACGACGCTTCCTGGCTCCGGGGCCGTGGCTGGGCGCTGCAAGCGGTCGTCGGCATCAATGACTACTGGGACACCAACCCGCAGCTGGTCCGTCAGTGCTCCCGCGCGCTGGCGGAGGTTCTGGCCGGCACCTCGGGCTGACGGCAGGCGCGCAGCCAACTCGGACTCGGGCCCGGCCGGGGGTTTTCCCCCGGCCGGACGGCGGGTCAACCGGCGGGCTAAGACGCCCGGTTGCCGCAGTTTCCCCCGGCCTCGCGCCTTCTAGCGTGGATGGCACGGGCACGCACGGGCGGGCCCGGCCATGGAGGTGTCATGATCGAGGCCAGCAGCCTCAGCAAGAGATTTGGTCCGGTGCGGGCTGTAGACAATCTCAGCTTCGCGGTGAAGCCAGGTTCGGTGACCGGCTTCCTCGGTCCGAACGGCTCGGGCAAATCTACAACCATGCGGATGATCCTGGGCCTGGACCGCCCGGACGCCGGCCGGGCCACGATCGGCGGGCGGGCCTACCGCGACCTCGCCTGGCCGCTACGGGAGGTGGGCGCGCAACTGGAGGCCCGCGCGTTTCATCCGGCTCGGTCAGCGCGCGCGCATCTGCGGGCGCTCGCGGCGGCGGGTGATGTCCCGGCCGCCCGAGTCGATGAGGTACTCGATGCGGTCGGCCTGTCCGATGCGGCCCGCCGCCGTGCAGGCAAGTTCTCGCTCGGCATGTCTCAGCGGCTGGGCATCGCCTCGGCCTTGCTCGGCGATCCCGGAGTGCTGATCCTGGACGAGCCGGTGAACGGCCTGGACCCGCAGGGCATTCGCTGGGTCCGCACGCTGCTGCGCCGCCTGGCGGCCGAGGGCAGAACGGTGCTGGTGTCCAGCCACCTGGTCAGCGAGATCGCGCTCGTGGCCGACCACCTGATCGTCATTGGCAGCGGCCGCCTGCTCGCCGACACGACAGTTACCGATCTCTCGGCCCGCTCGGGCTCACTCGAAGACGCATTTCTCACGCTGACGGCCGGAGGTGCGGTATGACCGCTCTCTCAGCCACGACCAGGCGCCCGGCTACCCGCCGCTCCTCCGTTGGCTTCCGGCAGGCCGCGCGGATGGAGTGGATCAAGCTCGGCACGCTGCGCTCGCCCTGGGTGACGCTGGTCATCACCGTGGCCAGCGTCGCCGGCCTGGCAACCGCGGTCGGCTTCAACTCGAAGGACACGCACGGCGACATCACCAGCAACGTTCTTGCCGGCGTCGCGCCCGGTCTGCTCGCATTCGGCGTGCTCGGTGTGCTGGTGATGACCAACGAGTACTCCTCGGGCCTGATCACGGTGACGCTTGCCGCTGTGCCGCACCGGGGGACGCTGCTGGCGGCGAAGACGGCAGTGTTCGGTGCCGTCGCGCTTCGTGGCTGGCGAAGCGGCTTCGTTCGCCGCGTTCTTTGCCGGAACGTCAGCCCTGCCTCGCGTGTTCCACGCACCGTCGCTTGGCGACCCGACGGTGCTGCGGGCGGTGCTGATGGTCGGCGCTGCCTACCCGCTCATCGGGCTGCTGGGCCTCGGCATCGGCACGATCGTGCGGCACGGGGCAGCGGCGACCGGGGTGGTCATCGGTGTCGTGTTCGTTGGCGCGCAGGCGCTCGGGGCGCTGATCCATTCGCTCGGCGGCTATGCGCCGATCGCTATCGTCTCTGATTCGCTGTCTGTCACCAAAGCCGCGACGCCCGCCGCGGGCATGCCCGCGCTCGGGCCCTGGGCCGGGCTGGCGATGCTCGCGCTCTACGCGGCGGCCGCAGTGGCGGCCGGGGCTGTGGTGCTCGCACGGCGCGACGCGTGAAGGGACACTGAGGGCATGAGCAGCAGGGTGCGGTGGCGGGCCGGGGAGACCGGCCCGCGGCGTTCGGCCGGCCGGCGGCAGGGCTCTGCCGCCGGCGCCGTGCACACCCTGCTCGGAGCCCCGTTCACCCGGCGCGCCGGGCGGGAGTTGCTGTACGCGGTGGCCGGGGTACCGCTGGGGGTGGCGGGTTTCGCGTTCACCGTCGCGCTCGTCGGAGCCGCGACCTTGCTGACGATCTCCCTGGTCGGCATTGTCCTCGGCCTCATGTTGCTGGTGGCCGGGCTGGGCGTTGCGCGCGTGGTCAGCGCTGGGCAGCGCGTCCTGGCCGGAGGCCTGCTCGGCGAACGGCTGCCGCAACTCCCGCGGCACCGGCCGGCGCGCGGAGTGCTGCGTCGTGCCGATGCGCGGCTGCGGGACGGCGCCGGCTGGCGGGCAGTGGCTGCCGCCATCGTGGGCCTGCCGATGGCGGTTGCCAAGTACGTGGCGGTCGCCTGGTGGGCCTATGCGGTGTTCAGCGTGACTGCGCCTGTGTGGTGGCTCATGTTCCGCAACCATCCAGCGGGCACCCGCCTGAGCCCGGTTAGCTTCGCCGGAATCAAGGTCGGGACCTGGCCGGGGACCTGGCTTGCGGCCGTCGCCGGAGGCGTGCTCCTGCTGGCGGCGCCCTGGGTAGCACACGGAGTCGTTGTGACCGATCTCTGGTTGTCGCGCCGGATCCTCCGGCCAGGTGACATGGCTGCGCGGGTCGCGACCCTCGAGCGGTCCCGTTCGGAGGTAGTCAACGAAGCGGCGGCCCTTGTCAGGCAGATAGAGCGGAACCTGCACGACGGGGCGCAGACCCGGCTGGCGACCCTCGCATTGCAGCTAGGCATGGCGCGGGACAAGCTCACCGCAGGAGATCCGGGCCAGGTAGCGGCGGCCCTCGACCTCGTGGAGGCTGCGCATGCAGGGGCGAAAGAGGCGCTTGTCGAGTTGCGGGACCTGTCCAGCGGCATCCATCCGCCAGTGCTCGACAACGGCCTCGGGCCCGCCCTGGAGAGCCTTGCCGCCAGCAGCGCGATCCCGGTCCGGATGACCGCGCGGCTGCTGGAGCGGCCGTCCCCGGCGATCGAGACGATCGCTTACTTCAGCGCTGCCGAGCTCATGGCCAACGCAGTCAAGCACAGCAGCGCCAATCTGATCGAGATCGCCGCTGTGTCACCGCCGGGCGGTCCGTTCGTGCTGACCGTCAGCGACGACGGCCGGGGCGGCGCCGACGAGGCGGCTGGCTCCGGGCTTTCCGGCTTGCGCCATCGGGCCCGCACCGTTGATGGCACCGTGATAGTCACCAGCCCGCCTGGCGGACCGACCACCGTCCGTGTGGAGCTTCCGCTGCGCCCGTGAGCCTCGCCGGGCGCTGCTGATCCTCGGGGCTGCCGCTCTCCGTGGAACTATGAGGGCATGCGGGTGGTGATAGCGGAGGACTCTGCGCTGCTGCGGGAAGGTCTTGTGCGGCTGCTTGAGGACCGCGGGTACGAGGTGCCCGCGGCGGTCGCGGACGCCGGCGCGCTGGTCGCAGCCGTCGCTGAATACCATCCGGACGTTGTGGTGACCGACATCCGTATGCCGCCCACGCACACGGACGAGGGCCTGCGCGCGGCAACGGAGCTGCGAAAGCGCCACCCTGAGGTCGGAGTGCTGGTGTTGTCCCAGTACATCGAGACCACCTACGCGACCGCGCTGCTCGCCGGGAACGCCAGGGGCGTCGGCTACCTGCTGAAGGACCGGGTCGCGGACGCGGCGGAGTTCGCCGCCGCGCTCGAGCAGCTCGCCGCGGGCGGGACCGTGCTCGATCCTGAGGTGGTCACGAAACTGATGCGGGCAAGCCGGAAGGCTGGCGGGCTCGGCGAGCTCACTCCGCGGGAGCGTGAGGTACTTGAGCTCATGGCCCAGGGGCGCTCCAACGCGGCGATCGCTGAGGCGATGGTCATCTCCGCCGGAGCCGTGGAAAAACATGTCGCGTCTATCTTCGGGAAACTGGGCCTGCCGTCGTCCGAAGCCGACAACCGGCGCGTGCTAGCCGTGCTGCAGTACCTGCGGGCCTGACCCGCGGCAGCGGCCGAGGCCGGGGCGATGCCGGGGCGATGCCGGGTTGTACGCTGACCGCCGTGAGCAGGGCGCGGGTCGTTGTGACGGGTAGCGCGGGTCATCTCGGTGAGGCCCTCGTCCGGGTGCTGCGCGATCGTGGTGATGACGTGACCGGGGTCGACATCCGGCGATCGCCCGGCACGACGGTGGTCGGGTCGGTTGCGGACCGGGCAGTTGTGCGCGAGTGCGTCGCCGGCGCCGGTGCTGTCATCCACTCCGCGACGCTGCACAAGCCCCATGTTGGCTCGCACAGCAAACAGGCGTTCATCGACACCAACCTCAGCGGCACGCTCATTCTGCTCGAGGAGGCCGTCGCCGCAGGTGTCGGCAGCTTCGTGTTCACCAGCACGACAAGCACGTTCGGCCGGGCGCTGACCCCCGCCGAGGGTGAGCCCGCAGCCTGGCTTACCGAGGAAGTGGTGCCGCGGCCGCGGAATATCTACGGCGTCACCAAGAAAGCTGCCGAGGATCTGTGCGAGCTCGCTCACGCCGAGCACGGCCCGCCCGTCATCGTCCTGCGGACCTCGCGGTTCTTTCCTGAGCGCGACGACGACGACGCGATGCGCGCGGCCTACGGCGACGCGACATTAAGGCCAACGAGTACCTGTACCGGCGGGCCGACCTGGCTGACGTGGCCGACGCGCACCTGCTGGCGATGGACCGGGCGGCGGCGATCGGGTTCGGGAAGTACGTCGTCAGCGCGACGACGCCGTTCGTGCCCGCCGATCTGGCCGGGCTGCGGGCCAACGCGCCGTCGGTGGTCCGCCGCCTGTTCCCGGACTACGAAGGGGAGTACGCCCGGCGCGGCTGGCGGATGTTCCCGACGGTCGGGCGCGTCTACGTCAATGCCCGCGCCCGCGCTGACCTGGGCTGGTCGCCGCGGTACGACTTCCGGGCCGTGCTCGACGCCCTCAAGGCCGGCGAAGACCCGCGCAGCCCGCTCGCGCGGGCCATCGGCGCCAAGGGTTACCACGACGAGCCAACCGGCGTCTACGCCAGCTAGCCGCTCCTGCGGATTCATTCCGGCCAGGGCCGCCACTCATCACTGAGCAGGCCGAACACGAGGTCATCGGTCCACTCGCCGTTCGCCCAGGTGCTCTGCCGCAGATGGCCTTCCCGCCGCATGCCCAGCCGCTCAAGCAGCGCGACCGATGCCGCGTTCCGCGGGTCGCAGTAGGCGGAGATCCGGTGCTTGCCTCGTACGCTGAAGAGGTAGTTCACGAGTATGCGAACGGCCTCGGTGGCGTAGCCGTGACCCTGGTGCTCAGGGGAGAGCGTGAATCCTAGGTCGCACTGGCGGGCGTCATCGGCGTGCGGGAAGACAGCGCAGTCGCCGATCAGGCGTTCCGTTGACCGCAATGCCACCGCGAACTGGAACCACTGTCCGGGGGTGTCGGGATGCTGCCGTCCGATCTCGCTGATGAAGCGCTCGCCCTCTGCGCGCGGGTACGGTGCGTCCCAGCTCTGAAAGCGGGCTACCTGCTCATCGGAGCGGTACGCCACGAAACCGATCACGTCGTCCGGCCGGAACCGGCGCAGCAGCACGCGGGGGCCAGCCAGCGCGATGAAGTCTTCGTCAGGCATGAGGTTCCCTTCGCATACTGCACCCGCCGCCAGGATTGCATGGCCGTGAGAATCTGGCGGAACTGCCGCCGACTAAGCCAGCGAGAGGCGAACGCATGAGTAACCTGCCCAGCTACCGGGATCTGCCAGAGGCGCCGCGGGGCGGCCGTAGTGGCTGGCGCGTCTTCGGCGATGAGGACAACGTCGGGCTGGTCAACCTCCTGACCCCCGAGCGCGTCGCAGCCGCGGCCCGGCTGGTCAGGACGGGCCGGATGTTCCCGCTCGACCTGCCTCTGGGCGCGATCGACCCGGCGCTGGCCAGGTACCGGGGGACGCCGCGGCACACCGTGCTGCACCGGCCGGGGACAGCCGGGTTTGACGATGTCTATGACAACTTCTATCCGCAGGCCTCCAGCCAGTGGGATTCGCTGGCGCACGTCGGCTACGCGCCGGATGAGTTTTACAACGGCGCTGCCGAAGCCGACATCCTGGCCGGGAAGCGGAACACGATCGACCACTGGGCCCGGCACGGGATCGCGGGCCGCGCGGTGCTGCTGGACGTGCCGCGGGCCATGGCCGCCGCGGGCCGCGGCTACCACCCCGGATCGAGCGTCGCCCTCGGCGCCGACGAGCTTGAGCTGGCGCGGCGGCACGCCCGGCTGGAGTTCTCACCCGGCGACATCATCTTGCTGCATACCGGCTTCGCGGGCTGGTACCGCGAGCAGCCGCATGAGGTCAGGGATCAGTTGCACGGCGCCGTTATCGCGCCCGGCGTCGCGCGCACCGAGGCGGTGTGCGAGTACCTGTGGAACAGCCACGCGGCGGCGATCGCCTGCGACACCTACGGCGTCGAGGTCTGGCCGAACGATCCGAGTCCAGCCGCTGGCCCCATGGGATTCCTGCACCGCATGCTCATCGGCCAGTTCGGCATGGCCCTGGGCGAGTTGTGGTGGCTGAAGGACCTTGCCGACGACTGCGCGGCCGACGGCGTGTACGAGAGCTTCCTGGTCAGCTCACCGATGCACGCGCCCGGCGGGATCGGATCACCGGCGAACGCGACCGCGATCAAGTGAGGACGCCGGTGCCAGGTCATCGCCAGGAGGAGCAATCCTGACTGTCGGCCCGGAGGGTTAGTGTGGCGTAATGCTCGAGTCGTTCCATCCGGCCATCCGCGCCTGGTTTGAGCGGCAGTTCCCGGCCGGGCCCACGGAGCCGCAGGCGCGAGGGTGGGCCGAGATCGCCGCCGGCCGGCACACGCTGATCGCTGCGCCAACCGGATCGGGCAAGACGCTGGCGGCGTTCCTGGTCTGCATCGACCGGCTTTATCGGGCCCATGACGAGGCCGGGGAGCGGGAGGCCGGGGCCGCAGGCCGGGCCGGACCCTCCGGATCCGCCGAGCCAGCCGGGCCGCGGGTGGTCTACGTCTCGCCGCTCAAGGCGCTCGCGGTCGACATCTGGCAGAATCTCGAGCGCCCGCTCGCCGAGATCGCTGGCGTGGCGGCCGAGCTGGGCCTGGCCGCTCCCGACATCCGCATTGCCGTCAGGACCGGCGACACCGCGGCGTCCGAGCGCGCGGCGATGCTGAAGCGGCCGCCGGACGTCCTGATCACTACGCCCGAGTCGCTGTTCTTGCTGGTCACGGCCGACAAGCCGCGGGCCATGCTGCGTACTGCCGACACGGTGATCGTGGACGAGATCCACGCGGTCGCGGGGAGCAAACGCGGATCGCACCTGGCCCTCACGTTGGAGCGGCTCCAGCATGTCGCCGGGAAGCCAGTGCAGCGGATCGGGCTGTCGGCCACCCAGAGCCCGATCTCGGCGGTGGCCAGACTGCTGGTCGGCGCGGGCCCGGACCGGTCGGAAGCCGACGGTTCGCCGCGCTGCTCGGTCGTCGACGCCGGGCACCGCCGGCAGCTCGACCTGGGGCTCGAGCTGCCGGGCGAGGAGCTGGGCGCGGTCGCCACGACGGCCCAGATGGCCGAGATTTACGACCTGATCGCCGGCCGCGTGGGTGAGCACCGGACGACCCTGATCTTCGTCAACACCCGCCGGATGGCCGAGCAGATCGCCCATCAGCTCGGCGAGCGGCTCGGCGACGGCCTGGTCGCGGCCCATCACGGCAGCCTGTCCAGGGACCGCAGGCAGCGGGTTGAGTCCCGGCTTCGCAGCGGGGACCTGCGCGCGCTGGTGGCCACCGCCTCACTGGAACTGGGCATCGATATCGGGCCGGTCGAGCTTGTCTGCCAGATCGGCTCGCCGCGCAGTTTCGCGACGTTCCTGCAGCGGGTCGGACGATCGAATCACACCCGGAACGGCATCCCCGCCGGGCTGCTGTTTCCGACAACGCGTGACGAGCTGGTCGAGTGTGCCGCGCTCATGAGGGGCGCGCTCGCCGGCAGGCTCGACGCGCTGGTCATCCCGCAGGGGCCGCTGGACATCCTGGCTCAGCAGGTCGTCGCTGAGTGCGCCGCGGTGGAATGGAAGGAATCCGAGCTCCTGGCGCTGGTCCGGGGCGCGGCGCCGTTCTCCGCGGTGTCGGATGCCGATTTCGAGGACGTGGCCGAGCTGCTGTCTGAGGGCATCAGGACCGGGCGCGGGCGCCGTGCGGCCTACCTGCACCGGGATCAGGTCAGCGGTGAGCTGCGCGGCCGGCGTGGCGCGCGGATGGCTGCGCTGACCTCAGGCGGGGCGATCCCTGAGCTTGGGGATTACCGCGTGCTGGCCGAGCCGGACGAGGCCGTGGTGGGCACCGTCAGCGAGCACTGGGCGATCGAGAGCGCGCCCGGTGACGTCTTCCTGCTCGGCACGCATTCGTGGCGGGTCCGCCGCATCGAGCCGGGCGTCGTCCGCGTGGCCGACGCCCGCGGCGCGCCGCCGTCGGTGCCGTTCTGGCTCGGCGAGGCACCCGGCCGCACCGTCGAGCTGTCGGAGGAAGTCAGCGCCATCCGGGCGGGCGTCGCCGGACGGCTCGCCGGCCAGGGCGGCCGGGTCGCGGCCGGTGACTGGCTGCAAGTTCAGTGCGGCCTGGGCGAGGCCGCCGCCGCGATGATCGTCGACTACCTCGGCGCCGCGCTGGCGCAGCTCGGCGTGCTGCCGACGACGGACACGATCGTGCTGGAGCGGTTCTTCGACCCCGCGGGCGGCATGCAGCTTGTCGGGCATGCGCCGTTCGGCGCGAGACTTAACCGGGCCTTCGGCCTGGCGCTACGCAAGCGGTTCTGCGTAACGTTCGACTTTGAGCTTCAGGCGGCGGCCAGCGACGACGCGATCTTGCTGTCGCTCGGGCCCCAGCACAGTTTCCCGCTCGACGCGGTCCCGCAGTTCCTCTCGGCCGGAAATGTTGAAGAGGTTGTCCGCCAGGCCGTGCTGACCTCGCCGATGTTCGCGGCCCGCTGGCGGTGGAACCTGAATACCTCGCTGGCCGTGCTCCGGATGCGGAATGGCAGGAAGAACCCGCCCGCGATTCAGCGGATGGAAGCCGACGACCTGATGGCCGCCGTGTTCCCGACCCTCGCCGCCTGCCAGGAGAACGTAGCGCCCGGCCCGCTGGAGATCCCGGATCACCTGCTGGTCCGGCAGACGCTCGCGGACTGCCTGCGCGAGGCCATGGACATCGACGGTCTGACGGAGCTGATCTCGGGGATCGAGTCCGGGCGTGTCGCGGTCGTGGTCAGGGACACGACCGAGCCGTCGGTCCTGGCGCACGAGATCCTGAATGGCCGGCCGTTCACTTATCTGGATGACGCCGAGGACCGGCGCAGCCGGGCCGTGCCGCTGCGCCGAGGCTTGCCGGTCGAACCGCATGAGCTAGGCGCCCTGGACCAGGACGCGATCGACCGCGTCGCCGGGCAAGTGCGCCCGGCGCCCCGCGACGAGCACGAACTGCATGACCTGCTACTCAGCCTGATCGCGGTCCGGCCGGACCCAGACTGGCTGGACTGGTTCAGGGCGCTGACCGGGTCCGGCCGCGCGGTCGTCGTTGATGCGGGAGGTGGCCCGTTCTGGGCGGCGACCGAGCGGCTGCCGGCGATCGGGGCGCTCTACCCGGAGGCCAGCGTCGAGCCGGCCCGGACCAGCCCCATCCCGGCGAACCCGCCGGACGAGGAAGCTGCCGCCGCCGACCTGCTACGCGGCCACCTGGAGTGCCGCGGCCCGTCCACCGTTGCCGAGCTTGGCGAGGCGGCCGGCCTGCGGACGGGCTTGATCATCCGCGCGCTGGCGGCGCTCGAGGCGGAGGGCTTCGCGCTTCAGGGCCATTTCACCTCGGGTGACGAACCTGCGCAGTGGTGCTCCCGGCGGCTGCTGGCACGGATCCACGTCTATACCCGCGAGCGCCGCCGGCGCGAGATTGAGCCGGTCACCGCCCGCGACTTCATGCGGTTCCTGCTGCGCTGGCAGCACGTCGCCGATGGCACCCGGCGCGAAGGAAGGCTGGGCGTCCTCGCGGTTATCGAGCAACTGCAAGGTTTCGAGGTCGCGACAGGCGCCTGGGAGAAGTCCGTCCTGGCCGCCCGGGTGCAGGACTACCGCCCGGAATGGCTGGACGAGCTGTGCATGTCCGGCCAGGTGGCCTGGGGCCGGCTCTCGGTCCGCGACGCTGATCCGGACGCGGCGCCTAAGCGCGCGGGCGCCCCGTCCAAGGCGACCCCCATCACCCTGGTCCTGCGGGACGACCTGCCCTGGCTGCTGCACACTGCCCGCGGTGACCAGCGCCCGGCCGAGCCGGCGGTCGGCCGGACCGCCGATGTCCTGGAAGCACTTGCCGCGAACGGGGCCCTCTTCAGAACGGATCTGACCAGGCTGACGGGCCGCCTGCCCGACGACGTCGACGATGGTCTCTGGGATGCCGTGGCGCGCGGTCTTGTCACTGCCGACGGGTTCCGCGCGGTGCGCTCGCTGCTGCGCCGCCGCATTCCCGACTCCCGCTACGCTCCGACGCGCGGTCTGCGCCGGGGCCTGCGCAACACCACGGGCTCAGCCGGCCGCTGGTCCCTGCTGCCGGAGCCCGCCGCCGGTGCCGACCGCGACGAGATCGCCGAGGCGATCGCCGAGCAACTCGCCGCCCGCTGGGGCGTGGTATTCCGCGACGTGGCGGCCCGCGAGAACCTCGCGGTTCCCTGGCGCGACATCATCTGGGCGCTGCGGCGGATGGAAGCCCGCGGCACCATCCGCGGCGGCCGCTTCGTGGCCGGTTTCAGCGGCGAGCAATACGCCCACCCGGATGCCGTCGACGTCCTCCGGGCCGTCAGGAAGTCGCATCACGCCGGCG
The DNA here is from genome assembly GCA_963818995.1 of uncultured Actinomycetota bacterium. Taxonomy (GTDB): domain Bacteria; phylum Actinomycetota; class Actinomycetes; order Streptosporangiales; family Streptosporangiaceae; genus JAJYUU01. The sequence goes on along the minus strand of CAWFUM010000024.1, from coordinate 61,309 downwards.
AGATGGTCAGCATCAGCGCCGCCGACCCGCTCAACCTTACCGGCATCATCCTGCCCGGCCCGCGCATTCCCGCTATCGCGGCCAACACCGTCACCCTCACGGACGGTGCGACAACAGAGTCGATTCCCGCCTGAACGGGTCGGCAGCCGGGGACGGGCGCGCCGCTGCCACTCCATGCCTGCGGTCAGTACGCGTTCTTGATGGTGAAGTAGGAGCCGCGAATGGTTCCGGCTAGCTTCGACTTCTGCCGCGCGAACTTGAACTTCGAGGCGAGTTCAGCGGGGACTTCCATCCCTTCGGAGAGCTTAAATCCGACCGCCCGCTTCTTGAGGTCGTCGACGGTGTACATCACGTTGACCGACAGGCCGCTCTCGTAGAAGACGTAGGCCATCCGGATGCCCTCGACCTGGAAGGCCGTGGCCTCGAGGGGGAGAGACGAGATGACGATGTCCCGCTCTTCCCTGAGGATCCGGTGCACCCAGCCGATGGTCGTCGCGGCGTTGGTCGCGGGCTCCACCGTGAAGGTGTAGTCGTACTTATTCTTGAAGTAGCGGGCCTCGTTCGCCCGGAGGCCGGCGAGCGCGGCCGCGACCGGCGACGACTCCAGGCCGACCGTTGACACAGCGGTGAAATCAACGGTGTACGCCATGATGCACCCCCGAGCGCCAAGATTTGTCCGTTTCACGGCGGGGACGAGCTTATCGCAGCCGTTAACGGGATGTTCCCGGCCCGGGAGTCGGATGGCCGGAAGCGGGGCTGGCCGGCGCGAGCTGCTCGCGGGCTGGAAGCTCTCGCGGTGGGTCCGGCGGCTATGGCAAAGTCCTGATCGTGCCGTTGGACGATCTGCCGGACTGGTTGCCGGCCTGGTGCCTGGACCACCTCGGTGGCGGGCCCTGCGACGTGCTGTTCGAGCAGCACCAGGTTTCGAGTGTGTTCGGCCTTCGGCTGGCCGGCGGCACGGACGCGGTGGTCAAGGCCCGCGTCGATGACGGCCGGGCCCTGGCGTGTGTCGCGGCCCAGGCCCAGCTGGCCGGGCGTGGATTCCCCTGCGCCCGGCCGCTCACGCCGGTGACCGCGGTCGGTTCGCTGGCAGTGCATGCGGAAGAGTTCCGGCCCGGCGGCGAGATGTTGCGCGGGGATTCACCAGGCGTCGCCGCGCAGTACGCGGAGTTGTTCGCCTGGCTGATGGCCGAACTGGCCGATGTTGCCGTTGCGCCGCCGCTGCCGAATCCGCCGTGGGTGCGCTGGGATCACCAAGATCCCGGGGTGTGGCCGGCGATGAGCTTCCTTGATGACCGGGATCAGAGCGTCGTGCACCCGTACCTCACCGACACCGCCGACCGGACTCGGCGCCGGATACTGGCCGCCGGCCTGCCGTGCGTGCTCGGCCACGCCGACTTCGAGGCACAGAACCTTCGATGGCACGGCCGGGAGGTGTGGGCGGTGCACGACTGGGACAGCCTGGCCTGGCAACCCGAGGCAGCCCTGGCGGGAGCGGCGAGTGGGTCTTTCGCCAGTGACCGGGCGCCCACCCTGGCGCCGATCGAGAGCTCCGAGGCGTTCCTGCTGGCTTACCAGGACATTCGCGGGCGCCAGTTCACGGCCGTCGAGCAGCAGATCGCGTGGGCCGCCAGCCTGTGGATGGCGGCCTGCAACGCCCGCGAGATGGCACTGTGCGGCTCCGCCTCGGAGGGCGCCGATGCGCTCCGGGCACAGGCGGCTGAGCGCCTGCGCCGGGCTCATGCCTAGCACCGGGATCGCGAGTCCGGCTAAACCAGGGCGCCGGGAGACTGCCTACGGGAGGTACCACGCCTGGATCTCCGGCTGGCGGCATGCCTCGAGCGTGAGCGCCTGGCCGGCGGCGCTAGATCGGCGCGGGATGGTCAGGCACCGGCGGGCGCCCTTGTCGAACAGGGTGAAGCCGGGGCGCGCCTGCCACTGCTGCCGCCCGCGGTATGAGCACCGTTGCAGAGTGACCGGGCCGGAATGCCGGAACCTCGCGCCCATGCACAGGCCGCCTCGGGTGCGCAGCCGGCCTCCGGATCTGGTCCAGAACTCGGCCCTGATGGCGCTGCCGCAGCGGGCCAGCCGGACCCGCGCGCCCGGTCGATCGGCGGGATAGGCGGCGCACCAGCCGATACGGCCGCTGGTCACGGCTCCGGCCCGGAGGGCCCTGACGGCGGCAAGGGCCGTCGGCAGGTAGCGCTTGTACGTGCCTGCCAGGTACGTCGTCCATGGCCGGAAATAGGTGCCGTCGTCGGAGACGAGGTTATAGGCGCTGCGGGCGTTGCACGGACCGCTGAAGGCGCACCGGTCGCTGACGTTCTTCCAGTACCGGCTGTTGATCTGCCACACACCGCGATCGATGGAGTCGCGCCGGCCGCGGCTGGATGAGGGTCTGCAGATGGTTCGGGCCGTGTCGTCGAAGCAGGCCAGGGGATCGCAGCCAGACTCGGCCATTCCGATGGCCACCGCTACGACGAGGTGACCGTGGCGGCCGTTGTTGGCGAAGCCAGCCTGGCTGGCCCAGGCCGAGCAGCGGCGGGCGGCAGATGTCGCTTGTGCCGGACTCATCCGGATATTCAGCCCGGCGCCAATGACGCCGGGCCTCGCTGCTGACGGGGGTGGCTGTCCCTGCTGGGTCAGCTCTGCCGGCCGGGCGCCCGCGTGGCCGGGCGCCAGCGCGCCGGTGGCGAGGATCGCGATACTCGCCGCGATCAGCACGGTGACAAGGCGCTTGCGGATCACCGGAACAACCCCCTTGGCGCCGCCAGTTACCGGCCGCGCAGTGGTTCTCCTGATCGCATCTGCTTTGTGACCCGTCAGACCATGCCCCCTGGCCGGCTGGACACCCGCGCGTCGTCGCGCGGGCCTGTCGCTGCAGGGGAATTCACCCGCTCCGGGCGAGGGGCTGGCTGCTCTGGGGAGCGGGTGCCGGAACGAGGTCGAAGGCGGCTTACGTGTGTTTCGGCAGTATGTCTCGTCGCCAGCGAGCCGGGGGCGTGCCGTAGCGGTGCCTGAACGCGCGGCTGAATGCCGCCTCCGACATGTAGCCAACCTTCTCGGCGATCAGCGTGACCGGGAGGGAGGTGCCGCGCAGCATGTCGGCGGCGGCGTCCAGTCGCACGTGCCCGCGATAGGTAGCCGGCGGCTTCCCGACGCGGGAGACGAACCGCGCCGCGAAAGCCGACCGGGAAAGGCTGCAGGCGCGGGCTAGGTCCTCGACTGTCCAGTCGTGGCCGGGGTCTCGATGGATCGCGCTCAGGGCCCGGCCGATCTGCGGGTCGAGTGCACCGGCCAGCCAGTTCGCCTCGGCGTCGGGGCCGGCGGCCCAGGCGCGCAGAATCTGGATGAAGAGCAAATCGAGGATGCGGGCGATCATCACCGCCGATCCCTGAGAGGGCGAACGCATCTCGAACAGGAGCATTCTGCGGGCCACTTCGAGCCCTTCAAGCGCCTGGCCGCCGCCGCCGCGCAAGACGATCACGGCCGGGAGGCTCGCCAGCAGGTGGCTCGCCTGGGGGTCGCCGATGGTGAATGTTCCGCAGAGCCAGCGCGCAGGCTCAGGTCCGGGCCCGTTGTGCTCGGACGCGCCGGCGTGCGTGGTCGCGTGCGCGCGCTGGCCGGCGTCGCTGATGTGGTGCGGGTCGCCGCGCGGGAGCAGGATGACGTCGCCGCGATTCACGCGCTCGACGCGCGGATCGCCGTCAATCCGGAGCGCGAGTTCGCCTTCTTCAATGATGTGCAGGGTGCCGATATCGGCGAAACCGATCGCGAAAGTCCGCGGCGGAGCGTGCGCCACGATCCGTTCTCCGCTCAGACGGACGCTCCGCAGCAACTCCGAGAGCAAGTCGTGCGGCTGGCCATATACGTCGAGGCCGAGCCCGGCGTCCTTTGGCGCCGGAGATCGGCAAACTCTCGCGGCGGCCGGAGCGCATCGTCTGCGGCGGCTGGACGATCGGCAAGATGTTCCGGCGGAGCGGTCATTGTCTCTGCGCATTCCTCGGATTACGTTCGACGAACAATGAGCGGAGCGACCACGCGGACAGGCTTGGGGCCAGGTTCGGGTCGCTCGTGTGCGGTGCCAGCTTCTTCCATTGGCGGAGCCATCGCGCCATCGGAAGTCGCCCGGCATTCGCGTCCAGGTCTGGGCCCGCTCGCTTGCGTCAACCCTATTGCCCGCACAGACATAACTCGCGAGAGGAAACAGAACCGATGACATCGAGTGCCAGTGAAGCTGGGCAGGATAAGCCGACCAAGATCAGCTTCGTCTATTCCAACCCTGGCGACCCGGCCGCCTTCGAGGCGGCCTACCCCGAGCAGCTTGCGCTGGCGCGAAAGCTCCCGGGCTGATCCGGCTGCAGACGTCGAAGGTCTGGCCTAAGGAAGACGGCAGCGCGACCCCGGCCTACCGCATGCTGGACCTGTACTTTGCCGACTACGCGGCGGCCAGTGAAGCCGCGGCCGAGGCGGCCGCCCTTGTCGGCGCTACGCTCGAGCATGCCACTGGCGGCGTAATGATCGCCTTCGCGGAGATCCTCGACGACGTCTAGCCGGACCAAGACGGATTCCAGTCCTGCCGTCACTGCGGCCGGGTGCACTGTTGGCTCGTGTGCCTGTCTGCGATGTCAGGGTGCACACTGACGGTCCCGTTCGACCGAAAGACTGAGCCGTGCCCGACCGACCTGAGATTGTCTGCATCTGCGGTTCTACCCGGTTCGCGGACGAGATGCGTGCGGCAAACCGTGATCTGACCTTCGCAGGTGTCATCGTCGTCGCGCCAGGCGAAGCAGACGAGTTGATCACCAACGAGCAGAAGGCCGCGCTGGACGCCCTCCACCTGCGCAAGATCGACCTGGCTGACCGGGTTCTGGTGGTCAATCCCGGCGGGTATATCGGCGAGTCCACGCGCAGGGAGATCGCGTATGCCCGGGCCGCCGGCAAGCCGATCTCGTTCACCGATCCCGTCTGACCAGTAGACGCTTCGTGGTGCGCGCGGGCAACGAGTCTCGGTCAGCCTCGCCCGGCGATCGCCGCCACCGGCTACTCCGACTCGCGCTTCTGGCGAGTACCGAGTGGAACGGGATGGCAGCAGATGGACCGCCTTCCTGGTAGAGGCGGTGCCGGACCCGTGCGGCAGCCCGCAGCTGTCCGAAGATCTGCCCGACTTACGTTCGCTGCGCGCGGCCCGGCGCGGTGCGAAGCGAAGGGAACGACAATGCGCATGCATCTGACCAGGTTGTCAGCCGTCGTGGCCGGCACGGCCGGCATCGCGTTGCTGACCGGGCCGGCCGCGGCCAGCGCCGGCCCGGCTGCGGCGAGCGTGCGGCCCGCGGCCACCGCGCACAGCGGCTGGGGACCGGCCAAGAGCATCCCGCACCTGAACGCGCTGGCTGCGGGGGACGACGCTACCGCGCTCGCGGTGGATTGCTCCTCCGCCGGAAACTGCGTGGCCGGCGGTTTCTACGCCGACTCCGTTCCGCACGATCAGGCGTGGCTGGCCGTGCAGCACAAGGGCACGTGGGGCAACGCGTTCGAAGTTCCCGGCGCGGCGGCACTGAATGCCGGCGGTGAGGCGTCAGTCGTGTCGGTCTCGTGCCCGTCGGCCGGCAATTGCGCAGCCACGGGCGGCTACGAGGCCAGCGGCGGCGCGCTCGATGTGTGGGTCGCCTCCGAGCGCCGCGGTCACTGGGCTAAAGCCACGGCGGTGCGCAACTACCTGCACCTGAACGCGGGCGACGACGGTGAGGTACAGGCAATCTCGTGCTCGGCGGCCGGTTACTGCACCCTCGGCGGTGACTACCTGGACGTCAACGGTCACTTCCAGGCGTTTCTGGCCACCGAGACGAGAGGCCGCTGGGCCAACGCGGAGAAGGTACCGGGCATCGGCAGTCTGAACGCCGGCGGCCACTCCGATGTCGACGCCGTGTCCTGCCGCCGGGCCGGTTACTGCACGGCCGCTGGCTCGACCGAGCGCAGTGCCGCGGTCTACACCGCGTTCGTGATCAGCGAGACCAAGGGCAAGTGGGGCGACGCGGCCAGGCTGCCCAACATGCAGAACCTGAATAAGGACGGCAACGCTGACGCCGGCCAGCTGTCGTGCAGTTCGGCCGGCAACTGCGTGGCCGGCGGAAGTTACGAGGACAGCCACGGTGATAACCAGGCCTTCCTGGCTGTGCAAAAGGGCGGTAAGTGGCGCAATGCGTTCGAGGTACCCGGCACGGCAGGCCTGAACACGGGCCACAACGCGCAGGTCACCGCAATCTCGTGTCCGTCGGCAGGCAACTGCGCAGTCGGCGGCTACTACACCAACAGCTCTGGCCACGGCGAGTTGTTCCTGATCAGCCAGAGCAAGGGCGGCTGGGGTAAGGCGAAGGAGATCCCCGGGCTGGCCGCGCTGACCAAGGGGTCGACGGCGGAGATTTACTCGATCTCGTGCAGTTCCGCCGGCAACTGCTCAGGCGGCGGCTATGGCGAGAACAGCGGCTTCCGGGAGATCGCCTTCGTCGTCACCGAGTCGGGCGGGCACTGGGGCTCGGCGAAAGACGTGCCAGGGATCAGCAGCCTGTCGTCGGCCGGTGACTCTGGCCTTAACCGGATTTCCTGCAAGTCGGCCGGGCACTGCACCGCGGTCGGCTACGGGGAGAACAGCTCGGATCATGGCATCGGCTGGGCCGTGACCCGGACCTAGCCCTGCTCAGCGTAGCGCCTTGAGGCTGTATCCCTCGGCTTCGCTCGATTCCTGACACTCCCGCTCCTGCGGCGGGAGCGGTCAGTCGTCGATCGCCTGGTAGGCGGCCGTGAAGAAGTCGAGGAAAACCGGTGACGTAGGCCGCCCGGCTCCGCCCTGGTTCATGAGGATCGCCGTCATGTCCTCGGCAGGGTCGTTGTACCAGATGATGCCGTAGCCCCCGTTCCATCCGTAGCTCCCCGCTGATGGCCCGAGGTGCGTTCGCCGGGTGCGGACCGCCATCCCGAAACCCCAGCCGAAGTCGTCAAAGTACCCCGGCGTGAACCCGGACACCGCCTTCTGCGCCGGCGTCAGCTGGTCGCTGGTCATCAGCGTCACCGACGGCCGCGACAGCACCCGCTCGCCGTGGCGGGTACCGCCGGCCAGCAGCGCCGAGGCGAAGGCGAGGTAATCGCTGATGGTTGAGACGAGCCCGCCGCCGCCGTCTTCGAACGCCGGCGGCCGGCTCCAGTACCCGTCAGGGCCGTCTTCGACGGCGATCTGGCCGTGGAACTCCTCGGCCAGGTAGACGGTCGCCAGCCGGCTGATGCTCTGGCCGCCGACGCTGAAGCCCGTGTCCTTCATCCCGAGCGGCCCGCAGATCCGCTCGCGCAGGGCTGCCCCGAACGACATGCCGGTGGCGCGGGCGATGAGCACGCCGGTCACGTTGGCGGCGGTGTTGTACATCCAGCGCTCGCCCGGCTGGTAGACGAGCGGAAGCGTGCCGAGGCGGCGAATCCACTCATCCGGCGGCATCGCAGTCTCGCAACTACTGGCTGGTCCCTGGCCGGGCTCCTCGCTCTGGAGCGCGTTCAGCGCGTCGGCGATCGGGACCGTTCCCGGTTCGGCGGGGACCATGCCGGTGCCGAAGGTGAAGGTGAGCAGATCCCGCAGCGTTATCGGGCGGTCCGCCGGGACGGTCTCCTCCAGCGGCCCGTCCGGATCGGCGAGCACCCTCATATCCGCTAGTTCCGGAAGGAACTCATCAACCGGATCGTCCAGGCGCAGCGTGGAGTCCTCCACGAGCGTCATCGCGCAGGCGGCAACGATCGGCTTTGTCGTCGAGGCGATGCGGCAGATCGTGTCGGCCGCCATCGGCGTCCCCGAGCCCTCGCCCTCGAAGGCGAGAGTGCCCGCCGCCTCGATGTGGACCTCGCCGTGGCGGGCAACGGCGGCCACCGCACCCGGGGCAAAGCCGGAATCGACGTAACGCTCCAGCACCTCTTGCACCCTGGCCAGCCGCTTCGGCGAGAAACCACCGGCAGCCACTGTCTTCATGCCTCCTTCTGCACCACGCTGACCCAGCCGCAGCCAGCAGCGCACGCTGACCCACTGCTGGCAGACGATGGAGTTGCGGTATTCATCGCTCCGGCCGCGCATAAGCCGACGAGAACTCCGGCCAGCCGAGGCTACGCCGCTGGCGTCAGGGACAGCAACGTCGCTCGTCATCGCGCCGGCGCTCTGCGGGCGCTCCACCTCGGCCCCGCCACACCGCGGACCGGGTTATCCGCGCCAGCGCTGCCGTCGTGTTCGTGCAGTTCCCGCCTTCGCTGAGGGATGGGCAGCCACTGCGCCTACTCCTCGATGGCTCCGCCGATCCGCCGAAGGTGCCGCCGGAAGGTGTAGGACGGCTCGGCTGCTCGCCGCGCTAGGTAGTCGTCGAAGCTCGTCTGCTGGCGGAGGGTGTCGCCGGCCCGGATCCTGCGGGCCTGTTCCCGCTCGGTCTGCCTGATCTCACGAGCCGTCGCCAGCACCTCCGCGGCCTCGTCAGAAGCGACGAACAACACCCCGTCGGCGTCGCCGATCACGATGTCGGCCGAGGTGACAAACCACTGCCCGAACCGGGCGCTGGCCAGCGCGGCGGGCTCCCGCTCATCCAGGCGCACGGGCCCGGCCGGGCAGCTGCCGTAGCTGAACACCGGAAGGCCGATCTCCGCTAGTTCAGGCGTATCGCGGTGCAGCCCCCACACGACCAGGCCGCTCACTCCCGCCGCCTGGGCTTCCAGCACGACCAGATCGCCGACGCACGCCTCGTCGGGCCGCCCGCCGTTGTCCACGACCAGCACATCGCCCTGCTCCGCGTGGCCGAGTGCCTCCAGGAACACGTCAACGCTGCCGTAGTGGCGCGCCGGCAATACGCGTCCCGCGATCTGGCGGCCTGCGACGACAGACGCGATGCCGGCCGGCGCGGCGCGCAGCGGCACACCGCAGCGAATGCAGGCATCGGCAACCAGCGGCGAGGACAGATCAGCGAAGTTCTCCAGCATGCCTGCTCCTTCTGGCATTTTCCCGTTCACCGGCAACGCTACGCGCCGTCGACGGAGCCATCTTGAACGATCGTGCGGCGCCCTCGTTGAAAGCGTCCCCGGCGACCAGGCCGCTGCGGGGGCCATCAGCTTCACGACGCTGACGACCCTGCGTTACGGCGCGGTGCCGGATATGCCTATGCTCAGTTGTCGACTGGCTACGCTAAGTCCATGCTCGCGATTACGGCCATCCCCGGGCGCCAGGGTTCTGCTGCGCTCACCGACATGCCGGAGCCGCCGCTAGGCGACGGTCCCGTCCTCGTCCAGACCCAGGCGATTGGCGTCTGCGGCACCGATCTGGAGATCATCAACGGCGACTACGGGTGGGCGCCCCCGGGCGAGGAACGCCTGATCATCGGGCATGAATCGCTGGGAGCGGTCATCGACGCGCCGGGGACGGGACTGAGCACGGGGGACCTGGTGGTCGGGATCGTGCGCAGGCCCGACCCGGTTCCCTGCCCTGCCTGCGCGGCCGGCGACTGGGATATGTGCGCCAACGGCCAGTACACCGAGCGCGGAATCAAGGCGCGGCACGGCTACGCCTCCGAGCGGTACCGCATTCACCCCAAATATCTCGTGGCCATCGATCCCGGGCTCGGCAGCCTCGGCGTGCTCCTCGAACCGGCCACCGTCGTCGCCAAGGCGTGGGACCACATAGAGAAGATAGGCCGGCGGTCTACCTGGTCGCCCGCAACAGTTCTGATCACCGGCGCGGGGCCGATCGGACTTCTGGCCGCCCTTCTGTCGACGCAACGCGGCTATGACACGTATGTGGCGGATCTGGTCAGCGACGGCCGTAAGCCCGACATGGTACGTCGGCTCGGCGCAACCTATGTCCACGCACAAGAGCTTGACGAAGCAGCCGCCAAGGCCGACGTCATCATTGAATGCACCGGCCACGTCCAGATGCTGCTCGACGCGGGCACGCATCATGTCCGCCACCGGATCACCTGCCTCACCGGCGTCTCGGCCGCGGGAGAGGAATCGAGCGTCGACGCCGGGCTGCTCAACCGGAACATGGTCCTGCAGAATTCCGTCTTGTTCGGTTCCGTCAACGCCAACCGGCATCACTATGAACTCGCTGCCCAGGCCCTCGCCAAAGCCGACCCGGACATGCTGGCCGGTCTCATCACCCGCCAGGTCCCGGTCGACCGCTGGGCCGATGCCTACACCCGGCAGCCCGATGACATCAAAACCGTACTCAGCTTCCCCGGCGCTTGACCCTTGACGGAGCGGAGACTTGCCGTGCGTTCTCATGCTGACCGGATGAACGGCGAGCACGATGTGGTAGTCATCGGCGCCGGCCCGGCAGGGCAGTCAGCGGCCCAGCTCGGGGGAGTTCTGGGCTACTCCGTGGCCCTGGTGGAGCGCGACACCGTCGGCGGCACCGTTGTCACCAGCGGTGGCGCTCCCACCAAGACCTTCCGGGAAGCTGCCGCCTACCTCAGCGGCTTCGAGAAAGAGGAGATCTACGGCGTCTCACTGTCCGCACCGCCGGAGGTCGTGTACCCGGCGCTGCTATCCCGGGCGCGCCAGGTCAGCGAACGGCTCCGGCAGCTGACGCTCGAGCAGCTGCGCGAAAGCGGCGTCGAGCTGTTCCCCGGTGAGGCACGGCTGGAAGGCGAGCACGAGGTCGTCGTTGGTGACGGCGGGTCAGAGCAGCGACTCCGGGCCGAGCGGGTCATCGTCGCGACCGGGTCGAGGCCGCTGCGACCGGCTGGCGTGCCGTTCGATGCTCCCGGAGTCTTTGATTCCGAGACCATCGCGAGTATCGCGCGCAGGCCACGCGAGCTGCTGATCGTCGGAGGCGGGGCAATCGGGATCGAATACGACACTATCTTCGCGGCGCTCGGCGTCCCCGTCACCATCCTCGACGCCGCTACGCGGCTAGCCACGATGATGGATGGCGAGATTTCCCGGCGGCTCGAGCAGGTCTTGCAGGACCGGGGGAACCAGGTGATTCTCGGCGCTGGCATGGCCGCCGTGCGCCGCGACGGCGACAACCTCGCAGTCGAGCTGAGCGACGGACGACAGCTCTCCTTTGATGCTCTGCTATTCGCCGCAGGCCGCAGCGTGAGCACAGCGGGCCTCGGCCTGGAGAGAGCCGGGGTCAATATCGACGAGCGCGGCCGGATCGTCGTCGACGCCGAACGGCGGACCAGTTGCCCGTGGGTGTTCGCGGCCGGCGACGTCATCGGCCCCTCCCTCGCGTCGATCGCCAGCGACCAGGGACGCCAGGCACTATGCGGCGCACTCGGCCTTGACTTCTCCGTGCACGTGGACCAGACCCCGGCCGCAGCGATCTACGGCCTGCCTGAGGTGGCGCGCGCCGGCAAGAGCGAGGAAGACTGCGCGGCGGAAGGCATCCCGTACGAGATCGGGCGATGCGAACTGGGCACCACCCCGCGTGGTGTGATCGCCGGCCAGGAAGGCCTCATCAAACTCGTCTTCCATGGCGCCAGCGGGGTTCTCCTCGGCGTGCACGCGATCTGCGAGATCGCCTCCGAGATTGCCGGGACCGGCCAGGCCATGATCCATAACGAGGCGACCATCGAGGACGTGGTCCGGATGGCCTACAACACACCGACCTACACCTATGGCTACAAGCTGGCCGCGGGCGACGCTCTCACCAGGTTTAATCCCGAGGTGCTACGCGCTATGCGCCTGCCGTCAAAGGCCCACCGGATCTAAGCAGCGCAAATGAAACTGGAATCTCTGGACGCCGCATTCGTGATCGATACGTCCCTGCTGCTCCTGATCGGCATCGGCCCGAAGATCGCGCTGGTGCCGTTCCTCGAAACGACCAGCACGATGCCGGAAGCCACCAGGCGCCGGGTCCTGCGCAAGATGCTCACCACCGCGGCCTCGGCCGCCGTAGTCCTGCTCGTCCTCGGGGGCCTGCTGACCAGGCTGCTGCACTTCTCGCCGGGCGCGCTGGGCGTATCCAGCGGCATCATCCTGCTCATCATCGCGGTCGCCATGGTGCTCGGGCGAGACGACGGAAGCAAGGGCGGGATGGCGGACAGCGACCGAGACCCGATGCAGGCTGCGGTGTTCCCCCTGGCGGTCCCGTATCTGCTGAACCCGGCGGGGATCGTCGTGCTGGTCACTGCCTCGGCAGAGGCCAGTTCGGTCGCGGTGTTCGCGGTCGTCGTCGGCATCCTGATTGCGATACTCGCACTGGACGTGGCCGTGTTCCGGTGGGCCGTCCAGGTCGGCAACCACATGGATGCGGGCCGGATGCTGGTGACCGAGAAGATCTTCGGATTCCTGCTCGCGGCGCTGGGGGTGCAGCTAGCCCTGAACGGCCTGACCGATGTTGGCGTGATCCACCTCACGGGCCACTGACCGGCGGACGACCGGGTACCTGCTCTCACCGCTGGCGGGTCACTCCTGGTTCGATCTGGACGGACCACTGCTCTCCGCCCAGCGTTTACCTATTCGAAAACCGCGCTACCGGTCGGGACGGCGGGATTTGAATCCGCGACCCCTTGACCCCCAGTCACGATTTTACCGGTGCGGGGCGTCGGTGACCGCGGCCCGATGAGCCTCTGACCAGCACGAATGGCGGACAGACGTTGCCCGGCGTGGTTCGCCGTCTGTCACTGTTGGCTCCCCGTTTGGCTCCCGATATCGACGAAATTTCAGGAGCAAGAACCGGGCTGTGAACTCCCGTGCGAAGATCACCGCGGCCGCCTAGGGTGCCCGCAGGTTATCCTCACCGGCGGCACTGGAGCGCTTGTGCTTTCCGCGTGGCCTGGTAATCGGGGGAACGCGTCCCGGCCAGCGGTCGCGCTGGTCCGCTCGTGCGTGTTTCTGTCCCGCAATGGCTACGGCACGGTGTTACCGTCAGTGCCATGGCCTATCCGCTGAGCGCGGCCCAGACGCACCTGGGCGAGCTCGTCACCGAGGCGCGGCACAGCCACCGTCCGGTCACCATCAGCGAGGACGGCAAACCCGTCGCCGCGCTGATCGACATCGATGATCTCGCTGACCTCGAGGACCGCGCGGCACTGGCGGCGCACCTGGCGGATAAGGCCGACGGCCGAGCCGGGATCAGCCTCGACGAACTGGACGCCGCACTCGACCGGATCGATGCAGCGACCTCGTCGTGAGCCTGACCGTCGTCTTCCGCGAGACGGCGCTTCGCAACCTGGCCCGCATGCGCAGCGAGGACAAGGACCTGTTTGCCCGGACGCGCCGGACTGTCGCCTTGCTAGCTGACGAGCCGTATCCGGCGGGCGCTGTCGCCTGGGGTGCCACGGGCATCTACCGGCTTCACGCCGACGACATCAGAATCCTGTACGAAGTCGATCCTGGGGCGGCAACGGTATACATCATCAACATCGGGGTCATCTCCTGAATCTCCTGTCCATCAGGGCTGACCGCTGATTCCGCCCGGCGAGATCTGCCGAGAAATCGAAGGGTGACGCTACTCGCCGACGTAGCTGCGGCGGTCCTGGATCACGGCAGGGTCCCCAGGGACACGCCGCCGAGAATGCTAAAGACCATGCGCTCGCTGGCGGCTGTCGTCGACCTGTACCTTCCGAGCCGCGCGGAGTTCCTGACCGTCTGGGAGGCAGAGACGTCGGACGCCGCCGCCAGCCAGGCGCTTCACGCTGGAGAGCGCGACGACAGGGTGGTCGCGGTGACGGCCAGGCCAGGTAGCCGTAGACAACGGCCGCGGTTCGCCGCGGCCATGCGCCGAACCCCAGGCCCCGAGGCGGCTAGGGGAATGCGCGCGGGAGCTGACTGGCTGAATGGCTGGAGGGTAGCCAGCGTGGTGCGGCTGGATTGCCCGGCTCTGGCTGGCTACGGATGGCTGCCGTCGGCTACCAGAAGATCTGGAGCTCCGAAAGCGCCGGATCCTGGAGCAGCGGGGCGGCGGGAAAGGCTTCGCGACCGCCGACGTGGCCGGGTCAAAGGCGGCAGTAACCGGCGGCGGGTCCTACGGCTGGTTCGCCGCTTTCTGCACGGCTTCGTCATCCAACTCCACCTGGATCGCCAAGCTCGCGGCCCTGAGTGAGCTGACCATCGGGGCACTGATGATCCTGGGGCCTGTTCACCGGAGCCGTTGCTTTCGACGGCCTGGCCCTGAACGTCATCTACATGTTCTCGGGAACCCCAGCCCCTACGACCGCGCGGCGAACCGCATGGGGCTCGCCGCGCGATGATGGGTCACTTGGACGAGGGTGCGTTCTTCCTGTCCGGTGCCTCGTGGTGGACGGCCGCGAGCGGCGCCATCGCAGTCAGAGCGTCCTCGGCGAACTTCCGCTGGCTGGCCAGCATCTGCTCCGCAACGTCATAGGCGCCTCGCTTTGGCCGGGGGAGTAAGGGTGGCGGCAAGCCCGGTGAGCAGGATGTCGAGGCCGCGTTCGAGTTCAGCCGCGCCGTCGTAGCTAGCCAGCACTGGAGCGAGACTCCGCAGGAGGGGAAACTTGCCGATCGGCAGCCGATGCAGGCCCAGCCGCAGCAGATCATCGGTCTCATCGGGGTTATCGACGATTTCCTGGAGTTCGTTGAGTACGTGGCCGTGCAGGAAGCCGAACAGGGCCCGGTAGATGTGCAATGCGTCCGGCCCGGTAAAGCCAGCCCGGGTCAGGAGCTCGAGTACGTCTTCGAGCGGGCGCAGCGTGCCGTGAGGACGCAGCGCCAGCGGTGTGGCCAGAGGGCGCGTGACCAGCAATGGCACGACATGCGGGTGGGCGAGCGCGAGCGCCCGGTAACTACGCGCGACCGAGCGCAACTGGCCGGCCCAGTCGGGGTCAGCCGCATCGACCATCAGCTCGGCCAGGACCGTCTCAGCAACTCCGTCGAGGAGCGCGGCCTTATTCGGCGCGTGCCGGTACAAGATCATTGGATCCCGGTCAAGCGCACGTGCGAGCCGGCGCATGGACAGGCCGTCGGCACCGTCACGGTCGATGATGTCCAGCGCAGCTGCTAGCACTACCCCCCGGGTGACCTTCCCGTCACCGTTCGCGCTCGCGTTGGTGTCACCAGCGGCGCGGCCGACACGCGGCGGGGCCATCGCAGCACCTTCTCTCATATCGCAGTGATCAAGCTCAGCTTGAGGATACTACCGCGCGAGCCAGATCGTAGGCCTACATCGTTGACATACGCCTGGAATGCGACGTACCGTAGGTCTACATCGTTATCGTCTCGTGTTGCTCAGCAGCGTAGTCACCAGGAAAGCATCGTCATGGAAAACCCCGCGCCGTTGATGACCACTATCGCTGAGCTCGGGTCCTTCCTCGCCCGCGAGGCTGAGGCCGCCGGACCGGCGGGACTGCCCGTCGCGCCTGCTGCTTTCGCTCCTCCCGCAATGGGCCCGGTGGTGCTGCCCGGACCGGGCATTCCGCCGCCGGCCGCTAACGGCAGCCAGCGCCTGGCCGACGACCTCATCGGCACCCCACCCGGCACATCCGCCGACGGGTCCCCCTGACCTGTCGGCCTGCCTGGCCACGCACCCGGCAGGCCGACAGTCCAGCTGCCCACCGCCCTTATGCGTCCGCGGCTATCCTGCCGCCGGCGATTTGCCAGTCCGGCGCCCGAAATTACCTGGAGGAAGAAATGAAAGCTGCCGTTGTACGGGAATTCGGCCAGCCGCTGGTCATGGAGGACCGTCCTATCCCGTCGCCTGGCCGCGGGCAGGTAACTGTCCGGATGGAAGCATCCGGGCTGTGCCACACCGATATTCACGCCGCCAACGGCGACTGGCCCGTCAAGCCGAGTCCGCCGTTTGTGCCCGGTCACGAAGGCGTTGGCCTGGTGCACGCGACCGGCGAAGGAGTCAGCGGCCTGGCGATCGGGCAGCGGGTCGCCGTGCCATGGCTGGGCTACGCCTGCGGCACCTGCAAGCACTGCCTCACTGGCTGGGAGACGCTGTGCCTGCAGCAGCTTGACACGGGCTATTCCGTCGATGGCTGCTACGCCGAGTATTTCCTGGCCGAGGCGGCCTTCGCCGCCAAGGTCCCCGATGGCATCGACCCCTTCGACGCTGCGCCGCTGAGCTGCGCGGGCGTGACCACGTACAAAGCAGTCAAGGTCGGCAACGTTCGCCCGGCCGACCTGGTCGCGATCTCCGGCGTCGGCGGCCTCGGCCATCTCGCCGTCCAGTACGCCAAGATCTTCGGCGGTACCGTCGCGGCGATCGAGGTCACCGACGAGAAGTTGCAGCTCGCGAAGGAGCTGGGTGCCGACATCACCATTGACGCGCGGACCGAGGACCCTGCCGCAGTCCTGCAGTCACACGGCGGCGCAGACGTCGCGATCGGCCTGGCCGTCGACGACAAGTCTTTCGCCGCCGCCTACGCCGGCCTGCGCCGCGGCGGGCGGCTGGTGCTGGTCGCGCTGCCCGCAGCCGGCACGCTCCCCATCCCGGTCTTCGACACCGTGCTCAACGGGACTTCGGTGATCGGTTCGATCGTGGGGACCCGCGCCGACCTGCTGGACGTCTTCGCCTTGCATGCGGCCGGACAGACCCGGGTCATCTATGAGACCAGGCCCCTGGCCGCAGTCAACGACTCCATCCAGGAAGTTCTGCACGGCAGGGCAAAAGCACGCATCGTCATGACGTCCCTAGGGACCAGACAACACCGCTACGAGGACAGGAACGAGCAATGCAAGGACAACAGGAAGGTACTGTGCCGCCTGGCGTGGCCGCGTCAGCCGGGCAGCCGCCGCGGCAAGCACGCGCAGGCATGGTCGCCGGCCGGGTTGCCCTGGTCACCGGCGGCACCAGGGGCATCGGAGCCGCGATCTGCCACCGCCTGGCCGCTGAGGGCGCATCGGTCGCGGCAGGCTACTGGCGTGAGCGTGAGGGAGCCGAGAAGTTCCAGGAGTCCATGTCGGCGGAGTTTCCGGACCAGCTGTGCACGCTGCACAAAGGCAACATCGGCCTGGCCGACGACTGCCGGCGCGTCGTGCACGACGTTATCGAACAGCACGGACGCCTCGACATCCTGGTAAATAACGCCGGGATCACCATCGACCGGACGGCCGCCAAGATGTCCGATGAGGACTGGCAGCGGGTGATCGCCGTGAACTTGTCGGGCGCCTTCTTCATCGCCCAGGCCGCTCTGGAGCACATGGTCGAACGTGGCACCGGCCGGATCGTGAGCGTGTCATCGGTGATCGGCGAGACCGGCAATATCGGCCAGGCCAACTATGCCGCGTCCAAATCCGGCCTGTTCGGCCTGACGAAATCGCTGGCCAGAGAGGCCATCTTCCAGCTGAACCGCGCGGACCGGCCAGCAGGTGACGGCCTCGGTCTCACCGTGAACGCTGTCACCCCCGGATTTATCGCGACGGACATGCTCGCCACGATTCCGGATCAGGTGCTCGCGCGCATCCGAGGGCAGATTCCTGTCGGCCGCCTCGGTCGGCCTGACGAGATCGCCCGTGTCGTGTGCTTCCTGGCAGCGGACGAGTCCGCCTATATCACCGGACAGATCTGGGCCGTTAACGGCGGACTGGACATGTGAGAGGTAACGTCATGAATGATCTGCCAGATGTCGTCGTGCTGTCCGCGACCAGGACCGCAATCGGCCGCTACGGAGGCGGCCTGGCCGGAGTCCCGCCCTGCGACCTCGCCGCGACCGTCGTACGCGAAGCAGTGCGGCGGGCCGGCGTCGAGCCCGCCGACGTCGGCCACGCGGTTTTCGGCCACGTGATCCACACCGAGGCCCGGGACATGTACCTGAGCCGGGTCGCCGCTGTCAACGGCGGCCTGCCGGTGACCACGCCGGCGTTCACGGTCAACAGACTCTGCGGCAGCGGGCTGCAGGCGATCGTCTCGGCTGCCCAGGCCATCCAGCTCGGTGACGCGGATGCCGCGGTAGCGGGCGGCGTCGAGTCGATGAGCCGCGCCCAGTACTGGCTTCCGGAATTGCGCTGGGGCCAGCGGATGCGGGACGGCGTGACCGTCGACGCCATGGTCGGAGCGCTGACCGACCCGTTCGACGGCTGCCATATGGGCGTGACAGCGGAGAACGTCGCGCGCGAGTTCGGGATCTCACGCGCTGATCAGGACGCGCTGGCGGTCGAGAGCCACCACCGGGCCGCGGCGGCGGCAGCAGCCGGCTATTTCACTGAGCAGATAACTCCCGTCGAGGCGCCGGCGAAGAAGGGCACGGTCAGCGTGGTGGCTGACGAGCACATCAGGCCGGATGCCTCCGATGAGGGCATGGCCCGGCTGCGGCCGGCATTCGCCGACGACGGCACGGTGACAGCGGGGAACGCCGCGGGAGTCAACGACGCGGCCGCCGCCGTCATCCTTGCCAGCGGCGATTACGCCAGAAGCCGCAGCCAAGAGCCTCTCGGCCGTCTGATCGCCTACAGTCACGCCGGCGTGGAGCCAAGGATCATGGGCATCGGCCCGGTGCCTGCTGTCAGGCTGGTACTGGACCGGGCGGGCCTCAAGGTCGACGAGATCGACGTATTCGAGGTGAACGAGGCCTTCGCCGCCCAGGCGCTGGCAGTCGCTCGCGAGCTTGGCCTGCCACCAGAAAAGACCAACCCCAACGGCAGCGGCATCTCGCTCGGTCACCCCCTCGGCGCAACCGGAGCCATCCTCGTCGTCAAGGCACTCTACGAGCTCAAGCGCATAGCCGGCCGATACGCGCTCGTCACCATGTGCATCGGTGGCGGTCAGGGCATAGCCGCGATATTCGAGCGAGCATGACCGGGCAGGAGGCAGCCTGGGAAGCCGCGGAGGCAGCTGCCGATGCGCTGGCTCCCGGGGCTGGCCTGTTCGCCTCGCTGGATTTGGCGGGCTTCGGTGAGGCGCTGCGTGGGGTGCTGCTGCGCGCGGCCGGGAATCCTGCCGGGCGTGGCGCCGCCGGTCTGCGGTTCTGGGCCAGCGTGGCCCGGATCGGGCCGGTGGCCGCGGCCCGCTGGCTGGGCGCGGAGGCGTCGCCGCCCGTTCCCGCCGGGGACGATAAGCGGTTCGCTGACCGGACCTGGGACGGCAATCCTGCGTTCTTCGCCCTCCGGCAGGCGCTACCTGGCCGCTGCCCGGCTGAGCCGGCGACGTCTCGCCGGCTGGTGCGGGCGACGCCGTGGCCGACGCCAAGGCGGGGCTGGCCGCGGACTTCGTGCTCGACGCGCTCGCGCCGACCAACTTCCTGCTCACCAACCCGGCGGCGATCAAGACGGGCGATGGAGACCGGCGGCGCCAGCCTGGCGGCCGGGCGCCCGCAACTTCGTCGATGACCTGCTGCGCAACGGCGGGCGTCCCGCGCCAGGTCGATACGAGCGCCTTCAGGATCGGCGAGAATCTCGCGGCCACGCCGGGCAAGGTCGTGTTCAGGAACGAGCTGATGGAGCTCATTCAGTACGCGCCGCAGACGCCCAAGGTCCGCGCGGTCCCGATGCTGGCCAGCCCGCCGTGGATCAACAAGTACTACATCATGGACCTGGCCCCCGGCCGCAGCTTCATCGAGTGGGCGGTCCAGCACGAGCGCACGGTCTTCGCCATCTCCTACCGCAACCCCGACGCCTCGATGCGCGACGTGACCCTGGACGACTACCTGATCCACGGCCCCCGCGAGGCCCTCGACGTCATCGCCGGACATCACCGGCGCCCCGAAGATCGACATCACCGGCCTGTGCCTGGGCGGCGCCCTGACCGGCATGCTGGCGGCCTACCTGGCCGGACGCGGGCGACGACCGGATCGGCTCGATCACGCTGCTCAACACGATGCTCGACTACAGCCGAGCCGGGCGTGCTCGGCGCCTTCACCGACGAGAAGACGGTGGCGCGGCTGGAAGCAGAGATGGCGAAGAAGGGGTACCTGGACGGCAGCCAGATGGCCGGCACCTTCGACCTGCTGCGGGCCAACGACCTGATCTTCAGCTACGTGGTGTCCGGCTGGCTGATCGGCCAGGATCCGCCCGCGTTCGACCTGCTCGCCTGGAACGCCGACAGCACCCGGCTGCCAGCCGCCATGCACTCGTTCTACCTGCGCTGCCTCTACTTGCGCAACGAACTGGCCGCGCGGCGAGACTGGAACTCGCCGGCCATCATCTGTCGCTGCCGGACGTCAAGAACGACACCTACGTGGTCGGCGCCGTCAACGACCACATCGTGCCCTGGCCTGCCTCCTACCAGGCCACCAGGCTGCTGGGCGGCGACGTCCGGTACGTCCTGTCCAGCGGCGGCCACGTCGCCGGCATCGTCAACCCGCCCGGACCCAAGGCCTGGTACGAGACTAGCCGACAGCAACCCGGCTGACGCAGCCAGCTGGCGGGCCGCGGCCACCAGGCAGGCGGCTCCTGGTGGGAGGACTGGACCAGGTGGTCACAGGCACCGCGCCGGCGACCTCGTCAGGCCGCCACGCATGGGCAGCAGCCAGCACCCGGCCGTCAGGTGACGCACCCGGCAACTACGTCCTGGGCTGAGGCTGGTCCGGAGGAGGCGTCATATGAGAACTCGGTACGCCCGGAACGGTGAGTCGCGGATCGCCTACGAGCTCCGCGGAAAGCTGCACTGGCGGCGGCCGTGGCTAATTCTGATCCAGGGAATGGGTTTCGACCGTCACGGATGGGACCCGGTAGCGCGGAAGCTGCGGCGCCATTTCCGGCTTGTGCTTGTGGACAACCGCGGAAGCGGGCTCAGCGACCTGCCAGCCGGCTCGTTTGGCGTCGCCGACATGGCTGGTGATGTCGTCGCCGTTCTCGACGATGCGGGTGTCCGCCGAGCCCACACGATGGGCGTGAGCCTCGGCGGAATGGTGGCTCAGGAACTGGCCATCGACCACCCGGATCGGGTCGACGGGCTCGTCCTGGTGTCCACGACGCCCGGCTGGCCATTCGCATTCCCTCTGCCGGCCGTTTCCGCGCGACTGTTCGCGACGACAAGGCGCATGACTCGCGAGGCAGCGTTGCGCCGGCACGCGGAGAACGCATTGTCGGCGTACACGCTCGAGCGCCAGCCAGATGTCGTCGACCGCCTCGTCGACGTCCAGCGCTCCCGGCAAGCCGACCTCGGTGCGGTGTCGGCCCAGGCAGCCGCGGGCGCGCGCTACGCTGGCGGCCTGCGGCACAGGCGCATCCGCGCTCGCACGCTGGTCGTGCAGGGCGCGGCGGACACCGTCGTCGACCCGGGCAACAGCAAGCTGCTCGCGGATCGCGTCCCCGGCGCCGAGCTCCTGATCTTCCCGGATCTCGGCCATCTGCTGTTCTGGCAGGACCCGGACGGCTTCGTGACCGCCGTCACTTCGTTCCTGCTGAACACCGGCGGGAACGAAGGAGACCGAATCCGGCGCCAGTCGCGCGGCAGCGGCTCGTCAGTGCGTGCGTGCGCCGTGAGCGGGCCGGACAGCTTGGTGCTGGTGCTCAACTCGGGCAGTTCGTCGGTCAAGTTCGCCCTCGTGCGCGCGGGTAGTGGCGAGCGTCTGATCGCAGGAACAGGCGAGCGGCTCGGCACACCCGAGGCGGAGCTGCGGGTCCGGAGATTTCCGGCGCCAGCGGTTGACGAGAGGCTTCCCGAAGGCACCCACCGGGCCGTGGTGGCCAGGGTGCTTGAGCACGCGACTGCAGCTCTGGACGGCGGCGCTCGCCTGCTGGGTGCAGGCCACCGGGTGGTGCACGGCGGAGAGCGGTTCAGTTCCTCGATCCTGGTGGACGACGCGGTGATTACGGCGTTGCGCACGTTCAGTCACCTGGCGCCGCTGCATAACCCGGCCAATATCGCGGGTATCGAGGCTGTACGCGCCGAATTGCCCGACTTGCCGCAGGTCGCTGTCTTCGACACCGCGTTCCATCAGACGATGCCGCCGCATGCCTTCCGGTATGCGGTGCCGGAGGAGTGGTACAGGCGGTACGCCGTGCGCCGTTACGGGTTTCACGGCACCAGTCACCGATTCGTCAGCGAGCGTGCCGCGATCATGCTCGGACGTCCGCTGCGCGAGCTCGGGCTGGTCACGGCGCACCTTGGCAACGGGTGCAGCGCTGCCGCGGTGCGGAACGGCGCGTCTGTGGACACCACCATGGGCCTGACCCCGCTGGAGGGGCTGGTGATGGGGACCCGCTCTGGCGACGTCGATCCTGGCCTTGTCGGCTACATGGCCGGGCGCACCGGCATGAGTGTCGGCCAGCTCACCCAGGCGCTGAACGTGGACAGCGGGCTTCAGGGCCTGTCGGGCCTGGGTAACGACATGCGGACGGTCGTCGCCGCGGCCGCAGGCGGTAACAAGCGCGCGCTGCTCGCCCTGGAGGTTTTCGTGTACCGGCTGGCCAAGTCGATCGCCGGCCTGGTCGTGGCGGTGGAGCGGCTCGACGCGCTGGTCTTTACCGGCGGCATCGGTGAGAACAGCGCTGTCGTCCGCAGCCTGGTGCTCGGCCGCCTGGGTTTCCTCGGCCTCGCACCGGACGCCGAGGCCAACGCCGACCACGGCCGGCACACGGGCGGGCGTGTCAGCGTTGCCGGCCCGGCCGTAGCGCTTGTCGTCCCGACGGACGAGGAGCTGATGATCGCGCGCGACACCGTCCACGTGATCGCGGGTAGCTGACCGTGCTGGCCAGCGGAAGCAAGGAGGAATGTCGTGGTCCGTAGCCTGCTTATTGTGCCGACCAGCGCGGATGCCGGCGTGGCCAGGACGGCACTCGGACTCGTCCGGGCTCTCGACCGGCAGGGTGTCAACGTCGCCTTCGTCAAGCCGGTGGCGCAGCCCCGGCCCGACGGCAGCGCCGACCGCTCGGTCGGACTCCTGGCGGCCATAACTTCGCTCCGTCCTCCAGATCCGCTGTCCACCGCCGAGCTCGAGCAGTTGCTCGCGGGGCGCGGTCTGCACGCCGCGCTGGAGAAGATCGTCGCAGTCCTGGAGCCCGTGCATGACCGCTCCGATGTGGTCGTCGTCGAGGCACTCACCCCGGGCCCGGCGAGACTGTATGCGATCGAGATCAACCAGGCGCTGGCCCGGGCGCTCGACGCCGACGTTCTCCTGGTCGCAAGCTGGCCGGCGCAGGATGTGCGAAGCAGCGAGGACTACACCCGTCGCACGCCGGAGCCGGAGCCGGAGACAGACACGATCGCGGCCGCCGTCGATGACCTGGCCGAGACACTCGCTATCGCGGCGAGCGGGTACTGGTCTGGTGAACAGGCGCGCGTGGTCGGCTGCGTGGTCAACGGCATGCCTGCGGATCCGTCCGCGGCGGCGCAGCTGCGCAAGGTACTGGCAGAGCGCGGGCTGCGACTCCGGGCCGCGGTGCCGCGTCGCCCGGAACTGACCTGGCCGCGAGTGCGCGACCTGGTCCAGCAGCTGGACCCGAAGGTGCTCAGCGAGGGGAATCTGTCCCGGCGCATCAAAGACGTGGCGGTGTTCGCCCAGGGCATCCCCGGCGGCCTCCGCGTGCTCACCGAGGGCAGGCTCGTGGTCGTTCCTGGCGACCGCCACGACGTCGTCATGGCCGCGTGTCTGGCCGAGCTGAACGGAACGCATCTGGCGGCCCTGCTCCTGACCGCCGGGATCATGCCGGACCCGCGAGTCTGGGAACTTACCCAGGGTGCGTTCGCGACTGGCCTGCCTGTACTCGTCGTCGACGATGACAGCTATCAGGCGGCGGCGCGGGTTGCTGACCTGGATCCCGGACTACCGGTAGACGACCTCGAACGGATCGAGGGCGTGACGGACAGCATCGCCGATGCGCTGGATGCGGCCTGGCTTGAGTCGCTTCCCGGCTCCGCGCGCTCCCGCCGCGTGAGCCCGGCCGCCTTCCGGCACCGCCTGGTCGAGCTAGCCCGCGCCGCTGACGCGCGTATCGTCCTGCCCGAGGGCACCGAGCCGCGGATCGTGCAGGCCGCAGTCGCGTGCGCGGAACGGGGAATCGCCCG
The DNA here is from genome assembly GCA_963818995.1 of uncultured Actinomycetota bacterium. Taxonomy (GTDB): domain Bacteria; phylum Actinomycetota; class Actinomycetes; order Streptosporangiales; family Streptosporangiaceae; genus JAJYUU01. The sequence goes on along the minus strand of CAWFUM010000024.1, from coordinate 37,440 downwards.
CAGCGTACTGCTGGGACCGCCAGATGAGGTGGCCAGGCTCGTCCGCAGCCTCGGGCTGCGGATGCCCGACGGCGTCTCGGTGGTAGACCCCGAGAGCGTCGCCGAGCGCTATGTCGGCCCGCTGGCCCAGCTTCGGCAGCGCCGTGGCTGGACCGAGGAGATCGCTCGCGAACATCTCGGCGATCCGATCGTGGTCGGCACGATGATGCTCGAGCAGGGTGAAGTGGACGGGATGGTGGCCGGCGCGGTCCACACGACATCTGCGACGGTCCGCCCCGCGTTGCAGATCCTGGGCACCAGGCCGGGCAGCCGCCTCGTGTCGTCGGTGTTCTTCATGTGCTTGCCGGACGAAGTGGTCATCTACGGCGACTGCGCCATCAACCCGCAGCCCGCCGCCGACGATCTCGCCGACATCGCCATCCAGAGCGCAGCATCGGCACGGACCTTCGGCATCGAGCCCAGGGTCGCGATGATCAGCTTCAGCACCGGTACCTCTGGCTCCGGCGCCAATGTCGACAAGGTCGCCGAGGCAACCCGGATTGTGCGCGAACGCGCGCCCGAACTCGCCGTCGACGGCCCCCTGCAGTACGACGCCGCTGCAGTCGCCTCGGTCGGGCTGACCAAGCGGCCCGGCAGCCCGGTGGCCGGGCGTGCCAATGTGTTCATCTTCCCCGACCTGGACACCGGCAACACGACGTATAAGGCCGTGCAGCGCAGCGCACAGGTAGTAAGCGTCGGGCCGATGCTGCAAGGGCTGGCCAAACCGGTGAATGACCTGAGCCGCGGTGCACTTGTGGACGACATCATCTACACGATGGCACTGACCGCGATCCAGTCGCGGGGCAGATAGCGGGTCCCGGAGGGAGCAGGGCCGACGCCCGGCCCTGCTCCCGGTGGCCACAACTGCTTACAGCAGCGTGGTGACTGCCTTGACTTCGGTGTAGTTGTTGAGGACTTCGTGGCCCATTTCACGGCCCCAGCCGGACTGCTTGTATCCGCCGAACGGCAGTGCCGCGTCGAACACGTTGTAGCAGTTGATCCAGACGGTTCCCGCTCTGAGTTTCTTGGCGAGCGCATGCGCCTTGGAGATGTCCTTGGTCCAGATGCCAGCGCCCAGGCCGTATTCGGAAGCGTTGGCGACCTTGGCGATCTCGTCCAGATCGGTAAACGAAGCGGCCACCAGGACCGGTCCGAAGATCTCCTCGCGGACCACCTTCATGTCCGGGCGAGTGTTGGTCAGCACCGTCGGCTCGATGAAGTAGCCTCGGTCGCCATGCCGGCCGCCGCCCGCCAGCGCGGTCGCGCCGTCGGACTTGCCGGACTCCAGGAAGCCGCTCACCCGGCGGAACTGCTCATCCGACACCAGCGGGCCCATCTGCGTTCCCGGTTCCATGCCGGGTCCCATCTTGATCGATTTGGCGATCGCGGCGACGCCGTCAACAACCTCGTCGTATCTGCTCTGCTGCACATACAGCCGCGAGCCGGCGACGCAGCACTGCCCGTGGTTGAAGAAGATCGCGTTGGCCGCGCCCTCGATGGCCTCGGGCCCCGCGTCGTCGAACACGATGTTGGGGCTCTTACCGCCGAGTTCGAGGGTCAGCTTCTTCAGGTTGCTAGCCCCCGCGGCGGCGACGATCAGCTTGCCGACTTCGGTGGAGCCAGTGAACGCGACTTTGTCGACGTCGGGATGCGCGGCCAACGCGGCGCCGGCGGTCTCGCCGAAGCCCGTGACCACGTTCACTACGCCGTCGGGCACGCCGGCCTCGGCCATCAGCCCGGCGAGCCGAAGCGCGGTCAGCGAGGTCTGCTCAGCGGGCTTGAGCACGACGCAGTTGCCGGTGGCCAGGGCGGGACCGAGCTTCCAGGCTGCCATCAGCAGGGGGAAGTTCCACGGAATGATCTGGCCCACTACGCCCAGCGGCTCGCGCAGCGTGTAGGAGTGGAAGTTCGCGCCCGGCATATACGGCACCGAGATGTTGATCGAGTTGCCCTCGATCTTCGTCGCCCAGCCGGCCATGTAGTGGAACAGGTCAGCGGCCAGTGGCACGTCCGCGGCCTGCGCGACGGCGAACGGCTTGCCGTTGTCGAGCGACTCAAGCTGGGCGAGTTCGTCGGCGTGCTCGAGGATCAGGTCCCCGATGCGCCAGATAATCCTGCTGCGCTCGGAAGGCGTCATCCTCGACCACGGGCCGGACTCGAATGCCCTGCGTGCGGCCCGGACTGCGCGGTCAACGTCCTCAGCGTCCCCCTCGGCGATGTGGGCGAGAGTCTCCCCGGTCGCCGGGTCGGGCGTTTCGAAGGACTTGCCGGAAGCGGCGTCGGCCCATTGTCCGTCAATGAACAGCTGACGAGGTGCGCGGGTAAAGGTCTCGACGTCTCGGTCCAGGGTCACGGTCATGAAGTCGGTCATCTCCCCTGACGGCGCGGAGCGCCTGGCCGCCGGTTGCGACCTGGCAGCAGCCTGTGCGCTGTCTACTTTGTACATCTACACCAGGAGTCTACACCGTATTTCGGCCAGTCGTCATTAGATCAGCGCGCCGGGCCGGTTCCGGTCAGCGGTCCGGCGGGGTGGCGTGGTGCTCGCCGAAGAAGCGGATGAATTCGGCGCTGGCGTCCGGCCCTTGGGGGTCGGTGTAGGACCCGTGTGGGATGCCCCCGGACCAGGCATGTCCGCTTCGGTGAATGGTCCAGCGCTCGGCCAGGGTCACGCCTGCGGGATCGTGGTAGCGGGCGCTGGTGTAGGCATGCCCGCCTGGCACCTGCCCGCGGGTCACCGCGGGGCGCAGGGTGCCGGGGAGCGGGGCCGGGCTGGCCGCTGCCAGGGCGTGCTCGATGAGCGCCGCGGCGTTGGCGGGGGCCACGGTCCCGTCCTGGTCACCATGGAAGACGATTAGCGGCAGCGGGCGCGCGGGGGGCCGGGCCGGGTGCGACGGGCCCTGCCTCATCGCCGCCAACGCGGAGGCAAGGTCACCGGCGGCGGCGTAGGGCAGGCCGGAGTGCACGCCGACGGCGGCGTATAGGTCGGGGTAGACCGCGGCCATTACCGCGGCCATCGCGCCCCCGGCGGAGAACCCGGCGACATACACTCGGGCGGCGTCTGCGCCGTAGCGATCCGTGATCTGGCCGGTGATTCCGGCGATTAGTGACGGTTCACCGGCGTCGCGGCGCTGATGACCGGGGGCGAACCAGTTCCAGTAGCGGCCTGGGTTCGCCGAGCGGGGTTGTTCAGGGTAGGCGACGAGGAATTTCTCACGCTCGGCGAGGTCGTTCATGCCAGTGGCGGCGGCGAAGGTCGCGGCGTCTTGGGTGCCGCCGTGCAGCATCACAATCAGGGGCAGGGCCCTGCCGGTGCCGTCGGCAGGGACATAGAGCCGGTAGGCGCGAGTGCCGACCGCGTTGGTGCAGGAGAAGGTGTCAAACCGGCCCGCCTGTGGCTCCACGGCCGGAGACGCGGACCGGCGCGGGGGGTGGACACCCGATGGGCCCCGGTTGGCAAGAAGGCCTCGGGGAATCCCGCCAGAAGGGGCCTCCCTCACTTGTCTCCCGTCCTGGGCACGCAAAGCGGATGGGAGGTCGGCGTGGCGGACGCGCGTGCTGCGGGTCTCGTCCTCGTCATATGGCGCATCGGGCGGTCGCCTGGTCACCACCGGGCTGCCCAGCGTTTGCTGGATTAGCGCGGTTGCCTCGAGGAGGCGGCCGCGGCTAGTCAGGCGGGTGGCCTCAGCCAGCGCCGCCATCTGGCGCGCGTTCATGGCGGTAACCCTTCTCGTGGGTGTCTTCGCGGGTCTCTGGGCAACCGCAGCTTGCATGTTACGGAGACCGGCGGTCCGGGCAGCCGTGTGATGATGGCGGCTTAGACGATGCGGGCCGCCAGCGCGGCCTTCACTGCCGTGGGGGCCCGGAAGGCGCCCAGCACCTCCACCGAAGCGATCGTGGCCAGGGCTAGCTGGGGCGAGACATCTGTGGCGATGCTCGCCAGCCCGAGCACCCGGATGTGGATCACTTGCCCGGCGTTGCGGATCTCCTCCAGGTCGCGACGCGTGTAGTGACAACTGCCCAGGGTAAGGGTGCGCCGCGCCGCTGTTTGATCAAGCGCTTCGCTCCGGGTCGCAAGCTGGTTGCGGATAGCCGTGCGGATGAAATCGGTGCGGTTGGTGTAGAAGCCTTCCTGAACCAGCAGATCGATCTGCCCAAGATCCACTAGTCCCAGGTTTATGGTGATCTTCTCGGTCTTTTCGCTCTCACCGGAGGCCATCAGTCACCACTGAAACGCCCTCTCCTCACCTTCTCCTTACCATCTCCCTGGATGGTAACTTCCGAAGTGACGGCGGCGCAACAGGCCAGATCGTGAACCTGGTAGTCACGCCGGCGAAGTGGGCAAGAGCCGTCGATCAGAATGCCACCGCTTGTCCCGCCTGCCGGTGACTCGCATGTCCGACGTGCGGCAGGCGGCCCGGGTTACACGGGAATCGTCAGCCTGACCCGGCGGGCTGCTGAAACGAGCAATCTGGGCGCGCCGGCTCACGTGGTGGCGTCGGCGCCACCACGGTGAGGACGGCTCCGCATAACGTTGGTCAGCGCCTTGAAAGGCGGCTCTGGCGAGTGACCGGCGGGACCACTGGCGTCGCGTCTTATCTGGCCGTCATGAGCCCGCGGCAACCAGGGCGGCCTTGAGACCGCTGACGGGACTCCTCGCGGGGCGGCCGTGAGTTTCCACGCCCAATTGGATTGCCGCGCGTAGGCAGCGTCAGCAGGTTGCTGCCGGCGGGCGGGTCTGGTAATGGAGCCGGAGGACTCCGGACTGGTAAACCTTCGCGCTGGTCAGCTGCAGATCAGTTTTCCGGGTGAACAATGGTTTGCCGGTGCTGATGGCGACGGGATGGACGTGCAGTACGTATTCGTCGATGAGGCCGAGCCGGATAAACCGTTGAGCGGTGCGGACGCCGCCGGGCAGGCCGAGGTCGCGGCCGGGCTGCTGCTTGAGTTCGGTGATCGCGGTGATCAGGTCCTGATCGTTGCGGGCGATGATCAGTTCGGAGTTGGGCCATGCCAGGGTGGCGGGCTGGCTAGTGATGATGATTCGGTGCTGGCGGCTGACCGCGGCTGCGAATTGCCGGCTTGCCGGTGATGCGGAGGGGTCGGCGGCGGCAGCTTCCCAGTAGGGGATCATGCCTTGTGCTACGGGGTAGCCGAGGATGCCGCCGCCGGATGCGTCCAGCAGGGCAATGATGTCCTGGTTGAGATCTTTGTCGGGGGTGGAGAGCATCCAGTCCAGTTCGTTGCCGGGGCCGGCGATGAAGCCGTCGAGGGTGGTGGTCATGTACAGGAAGATCTTGCGCATAGCGGATGGCCTTTCGTGTTGCTGGCGGGCTTTTGAGTCAGGCAGGGCTGAGCGCGGTTGAGGGCGTCAGGCGGGACCGGCGCAGGAAGGCGAAGGTCAGGGCGGTCAGGCCGAGGGCGAGGGCCAATAGGTATCCAGCGGGCGGCCCGGCGGTGTCGATCAGCCGGCCGGTCAGCGGGGCGCTGAGGGCGGTGCCGGTGGCCGCGCCGGCGCTCAGCCACGACATGGCCTCGGTGCGCTGCCCGGCGGGGACCGCTGTTTCGGCGATCCGGTAGGAGGTGGTCAAGGTGGCGGAAATGCCCAGCCCGGCGGCGGTGATGGCGGCCGCCATGGGCCAGATGCCGGGCACCAGGGCGAGCGGTGTGACGCCCAGCGCGGTCGCGGCCAAGGCCCCGGTCAGCCGCGCGGCCTGAGCGGCGCGCCAGTGCCGGGTTCCGTACCACACTCCGGCGATCGCGCTGCCCAGCCCGTACAGTCCCAGCAGCGGCCCGGCAGCGGCAGGCTCGCCGTGGCGGGCGGCAAAGGTAATGGTGGCCAGGTCCACCGCGACGAACATCGCTCCCAGGCAGGCATGGATGCCGATGAGCGCGCGCACGCCGGGGTAGCGCAAAACGCCTTCGCAGGCGCGGCGGGCAGGTGCCGGCGGTGGCTGGCTGCGCCGTTGCCGGGTTAGGCCTGCCACCCCGGTGACGCTGAGCGCGGCGGTGGCCAACACTCCCGCGACCGGGGCGACACCCACAGACAGCCCGACGACCAGCACTGGTCCGGAGATGAAGATCACCTCGTCGGCGATGCCCTCCAGCGAGAACGCTGCATCCCGTGTCGTGACGTCTACTAGCCTGCTCCACCGTGCGCGCACTGCCGGCCCGAGTGAAGGCATGCTGGCCCGGCTCAGCGCTCCGGTCACCGCCAGTGCCCACACCGGGTGCCCGGCAGAGGGCACACAAAGCTAGGGCGGTGGTGGCCGCGGCGAACACCACCGCCTGCGGGCGCAGCACGCGGGCCTGCCCGTGCCGGTCAGCCAGCCGGGCTACCCGGGGGGTCACCACTGCGTAGGCCAGCGCCCCGGCAGCCGAGACCGCTCCGGCGATGGCGTAGCTGCCGGTGGCAGGGGCTAGCAGCATCACCAGGGCGATGCTGAGCATGGCCATCGGCATCCGGCCGATCATGCCCGGGACCGCGAAAGCCATCGCGCCCGGCGTCCGCAGCACCTCACGATAGGGCGCCAGCCTCCCATTGGCTGCTGGTGCCCGCTGCGGCGCGGCGGCAGCGGGCCTGAACTGGGTGGCAGAGGTCATGTGCTGAACGCTAGGCGTCGGCTGGACTTGCGTTAAGGTCCAGTTGCATGACTGTGGAGTGGTCCGGTTGGGGCCCGGAGCTCTTTCTCGCCCTTGACCGCCGTGGCCGCGCCCCGTTGCGGCTAAGCTAAAAGACCAGGTCCGGCAGGCGATCCGGTCCGGGCGGCTTGGCGCCGGGGAGCGGATCCCATCCTCGCGAGCCCTCGCCGCGGCATTGGGACTGTCCCGCGGCCTGGTACAGGAGTGCTACGCCCAGCTGCAAGCCGAGGGATACCTGATCACCCGCGCCGGATCCGCCACCCGAGTCGCCGGGGCCGCCGGGGCCGCCGGCCAGTCTCAGCCGCCAGCGGGCCGGCTGGCGCCCGCTCCGCCGCAGCGGCTGTCCGCCGACTTCGCCTGCGGTGTCCCCGACCTCGCCATGGCGCCGCGGGAGGCATGGGAGTGGGCGCTCCGCGAAGCATGCCGGTCAGCACCCAACGCCGAGTTCGACTACGGCGACCCGGCAGGCAGCCCGCGGCTGCGCGAGGTGCTCGCCGGCTACGCACGGCGGGTCCGCGCCGCCGCCGACGCCAGCCAGGTCACTATCTGCTCGGGTATGGCCCAGGGGCTGTCGCTGGTACTGCGCGTCCTGGCCGGGCGGGGCGTCCGCACAGTCGCGTTCGAGGATCCAGGAGCGATCGCAACCATGACCTCCGCGGCCGCCTGGGCCGGGATCGAGGCGATTCCCGTGCCCGTCGACCGCCGTGGCATCGATGTCACCGCGCTGGTTGCCAGCGGCGCGCAAGCGGCGCTGCTCACCCCTGCCCACCAGTGGCCCACTGGCGTCGTCCTGGCCGCCGAGCGCCGGATCGCGCTGACCGACTGGGCCACCCGTCATCAGGCCTGGCTCATCGAGGACGACTACGACGCGGAGTTCCGCTACGACCGCGAACCGATCGGTGCCCTCCAGGGCCTGGCCCCCGACCGCGTGATCGCCCTGGGCACCGTCAGCAAGTCGCTGGCCCCGGCTCTGCGGCTAGGCTGGATCATCAGCCCGTCGGCCCTGGCCGGGGCGCTCACCAGCGCCAAGCAAATCGCAGACCGCGGGTCACCGGGCCTGGACCAGCTCGCGCTCGCGCTCCTCATCGAATCCGGCCGCTACGACCGGCACCTGCGCCAGATGCGCGCCGAATACGCCGTCCGCCGCGAAACCCTCGCCAGCGCGCTCGCCGAGCACGCCCCGGCCGTCACCTTCACCGGCCTGGCGGCCGGCTTTCACGCCGTCGCACACCTTCCGGCCGGAACAGCCGAGCACGAAGTGATCCATGCGGCCAGGGAACGCTCGGTGGGCCTGTACGGGATGAGCACCTACCGAGCCGACCAAGCGCCCAGGCCGCCACAGCTCGTGCTCGGATTCGGCAACACCAAACAGCCCGCGATCCGCCAGGGCATCGCCGTCCTAGGCGACGTCCTGAACCGAGCCACCGGGTTCTCCCCACGATCAGACGCCGTTCCGCGCCGGCCCTGATCATCACCGCCCGCACGCGCAAGATCTCTCGGGCGCACCCGCGTGGTCAAATCAGCCGAGAAGAAGACCGAACAGATCGGGTCAGCGCGCTCAGCTGGCAATCCAGCCCGTGCAAGCCCGGCTGTGCAGAATACATGCCCAGACCCCACCCGGCTGGGGCCCACGGCCAGCTAACTGATCGGTTGCCGAGGACAGACAGGCTGATGTGGCAGTGCGGACTGCCCACGATGTCTGGCGCGGCGACATCGTCATGAAGGAACTGCGCAGCCTGCGCGGCCCGATTTCCGGCGTGATGGAACTTCCGCTGCGGTTGTTCTGGATTAGCCCGCGTAGCGGAGAACTCTGGGCGCACTCAAGTACATCCGCCGCCCGACTCATGGTGAGGGACTTGGATGGCCGGCTCGTCGGCGCGGTTACCAGCGATGCGACGTTGCGGGCGACGAGATCCGACGCCTGGGCATCGCGGATGGAACGCTCGAGGATCTGAAGAACCAGCCGAAGTGAGCGTGTGGACCGCGACTCCGGCAACTCGGCCAGGGCCTTCTGCACCTGCGGGGCCGTGAGGTCCTTGAGTTTGACCGCGCGGAGATTGCGGACGATGTGGTCGGCGAGGCGTCGGTAGTTGTCGGCATCGGAGGGCTGCCGCGTCGTCAGGCCGTCGTCGAGCCAGTCCCTGACGCAGGACGCAACCGTGTATGACGCGAAGACGCGCAGCGCGGCCTCGCGCTCGCGGTGCAATGCCTGGAATTTGTCCCGGACCTAGGCTTTGGTCCGGCCGCCGACTTTCTGAAGGCTGCATCGCCGTCTGGTGTGAAGCCTAACGAGGTAGCGCCGACCCGGCGGCTCTTGGATGCGTTGAAGTAGATCGAATCCTCGTTGCGGCCGCTGCGCCTTGTTGCCCCTGCCTTGGCAGCATCGTCACTCGTATGGCTCCGCGTTTGGCTCCCCTGGGCCTTTCGGGAGGGTCCTGCAAGCCTCCTACCAGTCGGGACGGCGGGATTTGAACCCGCGACCCCTTGACCCCCAGTCACGATCCGCAGGTCGCCAGGTGTCGCTTGCGGTGGCCTGATGAGTCTCTGACCAGCGTTAATCCGGCCGCACGTCGCTCGAAGCGGCTCGGTATCTGCCGCTGTTGGCTCCCCGTTTGGCTCCCGAGAATCGAGGAAAATCGGCCGCGTAAGACCATGGAGAAAACTGGAGGTTTGCATGCCAGAAACCTGCCGGACGGCGTTCGCGATGCGAGACCGACGTCGCGCGCTGCGGGCTTTGCCGGGCAGGATGCCTTCAGCCGAAAAGTTCATCGAGGACCGCGGCGGATCGGGGTGACAGGGGTTCGTCGGGGTAGAAGTCGGCGCATATCTGGAGCGCCTGGCTGGCGGATTCAACTCCGATGACGCTGGCCAGCAGCCGCAGGTCGTCGATGTCGCGTGTCCTGGCGGCTAGTGCTTTCATCGCGAAGATGTGCTGTGGTGAGGCGGCCATGACACGCAGCCCGGGATGGTCGAAGACACGGCGTTTGCCGAGGTCGTCCTTGCCGGAGATATAGACGCTAGCCTGCTCGTTCAGCCACCACGGCGGCAGACCCAGGTCGTCCGCGACGTGCCGTGCCTCTTCCAAGACGATGCCGTGGGGGAGGAATCTGGCGTCGACGTCGCGCGTGACCCGTGCGGCGTCGTAGGCGAGAGCCATGGCGGCGCCGCCGACAACAAAAATGTCGGCGACGACGCCCCGGCGGGCCAGGCGCTCACCAAGGCGGGTAAAGGCTCGCTCTAGCTCGGCCCGGCCGAGGAGGACGTCATCAGCGCGGCTCACGCGGCCTCCAAGTCCCTGGCCGACAAATACACGCCATGCTTGCGGAACGCCGCCGGGGCCCAGACCAGGGCGTCTGCCCGCTGGATCCGCAGCTCCGCCGGGAACCACGGCCGCTGCAGAACACGGAGTTGCGACCACGCCGGCGGAGCCAGGTCATGCTGGGCGGCCAGGTGCTCGGCCAGCGCCGCCAGGAGCGTGTCCCAGCGCTCATCGCCGACCGGCGACGGCTCGTCACGCAGCAGCGACGGCTGAATCACTTCCGGCTCCCACCGGTACTCCTCCAGGAACTCCCAGACCAGCTTCCACCGCACCTTGCCATCACCGGTCCGGGCGAGGCGGTCGGCAAGGTTGGCCAGCGTCATGGGCCGGTAACCTGTCACCGCACCTCCGTTGCCCGCGAGTCTCCCTGTCCGAGCATACGGCTCCCGCCTGGCTGCGCCCGTGACCCCATGGACGGGCGGGCGGATCCAGGCCTTTGTGCGCGACGGCGCAGGCAGCCTGCGGGATCCGCTGACTGAATGACCAGACGTGACCGCTGTCGATGCTCGCCGAGTCGATTTCGCTGACCTCGCGCTGGGCTACGTGCGGCATAAACGCGATGCCTGCCCAACTCCCCGGCGGCTGAACGCACGCGTGATACCCGCTCGTCCGGAGGCCTCAGGCGGAAAGCGGAATTGATCCGACAACAGCTGCGCGGTTCCTGACTGGAATCTCATTAGCATCTCGCCCGTAGCAGCGCCGGCGCAGGGCAACGGGCCTGGGTACTACGGCTCATCGACTCGCTCACATGCCGATGAGCGCGCGTGCACGAAGACATACTAGATAACTACTCAAATTAACTCAAATATCCGAGCCCAAGGCGTACTCAATATCTAGCAATACTTGCCTCATCTCGTCATCAACTTCATCACTTCTAATGACCGCCGAGATGCTGCGATCAGACACAGGCCTTCCACCCAGCGCCTGAACCTCGCGAGCTATCCCAGCCAGCACCTCCTTCGGGGGCGCCAATGTAATACGCCCAGCAGGACTCGCCCATGTTTTCTCGAAGTCTGGCAGCGCGGTCATGGCTACAGTCTTGAAGTCAGTTCCGCGCTTCGCTTCCTGTTGCCTTCTAGCGATAAACGCGGCCTGTGAGTCCAAGCGTAGGCCGTCTATTGCCTGCTCCATCAGCTGATCCAAAATCGGGATGTCCATGCCGCTGGCGCGTGCAATAGCCTCTGGTACTAGCAGATAACTCTCAAGTTCTTTTCTATGCCATACATGTACATGAACATCGCTTCCTTTTAGGGCATCTCGCAGCGCCTCAACGGTGGCGTCGGAACGATAATCGCGATCGAGCAAGACGTAGATCTTCACTGTGTTTCCGAGCAGTTCTCGACTAAGCCATGCAAACGGCTCTACCTGATGCCAATTGGAGAATCCACCTAGCTGGATTACCGCGAGACCCCGCTCATTCCGCACGTTTTCGGCCCCAACAGCACGTGCCAGGTTCCTCAACATCCTCATATCCTGGCCCTCAACAAACAGCGCGACCCGAGAGCGAAGCGCACGGGCAAGCCCGAGATTGAAGCCACTGCCGAGTACCGCATTCAGCTTGGCTAGAACGACGGGTTCGCCCGCGCGGCGAGACCTGCGACGTGTTCGATCGACCCATACGACAGTATCCTTGTTCGCTTCGGCGACAATCTCTGGGGCGTGCGTAGCGAGTACGACCTGCTTGTCAAGTTCCTCTAGAATAGCCACCAGTCGCCTTTGAAGGTCTGGGTGCAGGAAGACGTCAGGTTCATCAAGGATAAGCGACGCTACGTCACTGTTGAGCCATATATGAAGCAGAACTTGCAGCCATATCTGCAACCCATCGCCCAGCCAGTAAACTTCCTTCTCTTTTCCTGTCGCTGTCTCCGTCACAAATAGATCTAGCTCGTGCTTAGGGCCAGCAAATACATCGCGCAGGACCATGTTGCTAATCTCAGGCGTGTTAGCGACGGCGAATGCGACGAAAGAATTGAAGGATTCCGGTGCTTTATCTCGCGTATGGTAAAGCTGGTTACGAAAGTGCCGGCTAGTGCGGCGAGTGCCTACGCTTTCCCATACATAATGAGGATCCAGCACATCCTCGCGCTCCTCCAGGGGCAGCAGCGTCGGAACCACCCCGATAATTGGAACGCAGCGCCGCACTTCCGCCGCGCTCCTCGCTACGACGCCAGGCAATCTATCGATATAAAAGAAGGCCGGACTGTCGACCGGCCATACAATCCGGAGACATGCCTTCGAACTAAACGTTACCTCTAGCGCGGTTGCATCGTTGCGGAATTCATGACGCAAGTTTTCGTCCCTGTACCATGACAACTCGCGCGTGCCAACGTGAGCGATTGGATAGCCCAGTACGCTACGTGAATATGCGCCCGTCACGTCGTCTTCAAATGCCTCGTATGCGTTTCTGCGACGAGCGAAGCGCAGCAGACTGGCAGCGAGACGGAGGCTATGGATAAGAGTTGTCTTACCGGCGTTGTTAGGCCCGACCAGGACGGCTTGGCGCCCTAGACGCATGTCAAAGTCTTCAAAGCCCTTATACCGGATCAAATGGACGCGCTCAATCATGTATCAATAATACATTAAGTCCGCACTGGAGTGTCATAAATGGGCAGAAATGTGGCTGTAGTTCGTTGACAAAGGCGGCCGTGGCCCGGGTAGCTCTGGCGGGCGGCTCGCGCCTTGGGGGACTGTCCGCACCGGCCGCTTCGGGAGCGGTACTCGGGCGCGCTTGCGCCGTCCCGGCCAATCAGGCCAAATCGAGCGGAGGATGACTAGCCAGTAACTGTGGCGCGACCACAGCACAGGCCGTGACCCTTCGGCCGAGCCCGGCCACCACGTCGAGCTGACGATCGGTCAGGCGGGATCTGCATGTCCAGCGGCACGCCGCGAGATTCTGTGACTCGGGCGCCGCCTCAAGCACAGCGGAAGGACTGCATGTGAGCAGTGCATCGGCGGTCGTCCTCGGCGCGGTGATATCCGGTCTGGTCGGCGTTCTCGTCGTCTTCTTCCAGCAGAAGCTCGTTGGCCGTCACGAGGTCGACGCTGCGCGGCCGGTGCGCCTCTGCGATTTTTCTGGCGCAGGGTGGACCGCGACATTGTTGTTCAGTGAGCTAGCTCTGACGTTTACACATCCGCACACCGGGTGGACTCGTGCCTGGTCGCTCTCGAGAGGAAGCAATGCTTCGCACTATTTGATACAGGTGCCTGGAACGCAAAACGCGATCAGTTTCCAGTGCCGTCGCCGAGTACCAGCGCGCAGCTCGAGCGGCCCTGAGATCTCTGGCTGTCTCCGGGCCCAACCCGTGGCTTCAGCGCTCCCTGGAACACCATTGCGCTGACGGCAGTCCTACGGCCGCCGATTGAACTAACGATCATTTGTCATCGACGCGCCGTTTACTCATCTGCCGCGGAGAGGCGCGCACTAATTCGACTGCTGAGGCACCATGCAGGTCATGGCGCCGATGGGGGTCCGTCCTGTTCATCGTCGAGCGCGGCGTCGTGGCCTTCGACGGCGGGCGGCATCGTAAGCGAATCGGGTGTCGGGGCTGAGCTCGGTCGACTCGAAGTCCTCAGCGGCTTAGATGACCCGCTCCGCAATGCGTGCACCTGGGTTCGCTCTGTTTGAAGCTCTGCCCGCAGTAGGCGCAATGAATGAAGGTTTCGGATGGCTGAATCTGCGCGGTCGGCAGACCGCCGCTCTCAGCAAGCACTCCGGCCACGACCGAAGTGGTGAAGCTGTTGCCCTTGAGAATCTCAGTCTCGAAGGGGTGGCGCCTGAATTCGGCGGCCAGAGCCGGTCGGTTGGCCGGTAGCAGAGTCATGGTCATGACAGCGTGCTGAACTGAGAACCAGGCCAGGAACTTCGAGCTGTACGTCGAGCCCCTCTGATCTGCAAATCGCGACGATTCGATTTGCGCGGCACGGTCGCGGAGAGACAGGAGCTGATTCCAGGTGTCTAGCCACACTTCGGGGCGGGCTATCCGGTCGGCTACCCAGCCATCGATCCAGATCAGCTCGTCCGGCTTGAAGATGTACCGGGGGATGGGGGTGCCGCTTGTCACTGGACTGGCGATGAAGATCTGACGCTCCCGCCGGGGGTACGGATCGTTAGGACGGAATACGTATGACGCCACTGAGTCAGACCCCCGCCTTGCACTGAACGGCCGCAGGCCCGCTCACCCTGGCTGCGTCTATCGTCCCGTGCGCGTCGGACATCGGATTCGCCTCCTGCTGTTTGGGTGTGTCCAGCTAGGAGGAGACGCGCGCAGGCCCACACCGGAGCACACCTCACTCCGTCTGGAACAGTTCGGGCCGCCCAGGGATCGGGGTCTGGAATTTCGTCACGCTTCGGCGCTCTGGCCACCTACGTGACCAGAGATCTTCCAGGTCTTCGCGGCGTAGACGACGTGCGATTTGCTCTTGGCGATCTCGCGACGCGGCTGAAGTCCGCCGCCCTTGCTTGCCCACGGGGCATCCGCTCTTGCGGCCGTCGGTGTGGCATGCGTGCGGCCGAGCCGCTGCGGCGGCGGTGCTGTGACCGGCTGCGGCAGTAGCCAAAACACATGGTCGGTCTTAAGCGACGCGACTTGCGCGACCGCGCGAGTTTGCGCGTCCGGTGTCGGGTCACACTGCGTGGCGCAAGTCCGCGTCTCCGCCGGCGCGCTGGTTCGGCACGCAGCGCGGCCGGCGCGAGCTCGCCGCCGACTCGCGCGTTCGGTTGCGCAGGTAGCGCGTCCGCGTCGATGACGCATTCGTCCTCACAGCCACGCGACGCCAGCGTGACGGATCCCTTACTATTCGGCCTGCCGTTTGTCTGGCCCACGCGGCTTGCATGTCCGTTGTCGCTGGTGCTCGAACGCCGGCGCCCGTGCCGTCGCAGGGAAGGCAATCTGTTGATCTGTGACCCCTTGACTGTGGGCAAGGGGTCATTACCAAAGGCGACTGGCTCCCTTTTTGGCTCCCCGAATGGGAAATTATTGTTCGAAAAAGATAAGCTGCCAGTCGGGACGGCGGGATTTGAACCCGCGACCCCTTGACCCCCAGTCACGATTTTACCGGTGCGGGGCGTCGGTGACCGCGGCCCGATGAGCCTCTGACCAGCACGAATGGCGGACAGACGTTGCCCGGCGTGGTTCGCCGTCTGTCACTGTTGGCTCCCCGTTTGGCTCCCGATATCGACGAAATTTCAGGAGCAAGAACCGGGCTGTGACCTCCCGTGCGAAGATCACCGCGGCCGCCCCGGGTGCCCGCAGGTTATCCTCACCGGCGGCACTGGAGCGCTTGTGCTTTCCGCGTTGCCTGGTAATCGGGGGAACGCGTCCCGGCCAGCGGTCGCGCTGGTCCGCTCGTGCGTGTTTCTGTCCCGCAATGGCTACGGCACGGTGTTACCGTCAGTGCCATGGCCTATCCGCTGAGCGCGGCCCAGACGCACCTGGGCGAGCTCGTCACCGAGGCGCGGCACAGCCACCGTCCGGTCACCATCAGCGAGGACGGCAAACCCGTCGCCGCGCTGACCGACATCGATGATCTCGCTGACCTCGAGGACCGCGCGGCACTGGCGGCGCACCTGGCGGATAAGGCCGACGGCCGAGCCGGGATCAGCCTCGACGAACTGGACGCCGCACTCGACCGGATCGATGCAGCGACCTCGTCGTGAGCCTGACCGTCGTCTTCCGCGAGACGGCGCTTCGCAACCTGGCCCGCATGCGCAGCGAGGACAAGGACCTGTTTGCCCGGACGCGCCGGACTGTCGCCCTGTTAGCTGATGAGCCGTATCCGGCGGGCGCAGTCGCCTGGGGTGCCACGGGCATCTACCGGCTTCTGCCCCGTTTGGCTCCTGTCCCGATGCCGGAAATTGACGAGTCTGAACTCGCAAGAGGCCAAGTGAACTCTTGTCTGCGCACCATACGGGGTGAACCACCACGATGATTTCTGACTGAGGGATTGGCCCACGTCCCGGCCGCCTCTGCCGGAGGCCGAGCCTGCGTTCGCGACCGGGCTGTTTCTCGTGCTATCGCACATGCTGACGCGAAGGCGCCGCAATCTGCCGCGGCTCATCGCCGCCGCCTGCCGACGGGCATCCGGTGGCTACCCAGGAATGTCATGCCGAAAGTAGTGCGTTGCTCGGCCGGATCCTCATTGTTCGACGGCGCATATCCATGCACGCGTGTGATCAACGCAGCCCTGGTTCCCTACTTCGGACTTCTCTCTCAGCGCGCACCTATCGCCGAGTAGGAGCGGCTGGCAGCCCGGCCGAGCGCCCCGCCCGCTGCACGCAGAAGATCCGGTTCTGGTCGTGTCGCTACTCGCACGGCTGCTAACCGTCACCGCATAGGTAATGTGCTGGCGCTCAGCGACAATTACTATTTTTTCGGATGCGCTGTCATGCCACCGTCGGCCACTTTCTACCTCAGGTACTGCCTCCAGTCAGTCTGAGCGATGGTGCCGATCTGGGCGACCCTGGCTTAGAACACCCGGCCCGCGCAGGCCGGCGTGACGTGCCCACGGGACTGGCGCGGCAGCAAGGTGGGGGTAACAGGCACCGGTCCGGCACCGGGGCACGCGCAGCCGGGCCGGTCAGACACGAGGCTGACCCCGGCCCCTCTCGCAAGGGGCCGGGGTCTGCTTAAGGCCTTCGCGGGCCGTCAGGGCGATCCCGGTGGCCGGGTAATCGCAGCCCGGCCCTGAGGATCATGACCGTCAGCGTCACGGGCCTTCTGCGGAGCCGTGGTGGGCGTCGCCATGGTGCGCCGCGTGAGGTGCGGGGCTGCCCGGAGCGAGCGCTACGGCGTAGGTTGCGGCGGGGTCGTTGCCATGGCCGCGCGCGGACCGTTCGCGGACGAGGCTGACGGCGATCAGGGCGAGGTTGCCTGCTGCGGCAGCTCCGATCGTGGTGGTGACGAGGGCGAACAGCCCGGATACCGCGGTGAACCCGAGCCACCCTCCGAGCAGGGCGCCGGCGGTTGCGGCGAGGAGCCCGAGTGACTTGCTGGCACGGTCCCACTCGCGGTGAGTCCAGGCCAGGTAGAGGCCCAGCGCGATCGGCGCGCTGATGGCGAGAATCCCGAGCAGTTCGCTGGACAGGGACAGCGCGGGCCAGACCGTCAGGACGACCAGGGCTGCTCCGAACCAGCCGCCGAGCCCGAGCACGACCGTGAGGATGGTGCGGGTCGCAACGCTGGTCATGCGCCCTGCGGCACCGTGCTTGCGCACCCGGCGCGCTACCCAGAGCAGCCACAGGGCAGCCAGGAGAGCGAAGCCGATCATTGCCGCAAGGAGGTCCTTGGCAATCGCTGTCTGCGCTGTTTGCGTGGGCGATGTGGCGAAGCTGACCTTGTTCGGGGTGTAGCCGGACGTGTCGACCCGGCCGGTGTTGTAGAACGTGGTCAGCAGCTGCGTGCTGGCTTTCGGCTCGTAGTACCAGAAGTCTTCCGCGTGCCCGAGCCCGGACAGGATGACCTGGTGCCCGTTGCGAAGGTGCGGCAGCAGCTCCTTCGTGGCGTTCTGGGCCGGCGTTTCGAAGTCGAGCGGCCCGCCGATGAGCAGCGTCGGGACGTTCGAGTTCTGCACGCTGGTGTACTGGTTCTCACCCGGGTTGGCCGGCCAGTCCGCCAGGCCTCCTGCTCCCCACAAGAACTCCGTGAAGGGATTGCCGATGATCGAGCCCCGGTCAGCGCCGGAGCTGAAATAGCGCTCGGCGGGATGGGCGTCGGCCAGCCCGATGCTGGCAAACTCGCCCCAGGTGAACGACTGGGGGAAGACGAGCCCCGCCAGCGTCGATAGGAACCACAGGCCGCTCGGGTCGCCGTGCGCGGCGGAGATCCACGAGTCGAGGGTCATCGGCCCGGACAGTGGCGAAACCGCCGCGGTCGTATCCGTGAGCCCGTAGAACGTCCCGACCAGGGCGTTGCCCGGCTTGATTGGCAGGAAGTACCATCGGCTCGGCATGTGCGCCGCCGTGTGCTGCATGCTCGCGGCGAGGTTTCCGGTGCGGGCGCGGCAGGCAGGCTGCTGCGCGCACAGCGCCGAGTAACGCTCGATCCCCTGATCGATCTCGGCTCCGCTGTACAGGAAGTTCCCGGGCGGGTTGACCCCGACCATTACCGAGCGGTCGACACTGTTCGGGTACCGCCACGCGTAGATCATCGCGAGACGGGTCCCTTCGCTCTCGCTGAGCAGGTCGATGCGCTGGTAGCCGAGCGCGACGCGAGCGGCGTCGATGTCAGCGGCCTGCTCCGCCAGCGTGTAGCCCGCGAGGTCAACGCCTTCTCGCTCAAGCCGCTTCGCGCACGAGGCGAAGGCCCGGGAGTACGCGGTCAGCGACGCTTTGCCGAGGAAGTCCGCGGAGTTCTCCAGCGCCGCCGTCACCTCGGGACAGTTCAGCACCGAAGAACCGTCGACGCCGCGGTAGCCGACCATGACGACATCGTGCTGGGCCGCCAGGCGGCTCGCATCCGGGAACGTCATGTTGGTCACGCCCGGGCCGCCGTTGAGCCGGAAGATTGGCGCCAGCGGGCGGGATGAGCGAGCCAGGACCCGGATTACCGGCAGCGCGATCAGCCGCGACCGGGGGTCTGCCCGGTTCTCGGGCACGACGAGCGTGCCGCAGTCGGCGCGGTACGCGCCGTTCTCGGTGGGATAGGTGCACGGGTGCATGGTCAGCTGGCCGGCGTGCGCCCCCTGCGAGACCGAGACCGATTCCAGGGTGGACGAGACTCGCAGGTAGGCAAGTCCCGTCAATACGACGATGGTCACCAGCAGGGCCGCGATTCGTGCCCAGGTATTTCGCCTGGCTGTCGCGGTTCCCAGGGTGGGGGTCATTTCGGTCTCCTTCGCGGATGTGGGCTATCGGATGTCGGTGCTGACCATTTCTGGCTGGTCAGGCTTATCGGTGGTGGCAGTGATCGCGGTCATGTCAAAGTCCTGTCGTCACATCGGTCAGCTGGGTGGCGTGGTAGTCGGTTTCGCCTCGGGTCGATCTGAATGGTTCTGGCTGGTTCTTCTAGATGGCAGCCTGCGCCCGGCGGCTGAGGCGGCACTGCCGTGGCGCTGAGGTCGGGACCTGCGCGCTGTCGGAGGCTGCTCAGGTGCGGGAGTGTCCGGTGGTCGTTGGGCCGACGTCTGCAGGTGAGGTTTTCGGCAAGTTCGAGGCAGTAACAGGGGGCGTGCCGTTGCCGGTCCGGGCGCCAAGCAGCGAACGATCCTGGCCCTGCTGGCGCGTCACCGGGGGAACCCGTCAGCGCGGACCGCTGATCGACGCGCTGTGACGTGACGGGCAAGTGGCCAACCCGGTCAACGCCCTGCAGGCCCAGATCGGCCAGCTCCGTCGTACCCACCGTGCAACGGCGATCCTCACCTCCGACGTCGGCTATGCCCTCGACATCGGTCCGTATGATGTCGGCGCAGCCCGTTTTGAACAGCTGGTGGCGAAGGGACGGCGCCTGCTTGAGGAGGGGGAGAAGGCGCTCGCGGCGACGGCGCTGGGCGAAGCGCTACGGCTGCGGCGGGGAGCCGCTCACCGAGTTCGCGTGCGTCGGCTTCGCTGATGAGTGGTTCGTCGCAAGAGGCGATGCCGATGCGGCGCTGTCCCTGGCGTCGGGAATGGCCCGGCTATGGTCCATCAACAGCGGCTCTGTCGAAGGGGCACACTGGCCTGGTGACGCGCTCGGCGCGAAAGGGTCGCGCCGTCCTGAACTGGCCGCGTGCCGACACCGCGACCGCCCACGTCTGGCACGGCTATTGCGTGTGCATGGCGTTCAGCACAGCGGCTGGTGTTCTCGAATGTGGAACGGCGATGGCCGCGTTGTCGACCGGCCACGATCGGGTTCGGCGAGCGCGACGCACGATCTGCTGGAACGGGGCGTGCACGGCTGGCTGCTGGCCGTGCACGATTTGATTGTGGCCTGAGCCTGGCGTTGTCGGGGCGTTCGATGACGCGGAGCCGGTCGCCTACTCGAGCGTCGTGCGCTTCGATGCGCAAGGGGAGGTCTGGTATTCCGTCGAGCCGCTGAACATCCTCCCCGGCATCGCCGAAGCCCGAGGCGACCTCGATGGTGCGTCAGCGACCTACGAAGCGCTCGTGGAGCGATGCGAAGCGGGGCAACGCGGTTATGTGCTGTTCATTCTCATGCGTCTCGCCTCGTTGGCAGGAGGGCAAGGCGGCGATGCCGCAGCCGACAACCTGTATGACGAGGCGATCGCGGTGTGCAGGGAGCACCCGCTGCGCGAGCGCACGTGGGAGCTGCTGACCCGCGCTTTGTACCGGTCCGGACGGCAGGCTGAGTCTTAAGCGGCCGAAACTGCCGACCAGTTGGGCACGCAACCAGGCCCGTCCGCGGTCATGGTTCGGTGGTCAGGCCGACCAGGTCGGCGCTGATCTGCCAGAGCCGCGCTGCGGCGGCGGTGTCGTAGGCAGCTTTGTTCGGTGTCTTCGGCTTGCATTTGGCGAAGTACCGGCCGGTGACGCTTTTAACCTCAGGGGCGGATGCCAGGTAGATGGAGGTGACTGCGCCGCGGGCCGGTGTCTTCATGAGCGGGCGCAGCAACGGGATCATCACCTTCGCTAGCGGCGAAGGATCCTCGGCAGAGAACGCCGTGCGCACCAGGCCGGGATGCAGCACGGTGGCGGTGACGCCGGTGCCTTCCAGGTGGCGGGCGAGCTCATAGGTGAACACGACGCTGGCGAGCTTGGACTGGCTGTACGCCCGCGACCCGGAGTAGTTGCGCTGGCCTTGCAGGTCGCCGAAGTCGAGTTTGCCCATGGCCTGGACGTTGGAGGAGACGGTTACGACCCGGGCGGGGGCGCTGGCCTTAA
The DNA here is from genome assembly GCA_963818995.1 of uncultured Actinomycetota bacterium. GTDB lineage: Bacteria > Actinomycetota > Actinomycetes > Streptosporangiales > Streptosporangiaceae > JAJYUU01. The sequence continues at coordinate 16,630 of CAWFUM010000024.1, read as the reverse complement.
GCCGCCCGAGGAGCAGGTCGGTGAGCAGAAACGCGGCGAGGTGGTTGACGGCGAAGGTGTGCTCAAGCCCGTCAGCGGTGACGCGCCTGGTGGCCCAGAACCCGCCCACGTTGTTCACCAGCACATCCAGCTGCGGGTATGCGGTCAAGACCACGGCCGCGAGGCTGCGTACCTCCGCCTGGGAGGACATGTCGGCGGCGAAGGCATCCACGACAGGGCTGCCGGCCTGGCGGGCGATCTGGGCGGCGGCGTCCTGGGTCCGGGTATGGTCCCGGCCGGTGATGCCGACGCGAGCGCCTAGCGCGGCCAGGCCGACGGCGGTGGCCCTGCCGATACCGCCGGTGCCGCCGGTGACCAGTACGGTCTGGCCCGCCATAGGGCCGTGCGAGTGCTCAGTCATCGCTTTCCTCATCCGAAGGGTATGGGGCGGTGGGTGGCGGTTCGGTTGCGCGGGCAGGGGCTCACGGCGGCTCATCCGATATGGGCAAGCGTGATGACGAGCTTTCCGCGGGCGCGTCCGGCTCGCAGATCGCGCATGGCGTCGGGGACGTGGTGCAGCGGATAGGTGTTGCCGATGACCGGGGTGATCTGGCCTGCTTCGATGAGCTGGGCGAGAAGCTCAAGGTCAGCCTGGCGCTGCCTGGACAGCAGCGAGGTGAGCCGCTGGTGCACGAACGGTGACAGTGCCACGGCCCGCATTTGGCGGCTCATCCCGGTCCAGCGGCCGGCGTCTTCGCCGCCGGCGATGACGAGCGTTCCGGCCGGCGTCAGTGCCCGGCGCAGCCGCGGTAGCGGCGTGTTTCCGGCGAGGTCGAGGATGAGGTCATAGCGCAGGGAGCCATCCGCGAAGTCGGTCTTGGCGTAGTCGACGACATGGTCGGCGCCGATCGAGGTGACCAGGCCGGTCTTTGCAGTGCTGCATACGCCGGTAACTTCCGCTCCGAGGGCCTTGGCGATCTGGACGGCGAAGGTGCCGACCCCGCCCGAGGCGCCGATGATCAGCACGTGCTGGCCTTGCTGAAGGTGACCGGCGTCGCGCAGGCCCTGCAGCGCGGTGAGCCCGGAGACCGCGACGACTGCGGCCTGCTCGAACGGCAGGTTCGCGGGCTTGGAGACGAGCTTGTCCTGGCGGGCTGGCGCGTACTCGGCGAAGGAGCCTTTGCTGATGCCGAAGACCTGGTCACCGGCCTTGAACCTGGTCACGGCTGCGCCAGTGGTAACGACCGTGCCGGCAACGTCGAGGCCGGGAACGGGGCTCTTGGGGGTGCGCAGGCCGGATACCAGGCGGACCAGGTACGGCTGGCCGGCCATCAGGTGCCAGGTGCCCCGGTCCAGGCCGGCGGCCTGGACTCGGATCAGGACCTCGTTGTCTCCGACAACCGGTTTGTCGATCTCTGCGCGGCGTAGTACGTCGGCGGAGCCGTATCCGGCCTGCACGATCGCCTGCATCGTCTGCCGCGGCGGCGCTGGCGGCGCGGCACCGCTGCCATAACCGGCACGCGTCTCAGACTGCGCGGGCGGGCCTGTCGGGGTATTCATGGTCATCCCTTTCGGTCGATATCGGGTGAAGGGCGGTGGCTTCTGCGCCCTGGCTATCTCGTGCCGCCAGCGGGAGTGGCGGATAGGCGTCGGTGAGTAGCCCGACGTAACGTCGGGGCCACGGCGCGTAGTGGCAGGGGCCGCCTAGGGAGGTGCGCAGTTCGCGCGAAGACCTGATGCTGATGCTCGCCTGGTGCTGCCACAGGCCACCTCGGCGCACACGGTACAGCCGGGACGCTGGCGAGACAATGGCCGGGCAGCAGCACGGCACGCTTTGTAACCGCCAGTAGCGGGTCCTGACAGGTCACCGGCCCAGCCTGGGCTGGGGAATGGCCCGAAGTCGGCGAGCACCGGGGGAGCGCTGGGGGAAGAGTTGAAAGCATGGGGGCGGTCCCTTCGTGTGAGCTGCCACCGTGACCAGGGCCTGTGGTGCTACGCCGGGGTTTCTCTTAGGCGGCCTTGACGTCCTGGTGCCGGGCACTGCCCGTGCGAGCCGGCCCGGGGCGGGCCTGGCTTCCGGCGGAAAAGCCACGGGCGATCAGCAGGAGCGGGAACAAGAGCTCGAACAGGCCGCCGGGGGCGAGGAACACGATTCCGGCGGGGGACACCTGCCAGCCGATGTCGGCGATCCCGAGCAGATCGCAGACGACGCCGGCCAGGAGCAGCGCGTAGCCGGCGATGCCCAGCACGGACAGGCTCCGGGGCACGAGCCTGGACGTCAGCAAGACCGGCGTCAGGACCAGCCCGGCCACGGCGGAAAGCGCGTAGGCAGGCAGCGCGTAGTCGTGCCACTGACTGCGGCTGGCCAGGAAGTACGCGCACGCCGCCAGGACCGCGAGGCCCTCCGCCACTCTCAGAACGAAGTAGACCTGCGAGCGCACCGGTGCCCAGGGCGCCAGGACCGGGCGCATCGCCAGGCCGACCGCAGCGTCGGCCAGGCCGCTCAGGCCGATCAGCAGCACGCCGGTGATAAGAGTGCTCGCGGGCCTGGCCGCGCTGGAGAAGTACGAGTGGATCAGCGTGTTACCGATGAAGAAGGTGACCGTGAACGAGAGGAACAGCACTCCTGCCACCACGGCGGTCCTTCGGTGAGCTACGGGTCGCTCCTGTGGTCTTGCGGAAAATGTCGCTGGTGTTGTCATGGCCTGATCCCTTCGTGTGAGGTGCGCAGCCGGGTTGGGGTTTCCGATTCGGAGTGGTGGGTTGTCGCTGGAGGATGGTCGGCGGTCATGGTGAGCATGGCCATGGGCTTGCGTGGCAACCGGGAAGCTGGCTGGCCAGGCTCTCGAAGTCATCGTTCTTTGCCGCGGGCTGCCGGAGCATGGCCGTGATGCGGAAGGCGAGAGGGTCGCAGCCAATGCTGGCGAGGTGCTCGCGGAGCAGGTCAGTTGCTCTCCTGGCGTTTCCGGTGGCTGCGGCGCGGACCACTTCGATGTGGTGGCGCTCCCAGTTCATCTGCTGGTGACTAAGACCTTGGCCCGCCGTTCCGGTGATGGCGTCGAGGTCGGCGACGGCGAGCCCGAAGGCCGGGTCGGCGTGGACGGCGAGCCGCAGCGCCGTGGTGGCCGCGGCCGGGTCGGCGGCGCGCTGTGCCTGCTGGTACCACGCGGCGGCGCGCCGCTTGGCGGTGACCACGCGGCCGTGGACGTCAACCGCAGGCCCGGCAGCGGCCAGGTCATGGTGGCTGGGGTTCTCGTCCCGCATTGGCTGCATGAGTGCAAGGCTGCCCGGGTGCGCTGAGGTGGCGCTGAGGTGATGCTGAGGTGAGCTGGCTGCAGGTGGTGGCCAGACCTTCGGCGTGTGGTCTGCCCAGGGTCACGCCGCCGGCACCCGAAGGAACGCGGCGAAATGACCCGCGGCGGGGGGCTGTCTCTGCCAGGCCGGGCTGCTCAGAGCGCGGGCAGCGCCAGGCGGGCCGCGAGCGCGGCCACATCGGGCTCATCGGTGAGCGAGCGATACGCACGCCCCTGGGCGCGCTGCTGAGTGAGCGCGGCGAAGACCTCGGCGTTGTGGCGGGTCGGGTGGGTGACCGCCGTGACTGCGGCCATGGCGGTATCGGCGAGGAGCTGCGTGGCCGGGTCCCCGCTGGCCGAGGCACGTTCGGCGGCGTCAGCGGCGAAGGCGGCGGCGGCGTCGGGTTGGCCGGCGGCGAGCGCCCACCACGCCAGGCCGGCGAGCACACGGGGCGGGCCGGCAGGGAGATCGACATGCCGGTAGTGGCTTCCTGCCGCGTCGAGCAGCGCCCGGGCCCGCGCCAGGTCACCGAGCCGCCGGGCGGCCGCCGCCTGGCCGACCATCGCGTCTGCCGACAGCCACGGATTGACGCTGCAGCCGATCGCCTCCTGGTAGAGACCGTCTGCTGCGGCGTCGTCGCCTTGCCTGGCCCGCAGTCCGGCCAGGGCTACCAGGCTGAACGGTACCTGCAGCGGCTGGCCGGTGGCCCGGCAGCGCTCCAGCAGCGCCTCGTAGGCCGCCGAGGCAGCATGAAGGTCCCCTCGGGCCTCGGCGATGCCGGCCAGGGCGTTCAGCGGAGAGACGACCGCCAGGACCTCTCCCTCGGCGTCGAAGCGCTCCAGGCTCGAACGGGCGGCTGGCTCGGCGTCCTCCAGCCGCCCCGACGACACCAGGTTCCAGGCGACTATCAAGTCGTGGATCGCGAGGAGCCAGCCGTCGCCAGCTGCTTCCAGCAGATCCTGTGCCTCGCCCAGGGTCTCGAGTGAGCGCCGGAACTGGTGCGCGAACACCTGCACCGTCGCGCAGAGCACCAGCGCCTCCCCCAGGCGGCCCGGGTCACCGCTGGCCCTCAGCGCGGCGACGGCCTCCTCGCATTCAGCGACGCCCGCCGCCGGGCTGGAGGACATGCCCACGCAATAGCCGTGCCAGATGCGGGCGGTCGCCCCCAGGTCGGGATGGCGCTGCCCGCTGGCGCCGAGCGCATCACCGAGCCAGCGGGCTCCTTCGGCGAAGTCGCCGTTAATGAACCACAGCCAGGCTATGCCCGACGCGAGCGACAGCGCCGCATCAGCGTTCCCGTTGCTGATGAACCAGTCGAGCGCGGCCCGCAGGTTGCCCGACTCCGAGGCCAGGCGATCCCGCCATCCAGGCCCGGTGGCGCCGCGCAGGCCATCGTGGGCACCCTGGGCCATCCGCCGGTAGTAGGCGCCGTGCCTGGCGCGCATCGCGTCAGCTTCGCCGGATTCGCCGAGGCGGTCCCGGCCGTACTGCCACAGTGTCTGGAGCTGGCTGAACCGGGCATCACCGCCGGTGCCGGGGCCAGTGACGAGGGACTTGTCGACCAGCCGGCTCAGCACGTCGAGGATCTCACCGGCCGGGACCTGGTCGTCGGCGCAGATGGCTTCGGCGGCGGCGAGATCGCAGCCGCCGGTGAAGGCGGCCAGCCGGGCGAACAGGCGGCGTTCGTCCTCGAACAGCAGGTCGTAGCTCCAGTCCACCACCGCCCGCAGGGTTTGCTGGCGGGGCAGGGCGGTGCGGGCGCCGCCGGTGAGCAGCCGGAAGCGGTCGTCGAGCCGCTCCGCCAGGGTGGCTAGCGGCAGCGCGCGGAGCCGGGCGGCGGCGAGCTCGACGGCCAGGGGCAGGCCGTCCAGCCGCCGGCAGATGTCCTCGATGACGTCGCCGGCCTGCCCATCGGCGAGGAAACCGGGCTGCACGGCCCGGGCGCGGTCGCCGAACAGCTCCACGGCGGCCGGGATGGCCAGACCGCCTACCGGCACGAGGACTTCCCCGGGTATGCTGAGCGCCTCGCGGCTCGTGGCTATCAGCCGCAGGCCCGGCACCGCGCCGGCGAGGGTGTCGGCCAGCGCGGCTGCCTCGGCGATGACGTGCTCGCAGTTGTCGAGGACAACCACCAGCGACCGGCCGGCCAGGTGGCGCACGATGATCTGCACGACCGATCCCGGAGGCTGCGGGCTCCCGAGCGCAGACGCCACCGCGCCGAGCGCGCCGGCCACGGCCGGCGCGACCCCGCCGGGCGCGGCGACCCGGGCCAGCTCAACTAGCCAGGCGCCGTCTTGGTACTGGGCGCGCAGGGCGGCGGCGGCCTCCACAGCCAGGCGGGTCTTGCCCGTCCCGCCCGGGCCGGTCAGCGTCACCAGCCGGCTGGCACGGACTGCCTCGCGCAGCTGGTCCAGCTCGGCGTCGCGGCCGACGAAGCTGCTCAGCCGCTCCCGCAGATTGCCGCCTGCCGCCGGCGCGGCCGCCCGCACCGGAGCCGGGGCGGCGGCTGGGGCGAGCGAGGAGTCCTGGGCCAGGATCCGGGCCTGGAGTTCCCGCAACGCCGGGCCGGGATCGATGCCCAGCTCGCCGACCAGGCGGTCGCGGACTTCGGTGTAAGCGCGCAGGGCCTCGGCCTGCCGCCCGGCCCGGTACAGGGCAAGGATCAGCAGTTCCCACATTCGCTCGCGGAGCGGGTGCTGCTGGCACACCGCCTCCAGGTCGCCGGCGAGCTCCCCGTGGCGGCCCAGAACCAGGTCCGCGCCAGCCCGAGCTTCGATCGCCACCAGGGTCAGCTCGTTCAGCTGCGCCCGTTCGGCGTCAGCGAAGCCGGCATAGGCGAACTCGGCCAGCGGCTCGCCCCGCCGCAGGCCAAGCGCCTCGCCCAGCACGGCAGACGCCTGCGCCATCTCGCCCGCCTCCGCCAGGCGCCGTCCCCTTGCCACCAGCTGCTCGAAGCGGACGACGTCCACCTCATCGGGGCCAACCGCGAGGGCATAGCCGGCTTCGGTGGTGACGATCGCGCCCGCCCCGAGGGTACGGCGCAGCTGGCCGACCTGGGCCTGCAAGGCGTTAGCCGGATTCGCCGCCAGTCCATCACCCCACAGCACGTCGATCAGCCAGTCGGCACTAACCGGCTCGCCGCGATGCAGCGCAAGCAAAGCCAGCAGGGCCCGCTGCTTGGCGCCGCGGACAGCGAGCGCCACCCCGCCGTCCGCCACCTCAAGCTGGCCGAACAACCGCACATCCATTGCCTCTACCCTAGGGCCCTCACCCGGCCGCGGCTGGCCTGAGCCGCCGGGCATCAAGGTGATGAGACAGCAAGGGCTAGGCTCGTGCAGCAAAGCGATCAGGCCGTCGTGCAGGCTCACGCTTGACCGGCTCCCGTACGGCCCGCCGACGACGGCGAACCCACACATGAAGCTGCCCCGCGGCGAACTCCGCCGTGATGAAGCGCCCGGGCGTCCTGTACGTCTGCGGCGGTTGGGGTACGGCCCGAACGAACGGCTACGCGCGCTAGAACCGGCCGATCCGAACTGCGGCTTGACGCCCAGATAGCGGCGGCTCGGCGCGCGGTTATCGAGATCTCTTCGCGCCGTCGGCAACCCCGACCGCGGCCGAACAGTCGTGCGGACAGGTCGTATGTTTATGTATGACGAGCGCTGGCCGTGAATGCGCGCTTCTGCCGCGGAGACGACTGGTCACGCGCCGAGTCTGGTTCGTCGTCATGCGGCCCGCTGGCCGTGGCTCTTGAAGACCTGGATGGTGTGCCAGCTGACATAGGTGATGTCGACAGATTTCTGACCTGGCCGGACGTCTAGCAGGGGCCGGCCGGCCAGGGCGTCGACAGCGCGGCCCGCCTCGCTAGTCGCGATGTAGAGCGGGGACACGGTCACGCGCAGATCCGGGCTGAGGCCGAGTACGCCGCAGTCGAAGAGCGCGTGGTGCAAAGAGCACAGCGCGACGGCGTTGGCCAGCTCGTCCGGCCCGTCCTGGCTATGCCAGCGGACGTGTGCTCCTTCGATGGCGACGGGGTTGCGGCCGAGCTTGCCGTCGAATCCGCACATGGCGCAGCGGTAAGCGTAGGCGCGCAGCACTTCTTCAGCGAATCCCGGTGCGCGCGGTCGGCGGCCCGGTGCCCGCGGGATCTGGGGTGCCTCCATGACGGCGAGGTCAAGGCTGACTGCTGCGCAGATCATCTCGCTTAGGACGGGCGTGAAATGCTGGTCCAAGAGCAGCCGTGCGGCTGCCGCCAGGGCCGCGCTGTCAGCAAGGATCGCGGTGACCTCGGGCCGGAGCTGGCCGACAGCGCCGTGGTCAAGGAGCCATCGCGTTCGTTCGGGCACGTCAGCGCCGATGGCGTCGCCGCTGCGATCGCGAAGCTCCCACAGGTCACGCTCAAGGTGCACGAACGGCATGGCCGCTCGCTGACGTTCTAGTGCGGGGCTTCTGACGGGCGGCCCGAAGTCGTTGATGAGCTGACTGACCGGGTCCGCGGCCTCAGCGTAGGAGACCAGTGCCGAGCCGGTGGCCGCGAGCCTGCCGAACAGCCACAGCAACAGCACCGGCTTGTGCGGCGCGCGCTTCCCGCCAAGCTGCGCTCTTCGCAGCGCTGACAGCCGCTCCATCAACTCGCTCGGCGTCACTGCCACGTCCACTGCACTGGCTGCCGTTTAGCCTCGCCGCGTAGTTCGGGAGATCCGGGTTCCGGCATGACGTCATTCTCCCTCAGACGCGAGACCACCCTGACTGACCGTAAGAGCAGACTCAGGCGATCATTTCGCGTAGCACCGCAGCGTCTACTTTTGCCGCGACCGGGAAGGCGAGCTTGGCTGCCTGACTGCGATCGGTGCCTCCTTCAGGCTGAGGTTCCGGATCAGGGGTGCGCCGCGGGTCTGTGGCGGCCGCTGATGCCGGGGTTGGGTACGACTGGCAGGGCGTCGGCCTGGGCTACGGACGTCCGCCGAATCTGGCTCAGGATCGGGTGGAACTGGTGACGGCTGTTGCCGTCCAGGTTCAGGGGCAGGTCAAGCGCCCTGATCAGCTGGTCTTCCAGCTCGCACGGCTGGCCGCGGACCGTCCAGCTCGCGAACGCGTTTTCCGCCATCCACGCGGTCAGGACCTGCTCGCCGTCGACGAAGGTCTTGCGGTTTCCCGAACCGACCCGGCGCAACTGGAGCCCGAGCGCCCCGGCCAGCAGGCAACCCAGAGTCTTGCGCAGATTGAGCCTTCCGCGTTGCCGGCGTAATGCGTCCGTATCCGGCTCCGCAGCGACAGTTGAGTCCAGCAGAGTGGTGTACCGGCCCGCTCGCTGATGGGCGTGGCGCAGACGTGTAAGGCGGCCACCGCGTGATCCTTTGGAAGACCTCTCACAGTGCTTCTGAAGGAGATAGCGCGATGACCGCTCCTAGCAGTATCGACCCTGCCCGCTTTCTGCACGACCAGCTCGAGTCTGCGTCGCCGGATCTGTTGCGCCAGATGCTGACCACCTTCATCAACACGCTGATGTCGGCCGAGGCCGACGCGGTGTGCGGTGCCCCGTACGGGATGCCGGGACCGGAGCGGGTGAATGTCCGCAACGGCTACCGGCACCGGGACTTCGACACCAGGGCCGGGACCCTGGACGTGGCGATCCCGAAGCTCCGCTCGGGGTCGTATTTCCCGGGCTGGCTGCTGGAGCGACGCCGCCGGGCGGAGGCGGCGCTGACGTCGGTAGTGGCGACGTGTTACCTGCTGGGCGTCTCGACGCGGCGGATGGAGAAGCTGGTCGAGACCCTCGGTATCACCCGGCTGTCCAAGTCGCAGGTCTCGGTGATGGCCGCTGAGCTCGACGCGGTGGTGGAGGACTTCCGGACCCGGCCGCTGGACGCCGGGCCGTATACGTTCGTCGCGGCGGACGCGCTGGTGCTGAAGGTCCGGGAGGGCGGCCGGGTGGTGAACGTGCACGCCCTGCTGGCCACGGGCGTGAACGCCGACGGGCACCGGGAGATCCTGGGCCTGCAGGTCACCTCCGCCGAGGACGGTGCCGGGTGGCTGGGGTTCTTCCGTGACCTGACCGCCAGGGGCCTGTCCGGCGTCGCCCTGGTCACCTCCGACGCCCACCGCGGGCTGACCGAGGCGATCGGCGCGACCCTGCCCGGCGCCAGCTGGCAGCGGTGCCGCACTCACTACGCCGCCAACCTGATGTCGGTCACGCCGAAAGCGTCCTGGCCGTGGGTGCGGACCCTGCTGCACTCGGTCTACGACCAGCCCGACGCCGCTTCCGTGCACGCCCAGTACGACCGCCTCGTCGATGCTGTGCAGGACAAGCTCCCGGCCGTGGCCGCCCACCTGGACGCAGCGCGGCCCGACGTGCTCGCCTTCACCGCGTTCCCGAAAGAGCTGTGGCGGCAGATCTGGTCCAATAATCCGCAGGAGCGGCTGAACCGGGAGATCCGCCGCCGCACCGACGTCGTCGGCATCTTCCCCGACCGCAACTCCCTGATCCGGCTCGTCGGCGCGGTCCTGGCCGAGCAGCACGACGAATGGGCCGAAGGCCGCCGCTACCTCGGCGTCGACATCCTGGCCCGGTCCCGCGTCGTCCTCGTCCCCGACACCACCCCGGAGGTGCATCACACCAGCGGCCTGCAGGCGCTCAGCGCCTGACCATAGCCAAAGGATCACGCGTCAACCCGAACACCACGTCCCAGGACTTGACCGCAGCGACTGGCGGCTGGCCGGGCGCCCGTTGCCAGGCGGCCGTGATGGGCTGATGCCGACATACAACAGCGCCAGCCCGTCGTGCCAGGCGCACGCTCCGGCGTGGACCAGGAGCGGCAGCCGGCGAAACCACCAGCCGTAGACGCCAGATGCGGCCGGGACAGGCGACGGCCTGGCCAGAGCTTCCTGCCGCGAATACAGCTGCGCCGGATTCACGAAGGCAGCCTCCGCGGCATCAAGCTCACAGGGCAGGCTCACCACGGGCGGGACTGACTGGTCTAGTGGTTGCGGCACTTCGCGGCTGCCCCGGGCGTACGGTGCGCCACCGGACAGCCGCCGTGCCGGTACACCGGAGCGCGACCTTTACGCCGGCTCACTGCTCTCCGCTTCCCGCCCGGGCGCAGCGACGTCGCGACGGACCGTTCGACGCCATAGACCGCGTTATCGAGCGGATGCATCGCCCGCGTGGCCTTTTTCACGACCTTCGGCGTCGCGGCCCGCCTCACCGCCCGCACCGGATGCGCTGCCCGGCGCACCTTACGCGGCACCAGCAACCTCGACAAGAATCCCACTGCCCGCCTCCTCCCGCAGCGGCCAGACCACCGCGCGCTCCACCAGACCGACGCACCACCCCGCCAGCACGTTGACACAGCCGGTACGCGAGCAATGCATCTATCTGCAGGCCTGGCAACGCACTCACCATGCCGCCGTCGGTATAGCAGACGTGCGGCCTGAATCGCTGCGGCGGCGCTGCTTCGGCTGCGGCAGTAGCGAAAACACCACTACCGTCGGCCCTGATGCCGCGAGTCGCGCGACGGCGCGAGTTTGCGTGTCCGATGTCGGGTCACACTGCGTGGCGCAGGCCGCGTCTCCGTCGGCGCGCTCGTTCGACACGCAGCGCGGCCGACGCGAGCTCGCCGCCGACTCGCGCGTTCCGTTGCGCAGGTAGCGCGTCCGCGTCGATGACGCATGCGTCCTCACAGCCACGCGACGCCAACGTGACGGATCCCTTACTATTCGGCCTGCCGTTTGTCTGGCCCACGCGGGTTGCATGTCCGTTGTCGCTGGTGCTCGAACGTCGGCGCCCGTGCCGTCGCAGGGAAGGCAATCTGTTGATCTTTGACCCCTTGACTGTCGTCAAGGGGTCATCACCCGAAGGGATTGGCTCCCTGTTTGGCTCCCCGAATGGGGAATTAGTATTCGAGAAAGATCGACTACCAGTCGGGACGGCGGGATTTGAACCCGCGACCCCTTGACCCCCAGTCAAGTGCGCTACCAAACTGCGCTACGTCCCGGCACTGCTCACCTGCGGGCTGCCCCGCAGGCCTACATACCTTAGCGCAGAACGGGCACCGGTCAGCGCGCCGCTCACCCGGGAACCTGCCGTCCGGCCAAGGCCGCCCCGATACCGGGAGCCGGTTCGCTGTTAGTCTGCGGCCGGGCGGGTACTGCGGTTGGCCGCGCCGCCATCCGACTACGCCGCTCCGGGCGGCGCAGCAGTACGCGAACGGGAGCAGTACGCGCATGACAGACAGGCTCGCCAGCCTGCTTCCGCAGCCCGTGTCGGTCCGCCCGGTCCCCGGCGTCCTTGACCTCCCGGCCTGCCCTGGCGTGCAGGCAGCCGGCACTGGCCCGGCGGGCCCGACGGCCGGCGCCGCGAACGCGGTGCGCCAGCTGCTGGCGGCCCTGCCGTGGCCCGCGCGATCAGCGGAGCCTCCCCGGTGCAATGTCAGCATCGACGCCGGGCTCGGCCCCGAGGCCTACCACCTGAGCATCGACACCGCCGGCGTCGCGATCACGGCCGGTGACCAGGCCGCGGCCGTCTATGCCGCCCAGACGATCCGCCAGCTGCTGCCCGCCGACTCCTGCCGGTCGGCCCCGCTGCCTGGCGCGGCGCCCTGGCAGCTGCCGTGCGCGCAGATCAGCGACCGGCCCGCGCTAGCCTGGCGCGGCGCGCACATCGACGTGTCCAGGCACTTCGTCACCAAGCGCGAGCTGCTGGCCCTGATTGATGCCCTCGCCGCCGTCAAGCTGAACCGGCTTCATCTTCATCTCACCGACGACCAGGGCTGGCGCATCGAGAGCCGGCTGCACCCGGCCCTGCACGAGACCGGCTCGCACCGCCCGGCCAGCCGGATCAGCCTGAACGACGAGCAGCCGGCCCGCTACGACGACATCCCGCACGGCGGCTATTACACGCTCGCGGACCTGGCCGAGATCGCTGCGTTCGCCCGCCTGCGGGGCATGTCGGTGGTGCCGGAGATCGACCTGCCCGGGCACAGCACCGCGCTGCTGGCCGCGCTGCCTGAGCTCGCCTCAGGCGATCCGCCGCCGGGCGGTTATCGGGTGAGCCCGGACTGGGGCATCTTCCCGTACCTGCTGGCGCCGCTGCCCGATTCGATGCGCCTGCTGCGGGACGTCTTCGGCGAGCTCATCAGCGCGACCGGCGCCAGCTTCGTGCACATCGGCGGCGACGAGTGCATCCTCGACCGGTGGCGCGACGACCCGAGGATCGATCAGGCGCGCCGCGACCGCGGCCTGGCGAGCGCCGAGGAACTGCACGCCTCGTTCCTGCACGACATCGCCGAGCTGGTGGCGGCGGAGTTCGGGGCCAGAGCCGTGGTGTGGGACGAGGGATTTGCCAGCCCGGCCGGGCGCCGGGGGATGCTGAGAGACGACACGGTCGTCATGGCCTGGCGCGGCATGGAGGTCGCACGGGCGGCCGCGATGGCGGGACACGATGTCGTCGCGGCGCCGGTGTTTCCCACCTACCTGGATTATTACCAGGAACGCGCCGCGACGGAGCCAGTCGCCATCGGCGGGCCAGTCCGGCTTGAGGATGTCGCCAGGTTCGCGCCGGTGCCGCCCGACTGGCCGCAGCAGGCTCGCGAGCGCGTGATCGGCACCCAGTTCCAGCTCTGGACCGAGTACATTCCCGACGGCCGGGCGCTGGAGTACATGATGTTCCCGCGCGCGCTGGCGCTCGCGGACGTGGCGTGGTCGGGCGGGCCGTCGGCGCTGACGCAGGGCGGCCCTGGCCGGCCCCCGCTCCGGGACCGGATCGGGGCCCACCTGCTCCGGCTGGACGCGGCCGGGCTTGAGTACCGGCCGCTCGCCGGGCCCCGGCCGTGGCAGCAGGGTGGCACGGGGCCGCGGCGTCACCGGCCCGGTTACCTGGTGCAAGATGTAGCCGTTCACCTCGGCCAGCTTGCTGGCTCAGGCGACGGGTGAGGCTGCCGTCAGGCGGCCGCGAGGTGCCGAGTTGACCGAGCGGTCTCTGCATGCCTAGTTTAAGACCGACCGGACGGTATGACACCGGCCCGGAGCTGAGTGAGCCGGAGCGTGGCACATGGTGGTGAGGTCGAAGGAGTCCACCGGGAGGGCCGGTAAGGCCGCCCGGCCGCCGGTCAAAGAGCGGCTGCTGCACGTGGCGACCCGGCTGTTCGCCCGGCACGGGTTCGAGGGCACCTCGGTTCAGGACATCGTGGACGCCGCGGGCGTCACCAAGGGCGCGATGTACCACTATTACGGCTCCAAGGACGACCTTCTCTACGAGGTCTACCACCAGGTGCTGACGATGCAGACCTCGCACCTGGAGCAGATCGCTGCGGGCCCGGGGACCCCGGAAGAGCGGCTGCGCGCGGCCGCCGCCGATGTCGTGCGGACGAGCCTGGACAATCTCGACGACATGATCGTCTTCTTCCGGTCGCTGCACATGCTGCCCGAGGACAAGCAGACCCAGGTCCGGGCCGAGCGCCGCGACTACCAGGAGAAGTTCCGGGCGCTGGTCGACGAGGGCGTGGCCGCGGGCATGTTCCGCAGCGATATCTCCTCCGACATCGTCGTGCACTACTTCCTCAGCGTGGTGAACCAGCTCGGTTCCTGGTACAAGCCCGACGGCCCGCTGTCGCCGGCACAGGTCGGCGACCTGTTCACCGAGCTGCTGATCGGCGGGCTCGGCAGCCGGTAGCGGCGGCCGGGCCTCACCAGCGGACTGGCCTCACCAGCAGCCAGGCGTGCGGCCAGCCCACGGGCGGGCCGTTTCCAGCTGCGCCGCGAGCGAGATGAGCGGCCCGTCACCGGCGGGCCGCCCGACCAGTGACACGCCGATCGGCACGCCGCCGTCCGTCCAGTGCAGCGGCAGGCTGATCGCCGGCTGCCCGGTCATGTTGTAGACGCCGGTGTACGGCGTGAACGCGCCCTGGCGCCGCAGGTTATCCATCACGTCGCCGTCCTCGGCGAAATACTCAGCCGGCTGCGGCGGCAGCCCGAGCGTCGGGGTCAGCACGATGTCGAAGGCGGCCGTCCTCTCGATGGACTGCCGCGCGGCCAGCTGCATCGTCAGGATCGCGGCCGCGAAGTCATGCCCGCTCTTGGTCCGCCCGTAGTCCCGCCAGGCCCTGGTCACCGGCCTCAGCTGCTCCTCGCCGGCCTCATCGAGCTCGGTGTCGAGCGCCTTCACGCCCCATACGGTGTTGAAGCAGTCGCCGATGCCCGGCGGGAACGGCAGCTCGATGTCGCTGACGTCGTGCCCCAGGCTCGCGAGCAGGGCGGACACGTCGTCGACCGCGGCCACGCAGGCGCGGTCGGGTACCGTGCCGCTGGCTGTGGCCGTGTACCGGCCGATCCGCAGCCGGCCGGGATCGCGGCAGGCGTAGCTGAGGAACGACTCGCCCGGCGGCAACGGCGGAGCCCAGTAGGGGTCGCCGGGCATGGGCACGGCCAGCGCGTCGAGCATGGCGGCCGCGTCAGCGACGGACCGGGCCAGCGGCCCCTGAACGGTCAGTCCCGTGCTCTCGGCAGCGCCGTTGCTGACCCGCCCCCGCGAGGGCTTGAGCCCGACGATGCCGCACACGCTGGCCGGGATCCGCAGCGAGCCGCCGCCGTCGCTGCCGTGCGCGAACGGGACCAGCCCGGCCGCCACGGCCGCAGCCGATCCGCCGCTGGAACCGCCGGCGTTGCAGACGGGCTCGACGGGGGAGCGCGCGGGCCCGGTGATGTCGTTGTCGGTGTAGCAGCAGGTGCCGAACTCCGGGGTGTTGGTCTTACCCAGGCTGATGGTCCCGGCCCGGCGGAGCAGGCTGACTGAGCTCGCGTCGGCGTCGGGCACGTTCCCGGCGAAGACCCGTGAGCCGAAGGTGGTGCGGACCCCGGCGGTGGCGGTCAGATCCTTGATCGCGGTCGGCACGCCGAGAAGCGGCGGCAGATCGTCGCGGCCCCGGTCACGGATGAGCCGGTCAGCGGCATCCCTGGCCTCGGCCAGTGCCAGCTCCGGGGTCACGGTGACAAAGGCGCCGAGGCTCGTGCTCAGGCTGTCGATCCGGCCGAGGTAATGAGTGATGACGTCGACCGGGCTCAGGTCGCCGGCCCGGATCGCCGCTGCCTGCTGCAGCGCGGTCAGATCGTGAATATCGGTCACCTGCGTCAGTATAGGAAGACCGACCGGTCGGTACCAGCCGGTGGCTTACCGCTGGCGCGCGACCGCGGGCGCGCGGTTATCCGGCCGCGCGCCGGGCAAATCTCCTGCGAAGCCGTGGCACTCCGGACGCCCCGGCGGCGTTGGCATAGGCGATGGGGCGGTCAGGTTCAGTGCAGCGGCCAGCGGCCGGGGCAGGGCGGACAAGGCAGTTGCCGTACGGACAGGCTTCTGACGCGCGCGCGCCCGCCTGGCGGCGATTCGCGCTGCGCGGGGCCAGGCGGCTCGGGTTCACGATCCTGGCGCTGGTACTCGCGGCGTCGATCGCGTTCGGGCTGCTGATGCTGGTCACGCCGTCCACGGGCAATGCCAGGCAACTGGCCGCGTCGTTTGACCAGGCGCACGGCGCGCCCTATCCCGGCGTGGCCGTGCCGCACCGGTTCGCCGCGGCGCTGGAGGCAACCGAGGACCACCGGTTCAGCGAGGAACCGGGAGTGGACCCGGTGGCGATCGGGCGAGTCCTCTACGGCTATGTGTCCAGGCGCGGCGACCAGGGGGTGCCACGCTCTACCAGCAGCTGGCCAAGATGCTGTACACGCCGGGACGGATGGGGACGACCGCCGAGATTGAGCAGGTGGCGCTCGCGGTCAAGCTCAAGTACTCCTACACCGGCGCCGAGATTCTGCGGCTCTATGCCGACGTGGCGTACTTCGGCCACGGGTTCTACGGCCTCGCCGAAGCCACCTGCGGCTACTTCGGCGCCCGGCCAGCGCAGCTGTCCTGGCCGCAGGCCGCCCTGCTTGCCGGGCTGGTCCAGGCGCCGACTACTGATGACCCGATCGCCAACCCGGCCGCGGGCCGCGCTCGTGAGGAGCACGTGATCGGGCGGCTGGTCTCGGTCGGCGCGATCAGCCAGGCTGACGCCAGCGCGTACCTGGCGGTGCCGATGAGCGAGCTGCTCGCGCACGCAGGCGCCTGCCACGCTTAGCGGCGGCGGCAGCTCAGGGGCGGCGGCAGCCTAAGGGCGGCGGCGATGCGAGGCGGGAACGCGCGGGCGCTCCGCCGGTGCCTGCGGCTCCAGGGGGCCGGGCGCCGCGTGGCGGGCTGGCGGGGCCCCGTGGTGCGCGGGAGCGGCTCCGACGATGGCAGCCAGGTCCTGGGCGCGCTCCTCGTCCGGCTCGTCGGCCGCGAGAATGGGCGGCTCGGCCGGGTCGCCGGCGGTCCAGACCCACTTGCGGTACGACC
>CAWFUM010000023.1:0-64873 GCA_963818995.1 uncultured Actinomycetota bacterium | reverse complement strand
GCACCAGCGCCACGACCTGCGGTTATTAGCGCACGTCAAGCCCGGTGACGGCCCTACCGATGATCATGCGCTGGATCTCCGACGTGCCCTCGAAAATCGTGAAGATCTTGGCGTCGCGGTGCCAGCGCTCCACCGGGAAGTCGCGCGTGTAGCCGTTCCCGCCGAGGATCTGGATCGCCTGCTCGGTGACCTTCACCGCGGTCTCCGCCGCGACCAGCTTGGAAATGGAGCCCTCGGCGTGGTCGAACGGCAGGCCGTTGCGCGCCATCCAGGCGGCGCGCCAGGTGAGCAGCCGGGCCGCGTCAACGGACGCCTGCATGTCGGCGAGCATGAACGCGACGCCCTGGTTCTGCCCGATCGGACGGCCGAACTGGACTCGCTGCGCGGAGTACCCGGCGGCGTACTCAAGCGCGGCACGGGCGACGCCGACCGCCATCGCGGCCACGCTCGGCCGCGATCGCTCGAAGGTTCGCATGGCTGCCTGCTCACCGCCGCTGCCGCCGGCCGCGATCCGGGCCAGCCGGGCATCCAGCCGCTCCTTGCCGCCGACCAGGCACCGGCCCGGCACGCGCACGTCGTCCAGGATGACCTCGGCGGTATGCGACGCCCTGATGCCGTGCTTGCGGAACTTCTGGCCCTGCGACAGGCCGCGCGTTCCCGGCGGCACGATGAAGGTGGCCTGGCCCCGGCTGCCGAGCGCCGGGTCCACGGCAGCGACGACAACGTGCACGTCAGCGATGCCGCCGTTGGTCGCCCACGTCTTCGTCCCGGTCAGCACCCACTCGTCGCTGGCCTGGTCATAGACCGCCCGGGTCCTGATGGCGCCGACGTCGCTGCCGGCGTCGGGCTCGGACGAGCAGAACGCGCCCAGCTTGATGTCGCCCGGACTGCCGAACATCTGCGGCAGCCACTCCCCGATCTGCTCATCGGTGCCGTTGCTGGCGACGGCCACCGCGGCCAGGCCGGTACCGCCAAGTGACAGGCCGATCCCGGCGTCGCCCCAGAACAACTCCTCGAACGCCACCACCATGCCGAGGCCGCTCGGGTCCACCCACTGGGTGCCGAAGAAGTCGAGCGAGTAGAGGCCGATCTTGGCCGCCTCCTCGATGACGGGCCAGGGCGTCTCCTCGCGCTCGTCCCACTCCGCGGCGGCCGGCCTCATCACGTCCCTGGCGAACTCGTGCAGCCAGTCCCTGGTCTGGCGAACGTCGTCGGACAGCGCGAGCGAGAACCCGCTCGCGTTCTCGTCGGGACTGCTCATCGGATTCCTCGCCTCATCTTTGGTTGGCCGGCTCATCGCGTCGGCTGGCCCGCGGGCGGCCGCGCATAAGTTACCCACTAGTAATAGAACTCTAGCCCCGGCCGGCCTGCCGCGCCACCGCCGGGGCGGCGTGCCCGCCGCGCGCAGGGCAGCAGGCGGAACCAGGACTGATCGCTATACTCGCCAGTATCACCTGGTCCTGGTCTGGATACCGATGTCAGTGACGGCGGGAAGCAACAACGATCGGCCGGCGGACGCGCCCGGCGAGAGCGGGCGCGATCGCATCCGCCGGGCGGCCTACGAGCTCTTCAGCCGCAGCGGCGTGCGAGCGGTCGGCGTGGACGCCGTGATCGCCAGGGCCGGGATCGCGAAGATGACGCTGTACCGCAACTTCCGCTCCAAGAACGACCTGATACTCGACTTCCTCGCCCGGCGCGAGGAACTGTGGACCAATCAGTGGCTCATCGCCGAGGTGCGGCGGCGCGCTGATCAGCCGGCCGATCGCCTGCTGGCCGTCTTCGACGTCTTCTCCGACTGGTTCGGCCGCGAAGATTTCGAGGGCTGCGCGTTCCTGACCACGATGCTGGAGATTAACGACCGCCAGCATCCGGTCGGCCAGGCCAGTATTGAGCACCTGGCGAACATCCGGCACTTCCTCAGCGACCTGGCCGCCGCCGCCGGAGCCGATGATCCGGACGGCTTCGCCCGGCAGTGGCACATCCTGATGAAGGGCTCGATCATGGCCGCGCACGAAGGCGATGCGCTCGCGGGCCGCCGGGCGCGCGAGCTCGGCGAGCTGCTGCTCGCCCGGCATGGCCTCGGCTCCCGCTGACCTGATCGAGCCGCCGCCACCTCAGCCCCCGACCGGAGCTCCTGCATCTGCCCGCTTCGACATGCTACTGCCGGGGAAACGGGGCCTGACCAGTCCCGGCCGATGTGCGCTCGCGGTTCAGCCGACGCCCAGGGTCTCCGCCGCGCGGCGGGCACCTTCCACCCGGCTGGCGATCTTCTGGAAGGCAACGTCGCGGGCAAAGTCGGGGGAGCCGTGGTTCGGCTTCTCGTCGATGCTGAACGGCGAGAACCCGCAGTCGTCGGTCGCGGCCAGCCGCTCCTTCGGGATGAACGTGGCCGCCCGCACGAGCGCGTCGTGCACCTCCTGCGCGCTCTCGACGCGCGGGTTGCCGGGATTGGTCACCCCGATGTAGCACATCTGCGGAACGCCTTCGGCGTCATCGCGGCTGTGCTCCCCGATGATCTTGTAGACCCGGTCCTTGTCCCGCTCGCTGGCGAGCTGCATCAGGAAGTAGCCCGCGTTCAGGGAGAACATGCTGGGCAGCAGGTCGTTGTAGTCCACGTCCGCGCTGTGCACCGAGTCCCGGTCTCCGCCCGGGCAGGTGTGGACTCCGATGCTGGCCCGCTCGGCCGGACTGAACCGCGCGAGTACCTGGTTGATCAGCTCGATGAAAGTGCGGCAGCAGGCCGCGCCCGGTCCACGGGTTGCGCGGGTCGTTCCTGGTCGCCAGCCGCCCTTCGGTGAAGTCGATCGACACCCGGGCCGCGCCGGCCGCGAAGGCCTGCCTGATGTCCTTCTCGCACTCGTCGACAAGGTCGGCTTCGAACTGCTCGCGGCTGTATCCGGCGACTTCCTCGTCCAGCGGGTACAGCAGCGCGAGCATCGACGGGGCGATGACTGCCTGCTTCATCGGCCTGCTCGCCATCGGAAGCGCCTTCGCCAGCGTCTGGGCGGCGTAGGTGCGGTACCGGAACGGGCCGCCGACCAGCTTCGGCAGCTGCCGGTAGTGCCCGTCGGCGAAGATGGCGAAGTACTGACCGCCGCCGGCCAGGTTCTCGGCCAGCCCGGTCCCGGCGAGCGTGTCCGCCAGCGGGTAGGTGGCGAAACTGGACCAGCGCTGCTCGCCGTCGGAAATGATCGGCGCCCCGGCCGCCTCCTGCCTCTCGATCGAGTCCCGGACGGCTGCGTCCTGCTCGGTCTCGAGCTCCTCGCGAGACAACGTCCCGGCGTCGTAGGCGGCGTAGGCGTCCTGAAGTTTGCTCGGCCGCGGCAGCGATCCCACCGGCTCGACGGGGATTCCGGTACTCGTCCTCGGATCGTAAGCAGTCATGTGCGGACTCGGCCTTTCCGGTGGAGGGGCCTGGCACACGACGCCGGAACGGACTGCGGTCCCGGCCGGATATCCGATCGTATCCGGCGACGATGCCGAGCAATCCTGGGAGAGACCAGTCTGTCTCGCAGCGGCCTCCGCCCACACCCTAGCCTCGGCCCGGGGCCGGGTCAAGACCGGCAAATGGCCGCGGGAATAGCGCCGCGATAGCCAGGAAAAACGGCGCCGGAAACGTCGGCCGACCTGAGCCCGCCGCGCGGGCCCCGGTCAGCCGCGACCGGTGCGGACGAGCAGTTCCTGCGGCCCGCGGAAGGAGATGTTCGGATGGAAGCTCAGCTGCTGCCCGGCAACCAGCCGGAGGCCCGGATATCTCCGGGCGAGCTCGGCGACGGCGAGTTGCGCCTCGAGCTTCCCGAGATTCGCGCCGAGGCAGTAATGCAGCCCCTTCCCGAACGCGACGTGCCGGTCAGCGCCGGCCCGGTGCAGGTCGAACTCATCCGGCCGCTCGAAAGCGTCCGGGTCCCGGCCAGCGGCGGCGAGCCAGAGGAACAGCCGGGCGCCTGCGGGCAGATCGGTCCCGCCCAGGCTGACCGGCCGCGTGGTGACCCGCCGCCACACCGTGACGGACGGGTCGAAGCGCAGGGTCTCGGCCACGGCCGCCGGAATCAGCGCCGGATCGCGCACCACCGACGCCCACCGGGCCTCGTCCTCCAGCAGCCGCCGGACGGTGTTGCCGATCAGCCCGGTCGTGGTCTCATGCCCGGCGAACGACAGCGAGAACAGAATGGACGCGATCTCGTCCAGCGTCAGCCGGGCCGGATCCTCGGCGTGAATAGCCAGCAGGTCACTGGTCAGGTCGTCGCCGGGATCGGCGGCCTTGGCATCGACGAGCGACCGGATGTAGCCGCGGTAGGCGGCGATGCTGCGCGCGATCTCGACCTGGTCGGCCGGCGCGGGACGACCGAACGACAACGCGGCGCGGTAGCCGCACCAGCTGCTTCAGCTGCGCGTAATCCTGCGGCGGAACCCCCATCAGCGAGAACACGATGTTGGCGGGCAGCGGGAACGCCAGCGCCGCAACGAGGTCGAACTCAGCGGCGCCGGTCACCGCGTCGAGCAGCCGCGCCGCGGTCAGCTCGATCACCGGCACCAGCGCCTGGACTCGCTTCATGCTGAACGCCCGGGCCGCGGGGCGCCGCAGCCGGGCGTGCTCGGGCTCGTCCAGGCTGACCATGCTCGGCTGCGGCTGGTGGCCGCCAGCCAGCAGGATCTGCTGTGCTTCGGGCACGAGCGGCGCCAGCGGCGCCTGCGTGACGGCGGCCGAATAGCTGGCCGGGTCTCCGAAGACCTGCTCGATGTCCGCGTGCCTGGTAACCACGTAGTAGCCGATCGATGACGCGAAGAACACCGGCCGCTCGGCACGCGGAGGCAGCCCGGCGAGAACCGCGAACGGGTCAGCCAGGAACTCCGGCGACAGCGGGTCAAACGTCTCGTCGGCCGGGCAGGACACCGGGTGCGCTCGCGTCGTCATGTGATCCTCCGCCCGGCAGTCATCCTGCGGTCCCCTCCTGCGAACTATGCAGGACGGGGCGCTCCGGCGGAAGGTGTCAGACTGCGGTGACCCGGTTCAGCGTGCTGATCAGCAGGTCCTGCTCCGCGCCGGTCAGCTGGTCGAGCAGCGCGGCGCGGATCGTGCTCGCGTGCACGGGGACGGCCGCCCGCAGCAGCGCGCTCCCGACCGCGGTCAGCGTGATCAGCACTCCCCTGCCGTCGCCGGGCGCCGTGCCGCGGGCAAGCAAGCCGCGGGCGGTCATCCGGGCGACGGTCCTGCTCAGGGCCGGCTGGCTGACAGGAACGGCGGCCTGGAGCTCACCGAGCCGCACGCTGTCAGCCGCGGCGCTGTCGAGCCGGAGCAGGATCTCGAACTCGTTGATGGTCAGCCCGCACCCGCGCGCCAGCGCATCAGCCAGCAGCCCCGAGACGCGGGCGTGCGCCGCGGTCAGTGCCGCCCAGGCCCGGGCGCAGCCGTATTCCTCGTGCCCGTCGCCAGTTGGCGGCGCAGCAGCGGGATCTGCCGCCCGGCCGTCCGCGGTCACCAGAATCCCCAGCTGGTCCAGGTCCGCAGCGTTCCGGAGATCTGCTCTTCTTCGTAGTCCAGATGCCCGAGCAGGACCGCCGACAGGTCAGCGAGCGAGCCGATCAGCCGCGCCCTGGTGGCCTGCGCTTCCTCCGCGGCCAGCTCCGAAGCGGCAGCGGACACGTCGTCGAGCAGGTCGGACACGGCGGCGTGATCGGCTTCAAGCTTGTCGACGACCGGGCCGAGCGCCGGGCTGGCCTGGCGCAGCCGCGGAAACAGCAGCAGAGACTCGTGGTGGTGGTGCGCGTGCACGAAGCGGCAGTACTGCAGGCAGTTCACCTTGAGCTGCCACAGCGGGCCGCTGACCTCCAGGGATCTGACCGCCTCCGCGGCGTCAGCGCCCGGCAGCCCGTCGCGGAGACTGGCCGCCAGCGCGCGGACGGTGTCCAGGTCCCGGCGGATCAGGTCGTGCACCCACCGCAGCTCCCTGACCAGCGCCTCGCCCTGCGGGGTCCGCTCCGGCGGCTCCGTCATCGGATCTCTCTAGATGCATGCGCATACATATTTGCTAGCGTAGCACGCGCGCCGAACCGGCCCTGGCCACAGCCGCCGCTCCCGCCATCGACCCGATGCTGCCATGATGACCAGGTCCCGCCCCCGGGTCATGAAAGGACGCAGACTCGCATGGACCTTGCCAGCTACCAGCATCTGAAGCTCGAGCGCCAGCCCGGCGGCGTCATGCTCATCACGCTGAACCGGCCGGACGTGCTCAACGCGGCCCACGAGGGCATGCACGCGGAACTGGCCAGCATCTGGGCCGACCTGAGCCAGGACGACGAGACGCGGGTGGCCGTGGTCACCGGAGCCGGCCGGGCGTTCTCGGCCGGCGGCGATCTCGGCATGGTCGAGCGGCAGATCGGCAACTACGACCTGGTCACGCACATGCTCAGGGAGATGAGCGACCTCGTCTACAACATGACGAACTGCGAGAAGCCGATCGTCTCGGCCATCAACGGCGTCGCGGTCGGCGCGGGCCTCGTCGTGGCGCTGCTGGCCGACATCAGCATCTGCGCGGCCGACGCGCGGCTCGGCGACGGGCACGTGCGGCTCGGTGTCGCCGCCGGTGATCACGCCGCCATCATCTGGCCGCTGCTGTGCGGCCTGGCGAAGGCGAAGTACTACCTGCTGACCGGCGAGATGGTCACCGGCGAGGAGGCCGAGCGCATCGGGCTGGTGTCCAAATCGCTGCCGGGGGACGAGGTCGTGCCGGAGGCCATGCGGGTGGCCGGCCAGCTCGCCTCCGGTCCGCAGCTCGCCGTGCGCCTGACTAAGCGGGCGCTCAACGGCTGGGTGCGGAATGCCGGACCGATCTTTGATCAGTCGGCCGCCTACGAGATGCTCACGTTCATGGGCGAGGACATCAAGGAGGGCCTGGCCTCGCTGCGGGAGAAGCGGGCGCCGCAGTTCGGCTAGGGCGCCGGCCAGGGCCGCACCCCGGCGGCTGGCCGCGTGCGGGTCAGGCCTGCGCGTGCCGGTCAAGGAACTCGAAGACGTCGGTCTCGTCCACGCCGGGGAAGCTGCCCGAGGGCAGTGCCAGCAGCACGTGCGAGTGCGCCCGGGCGGAGGGCCAGGCCTTGCCTTCCCAGCGCGCGGTGAGCGCAGCGGGCGGCCGCTGGCAGCACGCCGGATCGGGGCACGCCGACCGCATCCTGATCGTGGTATCCCGGCCGCGGAACCACCGGCTGTGCTCGTACGGGGCCCCGAGGGTGATGGCAAAGCCCCGTTCCCGTCCTGAATCGATCAGTGCCTGGCACCAGTACGTGCCGGAGGGCGTGTCGGAGTACTGGTAGTAAGGGCTGAACCGGTCAGCGGCCGTGAACACCTGGCGGCCCGACCACTGCCGGCACATCCGCTGGCCCTCGATCGCCCCGGACGGATCGGCCGGGAAGACCACCCCGTCGTTCTCGTAGGCCTTGTAAATGATGCCGCCCTCGTCGTTCTTGACGAAGTGGCACGGGATGTCCAGGTGGTGCGTGGCCAGGTTGGTGATCCGGTGCGCAGCCATTTCGTAGGAGACCGAGAACACGTCCCGCAGGTCTTCGACCGACAGGTCGCGGGCCTGCTTGGCTTCGTACAGGAACTTCGCGGCCGCCTGCTCGGGCACGAGCACCGCCGCGGCGAAGTAGTTCGCCTCGACCCGCTGCCGCAGGAACTCGCCGAAGTCGGCCGGGGCGGAGTGACCGAGCACGAAGTGGCCGAGCGTCTGCAGCAGAACCGCGCGCGGCGTGTGCATGCCGAGCGGTTCCTGCTTGAGATAGATCCGCCGGTTGCGCAAGTCGGTTACCGATCTCGCCGACCTGGGCAGGTCCTGTACGTACCGGACGCCGAAGCCGTGATGGCTGACGACCGACAGCAGCATGCCCTGCGACAGCGCGCCGCCGGAGTAGCCGACCGGAGCGAGGGCCTTGGCCGCGGCCGCCTCGATCTCGGCGAAGTAATTGCCTCGCTCGCCCATCATCTGCCGCAGGTCCGCGTTCGCCGACCGGGCCTCCTCGGGCGTGGCGGCCGGCCTGGCCCGCTGACGACGCACCTCCGCATGCAATGCCAGCATGTGCTCGAGTACGTCGTTCGGCACCCTGGCGCCCACCCGCAGTGGCGGCAGCTCCAGGTCAGCCACCGCCGGATCGCGCTGCGCTTCCGCCAGGGCGATCTCCAGCTGGGCCCGGCGGCTCGGCGGCTGTTTGCGCATGAGGTCGTCGGCCGGCACCGACAGCGCCGCCGCGAGGGCCTCGATGAGCGACAGCTTGGGCTCACGACGGCCGTTCTCCAGCAGGGACAGTGCCGACGGCGCGCGGCCCACCCGCTCGCCGAGCTCGGCCAGCGTCAGGCCGCGGGCGCGCCGGATGTGCCGCAGCCGCTGACCGAACAAGCCGAGATCAAGCCCGGTATCCGGCAAGGATCGTGATTCTTCTGCTGTGAATATCGGCACTTCTTCACTGTAACGCAAGACTAGCCGAGTTTCAGAACCTTGGACCCTGGTCATGGCGTACCGCTCCGGCCACGCTTGTTTACATCACCGTTACATCACCCGGGGACGACTAACAGGAGGACAGCCATGAGCAACCGTCGCCTCGAGGGCACGCTGAACGGCACCGCAGCACACGGCACTGCCCACGCCAACGGCCACCCGGTGGCCGGCAAGATTGAAAGCCAGGCGGATGCGTTGCACCATGACTGGGCGACAGATCCCCGCTGGGCTGGCATTGAGCGCACCTACAGTGCCGCCGACGTGATCAGGCTGCGCGGCTCGGTCCAGGAAGAGCAGACCCTGGCCCGCCTCGGCGCCGAGCGGCTGTGGTCACTGCTGCAGGAGGACGGCTACGTCAACGCGCTCGGCGCGATGACCGGCAACCAGGCAGTGCAGCAGGTCAAGGCCGGCCTCAAGGCCATTTACCTGTCCGGCTGGCAGGTCGCTGCCGACGCGAACCTCGCCGGGCAGACCTACCCGGACCAGAGCCTGTACCCGGCCAACTCCGTCCCGGCCGTCGTCCGCCGGATCAACAACGCGCTGCTGCGCGCCGACCAGATCACCTGGGCCGAGTCGCGGAACGAGAGCGCGCCGCACTGGATGGCGCCGATCGTCGCGGACGCCGAGGCTGGCTTCGGCGGCGTGCTGAACGCCTTTGAGCTGATGAAGTCGATGATCGCGGCCGGCGCCGCGGGCGTCCACTGGGAGGACCAGCTTGCCTCCGAGAAGAAGTGCGGCCACCTCGGCGGCAAGGTGCTGATTCCGACTGGCCAGCACATCAAGACGCTGAACGCCGCCCGCCTCGCCGCCGACGTCTGCGGCGTGCCGAGCCTCATCGTGGCCCGCACCGACGCCCAGGCCGCGACGCTGATCACTACCGACGTCGATGAGCGGGACGCGCGCTTCGTCACCGGCGAGCGCACCGCCGAGGGCTTCTACCGGGTGCGCAACGGCATCGAGTCCTGCATCGCCCGCGGTCTCGCCTACGCGCCGCATTCCGAGCTGCTGTGGATGGAAACCTCGACGCCTGACCTGGCGATCGCCCGCCAGTTCGCCGAGGCCATCAAGGACGTCTACCCGGACCAGATGCTGGCCTACAACTGCTCGCCGTCGTTTAACTGGCGGGCGCACCTGGATGCCGGCACCATCGCGAAGTTCCAGCGCGAGCTCGGCGCGATGGGCTACAAGTTCCAGTTCATCACGCTGGCCGGCTTCCACGCGCTGAACGAGTCGATGTTCACGCTCGCCCGCGGCTACGCCGAGCGCGGCATGTCGGCGTACGTGGAGCTGCAGGACGCCGAGTTCGCGGCCGAGGCTGACGGCTACTCAGCGACACGCCACCAGCGCGAGGTCGGCACCGGCTACTTCGACCAGGTCACGCAGGCCATCAACCCGGATTCCTCCACCACCGCGCTGGCCGGCTCGACCGAGAGCGAGCAGTTCGCCGCGGCTCACTAACCCGGCAGGACCACAACCACGGCAGTCCCGCCGCCCGCACGTCGCGGGCGGCGGGGCTGCTGCTGACTTCGCGGCGACCACCGCCGCGTCGGCTGCCTGAATCGGAGCGCCCTAACGGTAGCCCGGCCGGTGGTGGCCGATAATGCCAATCGGCCGGTGCAGTGGCGCGAGCCAGACCTCGGTGCAGCCAGGGTCACCGCAGGCGACCCTGATGTGACCGCCGCGGGCATTCCGCGCGGCTGCGCACTCGCATGGCTCCCAGCTCATGCTGACCGTTCCCGGCCGCCAGGGATGATGGAGCCGGCACTCGGCCGGAATGCTGGACCAGATCTCAGGTCTTCTCTGCGCCACGACAAAATTCAAACATACAATCGAGTGCCGCCATAGAGCTCTCGACAGAGCGGCAGAGCGGAGTTACCTTCCGGTTATGGTGATGTACTGGTTAGGCAGGTTCTGGGGCTTTGCCGCCCTGTCCGCTGCCGTCCTGGCCTGGATCGCCCTGATCGCGGGCGCGCTCGCCTCCACTGTGGTCGCCGTGCTGGCGCTGCTGCTGTCCGCCGGCGCCGTCGGCTACTTCCTGTTCCAGTTCCCGGTGCGGTGCCGGGCCGCGACGATCACCGGGACGCCGTGCCGCAGCGACTCGCGCGGGCTGCTGATCGGATGCACCCATTACCGTCACAAGTGGCAGCGCCTGAGCATGCTGGTCCGGGTCAGCGCCTGGCCTGCCCTGCGGCGCACATTGTGGTCAGACAGGCCGGACAAGACCGCGAGCCTCGGGGCAGCCGGGCTCGGCCATCTCCGGCTTCGCCGCGCTGCTGATCATCCTGATCCGCTAGCGACGCCGGGAACTCGTCGCTGCGGCGGCACCGGGCGCGCAGTCGCCGGCCCTGCCCCTGGCACCCGTAAGGTGATGGGCCGGGGGGTGCTGATGGGGGTCAGCGACGTCACGAGCGTTCCCGTGCTTGTCGTGGGCGCGGGTCCGTCCGGCTTGCTCGCCGCCGCGGAGCTGGCGCGACACGGGGTGCAGGCCAGGGTAGTTGAGCGCGAGCCGGAGCCGCCGCGCGAGGCGCGGGCGACGGCACTCCAGCCGGGAACGCTGGAGATTCTCGCGCAGGCGGGCGTCCTGCGGCAGGTGCTGCTGTCCTCGGTGCCGCTGCGATTCGCTCGGGTCCTGGACGCAGCGCTGCGGCCGGTCGCCGAGACGGACTTCGCCGGCGCAGGCTGCGCGTGGGAGTTCCAGTGCAGCCTGCCCCAGTGGCGGACCGAGCAGATCCTGGCGAACCGCCTGTCCGCGCTCGGCGGCGCCGTCGAGCGCGGCACCGAGGTGGTCGCGCTCGAGGACGGTGCCGCGCGCAGTGCGCGTGACGCTCAGGCATCCGGACGGCACCGCTGAGACCGTCGAGGCCGGCTGGGTCATCGGAGCGGGCGGCGCCCGCAGCCTGACCCGCGAGTCCATGGGCCGCGACCTCACCGGGCTCGACCTATCCGGGAACGGCGCTCGCTGCCGACGTCCGGGTCGAGGGCAACGTCCGGCGGGACGGGTCCGCGCTGATTGCCAGCGCCGCCGGTTACGTGCTGCTGGCGCCGCTTCCTGACGGCCGCTCGATCACGTTCATCGGCGATCTCGACGACGCCGAGGCGCGGGAGCTGGAGCAGGAGACCCCGGCCGGCGCCATCGGCCGCGCGCTTGAGCGCCGGGCCCCGGGCGTGCTCGCGCTCACGGATGTCGGCTGGGCGGCCACGTTCCGGATGCACCGGCGGCTGAGCTCGCTGCTGGCGGATCAGCACCGGTTCCTGCTGGGCGACGCCGGCCACCTGTCCAGCCCGTTCGGCGGCGAGGGGCTCAACTCCGGCCTGCACGATGCGCACAACCTTGCCTGGAAGCTGGCACTTGAGCTGCGGGGCCGGGCCCGGCCTGCCCTGCTCGCCAGCTTCGCCACCGAGCGGGAGTCAGCGGCCAGGCACGTGCTGGAGACCTCCGACCGGCTGCACCAGCTCGCGCACGGCGCGGTGGAGTGGGCCCGGACGGGCGCCAGATCCGCCCGGCTGAGTCAGGCGGAGGCGCAGGCGCTGCTGCGCGCCCGATCGATGCTCGACGTCAGCTACGCGGGCAGCCCCCTCGCGGGCCAGCACGTCGCGGCTGGCAGCGCGCCTGGTCCGGGCTCTGCACCAGGTCCCGGCGACCGCTATCCGGGCCGGGCCGGGCTTCCCGGCACAGCCCACCACCTGCTGCTTCCGCCTGACGCTGACGACGGTGTCGTCAGCCGGCTGCGTGACCGCTGGAGCGGCCTGGTCGACCTCACCCCGGCCGGCGGTCCGGCGGCGGTTCTGATCCGGCCGGACGGATACGTCGGCTTCCGCGCGGTGCCCGCAGACCAGGCCGGCCTGCGCGCGCTGGACGCCCACCTGAGCTCATACCTGGTGCCAGCCTGACCGCGGTCGCCGGCGCCGGGCGACCGCCGGGCCGGCCGGGACTGTCGGCACCGGCTGCGAGGCTAGGGCTATGTCAGTGCCGGACAACACGACCCCGCGCGCCGCGACCACCTCGGGCGCATGCTCGCGAAACTTGACCAGGCCGGTGCGGCCGGACGCACGACCTGACCGCTACCGAAAGGAGAGCCAGTGAACTGGTCGCAGCTGGCAGCAGCCCAACCCCGGCTGGCCCGGCTCGCGCAGCAGCGCACCCTGGATAAAGGAGTGGTGCTCGTCGGGACGATCCGCCGCGACGGCAGCCCGCGGATCAGCCCGGTCGAGCCGTTCCTGATGTCAGGAGTGCTGTGGCTGTCCATGCTGTGGGGTTCGGCCAAGGCCGCTGATCTGCTCCGTGATCCGCGCGTTCTCGTGCACGGCATCATCACTAACCGCGATGGCGGCGAGGGTGAGATCAAGATCCGCGGCACGGTCTGGGACGAGCAGGACCGCGATGTCCAGCGCCGGTACGCAGCCGGCGTGGCCGAGGCCCTGGGATGGAAGCCTGAGCCTGGCCGCTTCCACCTGTTCGGAGTCGACATCGGGCAGGTCAGCTTCATGCAGTACGACGATGCCACCGGGGATCAGCACGCTGCCGTCTGGCCGCCTGGCCGTGAGTTCATCCGGCGCGGGACCGGCGCGACTACTCTCGGTGACCCGGAGCCGGCAAGCGACATCCTGCTCGCCAGCTAGCAGCCATCGCCCGCGCGCCCGCGCCCGCTCGGCGCAGCCAGCAGGCCGCCGCCGGACAGCAGGCTGCCCCGCCTCCGGGGGGAGAGGCGGGGCAGCGCCGGCCGTCAGAAGCCGGGGTTGGCGCTGGAGATGTCGTAATTCTTTCCCCAGTACCACTGCGTGGCGTTGGCACCAGGCACGATATGCGGTCGTCCCGTCGGGTCCGCGATCCACCAGCGGACCTCCGAGCGCATGTGCGCGGGCAGCGTCGCGATCGCGGCGCGGGCGGCGGACCACTCCGAGCGCATCGTGTAGATGATGGCCGGCGAGTTCGGGTCCGCAGACAGCTTCGCCCGTGCCCAGCTGGCGGCATCGGTGGGAGTTGCGTCACCGGGCTCGACATCCAGCGCCGATGCCCGGGGGTCGCTGCCCTGCGTGTCGATCCACAGCACGTGCCGGTCACGGGCGACCGAGGACGGCGACGCCGCGTAACTGCCGGTCGCATAGACAGCGACCTGCTCGTGCGGCGGGATCGAGGCCGGGGTCACCGAGTCGTAGATCTCGTAGGGCCGGGCCGGGGCCGCGGCGTGCTCAGGGCGAGCCTGGTGGGTCGTGTGGTGACGCCTTGCGGCCAGCTGAACCGGCCGCCGTACCGGGACGGCATGCGGAGCCGAGGCGTGCGCCGGGGCCGGCTTTGCCACCGGGCCGCTGCCGCAGGCGCCGGGCGGGCCGGAACCGGCGACGCCGCTGGCGTCTGGTGCGCGGGACTGACCTGCGCCGGGACGGCACCAGTCAGCGTGACGCCGGCGCCGGAGCCGGTCAGGGTCGCAGCGCTCGTTCCCAGGCTGAAGGTGTCCGGCCTGGTGGCAGTTGCGGGATGGGGGGTCGTGGTTGCTGCGTCAGCAGTGCCGGCGGCGCTCATTACTACAGCAGCGGCAGCGCCGGCCAGAGCCAGGGCGGTACCGTGACTGCGCAGAGCACCGGTAATTCGGGCAGCGCGAGGCATGGGGGCGTCCTTCCTGTCGGGGCACCGTGCCGGGCGAATTCCTTCGGGGGGCCGCACATCGGTCACGGTGAGTAACAGAAACTTCGACGCAGGGTTACGCGAGTTGGTTTCGTAATGAGACCCAGCTCACTACCGGTCAGTAACTTTGCGGCCGCTTTAGCTGCCTAAGCACGGATAAGAGCCCCAGTCAGGTTCAGCCGGCCATCGCCGCTGCCCCGGTGTGCGGCGGCCGGCCGCAGGCAACGGTCGCGGTCAGCAGCCCCCCGGTAGGAGAACCCGGATGGCGGGCCTTAATGTGGCTGCTCATGGGACGGAGGGCAGCCGCAGCGAACGCCGACAACGGTTACCAGGTCATTAACCTGTCGCTCATGCATCCGCAGGAGATGTTTGAGCTGCCGCAGACAGATCTTTTCTCCGAATACCGGAATTTCCTGACCGGCGTCGATATCTGCCTCAGCGAGCTGCGTGGCCGCCAGTCGTTCCGCCCAGTTCAGCTGGACATCTCGCTGCCGGCGGAGGAGATCGACGACGATCTGCCCGCGCGGCTCGCCCGCACGCTGCGCCGGTACTGCGAGCACCGGCTTCGCTATAACCACGGCGAGGCCAGGGCCCAGCGCTTCGGCGGCATCAGCGCGCTGCGGATCGGCGTGCCCATCTGCCTGCTGGGCCTGGTGTTCACCGTGGCCTCAAGCACCATCCAGCCGCAGGACGGGCTCGTCCACGTCATCGCCGATCAGCTCGGCTGGGTACTGGTCTGGATCGGGCTCTGGTTTCCGCTCGATCAGCTGCTGTTCTACCCGTTGTCGTACGACCGGGAGAGCCGCGTGCTGCGGCGGCTGGCGGACGCCGAGGTGGTCATTACTCCGCGCGAGGCTGGCACCGGGACCAGCACGCTGCCCGGTGTCCTGTCCGTGCGGAACACCGACAGCGGTCCCGGTGTTTTATAGCTGTACGGGTATCTCCACGCGAAAGACGGTTTATGGCACGGTGCATTACGTGCGGTAGCGAGCTACATCCGGATAGAGCACGAAAATACAATTACTGCATGGCGCCCGATTGCCAGGCGAAGAACGTCAGGGGCTTGTCCATGGTGGCGATCGGGATGAATAAGGCCGCCGAGGAATTCCTCATTCTCGACGACCAGGCCCGCGAAGACCTGGCCAGCGGCAAATACCGTGATCAGCGCCGTGGCACGTTCGGGCCGACGGGGCCGCCCGCCCGGACCCCGGGCGGGCCAGGTACCGATCCGGCGACTGCGTCACCGGCGCATACGTCACCGGCGGGTCGGGCTGCTGAGCGCCAGGCGCAGCAGGCGGGACCGAACCCGAAGGCGGCGAGATCTCGGGCCGCAACACCACGGGCCGCAACACCACGGGCGCAACACCACAGCGCCTGCCCTGGACGCCGTCGCAGGAGCGGCTGGCTCTGCTCTACAACGAGCAGGGCCTGCGGCCGGACGAGATCGCGGCCAAGCTCGGGGTGAGCAGCCACCTGGCGACCCAGATCGTGCTGGCCGCCCGGAAACGACGCCGGGCGTGACCAGCTACCGTGACCCGGTAAGCGACACGGACACCATCGTCGAGCAGATACTGACCGGTTACGACACCATCACCGTGGTCGGCGCCAGCGCCAGCGCGGGCAAGGCGGCGCACTCGGTCCCGGCCCGTATGCAGCGCTGCGGCTGGCGCATCATCCCGGTGAACCCGCACGGCGGCCAGATCCTCGGCGAGCCGGCCTACCCTGCGCTTCGCGATGTGCCTGAGCAGGTCGGGCTGGTCGACGTATTCCGCCCGGCAGCAGAGGCGGCTGACATCGCGCGCCAGGCGGTGGCCGCGGGCGCCACGGCACTGTGGCTGCAGCTGGGCATCGCGTCGGCCGAGGCCCGGGCGATCGCCGCCCGGGCCGGGCTGCTGTACGTGGAGAACCGGTGCCTGAGCATCGAGCAGCGACGGCTCGGGCTGGCTGCCCCCGCTCGCTACCGGCCGGCCACACTGGAGGGGCCCGTTAGGTCCGCCCCCAGTCTGGAGTCCCGATGAACCGAGTTGTGACTGGCTTCACCGCCGACGGCAAGCCTGCGATCATCACCAGTGGCGAACCTGCCACCGTCATTCATGCAGGCCGCTACACGACCTCCGAGCTGTGGGTCTCTGATCGCGGGCCGCTGAGCGCGGGCACGGCCGACACGTCCCTCCGGGAGTGGGCGCTGGAGCCGCCGCCGGGCGGAGCCTGCTTCCGCGTCGTCGAGATCGCCCCGGCCGAGACCAGCCAGGACGGCGGCGAGGACGCTGACCCGCATGCGGAGTTCCAGGGGGCGCACGCGACCGACACGCTGGATTACGTCACTATCCTGCGCGGCGAGGTGACCCTGGTCGTCGGCGACCGCGAGATCGTCCTGCAGCCGGGGGACTCCGTCGTCCAGCAGCCGGGCGTTCCGCACGACTGGCAGAACCGCTCCAGCGCCAGCGCCGTGATGGTCGGCGTCCTGCTGAGCGCGCGCTAACTGCCGCCGGCCAGCTCCGCCAGGCGGGCGCGGTGAAACTCGCTGAACGGAACTGCCTTCCGGCCCTCGGCATCCCAGCGGACAGTGACGACTCGCGCCCGCGCTGCCGTCTGGCCCGCCGACGTCCGAACTTCCTCGCGGGTCGTGAGGCTGGTCGTGCCGGTCCGTTCCACGGCGATGCGGACGGTCACGGAGCGGTCGTCATGCCGGACCTCGGCCATGAGATCGACTTCAAGGCGGACGACCACGTAAATCGGGTCGCCGATGGTCTCGCGGTAGAAGGCGTCCCTGCCCTCTTCCAGATAGGTCAGGAAGACCGCGTTATTGACGTGGCCAAGCGCATCGGTGTCACGCCATCGCACGGCGACCTGGTACTCGAAAACCGCCGTCATGCGCGCAGCTCCTCAATCCGTCGCCGACCATGCTGCCAGATCCGGCCGGCCGCGTCCCGGTCAGCCTGCGGCTGCTGCGGCGAGCGCGCCGGACGCGGCGCACAGCAGCACCGGCCGGTCCGAGACGACCGCGAACGCGATCCCGCTGACCTTATCCACGCGATCCAGAATCAGCAGGCGCGGCCAGGCCGGCCCGAGCCAGGCCCGGGCCGGCGCCCGATCGTGCGACCCGGACATCTCCAGATAGCCGAGGTCGACAGAGCCGAGGCCGACAGAGCCGAGGCCGACAGAGCCGAGGCCGACAGAGCCGGGGCCGATCTCGCCCGCCCGGCCGGCCGGGCGGCCGCCCGCCTTAGCCAGCGCTTCCTTCCGCGTCCAGTGCCGCAGGACCGCGGCGTGCTGATCCGCTGACCGTCCGATCGCGGCCAGCTCGGCCGGGGTCAGCTCCCGTTCCAGCAGGGACAGATCGAACCGCGGCCGGCGCAGGCTCTCGATGTCGGCCCCGACCGGCCCGGCCGACGCGGCCGCGATCACCGCGCCCCCGGTGTGAGACAGGCTGACCTGCAACTCCGGATGACCGCCGACGAACGGCCGGCCATGCGGTCCGCCGCACCGCTCGCAGACCTGGAGCACCGTCACCTCGTCCGGGGCCACGGCAAGCACGCGTGCCGCGACCTGCCGCACCAGCAGGTGCGCAGCCTGGTAGTCGCGCCGGCCGGCGGGGTCGTCCAAGGATGCGGCCCGTGCCTGCTCGGCTGCGCTCAGCCCGCTGCGGGCGAGCTCGGTCAGGTCCGCTGCCTGCCCGGTCAGCAGGACAGCCGCCACCGTGTCCGGCCGCGGGCGCGGCGGATCCGCCGCTATTTCGGCTCGCCGGAGACGGCCGGCGCCGGACCAGGGGACTCAACCGGAAGCTCGCCCGGCTCGTCCACGGCCATCTTGGACGGCCACCAGTTCCACCGGCCGAGCAGCACGACTGTCGAGGGCACCAGCAGCGTGCGCACCAGGAAGGTGTCCATGAGGATGCCCAGCGCCAGGCCGAGGCCGATGTCCCGGATCTGGCTTGCGCCCGATCCGCTGCCGGCCGCGATGGTCAGCACGATGAACGAGCCGGCTAGCACCAGCCCGGCTGAGGTGACGGTCGTCCCGGTCGCCTCGATTGCCCGGGCGACCGCCTGCCGCAGCGGCAGCCTGTGCGCTTCCTCCCTGATCCTGGTCATGACCAGGATGTTGTAATCCTCGCCGAGCGCGAGCAGGAAGATGAACATCAGGAACGGCATGAAGAACACCAGGCCGCCGCTGCCGCCGATCTTGATGAAGATCAGGACCGACAGGCCGAGCGCGGCCAGGTACGACACGCCGACGGAGGCGATCAGGTACAGCGGCGCGACCAGGCTGCGCAGGACCAGGGCCAGCAGGATCCCGATCGCGATGATGGCGATCGGGATGATGCGCTTGAGGTCGCTGACCGAGATGCTGCTGATGTCATGCAGCGCGGGCGCCACTCCGGCCACGCCGGAGGCGACCGCGCCGGTGGACTTCTGCACGCTGGTGGCCACCGCCCGGATCGACGGGACTGCGTTCAGGGCCGGGGTGCTGCCGGGGTCGCCCGGCCTTCAGCCCGGTGAGGAACTGCACCGTCCGGCCATCGGGGCTGACGTAGTTCGCGGTGACCCGGTACAGCTGATACGCCTGCGCCGGGATCCGGCCATGGTCGAGCGCCGCGGCCGGCGGCGTCGCCGGCAGCTTGCTGGCCGGGCCGAGTGCGCCGCACAGCCCGGCGAACTGAGCGGGCGTCAGGGTGATGCCGCCCACCGGGTTGAGAGGGCCGGTGACCTGGGTGAACTTGCCGCTTGCCCGCAGCTCGCTGGTCGCCTGAGCCAGCGGGGCCGGGTTCTTGCACACCGGTGTCGAGTACTTGAAGATCAGCGACGTCGGGTTCGCCGAGGCCTGCGGGAAGTGCCTGGCCAGCAGCGCCGTCCCCGCGGCCGAGTCGCTGCCCGCCGGAGGCGCGGTGTTCCCGCCGAAACCGCCCGCCGCGTAGCCGAGCACGCCGAAGGCGAGCCCGCCGAAGAACACCACGCCCGCCAGCAGCGTCGGGCCCGGGTGCTGCACGATCCGCCCGGCGACCCGGCCCCAGACCCCGGCGTTGCCGCTGCCCTGAATGCTCCACGGCAGCAGCTTGGGACGGCCGAACCAGGCCCGGAAAAGCGTGCGCTTGACCGCCAGCAGCGACAGCCGGATGGACAGCAGCGCGGGCAGCAGCGTGCAGGCCGGCGGCCAGGATGACGCAGACGGCGATGACGAACGGCCAGGCCAGGTCGGAGTAGAAGGAGAAGCTCGCGAGCAGCAGGGTCAGCGTCGCGGCGATGACGGTGGCGGCGGACGCGCTGATCGACTCCCCCACCCTGGTGACCGCCCTGACGATGGCGTCGCGCGCGTCCTGCCGGGGATGCGCCAGGTCAGCCAGCGCGCTGCCGCCTGCCCTGGCCCGGCCGGGGAAGTTGTCGCCGCTGGTGTCGTGCCCGCCGACCCGCAGTTCCTCCCTGACCCGGAAGACCAGGAACAGCCCGTAGTCCGTACCCGCGCCGATGACCAGCACGATCAGCAGCAGCTGCGCGATCGGCGAGACCTGCAGGCCGTGCTTGGCCGCCTCGGCGACCAGCGGTCCCGCGATCGAGACCGAGATCGCGGCGGGCAGCACCGTGGTGACAGCGAGCGTGAAGGAGCGGAAGATCAGCACGAGCAGCACGATCACGAACAGCACCGACAGGCTCTGCACCTTGTTGCCGGTGTTACCCGATGCCTTCTGCTGGTCGACCTGGATCGCCAGGTCGCCGGCCAGGTGCGCGTGCAGGCTGGCCGGCAGCCCG
Source organism: uncultured Actinomycetota bacterium (assembly GCA_963818995.1). Lineage (GTDB taxonomy): Bacteria > Actinomycetota > Actinomycetes > Streptosporangiales > Streptosporangiaceae > JAJYUU01. The sequence goes on along the minus strand of CAWFUM010000023.1, from coordinate 45,017 downwards.
GCGGCCGCGATCTGCGCGCGGAGCGCATCGACAAGGTCCTTGGCGTAGTTGGGATTCCCGCTGCCGGCGACGTTGGCCAGCGCCACCAGCTCGACGGCCTGGCCGTCGCCGGACCGACCCTCGTCGATGACCTTGGTGATGCCCGCGACTTGGCCAGCCGGGCCTGCAGAGAGCTGATCGTCGCGCTGTCCGCGCTGGTGAGTGAGCCGCCGGTCGTGGCTACGACGACCGGGATCGGCTGCCTGTTCGCCGTGCCGAACGGCTTGGCCAGATCGGCAGCCTGGGAACTTGGGCGCATTCGCCGGCAGGAACTTCTGGTTGTTGCCCTGGGTGACGCTGGCCAGTGACGGAAGCTGCGTTGCCGCCGCGATCGCCCCGGCGATCCAGATCAGCACCACCAGCCAGCGAAAGCGGACGCCGAACCGGCCGATCGCCCCGTAGATCGCATCGACTCGCATGTCCAGCGATCCTACTGGCCAGCGCCCGGACCCGGGCCGCTGGCCGGCTGGCTCCGGGACCTTTGGCGGCATATCAGAGCCATCTGTCCCGACGTCGGCAGCAGGCGTCCCAGCGGCACCTGCTGACCCACGTCGGGTCAGCCGGGGCCAGGGCCGCCGCTGCCCGGCGCACCGTCGTGCAGCCCGTCGTCGGCCAGCGCATCGACCGCCCCGGTCAGCTCGCGCAAGGCCGGCAGCGAGGACTCGATGCTTCGCCTGGTGGCGGCGGAAAGAGACGTCAGCGCCGCGGCGAGAATCCGCGCGTTCACCGCCTGCCAGTCGGCCACGACGGACTGCCCGGCTGCAGTCAGTCCGAGAGCGGCGGTGCGCCGGTCGGCGGTGCCGCCCGAGCGCACCACCAGGCCCGCCCTCAGCATGCCGTTGACCAGCGTGGCGACCGAGCTCGGCGCCAGCCGAAGCAGCCGGGCGACCTGACCGGGCCTGGCCGCGGGGTTCTCGGCGAGACAGGACAGGAACTCCAGCTGAGCGACCGACAGGCCGCCGGGCAGCGAGCCGCCGGGGCCGAGAGCACGGCCGGCCCTGCGCATCGCGCGGCGCAGCCTCGACACCGCGTCGGCCACCGCCAGCCCGGCCGGGTCGGAGCCCTGCGCCGCAAGGATGCCGCGGTCCGTGCTGGTCATGCCGGAAACGGGGCCTGGCACTCCCCGGTCCGCCCGCGCGCGCGGCCGCTCCGCCCGTCCGGAAACGGGGCCTGTCTCCCCCCGGCCCGACTGCGCGCGCGGCCGGTCAGCCGAAGGCACCGGACTGCTCTCGGCTCGGCTGCCGGTCCGCGGCTGCCGGGGTCCGGCAGGCCGAGCGGCCTGATCGTGGTCGCGATCGCGGCAGCGCACCCGGCCGCGGCGGCCAGGATGACGAAGGCCAGCGTTCCACGGGAGTGACCGGAGCCGGACAGATGCAGCGCCAGTGTGACGAGCGCGATGCCGAAGGTGGTTCCGATTCCGCGGGCCATGTTGACCAGCCCGCCGAGTACGGCCGCGGAACTAGCGGCGCCGCTGCGCATGATGACGGCGTTATTGGCGGGAACGAACACGCCCAGGCCGAGGCCGGCGAGCCCGAGCAGCGCCACGATTCCCGCCGTCGATCCGGCCATGAAAGCGAGCATAGCCAGCGCCGCCGCGCTGACGGCGGCGCCGATGCTGCCCCTGGTGCGGTTCGGCATCGCGGCCGGGAAGACCTGCTCAGCGGTCAGTGCGGCGACCCCGAATCCGACTGGCAGGGCGGACAGGATCAGGCCGGTGCGCAGCGCGTTCCCGTGATCATCCAGAAGTTGCGGTACCAGCACGAGCGGGCCGAACAGCACCAGGTAGCCAAGAAACGCGCCGGCCAGGCCCAGCGCCAGCCGGGCGGACCGGAGCAGCGGCGGCGGGATCAGCGGGAAGCGCGCGCGGCGCTGCCGCGCCGCGAACGCCACCGTGGCGGCCGCCGCGATCACGGCCATGACGACCGCGAGCCAGCCAGGTACGGGCAGGCCGCCGACCACCGACAGCGCGACCAGCAGCGCCGTCGTCGCTACTCCGAGCAGCGCGGCGCCGAGCCAGTCGAACGAGTCGGTGCGGCTGAGCTGGCGGGTCCGCGGCAGCAGGTAGCGGCCGGCGATCACGGCGGCGATGCCGACCGGCACGTTGATCCAGTACACCGCGCGCCAGCCGACAGTTTCCGTCAGCAGGCCGCCGAGCGTCGGCCCGAGGCCCAGGCCGACCGACTGCGCTGCCGCCTGGACGCTCAGCGCGAGCCGCATCCGGTGCGGCGGCACGCTGGTCGTGACCAGTGCCACGCTGTTGGCCTGCAGCATCGCCGCCCCGGCAGCCTGGAGCAGGCGGCAGCCGACGAGAACGCCAAGGGAGGGGGCGAATCCGCAGGCCAGCGACCCGACCGTGAACACGACGAAGCCGTAGGTGTAGATGAGCTTGCGCCCGACGCCGTCGGCCAGGCGGCCAGCCGGCGTCACCAGGGCGACCAGGACCAGCAGGTAGGCGAGCGACACCCACTGGACGGCCGCGAGCGGCGCGCCGAACTCCCGCTCCATCGGCTTGAACGTGAGCGTCACGATGCTCGCGTCGAGCTGGCCCATGAAGGCGCCGAAGCAGACCACCCCGACGGCGAGCCAGGGCGCCCGCGGACTGGACCTGACCGCGGCCGGACGCGGCGTCTCGGTCAGGAAGCTTCTGTAAGAGAACATTTCTGTGACAGAGTTTACCTGACGGATCGCCGGCCGGGCGGGCGGGCGAGCGCCTCCGGGGGCGCAGTCGGGCCTGGCGGCAGTCGGCGCAGGGACAGACACAAGCGCGGAGATAAGTGGCCAGCGCCGGGTCAGCCGAGCGATTATCGGCAGGCGCGAGGCCGCCGCGCCGTATCGTGAATACCCTGCCGTCAGTGCTGGTCCGGGGGCTGGACAGCGGTTGCGCCGCGACCCGGCATCAGGGCCTAACCCGGATAGTCTCCGGACATGCCGGGCGAGGTGCTGGCCTGTCAGGCGTAATGCCGGCAGACTCGTCTAAGGGCAGTTCCGCGCCCCGCCTCTGCGCGGCCGGGCAGCCGCAGGAGGGACATCGATGCAGGAACTGCGCCTCGCCGCGGTGAGCGAAGACGGCAGCTACGCCATCCTCGCGGTCCCCGGACGGAGCGGCCGTTTTCTGCTGCCCATCGACGAGCGGCTGAGGACAGTAGCCAAGGGGCAGTTCTCCCGGCTCGCCCAGTACGAGATCGAAGTGGAGAATCCGTTGCGACCCAAGGAGATCCAGGACCGAATCCGGGCTGGCGAGACGGCAGATGAGATCGCGGACGCCGCGGGCATCCCGCCGGACCGGGTGCGCCGGTTCGAGGGCCCGGTCCTTGCCGAGCGGCAGTACCGCGCTCAGGAGGCGCAGCGCGCGACCATCCGGGGCCGCAGCGACTCGGGTCCTGGCGTGCGGCTCGGCGACATCGTCAGTGAGCGGCTCAGCGCAGCGGGCGCGCACGCCGACAGCACCGAGTGGGATTCGCGCAAGCGGCCGGACGGCAACTGGCAGATCCAGCTCCAGTTCGCTGTCGGCGGCCGGGCCGTGGTGGCCGAGTGGATCTACGACCCGCGGCGCCGGCACGTCATTCCCGATGACGACCAGGCCGTCAGGCTCTGCCTGCCGCAGGAGGAGTGGGCCGCGATCTCGTTCCCCGAGCGGCCGGCCGCGACCGCGACGGTCACGCCGATCGGTTCGCGGCAGCACGGAGGGTTCGTCGATCCCGGCCGCGATCAGGACCGTCGCGGGCCTGCCGGCGCAGGCACCGATGCGCTCCGGGCCTGCCCGGGTCGCAGACGCCACGCCGGTCCCGGCCGTCGTTCCGGCCCAGACTGCCGGGCCGGCCGCCGGACCTGTCCCCGGCCCGGCTGTTCCCGGTGCCCGGTCTGAGCAGGACGGACCGGGCCCGGACAGCCAGGACCAGGCCGTTCCCCCGGCGCCGGCCGCAGCCGCGGTGGCGGGGGCGACGCGCCCGACGCTCCGCCGCGGGCGAAGAAGTTGGCCAGCGGCCGGGCCCGGCGCGCGTCGGTACCGTCCTGGGACGAGATCATGTTCGGGACGTCGCGGCAGCAGGACTAAGGCTGCCCGCGGCAGCAGGTCCCGTACGGGCAACTCCAGGCTCGCCGGACAGTCATGATCAGCGGCGTAGGATGCCAGGCACCCCGTACGAGCACGGGGAATCCGGACTCGGGGACAAGGGTGAGCAGCGTGCGCCGGGGCGCAAGAGGCGGCCGTAGCCGGTCAGTGACCGCGTCACTGACGGTCGCGCTGTGCTGCACATTTCTGCTCGGCGGCTGCGGGCTGCTGGGCAAGCCCCAGCCACTGAGCGCCGACGCCCCGCTGACCATGTCGGTGACCAGTCCGGAGTTCACGAACGGCGCGATCCCGGCCACCTTCGCCTGCCGAGGCGGCGTGAGCCCGCCGATCTTCTGGTCCGGTGCCCCGCCGAGCACCACCAAGTCGTACGCCCTGGTTGTCGACGACTCGGCCGCGCCCATCTCGCCCAAGGTGTACTGGATCGTGTTCGACATCAGCCCCAACACGACCGACCTCCAGTCCGGCGTGCTGCCACCGCACGCGCGGGAGGCCTACAACAGCGCCGGCACCTACAGCTACACGCCCCCGTGTCCGAAGGGCGGACCGCACAACTACCGGTTCACGGTGTACGCGCTGAACACGTTCTTCGGATCGAAGCTGCCGACGCACCCGGAGCTGCTCCAGGCCTGGACCGTCATCGCCCAGCATGTCCTCGCCCGGGGGACGCTCACCGCGCACGCTTACCCCGGCAAGCCCCGCGGGCCGCAACTGTCCCCCGGCCGCTCGGCGAGTCAGACGCCCGGCGGATAGTCAGGGCTCGCGCTGGCGCGCCAGCCGTAAGCGGGGGCGGCACGCCGGTCAAGGGCGTCGCCGGTGGCTGCGCTCCGTAATTGTTTGTTAGCGAATAGCCGACACACGCGCGTAAAGTTTCCGAATTGCGTGACAAGGCGTATAGCGTCCGACACAATCGCTGTTCAGGCGGGATTAAGCCGTTGCGTTACAACGAGGGTGCTTGCACAACCGGGGGAAGGCTCGCGTACTGATGGCCGCGCGAGTCTGGCCAGCGCCGCCCCGAGGCCACGTCAGTGGGATGGTGTGATGATCACTACGATCTTGGAAGTCCTCGTGGCTGTGGTCGTGCTGATCGTGATAATTGCTGTCGCTGCCTTGCATTTCCTGCGCGCAGATGACTCCGACACCTTCGATGACATGCCGGATGAGCCGCGCCGCTCGCGGCGGCACCCGGCCGAGCCCGCCGACGACGAGATCCCGGAGCTGACCGCCGCGGCACCCGGCGGCCGGTCGCGCCGGGTCGGCTCCGGCCGCGAGGACTGGGCGGGCGCCGAGCGCGGCCTCCCGGTGGACGGACAAGGCGCTGGTTTCCGTCAGCACGACAGCCAGCCGAAGTTGGTCAGGGCCGGCGCTGCTGACAGCCGGAGCCCCGGCGGCCGCGATCCTCAGCGCGGCCCGGGCTCAGACAGCCACCGCCCGGATAGCCACCGTCCTGACAGCCACCGTCCTGACAGCCACCGTCCGGACAACCGCAGCGCCGAGCGGCGCAGCGCTGAGCGGCGCAGTCCTGACAGCCGCGGCGCTGACGGCCACCCGGACCGCCAGGGCACCGCCAGCGCTCCTCGTCCCTCCGCCGGCCGCCGGCCGGCCGCGGCGCCGCGGGCAGCCGATTCCGACTCCTGGGACGCACTCTCCGATGTGGACTACTGGGCCGAGGTCGCGTCCGATAAGCCCTTCACCCCGGCTGCGGCAGCTGCCGGCAGTGGCCCGGCCCGGCCCGGCCGCCGTCGCCTGGAGCCGGCCGCGGAACCGCCAGGCCGGCGAGCCCGCGGCAGCCCGCCGCGACTCTGCGAACGGGGCCGCCAGGGTCCGGCCGTCCCGGAGCGGGTCCGCCGCAGCGAACCGGCCAACCGACCTGACCGAGCAGTTTGACGTGCGCGCGGCGCGCTCTGGCGGCCGCTACGGCGCGGAACCAGCGGACGAGAACCTCGCGGCGCTGGCCCGGCTCGCTGACCAGCCGCCTTCGGCGCAGCGGTCCGGCCCTTCCGCGGGCCTGCCGCCAGCCGGCCTGCCGCGGTCCGCAGGCGGGCAGCGCCCCGCGAGCGGACATCGTCCGGCCGCGTCCAGCTGCCACCGTCTCCTCTCCCCCAGCCCAGCTCCCGCTCTCCCCACGGCTCCGCTTCCGCAGGCTCCGGCCGCGCAGATATCACCGTCAGGCGGGCACGCCCGGCTGCCGGTTCCGCTCGATGATGACCCGCTGACAAGCCCCTCGTTCCCGGCTATCAATACCTCGGACAGCCGTTCTTACCGTGGCCGCCGGTCCTCCGGTTCGCAGGCGTCGGGTCCTTCCCCGGTGCCGGGCCGCGCCGGCTACGGCGACCCCGCACGACAGCTCCCGCCGCATCAGGACCGCCCGGCGAGCGCGCCAGGCGGCTACCCGTCGCTGCCGGCGGCGAGCGCCCCCGAGGTACCGTCGCCGCTGTCGCCGTCGGGTCTGTCGCCAGCAGCCAACCCCTACGGGAGCTACGTCAGCAGCCCGCAGCCCGGCTACCCGGAATCGCCGGTCTCCCCGCTCGACGCCGCCGCCTATGACCGCGGCCGGGCGGCCGGGCGGCAGGCCGTTGCCGGGACCGACTGGTACGCGAACACGCCGGCCGACGGCCCGGCGGCCGCCGGCTACCTGCCGGCTCCGGTGAACGGGTCCGGCCGCGGCAACGGCCAGTCCGACGGCCCGGCCAGCGGCGGAACGCCGGGCCGTAACGGCTATCCGGCCGCCGACCGCGGTGCCGGCTACCCCGACCCGGCCTTCAGGAACGGCCAGCACGGCGGCTACGGCCAGCCGGGCTACGGGCAGCGGGCTATCCGCCAGCGAATTACGACCAGCGCGGGCACGGGACGCCGGACCGCGGCTACGGCCAGGACGGCTACTATCCCGGCTACGGCGGCGGCGCCCGCTAGCGCTCAGGCCGACGGTCAGGCCCGGTGCCACGCAGCGCCGGGCTTGACAACACCCTCCGGTCGGCGGCCACAATGTGCCGACCCCGCAAAGCAGGTGACATGCAGCCCGGTGCCCGAGACCACGCGCGCAGTTATCACCTGCACCGGCTCGCCACGGCGCTGGACACCGAGGGATTTCACGCCACGGTGAAGACGTCCTATCCGGCGGCCCTGCACGTCTTCATGCCGGGCGCCTCGATGCTCGCCGAGAGCATCGACTGCGTTCCCGGCACTGACGATTCTGGCGCGCTGCACTGGTATTACCGCTGGTCGTGGGGCGAGTTGCTGCACGACGCCAGCGACCCGCCGGCCGCGGCCGCGAAGATCGCCGACGTCCTGTCCGCCCGGTAAAGGCCAGGTCATAAGGCCGGCTGCGCGCGTGACCCACGTCATACCACGGTAGTGTTTCGTCAGACAGTATGCGCGCCCCTGGCGCCGGCGAGCTGAGCCGACGACCAGGGACGCGTGTTTTTGCAGGCGACGGACGGCAGTCCGACGGCTAGGCGGAGTGGAGGGATCGTAAAGTGCAAGTTGCTCAGGCAAGCAGGCTCAGCAACGTCAGGTACGACATACGCGGGCCGGTCCTTCGGCGAGCTCGCCAGCTCGAGGCTGCCGGACACGAGATCATCAAGCTCAACCTCGGCAATCCGGCCCCGTTCGGCCTGGATGCCCCCGACGACGTGCTCAATGACGTGGTCAAGCACATCCAGGATTCGCAGGGCTACAGCGACGCCCGCGGCATCGAGCCCGCCCGGCAGGCGGTCGCGCAGTTCTTCGACCGGCGCGGGGTCAGCGGTATCACGCCCGACGACGTCTACCTGGGCAACGGGGTCTCTGAGCTCATCGTCATGTCCTTGCAGGCGCTGCTCGACACCGGTGACGAAGTACTGGTGCCGAGTCCCGACTACCCGCTGTGGACCGGCGCGATCAACCTGTGCGGCGGCTACGCGGTGCATTACCGGTGCGATGAGCGCAACGACTGGAACCCGGACCTTGAGCACGTGGCCAGCCGCATCACCGAGCGCACCAAGGCGCTGGTGATCATCAACCCGAACAACCCGACCGGCGCGGTCTACTCGCGCGAGACCATGCTCGGCCTGCTCGACCTGGCCCGGCAGCACGGGCTGCTCGTGCTCACCGACGAGATCTACGACCAGATCATCTACGACGGCGCCGAGCACCACTCGGCGGCGGCGCTGGCTCCTGATCTGCTGGTACTCACGCTCGGCGGACTGTCGAAGACCTACCGGCTGGCCGGCTTCCGGTCGGGCTGGCTGGTGGTCTCCGGACCTCGCGACCACGCCGCCGACTACCTCGACGGGCTCGAACTGCTGGCGAACATGCGCCTGTGCCCCAACGTTCCCGCCCAGCACGCGATCGAGCCGGCGCTCGGCGGCCGGATCGACATCACTCACCTGCTCGAACCCGGCGGGCGGCTGCGTGACCAGCGCGATCACGCGTGGGAGAAGATCACCGCGATACCGGGCGTGACCTGCTACAAGCCTGCCGGGGCGCTGTACCTGTTCCCGCGCCTGGATCCGGAGGTCTACCCGATCAGGAACGACGAGCAGATGATGATCGACTTGCTGGAGCAGCAGCACGTGCTGCTGTCGCACGGCAGCGGCTTCAACCTGCCGACCACCGATCATCTGCGCATCGTGTTCCTGGCCGAGCGTGCCGGTGCTGGACGACGCGATCGGCCGCCTCGGTTCCTTCCTCGCCGGGTACCACCAGTAGCCAGTTCGCGCAGGCGGTCTGGCTGGTCTGGCTGGGTCTGGGCTGGCTGGTCTAGCGGCGGCTGGTCTAGGCCGGCCGGAAATGGCGGTCGAGCTCATTGGCGTAGCGGCGCCCGAGCGTGTCGCCGTGGGCAGCGATCCACGCGGTGAGAACTGTGGTGCCCGTTGCCGGCGCGGCCGAGTCAGCCCGGCCCGCCGCCATCGAGGCGTACTCGTCGGCCGTCAGCAGGGTGTCCCGCAACGCGACGTTCAGACCGCGGGCCAGCAGCGGTATCAGCTGCCCGGGCACCGGCACCAGCACTGACCGGCTGCCGACAGCGGCCCGGATGGTGTCCACAAGCTGGCGGAAAGTCAGCGACTCAGGCCCGACGGCGTCGACGGTCACGGTCTCCGTCTGCGCGCCGAGGCGGGTGCACAGCCCGGCCAGGTCATCGACGTGAATCGGGCGCAGCCGGTACTCGCCCCGGCCGCCGATGGCGAAGACCGGCAGCCGGCGCAGCAGCCACGCGATGTTGTTGAGCAGGACGCCGTCGCCGCCGAAGAGCACCGCCGGCCGTGCGATGGCGTGCGACGGGACACCGCTCGCTGCCAGCGCCTGCTCGACCTCGGCCTTGCCGCGGAAGTAGGGCTCGGGCGCGTCCGGGCTCGGGTGAGTGATCGAGACGTGCACGATGCGCTGAACTCCGGCGGCCGCTGCCGCCGCGAACAGCGCCCGGCTGTTCGCGACCGCGAGCTCGTGACTGACCGTGCCGTGAGCGAACCTGACCCAGTACGTGTTGTACAGGGTGTGCGCGCCTGCCAGCGACGCCGCCAGCCCCTGCTCATCGGCGAAGTCCAGCGGCCGGACCTCGACCGGGGTGCCGGCCGGAGCGCGGCCGGGGTGCCCTGTGAGCGTCCGGACCTGATGCCCGCGGCGGAGCAGATCCCCGGCGATCGCGGCACCCGAATAGCTGAACGCGCCCGTGACCACGTCAAGCTGCGTCATATCTCTCCTTCTCGCGGCGGCGCCGGGCCGCGCCCGTTCCGGCTGGCCCCGCCTGCCGCGCGCCCGGACGGCCGGGCAGCTCTGCGGCCGCTGGCCGGCAGCCGGAGCGAGCCCAGGACGTCGAGCATCCGGGCCAGTGACTGCATCCGGTCGAAGATCGCGAACGCTGCCGCCCGGTCGCCGTCGAGGCTGGCCAGCAGTTCCAGGCCGAAGAACCCGGCGACGAGCGCGTGCGCAGCCTCGGCCGGCGGGAGCAGGCGGGCCGCTGCCGACCGGCCGAGCGCGCGGCGCATAGCGTCCTCGGCCAGCTCACGCCAGGGCCGCAGCCTCTCGGCGACCTGCTCCCCCAGGCCCGGCACAGACTGAGCGCCGGTCATCATCTCCACCAGAACCCGGACGTGACCGGAATCGAGGTCGCGGCTGAAGATCGACCGCGCCGACTCGGCCAGCGCCGCGACCGACGTGGCGTCCTCAAGCAGCCCGCGGTAGTCGTCCATCCGGCGGGCACTGACCTCGTCCAGGGCCGCGAGGAGCAGGTCGTTCACCGAGCCGAAGTGGTAGAACACCAGCGCCTGGCTGTATCCGGCCCGGCCCGCGATTTCGCGGGCGCTGGCGCCGGCGAACCCGGTCTCGCGCAGGGCGTCAATGGCAGCGGCCACCAGTGCATCTCGGACCTGCACGGACTGCGCGCGCCGGGCGGCCGTCCCGCCCGCGCGCCCTGGGGCCTGCCTTCGCCATCCGGCCGCCTCGCGATCTGACCAATTAGTTTGAGCAATTGCTCAGACTCTAGCACACCGGCGCCGCGCTGCCCAGGGTGGCGGCGCTCTCCTGGCGCGGCGCCGCCGGACGGGGGCAAGATGAACTGTGGCAGCAGGACCCGACCGTGGCGCGGCGCCGGACGGTCACGGCGAGATCGTGCAGTTCGGCACTGACCGGTCAGCGCACGGCCGCTGGCTGTCGCGCCTGTTGCTGGGCGGGCTCGTGATCGCGGCCGCTGTCGTGCTCGCGGTGCGCGCCGGCACCGGAACCCCGGCGCGTCCGGCTCGCGTCGTGCCTCCGCCGCCGCCGATCATGGTCGACGTGGCCGGCCATCCGCTGCTCGGCGTGACGGCAGGCTGGGACCTGTTTGCCCGCAGCGGATCTGAGCTCATCCGCATCCAGCTCGCCCTGGGCCGATTCACCCAGACCTTCGTGCCGACGCTGGCATCCGGCAATCCCGAGGTGTCGTTCCTGGTTGGCGCGCACGAAGCGGTCATCCGGCCGTTCGACGAGGTGCCCGGCTACGTCGTGCCCGACCACGAGGAAGCCCGCCTGCTCACCGGGCCGCTGTCCGGCGGCGGCCCGGTCGTCCCCGGACCGGGCCAGCAGTCAGCCTGGGTCCTGTCCGGGCCTCCGGCCCGGCCGGCGCTGTCGCTTGTCGCGCTGACGGGCCGCAAGCTCGGCCCGGTCATCCGCTTCCAGCCCGGCGGAGCGCAGATACCCGCGACGGCCGTCTCCGACGGTCGCGGCGGCGTCATGCTGGCGAGCGGCAACTACGCCGGCACCTACGACGCCGGCCCGGGCTGGGACAGGCCGGTGGCCGGAATGGTCGCCGCGGTCGGCCCGGCGGACTGGCTCCTGGTCACCTGCCACTTCGCAAGTACCGGCATTGCCGCAACGAGGTCACCGACGCCTCGACCGGAGCCGCTCGCGGCTTCTGCCCGGGCCGGCTGTGCCCGGCTACTTCTACTCCACCTGGCCCCCGGTAGGGGTCACCTCGCCTGACGGCACGACCGCCGCCGTCCCGGAAGCCAGCCGGAGCGGCGCGGTAACTCTGCACCTCATCAGTCTGCGTACGGGCACAGACCGGGGGCTGACCGTGCCGCTGCGCTCGCTTCCGCTCGCGCAGTCGATGGTCTGGTCACCCGACAGCCGGTGGCTGTTCGCCGCCACCGCCGGCGGCCGGATTGTCGCGGTTAACGCCAGTTCCGGGCGGGCCGAGACGCTGGGCACCGGGCTCTCCTCCGGTCGTGCAGCTGGCGATCAGGTCCGCACCCGGCAGCCCGGCGCAGTAACCGTCGTCGCGACCGGTGACGCGCGGGCGGACTCAGAGCTCGCCGCCGGCGGCAGTGCCGGGGCCGCCGGGCGCGCCGCTGGCCAGCCAGCGGCGGGCTGCGCCAGGTGAGGTCAGCCTGACGACCTCGGGCACTGGCGGATCGGCCGCCCACTGTCGTATCTGGCCGCGCGTGCGGGCGAAGGACCTGAAGTGCCAGGCGACGATCGAGTCGCGCGAGAACGCCTGACGGAACGACTCAGTATTGCCGTTGCAGATGGGCCGCCGGTCCAGGCTGCGCATCAGGGTCCGGCGGATCAGCCGGGCCAGGGACCGCCAGCGCGGGTAGTCGAGCCCGACGATCAGCTCGGCGCGCTCCAGCACCAGGTCCCGCCAGGTGCTGTAGGCGGCGTCCAGGATCCACTGCTCCCCTGCGCAGATGGCCGCAAGCCGGCGGCCCTGTTCCTCGGCCGTCACCGCAACCCAGCCCGGTTCCCAGGTCAGGTCGTCGACCGCGTGCCGGGGCAGCCCGGTCCGCTCGGCGAGCAGGCGCGCCAGGGTGGTCTTGCCCGATCCGGTCACCCCGTAGATGAGGATGCGCTCGGCCACCAGGCGATGGTACCGGCGGCCGCAGCCTCGTCGCCAGCGAGATTCTGCGGCCGTCAGCCGGCCAGCGCAGGCCTTTCCGTGCCTCCCGGCTAGGTGCCGCGGATCGCCCGGATCGACTCTCGCAGCGAGGACGTAGTGGCCAGCACGGCCGACGGCTCATAGCCGCAGTGCGCCATGCAGTTCGAGCACCGCGGGTCCTTGCCGCGCCCGTAGGAGTCCCAGTCCGTGGTCTCGATGAGCTCCTTGTAGGTCTCGACGTAGCCGTCGGACATCAGGTAGCAGGGCTTCTGCCAGCCGAGCAGCGAGTAAGACGGGATGCCCCAGGCCGTGCAGGCGTAGTCCTTCTTGCCCTCAAGGAAGTCCAGGAACAGCGGCGTGTGGTTAAGCCGCCACTTCTTCCGGTTGCCGTCGAAGGCCTTGCGGAACAGCTCCCGTGTCTCGGTCACGCCCAGGAAGTGATCCTGGTCCGGCGCCTTCTCGTAGGCGTAGGCCGGCGAGATCTGCATCCCGTCGATCTTGAGATCGTCGTTGAGGAAGCTGAGGACGTCGATGATCGTCTGCGGCGTGTCCGTGTTGAAGAACGTCGTGTTCGTGTTCACCCGGAAGCCGCGGCGCTGGCATTCCCTGATCGCGGCGACCGCGTCGTCGAAGACACCTTCCTTGCACACCGACTCGTCGTGCCGCTCCTTGAGCCCGTCGATGTGGACCACCCAGGCGAAGTACGGCGACGGCTTGAACTTGTCCAGCTTCTTCGGGATCAGCAGCGCGTTCGTGCACAGGAACACGAACTTCTTCCGCTTGATCAGCTCGTCGACCAGAACGTCGATCTGCGGGTGCATGAGCGGCTCGCCGCCCGCGATCGACACCATCGGCGCGCCGCATTCCTCGATCGCGGCGAGCGCCTGCTCGACTGGCATGCGCTGTTTCAGCAGGCTGGCCGGCTGCTGGATCTTGCCGCAGCCAGCGCACTTCAGGTTGCAGGCGAACAGCGGCTCCAGCTCGACGAGCAGCGGAAACTTGTCCTTGCGGCCGAGCTTCTGGCGCATCAGGTAGGACCCGACCCGCAGGCTCTGGCGCAGCGGCATGCTCACGATGGCACCATCTCTCTCATCAGAACTTCCGTAGTGTCCGGAAGCTATCTAGTTGTCGGCTGAGCCAGCGGACCGCTGCCTCAGCTCCTTGGGAAGCCCGAACTGCACGGACTCGGTGGCGACGACCACGTCCCTGGTCTTCACCTCGCCGAGCCCGGACAGGGCGGCCACGATCTGCCCGACGATCGCCGGAGGTGCCGAGGCACCGGCAGCGATCCCGATCGCGGTCGTCCCGGCCAGCCACTCAAGCTGGATATCGCCGGCCCCGTCGACGAGGTAGGCCCTCGTCCCGGCGCGCTGCGCCGTCTCCACCAGTCGCTGCGAGTTGGACGAGTTGGCCGATCCGGCAACCAGCACCACGTCCGACTCGGCGGCGATAGCCCGAACCGCGCGCTGCCGGTTCGTGGTCGCGTAGCAGATGTCGTCGCTTCCGGGCCCGGTCGCGGCCGGGAACCTCTCGGTGATGGCGTCGACGATGCCGCTGGCCTCGTCGGCGGCCAGCGTGGTCTGCATGAGGAAGGCGACCTTGCCGGGATCGGCGGGCTGGAGCGTGCCGACGTCCGTCACGCTTTCCACCAGCGCCATCGACGCCGGCGCCTCGCCCATCGTGCCTTCCACTTCCTCGTGCCCGGAGTGACCGATCAGCGCGACCAGGTAGCCGTCGGCGGCGAACCGGCGGGCTTCGGCGTGCACCTTCGCCACGAGCGGGCAGGTGGCGTCCACGGCCTCGAGACCGCGCCGGGCCGCTTCCGCCCGCACTTCGGGCGAGACCCCGTGGGCGGAGAACACGACCTTCGCGCCGTCCGGCACCTCGCTGAGCTCGTCGACGAAGACTGCACCGGCCTGTTCCAGGTCCGCGACCACGGTGGCGTTGTGCACGATCTGCTTGCGCACGTAGACCGGGGCGCCGTGCTGCTCTAGCGCCAGCTCGACGATCTCGATCGCGCGCTCGACGCCCGCGCAGAATGACCGCGGGCTCGCCAGCAGCGCCTCGCGCGGGCCGACCGCGGCGGCCCAGCGCGCCAGCGCCGGCGCTGCCTGCCGCAGCGCGCGCAGCGCGGCGATGCCGCCGGGCACGACCCGGGGGCTGAGCACCGAGTGGCCGGGCGTGTCGGAGATCGCCCGCACCACCGCGACCGGGCTGCCCGCCGCGCCGGCCAGCAGCGGAGCCGACTCCATGTCCACGGCGATGGCACCGGTCGCCGCCAGGGCCGCGTGCTCGCCCGGCTGGACCAGATGGCTGACCGTCACGATCGGCCCGGTCCTGACCCTCAGGCCAGCGCGCCGGAGTTCGCCCGCCAGCAGCGGAGCCGATGCGCACTCGATCACCGTGGTGCCGTCGGTCACCCGAGTGGCAACGACCACGTCACCGGGCCTGAGGTCCTCGGTGAGGGCGCCTCCGACCCCGGCGATCGCCAGCATGCCCGGCGCTGATCCGGCGATCCCGGCCGCTGCCGCGGCAGCGCGGGCCGGGCCGTAGCCGGTGCGCACCACCCGGACACGCTCCGCGCCGACGCCAGCCTCGCGCAGTCCGCGCCGCACTGCCCTGGCCTCGAGACCGAGCGGCGCGCAGACGGTCAGCTCGCTCACCGGGCACCGTCCGGCTGGACCGCGTCCAGGTACCGGCCGAGCGCGCTCACCGGGAACACGAGCCGGTACAGGTGGTAATTGATGTAGAAGTCGCCGGGGAAGCCGGTGCCGGTGAACTGCGGCTCGTCCCAGCTGCCGTCCTGGCGCTGGGTCGCCGCCAGCCAGGCCGCGCCGCGCGCCGGCGCTGGCCATCGCTTCCTCGCCGCCGGCAGCCAGCAGGGCCAGCAGCGCCCAGGCCGTCTGCGACGCCGTCGACTCGCCGCGACCCGACCAGCCCGGATCATCGTAGGACCGCAAGTCCTCGCCCCAGCCGCCGTCCGCGTTCTGGTGCTCGATCAGCCAGCTGACAGCCCGCCTGATGCAGGGCTTCTCCGGCAGCACGCCTGCCGCGATCAGGGCGGGAACGACGGCACCGGTCCCGTAGACGTAGTTCGCCCCCCAGCGGCCGAACCATGACCCGTCCGCCTCCTGGGCCCGCAGCAGCCACGCAACCCCGCGGCGCACGGCCCTGGTTCCGCCGAGCCCGGCCGCGGCCAGCGCTTCCACAGTGTGGGCGGTAACGTCCGCTGACGGCGGATCGACAACGGCCCCGAAGTCACAGAACGGAAGCTTGGTGACCAGCTGAGAGGTGTTGTCGGCGTCGAATGCACCCCAGCCGCCGTCAGCGGACTGCATGCCGACCAGCCAGTCCAGTGCCCGCGCCGCGGCGGCGCCGGCCTGTCGGGCGGTCGCCTCGTCGGGCTGCTCGACCCGGCCGAGGGCAAGCAGCACCTCGGCGGTGTCGTCGATGTCCGGGTAGCCGTCGTTGTCGAACTCGAAGGCCCACCCGGCCGGCGCAAGACCGGGCCGCTGAACCTGCCAGTCGCCCGGGCCGCTGATCTCCTCATCAAGGATCCAGCGCGCCGCCGACTGGAGCGCCGGATGATCGGCGGCCAGTCCGGCATCGCCGAGTGCGACCATCGCCAGCACGGTGTCCCAGACAGGCGACTGGCAGGCCTCGAGCCGCCGCTGCTTCCCGTCCGGGCCGTCCGCCCAGATCGTGAACCTGTCCAGGCCGGCCAGGCCCCGCTGCATGATCGGATGCTGCAGGCCGTAGCCGAGCAGGTGCAGCGCCATCAGTGAGTAGACCCAGGGCGGCTGGATGCCGCCCCAGCAGCCATCCCGCTCCTGCCGGGCGATGATCCACTCGGCGCACCGCCTGAACGCCGCGGTGCGGACCGCCGTGACCGGCCGCAGCTGCCGACGCGTGCCGCTCGAATCCGTGCAGCACCCGGTCCAGCCCGGTGAACATCCGGCCCCAGGCGTCTGTGGCGCGCGGACGGCCGATTCCGGTCGCCCGCCCGTTCGCGGCCCTCGGCACGCGCACGCCGCCGGAGTCGAGTTCCTCGAGTCCGAACGACAGCGGCCGCACAGGCCGGAGTGAGCAGACGACCGTGAGCGGCACGATGGTCTGGCGTGCCCAGCAGCCCCAGTCGTAAACGTTCAGCGGGACCCATCGGGGCAGGTAGATGAGCTCTGGCGGCATTACGGGCAGTTCGTCCCATGGCCATTCGCCGAACAGCGCCAGCCAGATGCGGGTGAAGACCCGCGTCCTCGCGATCCCGCCCGCGTCCCTGATCCAGGCGGCGGCCAGCGACATGTGCGCGTCGTCGGGCGCGTCACCCGCCAGGCGCAGGGCCACGTACGCCTCGACAGTGGTGGACAGATCGGCGTCGCCGCCGTGAAAGTTCGCCCACGTCCCGTCCGAGCGCTGCCTGGACCGGATCCACCGGCCCGCCGCCTGCGTCTCCTCCTCGGTCCTGATGCCGAGGAACTCGCGCAGCATCAGGTCCTCGGCATCCATCGTGACGTTGGTCTCGAGCTCGCCCTGCCACCAGCCGCCCGGATTCTGCAGTCCGGTCAGGTGGCGGGTAGCCCGGTCCAGCGCTGCCCTGACAGTCCGCGGCCCGCGAGCAGCCGCGGACCGCGGCGCGGCCTCGCGTCCCGGTTTGGTCGCGTTCTGGGTCACCATTGCCGCGCCGTGATGAATTCGGCGATGGTGGCGAACTCGGCCCGAACGTCCTCGGGCATCTCCGCCGCCTCCAGGCAGCTGAGCGCCGACGCCAGCTCCGTGTCCGCCATGGACTCAACCCGCTGCTTGCCGCCGGCCGCCTCGACCAGGGCCGTGGCGCGGGCGACATCGTCCTCGGTCAGCGCCTCCGGCTTGGCCAGCAGGTGCCGCAGCTCCGCGCCCTCGGCGGTGCCGCTGGTCAGCGCGGCCACCACGGGCACCGACTTCTTCCTGGCCCGCAGATCCGAGCCGACCGGCTTGCCGGTCACCTCGGGCGCACCCCAGATGCCGAGCAGGTCATCGGTGAGCTGGAAGGCCAGGCCGGCGTGCGCGCCGAAGCCGGACAGGCTCATGGCGAGGCTGGCCGGGGCGCCCAGGTAGATCACGCCGATGCTGCAGGCACAGGCCATCAGCGCCGCGGTCTTGTCACCCGCCATCTCCAGGCACTCCTCGACCTGGACATCGTCGCGGCGCTCGAAGGCGAGGTCAGAGCCCTGGCCGGCGATCAGCCGCTGGACCGCCGCGGACAGGCAGCGGGCCGCCCACACGCCGTACGGTGGTGTCTCCAGCAGGATGTCCTGGGCCAGTGCCAGCAGCGCGTCCCCGGCCAGGATCGCCGGGCCGACGCCGAACACCGTCCAGGCGGTCGGCCGGTGGCGGCGCTCGGTGTCGCCGTCCATGATGTCGTCGTGCAGCAAGGAGAAGTTGTGGACCAGCTCCACCGCGACCGCGGCCGGGGCTGCCCGCTCTGCGCTGGCGCCCGCGGACCGGGCTGACAGCAGGGCCAGGGCCGGGCGCAGCGCCTTCCCGGCGCTGCCGCCGGGAGCCGCGGGCTTGCCGTCAGCGTCAGCGAGCCCCAGGTGATAGGCGGCTACCGTCCGCACAGCCGGGCTCAGCCGGTCCACGGCCTCGGCGATCGCCGGCCCGACCAGGTCCCTGGCCGTCTGCACGCCGGCTGGCATGGTCACGGTCATGACGCACCGGACCAGGCGTTGTCCAGGCCGGTAGCGGCTAGCCCCGCGGGATCCTGATCCGCAGAACCGCGAGCCGGCAGTGACGTCAGCTCCCGCGCGAGCTCCTGCGCAGCGTTATGTCCGCTTCGCACGGCACCCTCCATAGTGTCCGGCCAGCCGGTGTCTGTCCACGCACCAGCCAGCACAAGTCCCGGCACCGAGGTCGCGGCACCGGGTCGCAGGCTCCCGGAACCCGGGTCCTGCCGGAACGTCGCCCGACGCTCCCTGGTAACAAAAAAGTCCGTGATGCCCGCTCCGGCCGCCGCCGGGAACAGCTGCTCAAGCGCGGGCAGGAACAGCCGCCGCAGCGCCGCGGTCGGCATGTCCACGTACTCGTCCGCGGCGGACAGCGAGACCGCCAGGTACTGCCCGGCCTGAAGGCCCGATTGCCTGGTCTTGTCGAATACCCACTGAACGGGCGACTCCACCGCCGCGGCGAATGGCAGATCCATCACTTTACGGTCGTAAATTACATGAACGTTCACGATCGGCGAGTGGCCAATCTGGCCAAAACGCGCCGCCTGCTGCGCGCCGGCGCTGACCGCAAGCCTCGCCGCCTGCCCTGGCGGCACTGCGAGCACCACGCCGTCAGCGGACACCGACAGCCCGCCGGCATCGGTCCCGCCCTCGGTCACTGGGCCCGGCGGCGCCACGGGCGGGCCTGACGGCTCCTCCTCGGATCCCGCGGCCGTCTCCGCGCGGCTCAGCGCGATCCTGAAGCCGCCGCCGGGCAGCCGCTCGACAGCCGAGGCCCTGGCGCCCATGCGTACCTCAGCCCCGAGCCGGTCCAGCAGGCCCGCGGTCGCGTCGGCGTGCAGCTGCCCGAGCGGCACCCTGGCCATGCCGATGTCCGCGGCATCCTTGCGGCCGAGCAGTGCCGTCTTGATGACCGTGGCGGCCAGCGCCACGCTGGCATCATCTCCCCCGATATTGAGGGCGGAGATGATGAAGAGATCCCACAGCCGCCGGCGGGCGCGCTCGTCCTGGCCCCGCGCGGCCAGCCAGTCGCCGAGGCGCTGCCGGTCCAGCTCCGGGCTGGCCGGATCGGCGAACCTGAACGCGAGGGCTGCGCGGCCCACCCGGGCGCGCTCGCGCAGGGACAGCAGCGGGTAGCCCGCGAGAGCACCGGCCAGGTGCAGCGGGGCCGGCAGGGAGCTGCGCCGCAGCCTGGCCCGGCCGCCCGAGCCTGCCAGCACGGTCACGTCGAACCGCTCCTGAACCGCGACCTCGCTGGTGACGCCCAGCCTCGCCAGCAGGCCGGCGTAGCTGGAGCAGCAGCGCAGGAAGACGTGCTGGCCGTTGTCGATGGTCATGCCCGCCCGGACGTACGAGGACGCGGCGCCGCCGAGCCGCGGCCGCGACTCGAGCAGCGTGACGGCTACGCCCGCGTCGCCGCAGGCCGATCGCGGCCGTGATGCCGGCCAGGCCGCCGCCGATGACCACTACTCGTCGCTGGCTCACGAACGCCTCCCTCGCGGACGCGAGCCCGCGCCGGGGCGGCCGAGCCCGGCCAGCGCGGTGACGGCGATCAGTGCCTTCTCCCGGCCCGGCAGCGACATCCGGGCCTCGAGCGCGTCCTGCGGCCGGGCCGAGATGTGCTCGAGCAGCTGCCGGTAGATTCCGGCCATCGCCCCGGTGCAGGCGGCGCTGCGCCGGTCCAGCATCGGCAGCAGCCGCAGCCCGGTTGCGTACCAGCGCCGTGCGCGGTCCGCCTCGAACCGGATCAGCTCGTCCATCGGGCCGGCGATGGTGCCGCCGGCCGCTGACCCCGGCTCCGCCGGAGTCAGCGCGCAGCCAAACTTCTCCAGGTCCTCGGCCGGCAGATAGACCCGGCCGTTGGCCAGGTCCTCGCGGATGTCACGCAGGATGTTCGTCAGCTGGAGCGCGACCCCGAGGTCGTCGGCAAGCGGGGAGGCTGCCACCGGGTCACCGGTGCCGAAGACGCCGAGCGACAGGCGGCCGATGGACCCGGCCACGCACCGGCAGTAGAACTCGAGGTCGCCGAACGTCGCGTAGGTCACGCCACGGACGTCTGCCTCGCAGCCATCGATAAGCTCGCCGAAGGCCGGCAGCGGGACGCTGAACCGGTCAGCGGCGTCCCTGAGCGCGATCAGCACCGGGTCGCCGGTCGCCGCCGCGTCGGCTGCGGTTCCCTCGTGGAGCGCGGTTACCGCCGCGCGCTCAGCCGCGAGGGCAGCCAGCTTCTCCGGTACCGGCAGGGTCCCGTCACCGATGTCATCGATGCGGCGGGCGTAGGCGTAGACCGCCGAGAGCGCCCGGCGCTTGGGCCCGGGCAGAAGCGCGATGCCGTAGGCGAAGTTCTTGGCCTGCTGCCGCGTGATCTCCTGGCATCGCCGGTAGGCCGCCTCCACGTCCGCCGTCTGAGGCGCGCTGACAGTCATCGCGTCACCGGCCCCGCACCAGCGCGGACGCAAGCTCGCGCAGCGTCCTGCCCGTGCCCGGCTTGGGGTCGCCGCCAGCACGTCGTGGTCAGCGGCCGCGATAGCCGCGAGCGCCGCGCGGCCGCCCGGCCAGATATCCGGCCACCGCGATTCTGGCCGCTCCCCGCAGTTGCCCGATCAGCGGTGCGCCCGAGCTGATCAGCTCGGCGGCGCGACCCGCCTCGAAGGCGATCAGCTCACGCAGCTGCGCTGACGCCGACTGCCGCGGCCAGATCCGCGCTCGGTCACGCCGAAGCGGCGCATGTCCGCGGCCGGAAGGTAGACCCGGTCCTGCCCGGAAGTCCTCCGCGACGTCCTGCAGGTGCTCGACGATCTGCAGGCCACTGCAGACCGAGTCGGACAGCCGGGCTCGCTCGGGCGTGCTGCAGCCGAAGACGTACAGCACGATCTGCCCGACCGGGTTGGCCGACAGCGTGCAGTAGCCGAGCAGCTCGTCGAACGTCTCGTACCGGGTGACGACCTGGTCCTGCTGATTGGCCCTGATCAGATCCAGAAAGGGCTGCGGCGGGATGCCGCAGTCCGTCACCACCCCGGCCAGGCCGCGGACCGACGGATCGCGCGGCTGGCCGGCAGCGCCTGCGCTGGCACCGCCTGAGGTTGCGGCGGCCGCCCGGGTGCCCGGTCCCGGCGTACAGCCGGCCCAGGTCCTCCTCCAGGCCCGCCAGCAGGGTCATCCGCTGATCGCGCGGGGCTTCATCGCCGATGTCATCGACCGTGCTGGCGTAGGCGTAGACGGCCATCAGATGATCGCGGTAGCGGCGGGGCAGGAACCTGAGGGCCACCGGGAAGTTCTCGGCTGCCGCCTTCTCCGCCATCGCGCCGCCCTGGCCAGCCAGCTGAATGCCGCCCCCGGGGCTGTCAGCAGGCCGCTCGGCAGGTGCCGGGGCAGGCGCAAGCGTCGCCTCAGTCCCAGCCGGGTCGCGAGTCATGATCTCTATTTGCGCACGCTTCGCTATTTTGATGCAAACAATGACGCGACCGTCACCTGATATAGATGTCAGCTTTCTGTTCGCCGGAGGCGCCGATGGAGTGCACATGACCTGCAGAAAAGAAAAATTAGCGAAGTTCAGCGTGCTTTGCGTCTTCTGCGACTTAGGACCGACTCTGCCGCGAGTGTGAACTTGTGGTTACAGCAGCGCCCCCGGCGTAGCAGGCAAGACCCGCGACCCACTAGTCTCCGTACATGAACGGGGAATCCGGTTCATGAGCCGGGACCCCGGCCCGGCGGCGCCGGGCGCAGTTCCCGGCGCATCGCGCAGTCAGCCCGGTGGCCGTCATCCTGATAGCACCCGGCTGATCGCGGCCCAGCTGACTGAGCCCCAGGTAACCGGGACGGAGCACGTTCCGGCAGGGAATCAACCAACGACACGGAGGGTTCAGGCAGGGGTGAAGGCGAGTCCGACAAACGTGACGGCCGGGCAGGCGGAAGTGCCATCGCGGCCGGCGCCAGATCCGCGCCCGGTCACCGTGACCGCCACGGCTCAGCGCCAGGCATCCGGCCGTCCCTGGACGGCGGAGTCCCTGCCCTGCAGCGCGAGCTTGGCGCCCACGGTCGTGAGACGGTCCGCAGGCTCCTCCAGGCCGGGCTGGTCGAGTTCGAGGAGGCCGGTTTCCAGGCCGCGCGGGTCGAGGACATCGTCCGCAGGGCCAAGACCTCGCACGGCACCTTTTACCTGTACTTCGCCAACAAGGACGACCTGTTCCGGACCTTGCTGCGCGACGCGCTCGTCGACATGGCCAGCATCACCGATGAGTTCCCTGTCGTCACCAGCAACGATGCCGGCCGCGCGGCGCTGCGGCGGTGGGTGCAGAGCTTCTGCGATACCTACGCCGCGCACGCCACCGTGATCCGGCTCCTCAGCCAGGCTGAGATCGTGGGCGAGAGCGTCTTCAGCGACGGGCTGCAGCTGTTCTTCCGCCTGTCCGAAGTCATGACGCAGGGCATGACGGCCGCCCGGACCAGCCCGTCCGGTGACGGCGTGCTGACCGAGCACGCCGAGCTCACGGCCGTTGCCTGCCTGATGATGCTCGAGCGCATCAACTACCTCATGAGCGCGGAGGTTCGCCTGCCCAAGGACGAGATGATCGACCGGCTGACGGCGATCATCTACGCCGCGTTCCGGTCCTGACTAGAACGGCTCGAATCGACGCCTGGAGAACCATGAGCCGGCCGCTGGCCGGCTAGCCCGCGGCCGGTTCGCTTCCGGCGCCGCCCGGCATCGCCAGGTCATCCATAGTCAGGATCATGCTGCGGACCTCGGCAAGCTCCTGGAGCCGGGCGGCGTCGGCCGCGGTGGCGCGGCCCGCGGCTGAGGCGAACGCCGCGCGCAGTTCGTCCGTCGTGGCCCAGTCCAGCTCAGCCACGAGGTAATAAGGCGCGCCGCCGCGGATGGCGGCGATGTCCCTGCCGATCGCATACCGGCGCAGGCCCGGCAGCCGGCGCGCGAGCGGAATGTGGATCTCGCGGTAGTGCCGGTCGAACTCCGCCGGGTCGGCCGGCCTCTCGTAGAGTGCGAGGAACCGGGCCGTCGTCGCGCTGCCCGCCGGTACCGGGTGAGGACCGCCGCCCCCGCCTGCTCGGCGGACAGGCTCTCCAGGTAGCTGGGCGGGCCGCCGGCCGGGAACAGCCGCTCGCCGGTGCCGAGGATGGTGGGGAAGGTCAGCAGCCGGTACTCATCGATCAGGTCCTGCGCCATCAGCGCGCGCACGATGCTCAGGCTGCCGGTGATGATGATGTCGCGTGGCTCGCGCCTGACGGCGTCCGCGAGGTCGCCGTCGAGTACGCGGGAGTTCGCCCAGGCGGAGGTGTCGCCGAGGGTGGCCGTGGCGACCAGCTTCGGGACGGCGTTCATCCGTGCCGCGAACGGGCTATCGCGTCCCGGCCAGAGTTTCGAGAACAGCTGCCAGGTCGTGCGGCCCAGCAGCATCACGCCGTTGTCCAGCGTCTCGCCGAGCCGGAACTTATCCCCGGCGACGGTCTCCGGCCCGTGCCGGAACGCCCAGCCGCCGGCAGGCGTGCCTCCGGACCCGTCCGGGTCCGAGACGACCCCGTCCAGGGTGATGAACTGAATCACGATCACGCTCACGATGAGTCTCCTTCAGTCGGTGGTCACCGGTACCTACCGCCGCCACCGGCCTGACTCATCGCGGCTGGCGAAACTCGTCCGGGGGGATCTGCCGGGGCAGGTCGAAAGCACCGAAAACGCGCGGATCGGCGAACACGACGTTCCGGGCGACCCGGCCGCCGACGACGGCGAATACCTGCAGCGTGTGCAGCTGGTGTCCGCCGGACGGCTCCGGCGCGTACGCGGCCAGCGCAGGCTGCCCGTTGGCGGTCAGGCGCCGCATCTGCCAGCCGGTCCCGCGGAGCCGGAAGACGCGCTGGATGAACAGGCCGTAGTCGCGGCTGCCCTGGTACCACAGCGGCACCGGCGGCATCTCCATGACCGCATCATCGGTGAGAAGCCGGACGAGGGCGGGGACGTCGGCGGCCTCGAAGGCTTTCATGTACTGCTCGATCACCGCGCGGACGCCCGGGTCGTCCGGCTCGGCGACCTCGCCCAGATCGCCCGACCCGGCGAGCGCAGCCCGGGCCCGCTGCAGGACGCTGTTGACGGCGGCGACCGTCGTGCCGAGCTGCCCGGCAACCTCGGCGGCGCTGAACTCCAGCACTTCCCTGAGCACGAGCACGGCCCGCTGCCGGGGAGGCAGCACCTGCAGCGCCGCCACCAGCGCGAGGCGCAGGTCCGCGCGGACTCCCGGATCGAACCTCGCGTCAGGAAACGGCTGGAGCCAGGGAACGTCGAGCGCCGGCGTCAGCGGCGCCCCGGGATCGCTGCTCGGCGCGCCCAGCCCGGACGGCAGCGGACGGCGCGCCCGCCCCTCCAGCGCGGACAGGCACACGTTGGTCGCGATCCGGTACAGCCAGGTCCGCACCGAAGCCCGGCTGCGGTCATACCGGTCACGGGCCTTCCAGGCCCGGAGCATCGTCTCCTGGACCAGGTCCTCGGCCTCGTGGAACGAGCCCAGCATCCGGTAGCAGTACGCCACCAGCTCACCCCGGTAGGGCTCGAATTCCACGCCTCCATCATGGCGCATGTTTCCGCGGCAGCGCTTAGCCGTATCCGGGCCCCGCGGTGCCGGGCCTGTCGCGTCGCCCGCTGCGACGCGGGTGCCAGAGCGGTGACTGATCAAGCGGCCGCTGTCCGGATCGACGTGGAGATCCGGACAAGCCGCGTGCGCGCCGCGTCCCTCAGGAGATCAGCGAACGACCAGGACCGTCTTGCCGGGACTGCGGGCCCCGGCGCTGCTTTCGAAGGCCTGCCGTCCGTCGGCCAGCGGGAAGGTCTGGCTGATCACCGCTCGCAGCCTTCCGGTGCCGGCCAGCTCCGCCAGCCTGCCCAGCTCGCTGGCGTCCGGCTCAACGACGAAGAACATAGCCCGGACCTTGTGCCTGGCCGCCAGTTCCTGGTCCGGCGGCGCGCTCAGGGTGACCAGCCGGCCGCCCTCGCGCAGCAAGCCGTACGAACCGTCAAGCACGGCACCGCCGACCGTGTCGATGACAACATCGAATCCGCCCGGGATCTGGCCGGACTCCCCGGACCCGGCGCTGATGAAGCGCTCCGCGCCGAGCTCACGAACGAAGCCCGCGTCGGTGCTGCGGCCGGTGGCGGTGACGTGGCCGCCCAGGATCCCCGCAAGCTGGACGGCGAACAAGCCGACTCCGCCGGCGCCCCCCTGGACCAGCACCTGCTCGCCCGGGCGCAGGGCCGCGTGGTCCGTCAGCGCCTGCCAGGCGGTCAGCGCCGCGAGCGGCAGCGTCGCCGCGGCGACGAGAGAGACCGAAGGCGGCTTGGCGGCCAGGCCGACGGCGGGCATGACCACGTACTCGGCGGCCGCGCCATCCCGGTCGAAGTCGACCAGGCCGATCACCTCATCGCCCGCGGCCAGGCCGGCGACGCCGTCCCCGAGGCCCGCGACGGTGCCCGACAGCTCATGGGACGGTATGACCGGCGTCCGGTCCTGACCGTCCCTGGTGGTCCACTCCAGCTCCCAGGTCAGCTCCGCGAAGGTGATCGCCGCGGCGTTCACGGCGATGAGAACCTCGCCCGGTCCGGCGGACGGCTCCGGCGCCGGCTCGTAGACCAGCTGCTCTGGCCCGCCACGAGCATGCGCCCGCAGCGCCATCATGGTGCCCATCGTGGACCTCCCCTGTTCCCGCGATTGGCTCCGGCCCGTCCGGCCGAGTCGGGCCAGCGGTCTGGTGCCGCGCCGCGGCGAATCGCTCAGGCATCCTTATTGAACTCCTCGCGTTCATACGATGCCGCCGGACCATGACCAGCCGCGGCCCGTCGCCCGTACGGTATCCATCGTCTCGCCAACCGTGGCGTGGCCGGGCGGCGCCTGAATGACCTCCGGGCTGAGGTTCGCCGCGATCACCTGAGACGTAGAAGGGGCGGAGGTTGTGAAACCTCGTTCCATGCGACGCCAGGCAGGCAGGCAGGGCCAGCGCAGCTGCCCGCAGTGCGCGGCTACGGGCAGGTGTTGACGATCGGCGCGGAAGTGTATCAGTCTGTCGTCAATCGACTGCCGGTTACGGCGGCGCGTGATGTCCCGTCGCGTTCAGGAGGCCCGACCTATGCATTTCGGCTTTTTCAGCATGCCGGAACATCCGCCCATCGAGAACTGGACGCTGTCCTACGACCGGGACATCGACAACATCGTCCTGGCCGAGAAGCTCGGCTTCCACGAGTACTGGATCGGCGAGCACCACACCGGCGGGTACGAGAACGTGCCGGTGCCCGAGTTCATGATCGCGAAGGCCTCCGCAGTCACCAGCCGGATCCGGTTGGGCACGGGCGTCATCAACCTGCCCTACCAGGATCCCTTCCTCGTGGCGGAACGTCTCGCCTTCCTGGACCACCTCACCCACGGCCGTCTCGAGTATGGCTTCGGCGGTGGCGGACTGCCCACGGACCAGGCCCTTTTCCAGCTGGACCGGTCTGAGGCCAGCCCGCGGACGAACGAGGCGCTGGAGATCATCTGGCAGCTCCTCACGTCGGAGGAGCCAGTCAGCTACGAAGGCGTCTACTGGAAGTACGAGAACCGCCAGCTTCAGGTCGGGCCCTATCAGGACGTCCCGCCGTTCGCGATCGCCGGACTGACCGGCACACACAACTATGCCCGGTGCGGCGCCAAGGGCTGGAAAGCGCTCAGCGTGTACTTCACCCCGATCGATAATCTGGGCTACCCGCACGCCCCTGACCTGGCCGGCCACGCTAAGGCGCTCACGGAAGCGGCTGCGGAGGCCGGGCTCGACCCGGCCGTGGCCCGGCAGGACTGGCGGATCAGCCGCGAGGTCTACGTCTCCGACAGCCGCGACAGTGCGATGAGCGAGATCCGGGCTGGCGTCCACCGCTCCTACGAATATCTCCTCGGCCTCGGCCTGGGCGGGCTCATGAAGAAGAGCGAGGACATGCCCGACGCCGACCTGACCTTTGAGTGGATGGCGGAGGAGATTCCCTGGATCATCGGCAGCCCGGAAGACTGCGTTCGCCAGATCCGGGAGCTGGAGGAGCAGACCGGCGGGTTCGGCACTTTGCTGATCAATGCGCGCGACTGGGTCACCACTGACAAGTGGAACCGCTCGCTCGAGCTGTTCGCCCGCTATGTGATGCCCCAGTTCACCGCGCGCGACAACATGGCCCGCCGCCAGCGCCTGGCCAACGTGGCGCTCGGCCGGTCCTGACCGCAGGTCCCGGAATGACAGCCTTTTCTTACTGCTGACAACTAGGTGCCAGCCGTTCTCGTCGCCCTGGGTGAGTTCCGGCTGACGGGCAAGATTTGCGCAATCCGCCGTCCTGGCCTGAGCCCCTGAATCGAGTATGTGCAGGTCAGGGGCGCAGGCGGCGGCCGAGTCAGCCTGCAGGCCGGGCACTCATTGCGCCCGATTTGGCACGTCTCGCGCTCCCGCATGCCCGTTAGCAGCGGATCAAGCATCGCCAGCTCGCGGTGATTCGCGCTCTGCAGGGACGGAGCACTCCGGGGCCCTGCCGCTCCATAGGCTGCGAGCCGCCATTCTTTTCATCCGAGGAACGCTTGCCTTTATAGGCGGGCTACGATCTCTTCGTCTATTAGGGCTGTTATAGAGGTTCGCTGGGAGCCGCCCCCTTCCACGTGGGCGGTTACGGTTACCACCGCTTCCTTATCCGGGGAGATTATGCAGAGCTGGCCGTAGAGGCCTGCCATTTTGTACGTTTTTTCCCTGGGAGTGCACCAGACGCCGAGGCCGTAACTGTCCGAGAGGCGGAAGCCTTCGTCTGTTGGGTCCTTCACAGTCGGGACGGTTTCAGTCGCGATTCGTGCGCAGTATTCGGCGGGGACCAGCTGGCGGCCTTCGTGGCGGCCCTCGTCTAGCAGGAGGCGGCCGAAGCGGGCCAGTTCGGACGTCCTCAGGTAGAGGGCGCTCTCCGCTACCGGATGGCCGAGGGGGCAGGTGTGCCACTGGGGGTTGTGGATGGCCAGCGGGGTGAAGAGGCGGGGCAGCAGGTAGTCGCGGACGTTGGCGCCGGTCGCGGCGCGCAGGGCGCGGGCCGCTACGTACGGGCCGATGCCGGCGTACCTGAAATACGTGCCGGGCTCGTGCGCCAGCGGGGTCGCGAAGAAGTCAGCGGCTAGGTCCGGGACTACGAGGGGGTCGTAGGCGGACCAGGAGTACGGGCTGCCGGACGTCATCATGAGCAAGTGCCGGAGCGTGACCTGGTCCAGGCGGGGCGCGGCAGAGCCGGCTAGCTCGGGGTAGTACTTGAGGGCGGGGTCGTCCAGGGCGAGGCGGCCTTCGGCTTCGGCGATGCCAAGCGCTACGGACGTAAAGGTCTTCGAGACCGACCGCACGTCGACTCGGTCGTCCGAGCGGAGCCTGCGTTCGACCGGCTCGGCACCGCGGCGGTAGATGTGCACTCCGTAGAGTTCCATGCCCTCTCGTTCGGCGGACCGGACCAGGGCGTCAATGAGTTCTCGCATGGCGGGGAACCTAATGGCGGGGTCTGACATTCGCGGCCGTCTGCGCCGCGTCACTATGGCCCAGGGCCCCTGAGTGTTCCGTGCTTGACCGGGTCTGAAGCGGCTGTTATCGGGGGGCCTGGAGTGACGAAGCCGGTCGCCGAGCCCACCTCGACCCGATCAGCGTCCTCGCGCTCCCTGGCATCCCCTGATCGACCGGAACAGGACACTAGGCGGCTTGTGATCGACGACGGAAGACAACGGAGTTGCTCTATCGGCCGTGCGGCAACGTAGATCATCGTCCGCCCCGCGTCGATCGGATGCACTCGACGGCCTATCTCCTGACCAGCCAGGATCAGGACCCCGGTTTCTTCCATGACTTCACGGGGCCGCGGCGTCCGCCGGCGACTCGCCGGGTTCGGTCCGACCCGCGATGAAAGTCCAGGACGGCTTGCCGTCATTGCGGCGCCCGGCTAAGACACCATGCTCCGATGTCACGATGGCCGCTACGACTGGTCGCGGCTCATCGAAGTCGGGCATGGGGCGCGAAGGAACAGCTGCAGGTCAGAGTGCAGGCGGCGGGCGAGTCAGCCTGTAGGCCGGGTTCTGTGCACCCGCTTGCGCGGGCCGGCGGCCATCCATCTAGGACTGCCGTTGCCGGCAGCCTCGTGCGGTCTACCCGCGAGCATCGGGCGGGCAGCCCTCGATCGCTCGCGCAGGCGCGCGTCCGCTAGGGCGCGCTCCCTCTTGACCTTGCTCCAGGTGGGGTTTGCCGAGCCGCTCAGGTCACCCTGAGCGCTGGTGGTCTCTTACACCGCCGTTTCACCCTTACCCCCGGACGGATCCGGAGGCGGTCTGTTTTCTGTGGCACTGTCCCGCGGGTCACCCCGGGTCGGCGTTACCGACCACCTTGCCCTGCGGAGCCCGGACCTTCCTCGGCACGTCAGGCACGCCTGACGTGACGCGGCCGCCCGGCTGACTCGCCCGCCGCTCCCGCCCAGGATATGCCGCTGAGCCCCGGATAGCAGCACAGGAGGCGGGCGGCCCCGGCTTCTTTGCCGGTGCCGCCCGCCTGCCTGCGAGCTACGTGCTCCGTGCTCAGTGAATCAGGCTGCCCAGCAGGCTGCCGTACTCACCGTTGCTCCGCTCCGGAGCCGACAGGCTCAGCGCGGACGCTGGCCGCATCGACGAGGCCGGACGGCTGGCCGACCGGCTCGTGCTCCGGCGGGAAGCCGGGCGGGACTTCGGCGCAGCCGACTTCGGCCGCGAAGTGGTCCGCGGCTTGGCCATCGCCTTGGCCGGCTTGGCCGCTGCCGTGGTGCTCGCCTTGGCAGCGGTACGCGGCTTAACGGTCCTGGACGCGGTGCTCCGCGACCTCGTGGTGCTGGACCGCTTCGCGCTGGGCCGGGTGCTGGCGGACCGGCTGGTGCTGGTCCGGGCAGCGGTGGTGGCCGGCTTCGCCGCGGTCGCCCGCGACGTTGACCGCGAGCTTCGGCCGGGTGGTCGAGGCGCTCGGCCTCGATGCCGGCCTGCGGCTGGACGCGGCCCTCGGCTTCGCGGCTGCCCGGCGGGCAGTGCTGGTCCGAGCGGTGCTCTTGCGAGCGGCGCTCTTGCGGGCCGTGCTCTTGCGAACCGTGCTCTTGCGGGCCGTGCTCTTCCGAGCGGTGCTGGGCCGCGAGGCGCTGGCCGCGGCCGGCTTGGCCGAGGACATCGTCTTCGCCGCGGCCGTCAGGGCCTTGGCTGCGGTCGTCATGGCCTTGGTGGCGGTGTTCATCGACTGCATCGCCGAGGACATCGTCTTGGCTGACGCCGTTGCCTTGGTCGTGGCAGCCGTCATCTTGCTGGCTGCCGAGGTCACCTTGGTCGCGGCCGAAGACATGGTCTTGGCTGCGGCCACCGGAGTAGCCGAGCTGCGGCTAGCGGTGCTCCGCCGTGCTGCACTGGTGCGCGAGGCGCCAGAACGAGCACGAGAAGCGGTGGAACGTGACGCAGTCGATCGTGATGCTGTGCTGCGTGTCGACCGTGACGCGCTGCTCCTGGATGCCGGCTTCGCGGCCGAGCGGCGGGCCGTCGTCGCAGCGGTGCTGCGAGCGGCGGTCTTCGGCTTGGCGCTTGACGACTTGGAGCTGGAACTGGACTTCGGTCGGCTCGCAGTGCCCCTTGACGCACTGCGGCTAACCGACCTGCGAGCGGTACTCGCCGAACTACGGCGGCTTGCCGCTCGGGTCGTGGACTGAACAGGCACTGATCTCCCCCCGTCTTGATCAATTACGGAGAGTGCTATTCCACACACCGAGAGTATTTACACACACGAGTGCCCGATAGCTCAGAACATTGAACTCAAGCGGACCGAAATCGTGTCGTACTCGCGGCGTATCAGGCCCGTTGCAAGTGTGCGGTGTCGTTCAGTGACCGTAGCAAGGCTGGTCCGTCGGCGAAC
Organism: uncultured Actinomycetota bacterium; assembly: GCA_963818995.1. Classification (GTDB taxonomy): domain Bacteria; phylum Actinomycetota; class Actinomycetes; order Streptosporangiales; family Streptosporangiaceae; genus JAJYUU01. The sequence continues at coordinate 13,948 of CAWFUM010000023.1, read as the reverse complement.
CAGGAGGCCTCGGTTAGCGACCCAACATCAAGGTGAATACGGAACAGCGCGGCTGGCGGCGCCAGCAGCGCGCGGCATACCAGTGTCTTGATCGGAGTCACGTGACTGACCACGACGACGCGCTTGCCCTGATGCGCCGCCAGCAGCCGGTCAAGCGCCGCGTTCACGCGGACACCGACGGCAGCGAAACTCTCGCCGCCCGGCGGCGCCACCGAGGCATCTGCCATCCAGGCCGCCATGTCGTCCGGCCACCGCGCCAGCACCTCCGCGAACGTCAGGCCTTCCCAGACGCCGAAATCTGTCTCGGCCAGGTCATCATCGACGGCTAGCGGCGCACCGGTCCGCTGCGCGACCGCCTCGGCCGTCTGGAGCGTACGGCGGAGCGGCGAGGTCAGGACGAGGCCGATGCCACCGCGCTGCGCGAGCGCGACGGCGGACGCGTCCGCCTGGCGCAGCCCGACGTCAGTGAGCGGGATGTCCCCGCGCCCGGCGAACCGACGTTCCACCGACAGCGGTGTCTGGCCGTGCCGCAGCAGCAGCGTTGCCGTCATCTGCCCGCGCGCTGGACGCCACCCGGCACTGCTGCTGCCGCCGTCGAGCGGCCGGAGCGGCCGCCGCGGACGCAGCCGTCACAGCCGAGTCAGCGCCCTGCTCAGAGCCCGGACTCATCGGTCCGGACCAGGATGCGCCGGCACTCCTCGCACCGCAGCACGTCGTCGGGCGCGGCCGCGCGGATCGCGTTGAGATCCACCGTGTTCAGCGACAGGTGACAGCCCTGGCACTGGCCGCGCCTGAGCGCGGCAGCGCCAACGCCGCCATGCTGGACCCTCAGCCGCTCGTAGAGGTCGACCAGGTCAGCAGGCTCCTCGGCGACTACCTCGGCGCGCCGGTCGGTCGCCTTGCCTGAGAGCTCGGCCAGCTCGGCCAGGGCTACATCGCGCCGCGCGGTGACGGCGCCAGCGTCGGCGGCAATCTCACTGCGCTCGGCCGCGGCCGCGGTGAGCCGGGACTGCGCCCCGTCCAGCCGTTCCATCACGTCGAGCTCGACATCCTCCAGATCGGACTGCCTCCGGAGCAGGGACTCGATTTCCGACTGCAGGTTCTCCAGCTCTCTCGGGGAGTTAACCTGACCGGCATCCAGCCGGGTCCTGTCCCTGCCGATCCGGCTCCTGACCTGCTCGACGTCGGCCTCAGCCTTGGCCTGCTCCCGCTTGAGGTCACCCTCGCGCGCCTGCAGGGCCGCTACCTCGTCGCGAAGCGCCCGGTCCCGCTGCTCCAGGTCGCTGAGCGCGGCGTGCTCAGGCAGCCCGCGACGGCGATGCTCCAGTCGTCCGAGCTCGGCGTCCAGTTCGGCTAGCTCGAGCAGTCGCAGCTGAGCTTCGGGGGATGCTTTCACGTGGCCACGTTAGCCTGCCTCGGGCGCGCATGTCGCCTCGGCAGCCCGCCTCAGCGGCTCAGCGCAACCAGTACGATCGGCGCCGATGTCGGGCGCGGCGCCCCGGCGGCCGGCTCTACCGTGACCCCGAGCCGCTCGCCCGGCGCGAGACGGCGCACCACCATCGGCCCGGACATGCCATGCCGGCCCGGCGGAAGCATCCCGGCGGAGGTCGCGGTCCCCGCCGGGCCCATCAGCCACAGCTCGTAGGCCTGCGATTGCGGCAGCCGGGCCAGCCCGTTCGCGACGAACACCAGGGCGTGAGCGTGATGCGACATCACCACTGTCGCCATCCCCCCGCTGCTGACCTTCGCGGTCATCGTCGTCGCATCGCGGGCGCCGATGTATGGCCGCGATCGCGTTGTCGCGCTCCTGCGCGGCCGTCAGCCGGTTCTGCATCGAGCTCGCGTGCAGGCCTAGCCCGACCGCGGTCACGGCGAGCACCACCACGACAGCGACCGCCAGCCGGGCGATCCAGTGCCGCGGCCCGGCTCCGGCCGGCCACAGCAGGCGGCCGGCGGCATGCCGCCACGCCCGCGTCCGCGTCGCGGGCCCTGTCTCGGCGGAGAGCACCGGCGGAAGCTGCCTGATCCTGGCGGCCGCCTGCAGCGTCTGATCGCGCAGTTCCGGCCGCGGCGGCACGGACGCGGCCGCGGCCAGCCGGGCCGTTGCCTCCCGCAGGCCGCGCACATCCTCCCGGCACTGCTCGCAGGTCAGCAGGTGCCGCTCGAAGCTGGCCCGGTCGGCGGCCGGGACCGCATCCATGACGTAGGCGCCGACGAGGGTGTGCTGGCCGGCACCGCGAGCCCGGATCACCCGACCCCCAGGCAGTCCCGGAGGCGGATCAGCCCGTCCCGCATCCTCGTCTTGACCGTGCCCACGGCCACGTCCAGCAGCTGCGCGACCTCGCGGTAGCTGTAGCCGCCGTAGTACGCGAGCGTCACCGACTCTCGCTGCAGCTCCGTGAGTCCGCCCAGGCAGCGCCGAACGCGCTCGTGCTCCAGGCTCGTCTCGACCGCGTCGCTCACCTGGTCGTAGTCGATCGACGCGGTCGCCGCCCGCAGTTCCCGCTCGGCGGCCCGCTGCTCTGACCGCACCCGGTCCACTGCCCGCCGGTGGGCGACGGTCGCGATCCAGGCGGCGGCCGACCCGGCCGACGGGTCGAAGCGGGCTGCGGTCCGCCAGATCTCGAGCAAGACCTCCTGCATGACCTCCTCGGACTGGGCCGGATCACGCAGCACGCGCAGCGCGGTGCCGAGCACGGCCGGGGAGACCTGGTCGTAGAGGGTGCGGAACGCCGCGTCGTCTCCCCTGGCCACTGCCGCCAGGACGAGTTCAAGCGGATCAGCGCCGCCGCGGCTCGCGCCAGCGCTGCGGGCCTGGTTTCCGGCGGGGGCTGCCGGAACCATCGCCGCGCCGCAGCCGCGGCACGCCGTCAGCGGGATCCCCGAGCACGCTCATACTTCAGTATTCGCCACCGGACCCCGTACCGGCTTGCCCGGTACGGGCACCAGGCCGCGGCTGGCACAGACTCGCGCATCAGGCAATCCGGCTGCGCCGCTGATACGAATACCCATGTGACCTTCCCGCAACGGCAACCTCACCCCCCATCCGGCCGCCAGCCCGCAGGCCAGCACGGCCGGGCGGCTCTGGCCGGCGCTGGCGCAGTCGTCGGAATCGTGACGGCGCTGGTCGCTCTCGGGGTCGCCCAGCTGGCTGCGGCGATCCTGAGCTCCCCGATCGGCGCGCCCGTTGCCGCGGTCGGCGAACTGTCGATCGACCATACGCCGCCCGCGGTCAAGAACTTCGCCATCCGCGAGTTCGGCTCCAGCGACAAGACCGTCCTGGTCTGGGGCATCCGCGGCGTGCTGATCATCTTCGCGATCATCATCGGCATGCTGGCCGTGCGCAGGCTCTGGTACGGACTGGCCGGGCTGGCAGTGTTCGGCGCCATCGGGGTGTACGCGGCGCTCATCCAGCCCAGCGCGAAGGGCACGGACGCGCTGCCGTCGATCATCGGAACGGCCATCGCAGCGCTGGCGCTGCGGTACTTCAGCCGCCTGGCGGGCGGCCTGGCCGCCGCGAGCGCCCGCCGCGAGCCTGGCCCGCAGGAAGGTCGCACCGCATCCGCCGGGGACAGCGCGGATCGCGGCACTCAGGGAGCCAAGGGCCCCGGCGGTTCATGGGCACCAGCCTCCGGCACTCCGGCGGCCGGCGCTCCACCGGTCCCACCGGATGGCACTCCGCCGGATGGCACTCCGGCAGACGGCACTCCGCCCGGCCGAAGCCCGGCCGAGAGCACCCCGCCTGGCGGAGCACCAGATCCGGCTCCGCGCTGCGCCCGGCGCGCCCGTTTCCCCCGGCCCGGCCCGCGGAACTCCCGCGCCCGGCTCCCCGGTCTGGCGCGATGCCGGCCCGGCCCGGGCCGCGGCTGACTCCCGGTCCTGACCGCCGCCGGTTCTTGCTGAGCAGCGTGGCCGTCGCGGCCGTCTCGCTGATCACCTACGCTGGCGGCTCCTGGCTGGGCGAGTCCCGTGACGTGAACGCGATCCAGCACGCGCTGAAGCTGCCCGGGCCGGCGACGCCCGCTCCCCCGCTGCCGCCCGGCAGCTAGCCTGAAGATCCCCGGCCTGTCCCCGTTCATCACGCCGAACAGCAGCTTCTACCGGGTGGATACCGCGATCGTGCTGCCGGAGATCGTGCCGGCCACCTGGCAGCTGCGGATCCACGGCATGGTGCGCAAGGAGCTGGTCCTCAGTTTCGATGACCTGATCCGGCGCCCGCTGATCGAGGACTACATCACGCTGTGCTGCGTCTCCAACCCGGTCGCCGGCCCGTACATCGGCAACGCCAAGTGGCTCGGCGCCAGCCTGAGGAGCCTGCTGCAGGAGGCCGGCATCAAGGCCGGGGCCGATCAGCTGTTCTGCACGTCCGCCGACGGCTTCACCTCGGGCACCCCGGTGCAGACGGCCATGGACGGCCGGGACGCGCTGCTGGCGGTGGCGATGAACGATGCCGCGCTGCCGGTCGAGCACGGCTTCCCGGTGCGGCTCGTCGTTCCCGGCCTTTATGGTTATGTCTCTGCCTGCAAGTGGATCGTGGACATCGAGGTCACCACGTACGCCTCGAACGTCTCCTACTGGGCCCAGCGCGGCTGGGACGCGCAGGCCCCGATCAAGACCGAGTCCCGGATCGACGTGCCGACCGGCCTGAATCCGGTCAAGGCGGGCAAGCCGATCACCATCGCGGGCGTGGCCTGGGCCCAGCACAAGGGCATCGAGGCGGTCGAGGTGCGGATCGGCAAGGGCGCGTGGCACGAGGCCCGGCTGGCCGCCGTGCCCGGCATCGACACCTGGCGGCAGTGGGCCTACGACACCGATCCGGGCATCACGCCCGGCAACTATCTCGTCGAGGCGCGCGCGACCGACAAGACCGGCTACACGCAGACGTCGCTGCAAGAGCCGCCGGAGCCGAACGGTGCCAGCGGCTACCCGTCAGTCCTGCTGAACGTCACAGGCTAGCCCGCGCCCGGACGCTCACAGCAGCTGATCGCGAACCTGCCCGTACATATACGCACCGAGCCAGCGGCCGAGCTCGTCCAGCAGCACCTGACGGCCTCGCCGCCGGGCCTCCGTCGATCGCCGCGCGTCAGCCAGCTGCAGCCAGGTCACATGGCCGCCCAGCTGCGCCGCGCCAGACGCCGTCCGGCGCGGGCGCAGGCCCCGGCGACCGGCGCCCGCCGAGGTTCCGCCGCCCGTGACGACGAGCACCGGGCACGGAATGGCCAGGCTGAGCGCCGGCCGGGCAGGCAGCTCCGGCTCGTACAGCACGAGTGCGTCCGCGCCTGCGCCGGCGGGCTGAGCGTCGCTCCACAGGGCGGCCGCCAGCGCGCCGCGGCCCTGCGCGGTCACGATCACGTGCCGCATGCCGTCGGTCTGGCGCAGCTGGGCGCAGGCCGCGTCGAGGTCGGCGCTCACCGAGCCGGGCGGCTGCGGGCCGGGCCGGGCGGCCAGCGCCAGGCGGCCCGGCAGCCTGAGGCCGGCCAGGTAGAAGTGAAAGGCGCGCTCGGTGAACCAGTCGGCCAGGTCAGCCGGAACGGCCGGATCACCGGCCGCCTGCACATGCAGCACGGCCCGGCGGCTCGGCTGCAGCGACCGCCGCCTGAACATCGCCGTCTCCCGCCGCGCCACCCCCGTCGGCGCGGGAACCGGAACCTGCTCGTACCCCTCCGCCGCCTCATAGCCTTCAGCCGCACCGCGGCTGGTGCTGATGCTCACGCCATCCCCCGTTCCGGCCTCGCCGCCCCCGGCAGCCCGTACGCGCCCCCGCGCCCGCCGCGGGCCGGCCAGCGGGCATCCGGCCCCCGCGCCGTCCGCCCCGGTTCCCGCAACGCCAGCCACCCTGCCTCGGTCGGTGTCTCCCGCCCGCGCAGCCTGGCCGCCAGGGCTAGCATCCAGCCAGCCGCAGAGACGCGGATTAATGCACGGAACGTCACGCATAAGTCTCGCACCGTGATCGGCTGATCATGCGCTAAACACGCCATGCAGGCCGCAATCTGCGTGCCGGTTTCCCCGTCGGTCACCGCCGCCCGAATCATGCGCTTTACTAACCGGGAACGGGGTTTGCCCATGCCGGTCAGGTTTGCCGGCACTCGGTGCGGGGAATCACGCCGCCGAAGCTGGGCATAACCGCGACGAGGCCCCTCCATGTATGAGATGGAGGGGCCTCGCCTTGCGTCACCGCCGTGGCGACCGATTGCTCAGCCACCGTGTGCGGATCCGCAGGTGCCCCGCTGCCGTTGAAGGCCGATTGCTCAGCCACCGTCCGCAGCGTGACGGTTGCCTGACCGCCCTGGCAATCCGATTGCTCAGCTGCCGTGTGCCGCCAGACCCCACCGGTTGTCAGTCTCCCGCCGTCCGCGCCGGTCGCCCGGCCCTTCCAGCGTTCCCGGAGTTTCCTCCGGGGCGGATCCCGTCTTCAGTGGTGAGAGATTTCTACTGCCAATGCCGCGCGCCGCACAAGGCTTTTCCGGGAGATCTTCAAGATTCTTTCGTCATCCACAAGACATCCGTTGTTTATCCCCTGTGCATGGCTGCTTTCCACCGCGGCATGCACAGGTTCGTCCACAGGACCGGGGGATAACGCCGCGGGCGCGCCGCCTGACCTCTGCGGCTGCCGTCAGCTGGCTCAGAGGAATTCCAGAAGCCGGCCGGCCAGGCTGAGTGACATCAGCAACCTGGAAGGTGAGCAATGACGCACGACCCCGCGGCCCCCGCTAGGGCGCGCCGCCCGAGGCACCGCCGCCAGAGGCACTGCCGCCGCAGGCACTGCCGCCGGCGCAGCGATCAGGACCCGCGACCGGAGCCGGGCCAGGCTGCGCCGGATCACGGCCGCCGCGGTCATGGCCGGCGAGCGTATCCAGCAGGATCGCGCAGTCCTCGGCCGTCCAGGCCATCGGGCCGGCGGTGTCCAGGCTGGGGGCCAGCGGGATGACCCCGCGGCGCGACACCAAGCCGGGGTCGGCTTCAGCCCGGCGATGCCGCAAAACGACGCCGGCAGCCGGATCGACCCGCCGGTGTCCGAGCCCAGCGCGCCCAGCGCCAGCCCGGCTGCCACCGCGGCGCCGGACCCGGAGCTGGAACCGCCGGTGAAGCGGCGGGTGTCCCACGGGTTGCGCGCCGGCGGCCAGGGCAGGTCGAACGCCGGGCCGCCGATGGCGAATTCATGCGTGGCCAGCTTGCCCAGCATGACCACGCCGGCCTCGCGCAGCCGCCGCACCGTCTCGGCGTCGTGCTTCGGGATGTTGCTTTGCAGGATGCGGGAATGTGCCGTGGTCGGCACGCCGGCGGTCTCGTAGATGTCCTTGTAGGCCACCGGAATGCCGAGCAGCCGGTGTTTGGTGCCGGCCATCACGGCCCGCTCGGCGGCGCGGGCGGCGGTCAGCGCCGGTTTCTCGGTGATCGTCAGGAAGGCGTTGATCTTGGGATCGACGGCCTTGATTCGCGCCAACAGCGCCTTGGCCAACTCCACAGGCGACAATTTCTTGGCGGCGATGAGACGCCCGGCCTCGGCAATGGTAAGCCACGGTGGGATGGAGGTCATCGCCGGCGCCGGTCTTTATTGCCGGCGGCACGCTTGGCTGACGCGGCCTTCCCGGCGGCGCCCAACTTGCCGGCGCCCAACTTGCCGGCGCCCAACTTGCCGGCGCCCGACCTGTCGGCTCCCGACCTGCCGGCCCCCGACTTGCCGGTACTGGATGGGCCGGCACTGGGCCGGGTGGCTCGGGATGCGGCGCCAGCTTGTTTCTTGCCAGCGCGGGGGGCAGCCGCGACAGGCTTCTCTGGCGGAACGGGAGGCGACAGTCACCGCCTTTCTTGGCGGCCGGCCTGGCCGAGGCGGGTTTCCCGGCGGCATGGGACCCGGCGGCGCCGGCCGGCGGCGGCAACCGGAACACGAAGGCCTGGTCGTCCAGCATCGGCCGGTCACGCGGGATAAGACCTAGCAGCCCGACCATCTGGCGCCACGCCAGGACCAGGTCCGCCATCTGTCCGGGATTGAGCGTCAGGCCGGCACGGGAAACCAGAACCTGCATCTCCGCGGGGCTGATCGGTGGCGTAGGCGCGGCCGAAAACCCGGACATGCGAACCGTTTACCCTTTTATTGCGACCCGGCTGCGACCCTATCTACCCCCGCGCATCGCTTCAAGCCACCCAGGGGGCAATGCTGGAACAAGCCGCGATCACGGCTCTGCCGAAACGTCCGCCAAGGCGAGCGCGCCGTTAAGCTCGGGTCTCCGCTTGGGGCGGCGTCCCCGCCGGGGCGATCTCCAGCACGGCGGCACCGGTCAGCCGCCCGGCGCGCAGATCATCGAGCGCCTGGTTCGCGTCCTCCAGCGCGATACGGCACAGTGCGGGTCTCGACCGGGACCTTGGGTGCCAGGGCAAGGAAGTCCTCGCCGTCGTGGCGGGTCAGGTTGGCGACCGAGCGCAGCACGCGCTCCCCCCACAGAATGTCGTAGGGGAAGCTCGGGATCGGCGCTCATGTGGATGCCGGCGCACACCACGGTGCCGCCGCGGGTCGACCGCACGCAGCGCGGCGGGCACCAGTGCGCCGACCGGGGCGAAGATGATCGCCGCGTCCAGCGGCTCCGGTGGGGCACTGCGTCGGAGCCGCCGGCCCAGACGGCGCCCATCTCGCGAGCGAACTCCTGCGCCGCGGTATCGCCGGGGCTGGTGAAGGCGAACACCGTGCGGCCCTGCCAGCGGGCGACCTGGGCGATGATGTGCGCGGCGGCGCCGAAGCCGTACAGCCCGAGGCGGCGCGCCTCGCCCGCCATCACCAGCGCCCGGTAGCCGATCAGGCCGGCGCACAGCAGCGGCGCGGCCTGACGTCGCTGTAGCCGTCGGGGATGGCGAAGCAGAAGCGCGCGTCCGCGACGGTGTAATCGGCATAGCCGCCGTCGATCTGGTAGCCGGTGAAGCGCGCCTCGGCGCACAGGTTCTCGCGCCCGGCGCGGCAGAAGTCGCAGACGCCGCAGGTCCAGCCGAGCCAAGGCACGCCGACACGATCGCCCAGCTGAACCGGAGCCGGTCCGACACCTCCGGTCCGAGCGCGGCAACGGTGCCGATGATCTCGTGCCCGGGGACCAGCGGCAGTTTTGGCTCGGTCAGGTCGGCATCCACCACGTGCAGGTCGGTGCGGCACACCGCGCAGGCGTGCACGCGCAACAGGACCTGTCCGGGGCCGGGCGTCGGGATCGCCATCGATTCCAGCCGCAGCGGCGTGTGCGCGGCGTGCAGCCGCATGGCGCGCATGGCGGCCATCGTTTGTCAGGCAGCGCCGGGATAATCGGGGTCGTTCACGAACGGAAAAGGCCCGGTGTAGTGCTCGACATAGGCGGTGTGCGACACGATGCCGTCGGCCGGGGTCCAGCGGTGCAACTGGAACGCCGGCGGTTCGAATATCAGGGCGCCCTTGTCATCCGGATCGAGCGCCAGCTCGACCTGGTGCGCCACCGACGGCGCGATCGAGGCGATAGCGTGCGCCACGCGCGTCACAATCGGCCGATGATGGTGGCCGCAGATGATGCGCTCCACCTGCTTGTGTTTGGCGATCACCGCGGTGAAGGCGTCGCGATCGCGCAGGTTGATCCGGTCCATGTGCGCGATCCCGCAGACGAAGGGTGGATGGTGCAGCGCAACGATGGTCGGCTTGTCCGGCACCGCGCCCAGGGTGCGATCCAGGAACGCGAGTTGCGCGGCGTTCAGTTCGCCGTGCCCGGCGCCCGGCACCAGGCTGTCCAGCATGACCAGGCGGACCGGATAATCCTCCACCGCGTATTGCACGTAATGCGGGTCGGCGGTGACCAGGGGCAGGTGCGCCAACTGCTCGCGGAAGGCGCCGCGCCGGTCGTGGTTGCCCGGAATGACGTAGACCGGCATTGGCAGGAACTTGCGGATCAACCGCGCGAGGTTGACGTATTCGCCATCCAGCCCGCTCTCGGTCAGGTCGCCGGTGATCACCACCACATCGGGGCGCGGCGTGAACGCCGCCACGGCGCGGAAGGCGCGCTCGACCAGCATGTTCGTTTCGGCCACGCGGTTGGCCACCTGGCCCGGCAGGCACACGTGCAGGTCGGTCATCTGGCAGATCAGCATCGATACGGCTCCGGGTCGGGATGGGGGTGCGGCAGAGGGATGGCGGCAGGCTGTTATATAGCAGTCTGTTGCATGATCGAATATATCATTTTGGCCTGCTTCAGCCGAATGACCAACCTTAGCCTTGTGTCACGCGGCCTGGCGTCACGCTTTCTCGACGAACCGGTCCAGCACCCGCTTGGCGCCCGCCTTGTCGAACGCGATGTCCAGCTGGTCGTCGTCGGCCGCCGTCACGACTCCGTAGCCGAACTTCTGGTGGAACACCCGTGCGCCGACCGGAATCGCTGCCTCGCGCGCCGCACGGGCGGGCTGTTCCCAGGCTCGATCACCCGGGCCTCGATCACCTTGAGCGGCGCGCCGACAGCGGGAACTGCAGCCGAACGACGTCGGCGCGGCCAGCCCGCGCCTCGCGCGCCAACGCGGCCGAACCGCTGCGCGTCACCTCGGCCTCGGGCAATTCGTCGATGAAGCGGCTCGGGATGCTGCTCTGCCAGTTGGCGTAGATCCGCCGGTTCGCCGCGTGGCTGACGATGGCGCGGCGGCGCGCGCGGGTCAGGCCGACATAGGCCAGCCGGCGCTCCTCCTCCAGCGATTTCAGCCCGCCCTCGTCCAGCGAGCGCTGGTTGGGGAACACGCCTTCCTCCCAGCCCGGCAGGAACACGGTGTCGAACTCCAGCCCCTTGGCGCCGTGCAGCGTCATCAGGCTGACCCGATCGGCCGTCCGGCTGCTCGTCGTTCTCCATCACCAGCGAGACGTGATCGAGGAACCCGGCCAGCGTCTCGAAATCGGCCAGCGCGCGGACCAGTTCCTTCAGGTTCTCCAGCCGGCCCGGCGCTTCGGGCGATTTGTCCTGCTGCCACATCGTCGGTGTAGCCGCTCTCGTCCAGCAGCGTGGCGACGGTCGACCACGTGGCCGTCGCGTGTCCAGCATCTCGCGCCAGCGCGCGGCACCCGCGCAGCAGCTCGCCCAGCGCCTCCTTCACCCTGCCCTTCAGCCCGCCGCTCGGCGATCAGCTTTGCCGCCGCGGCGGTCAACGGCATGGCGTTCGCCGCGCGCCGCCTCGTGCAGCGCGCGCAGCGCGACCTCGCCGACGCCGCGGCGCGGCACGTTGACGATGCGCTCGAACGCCAGGTCGTCGGCCGGCTGCACCACGCACGCGCATATAGGCGATGGCGTCGCGGATCTCGGCGCGCTCGTAGAAGCGCAGGCCGCCGACGACGCGATAGGGGATGCCGATGGTGATCAGCCGCTCCTCGAAGGCGCGGGTCTGGAAGCCGGCGCGCACCAGCACCGCCATCTCGGCCAGCGATTTCGCCGTCGCGGCGCAGGCGCTTCGATGCGGTCGGCGACCATGCGGGCTTCCTCGTCGGAGTCCCACAGGCTGACCACCGCGACCTTCTCGCCGCTCGGCGTCCGGGCGGCCGGGATGCAGCGTCTTGCCGAGCCGTCCCTCGTTGTGCGCGATCAGCGCCGAGGCGGCGGCCAGGATCGGCGCGGTCGAGCGGTAGTTGGCCTCCAGCCGGACGATGCTTGCGCCGGGAAAATCCTGTCTCGAAGCGCAGGATGTTCTCCACCTCGGCGCCGCGCCACGAGTAGATCGACTGGTCGTCGTCGCCGACGCAACAGATGTTGTGGTGGCCCTGGGCGAGCAGCCGCAGCCAGAGATACTGCACCAGGTTGGTGTCCTGGTATTCGTCCACCAGGATGTAGCGGAACTGCCGGTGGTACTGCGCCAGGACCTCGGGCTGGTCGCGCAGGATCTCGGTCATGTGCAGCAGCAGGTCGCCGAAATCCGCGGCGTTCAGCGTGCGCAGCCGGTCCTGGTAGGCGGCATACAGCGCCCGCGCCTGGCCGTCGGCGAAGTCGCTGTCCTCGGCCGGCGGTGATGCGCGCCGGCGTCAGGCCGCGATCCTTCCAGCGCTGGATCACCGCCATCAGCGCCGGGCGGCGCCCAGCGCTTGGTGTCGATCCGCTCGGCCTCCATCACCTGCTTCAGCAGGCGAAGCTGGTCGTCGGCGTCCAGGATGGTGAAATTCGGCTCCAGGCCGACCAGCTTCGGCGTGGCGGCGCAGCATGCGGGCGCACAGCGCGTGGAAGGTGCCGAGCCACAGCCCCTCGACCGGGCGCGCCGAGGATGGCGCCGACCCGCTCGCGCATCTCGCGCGCCGCCTTGTTGGTGAAGGTGACCGCCAGCACCTGGCTCGGCCAGGCGCGCCTGGTCAGCAGGATGTGGGCGAAGCGCGTGGTCAGCACCCGGGTCTTGCCGGTGCCGGCGCCGGCCAGCACCAGCAGCGGCCCGTCGATCGGTTTCGACCGCCTCGCGCTGCGCGTCGTTCAGCCGGGCCAGATGTTCGGTCATGCGGGTTCAGCCGGCAGGAAGCGCCGGTTCGGCCAACGCTGGTTCGTGTGGGGCTGGTTCGTGTGGGGCCGGTTCGTGTGGGGCCGGTTCGTGTGTGGCCGGTTCGCTCACGGCTGGCCGCACGCCGAGGATATGGGCGATCGAGTAGGTCAGGTCGGCGCGGTTCAGCGTGTAGAAGTGGAACTCGTCCACGCCGTTGGCCTGCAACAGCCGCACCTGCTCGGCCGCGACCACGGCGGCCACCATGCGCCGCGTTTCCAGGTCGTCGTCGAGCCCGTCGAACATATGCACCAGCCAGTCCGGGATGCTGATGCCGGACAGTGTCGCCATCCGTCGCAGCCCAGCCAGGTTGGTCACCGGCATGATGCCCGGGACGATCGGCGCGGTGATCCCGGCCGCCAGGCACAGGTCGAGGAAGCGCAGATACACCGCGGTATCGAAGAAAAAGTTGGTGATCGCCCGCGTCGCCCCGGCATCCAGCTTGCGCTTCAGGTTATCCAGGTCGCCCATCCGCGAGACCGCCTGCGGGTGCGGTTCGGGATACGCGGCGACCGAGATCTCGAACGGCGCCACGCGCGTCAGCCCAGCCACCAGATCCACCGCGATAGTCATAGCCTTGCGGATGCGGGGCGTAGGTCTCGCCGGCCGGCGCATCGCCGCGCAGTGCGACGATGTGGCGCACCCCGGCCTCCCAGTAGCTGCGGGCGACCGCGTCCACCTCTTCACGGCAGGCGCCGACGCAGGTCAGGTGCGCGGCCGGCACCAGGCTGGTCTCCTTCACCAGGCGGGTGACGGTGGCGTGGGTGCGCGCCTGGGTGCTGCCGCCGGCGCCGTAGGTGACAGAGACGAAGCGCGGCCGCAGCGGCTCCAGCCGGCGGATGCAGGTCCAAAGCTGCTGTTCCATCGCCTCGGTCTTGGGCGGCATGAACTCGAACGACAGCAACGGCGGCTTGTGGCCGGCGCGGCGCGCGGGCAGCGGGCCGAAGCGCGGGCCGGTGAGCCAGCGTTCGAGGGTTGCCGCCGGCGCGCTGACGTGTGGGGCGCCGGCGTGTGGGGCGCCGAGATGCGGCACGTCCGGATCTGCTGAGTTCTTGTGCATCTGTCCCCCTTCAACGCAATTGGCGGTCAAGGCAACCGGTCGCGATCATAGTCGTAGCCATAATGCCCATCGCCATAATGCCCGTAGCCAAATTGATCGTGACCACGGTCACATTGCGCGCGCTTCACCGCATGCTAAAACCGATTTACGAATACGTTACCATTGCCGTGGTTCAATCCGGGTGGCAGGCAACGATCTGCCATGTTGCCGCCACCCTTGCCCGCCAGGACTGCCAACCCCGCTGCCATGCTTAACCGCGCTGCCATACGAGGAACACTATGCCGCCCGCCCGCCATCCTCGCCTGACACTGGCAGCCACGCTGCTGCTGCTGGGTCCGCTGCTGGGCTGCGCCACGCCGCCGCCGGCGAGCGATGCTGCCGCCGTGGCCGAATTCG
>CAWFUM010000022.1:0-37995 GCA_963818995.1 uncultured Actinomycetota bacterium | reverse complement strand
CGCGCCGCGCACCTGGATCTCGTCCCGTTCGCCGAGGCGCACCTCCAGCCGAGCGACGGCTGTCGGCCGCCCCCAGCAGGCCGAGCGCGGGATCATGATCGGCGGGGGACAGCGAGCTGATCGGCAGCGGGCCGGTCTCGCTGCTGGCGTAGTTCTGCCGGAAGCGGCAGCGCAGCACGCGCACGGCCCGCTCGAGCACGTCCGGCCGGATGGGCGAGGCGCCGTAGACGATCTCGATCAGGCCGCTCAGGTCCGGTGCCGTCGCCGGCTACTCACCTCGTGCGTCACGGCCTGGATCAGGGTCGGACCAGCTGGGTGACTGGATTCGTCGGTCGCCAGCTCGGTCACGAAGCTGGCCACGTCGAAGCCGCTCAGCAGGTGCAGTGGCCGCCGGTGAACAGCGCGTAGGCCAGGTTGGCGAGCCCGGCCACGTGGAACAGCGGCAGCGCGCTCAGGTGCCGCGCTCCCGGAAGGGCCTCAGGCACCTCCAGCTTCATGAAGGTGGCGGCCGAGACGAGCTGCTGATGAGTCAGCGGCACGAGCTTGGGCGCGCCGGTCGTGCCGCTGGTGTGCAGCAGCATGGCGGGCTCCGCACCGCGGAGCCGGCCGCAGGCCGCGGCGGCGCCGGCCGGCGCCCGCCGCGGGCGCCTGCACCACGTCGAGGCGGACGGGAACGGGCTGTCGAGCACAGCCGCCGCCCGCCGGGCCGCGGCCAGCGCGTCTGGTCGCAGCGATCGCCGCCGGGCGGCATGAGCTCGAGCAGCGCGGCGACCTCCGGCGCGGCCAGCCTCCAGTTGACCGCGGCGGGAAGCGCGCCGGCCCTGATCAGGCCGGCCATGGCCGTGACCCAGCCGGTCTGATTGCGCGCGATGAGCGGCACGATGTCGCCGGGACGGATGTCCGCGGCCGCGAACGCGGCGGCGTGCTGCCTCGCTGCCGCGGCCAGCCCGGCGTAGGTCAGCTCACCGCCCTGGTCATCGGTGAGCGCGATCGTGTCCGGCGTGGCCGCCGCCCGCCCCTCCAGGACGTGGATCAGCGACAGCAACGAATCAGACGGTGACGGTGTTGCCGGCGCTGACCCGGTCGGCCGCGGTCTTCGGCTCGTGCCGGACGTCGCCGGGCTGGCCCATGGCCCGCCGCCAGCAGGCGAACTCCAGCACGATCCCGTCCGGGTCCTGGAAGTAGAACGAGCGGACGAACACGCCGGGATGCAGCTCGCGGGCGATGCCGAACTCGCTGTCGTCGTGGTCCATGATCGGGCTGACTTCCACGCCCTTGGCCATCGAGCTTGGCCCGGTACTCCAGGAACCGCTCCTCGGGCACGTTGAAGGCGACGTGGTTCATCGAGCCGATCGCGCTGTGCCATTCGCCGAGACCGGGCAGGGTGACCGGGGCCGAGATGCCGGGCACCGGGTCGGGCGCGTCCGGGAACCAGAAGAACGCCAGCGTGTTGCTGGCCGCCCATGTCGAAGAAGAAGTGCTGGCCCGAGCCGGCCGGCAGGTCGATGGTCTTGATCAGCCGCATGCCGAGCACCTGCGTATAAAACTCGACTGTCTGCTGCATGTCCGAGCAGACCAGCGCAAGGTGATTGACACCGCCGAGGTCGAACTCCTCGTTCTGCCACTCCATCAGGACCTCCTCAGGTCTGGCGTTCTGGCTAAAACTAAATCTAAACTCAGTTTCACTTTCGCGCCACCGCTCAGGACCCGCAGACGCCAGCGAACAGATCGGAGCCCCCGATGACCGAGATCCTCAGGGAGTTCGTCGGGCTGCCGTCTCCGGTCATCGGCCGGGCCGGCGCGGGCGGCCACCCGTGCCAGGGCCTGTATCACCGGCCCGCCGGCGCGCGGCCGCGGATCGCCTTCATCGCGACGCACTACAACGTGGACTTCTCCGAGCACTACCTGGCCGCCCTGATGGCCGAGCGCGGGTTCGGCTTCCTCGGCTGGAACACGCGTTTCCGCGGAAACGAGGCCCACTTCCTGCTCGATCACGCGCTGGCCGAGATCGGCGTCGGCGTCCGCTGGCTGCGGGAGGAGGCAGGCGCGGACGCGATCGTCCTGCTCGGCAACTCCGGCGGCGGCTCGCTGATGGCTGCCTACCAGTCCCAGGCGGTGGCGCCCAGCGTCCAGCCGGTCACCGGGATGCGGCCGCTGGCCGCCATCGAGGACCTGCCGCCGGGCGATCTGTTTATCGCGCTGTCCGCTCATTCGGGCCGGCCGGAGGTGCTGACCAACTGGCTAGACCCGTCAGTCACCGACGAGCTCGACCCGGTGTCCGCCGACCCCGGCCTTGACCCGTTCAACCCCGCGAACGGGCCGCCGTACAGCGCCGAATTCCAGCAGCGGTACCGGGCCGCCCAGCGGGCCCGGAACGAGCGCATCACCGACTGGGCCCTGAGCCAGCTCAGCGAGCTGACCGGGACCAGGGCCAGGGACCGGCTGTTCGTCGTCCCGCGCAGCTGGGCCGACCTGCGCATGATCGACCCGTCGATCGAGCCGTCGGACCGGCGCCCGAACTGGTGCTATCTCGGCGAGCCCGTCCGGGCCAACTACGGTGTCTTCGGCGTCGGCACGGTCAGCACGCTGCGCAGCTGGCTGTCCATGTGGAGCCTGCGCACCTCGCAGTGCACCGCCGCACCGCACCTGGCCCGGGTCACGCTGCCGTCCCTGGTCGTCCACGCCACCGCCGACGCCTGCGTCTACGAGAGCGATGCCCGCGCCCTGTACGACGCGCTCGCCGCGGCGGACAAGCAGCTGGAGTTCATCCGGGCCGACCACTACCTCACTGATCCGGCTGACGCGCGGGCGCAGGCAGCTGACCTGCTCGCCGCCTGGGCGAATGGCCGCTAGCCCGGCGGCGATCGGGGCCAGCGAGCTCAGGGCGGCCGCCCTCGCCGGAACGGTGGTCACCGGCGGCGGGCGCACGATCGACGCGACGGTCATCCGCGAATGCTGCCTCGACCAGGGCGAGCGACGCGATCCGCATGGCCTGCGGCTGGCGGGGGTGTCCGTCGCCGGCCCGCTCGACCTCGCGGGCATCACCCTGCCGGTGCCGCTGCGGTTCGACCACTGCGCCTTCGACGGCCCGGTCACGGTCGAGGGCGCCGAGCTCTTCGAACTCGCCCTCACCGGCTGCTCGCTGCCGGGGCTGCTCGGCAACGGCCTGCGCCTGCGCCGCGATCTCGACCTGTCGGAGTCGCGCATCGCCGGCGCGTATCAGGCCAGCGCGAGCACATCGCGCAAAGCCGCGGTCTGGCTATGCGAGGCCACCATCGGCGGGCGGCTGCTGTGCATCAGCACCGAGATCGACGGCCAGGGCGAGCGCTCGATCCAGGCCGACCGCGCCCAGATCACCGGGGCGGTCCGGTTCATCCACCAGTTCACCGCGCGGGGAGAGATCCGCCTGCTGGAGACCGGCATCGGAGCGTCGCTGGACCTCAACGGCGCGCACATTGACGGGTCCTATTCCCAGGCGCTGGATCTCGGCAACGCGACCATCGGTGGCAGTCTGTTCCTCATCGAAGGTCCGTCCGGCCGGCGTCCCGGCATCCGCGGCCGGGTCAGCCTGACCGGACTCCATGTGGCCGGCCGTCTCCTCGTCCGCAACGCCGACCTCGCCGCGCCGGATCCGGCCGCGGGCAGTGACCTGTACCGGCTCTCACTCGAGCCGGGCATTGCCGTGCACGGCCCGCGGCTGACCGTGGATGCGGACGTCACCTTCGCCGAGCGCTGCCTGGTCACCGGCACAGTCAATTTGTTCATGAGCGACCTCGGCAGCCTGACAGTGGGCGGCGAGTGCCGCCTCGAGTCGCCCGGCCGGACCGCCCTCAGCCTGACGAACGCGCTGGTACGCGGCTCCGTCCGCATCGACCGCGGCTCGGCCGTGGCCGGCACGCTCCGGCTGGAGGGTGCCACTGTGAACGGCACGCTCGGGCTCCACGCCGCGATGCGCGCGCCGGAAAACCGCTCACTGGTGAGCGCGACTGCCGTGACCGTGGACGGCGACGTCTACCTGGAGGACCTGACCGCCGCCGGCGGCCGGCTCAACTTCCGCAGCGCGACACTCGGTCCGGTGCTGGCCGCGAACGCGCGGATTGACAACCCGGCCGCAGAGACGCTGATGCTGAGTCAGGCGAAAGTCCGCGGCTCGCTGAACCTCGTCGACGGGTTCAGCTCGGCTGGCACTGTCGAGGTGAACCTGACCCGGGTCGAGGGCCGGTTGCTGCTGAGGGACGGGACCTTTACCAGCCCGCAGCCGGGCGGACGGCCCGCTATCGAGGCCATCTCCGCCTCGGCCGCAGGCGGCATGGATCTCGGCTGGCGCGAGGCTGCGCCGGCCGTCGATTTCACCAACGCGACCACAACCTTCCTCGCCGACGATCCGGCGACCTGGCCGGAGCGGTATCTCATCAGCGGCCTGACCTACGACCGGTTCGAGCTTCCGCAGGGATCGGCGCCCCGTCCGGTCTGGGACGAGGCAGCCCGCCGGGCCTGGCTTGACCGGCAGGCGAACTTCGACTCCGGCACCTACGAGCAGGCGGCCCGGGTGTTCAGGCAGCACGGCTACGTCACCGAGGCCGAGCAGATCCTCATCGCTCAGCGCCGGCGCGCCCGCGAGGTGAGCCGGCCCGCCGCGGCCTGGCCGAGGCGGGCCGGGCTCCGCGCTGTACTCGCTCGTCGGGTACGGCTTCCGGCCGCTCCGGGTCCTGTGGCTGCTGGCGGCGCTGCTGATCCTCGTCGCCGTCTCGCTCGCGGTGCCGGCGGGTCAGGCGTCGCTGCGCGCCTCGAACGGCAATGGCCAGGTCTACTCAGCCAACGGTCCTGTCGCCCTGCCGGGCCACCCCGCTCCGCCGTCGGTCACAGCCGACAGCTGCGGGGACGGCCAGGTCCGCTGCTTCAACCCGGTGCTGTACGCGGTGGACACGGTGGTGCCGCTGATCTCGCTCGATCAGCGCTCGACCTGGTATCCGGACCCGCACGCTCGCGATGGCTGGTTCATGCTCTGGTGGCTCAACGTCGCGACAATGCTCGGCTGGCTGCTGTCGTCGATTTTCGTGCTGTCGCTGGCCAAAGTGGCGCGGGCCACGTGATCAGCGGCTGTTGCCCCGTGGCCGTTTCTGGGACGATACGACCTGCGGATAGCGAAAGGGACACCTAGCCATGCAGAGCTGGATTCATGTGCTCGAGTGGCGCGCCACCGTGCGGCCTCAGGTGACCGCGCTGGCTGATGACCGGGGCGCGACCTTCAGCTACGCCGGGCTTCGCTCGGAGTATGAGCGCCGTGCGGGCGGCTGGGCCTCGCTCGGGATCGGGCCTGGCGATGTCGTTGCGGTCGTCGCGAAGAACAGCGCCGATTTCCTGGTCCAGACATTCGCGCTGCTGCGCGCCGGTGCCACGCCCGCGTTCGTGAACTGGCGGCTGTCGGCGCGCGAGCTGACCGACGTGCTGGCGCTGGTCGAGCCTGCCGCGGTCGCCGCGGACGCCGAATTCACCGCGCTGGTTGATGCCAGCCTCCCGGTGCCGGTTGTCCGGGCCGCCATCGGCGGCGGCGGCCCGGTGCCGGCCGGCTGGCTGGACGGCGAGGCGCTGACCGGGCCGGTGCCGCCCCGGCCGCCGCTGTCGGGCGATGACATCCTCGCGCTGGTGCACACCAGCGGCACGACCGGCAAGGCCAAGGCGATCCCGCTGCGGCACGCTGCCCTGATGATGAGCCTGGCCGACTTCGCCGTCGAGATCGGCGATCAGGTCGCAGGCTCACACCACCTGCAGATCCTGCCGCTATTCCATCTCGGCGGATTTGGCCAGTGCCTGCAGGCGCTGCTCACCGCGGGCACGGTCTATATCCACACCTCGTTCGAGCCGGCGGCAGTGATCGACGCGATCGAGCGTGACAAGATCGAGTTCTTCACTGCCGGACCGTCCCTGATCGACATGCTGGTCGCCGAGCTCGCCGAGCGGGAGCATGCCGGCGCCGCCCGGCCCGACCTGAGCAGCCTGCGCGAGATCGCGTACGGCACCGCGCCGATCACGCCGGCCTCGCTGACGGCGGCGCTGGCGGCCTTCGGCTGCCGGTTCCGGCAGATCTACGGCAATACCGAGAGCCAGAGCATGATCAGCCTGCTAGCGCCCGAGGATCACGAACCCGGCCATCCCCGGCTGGCGACCGCCGGGCGGATCAGCTTCGGCTGGGAAGTCAGGATCGTTGACCCGGCCGGCCGCGAGGTGCCCGGTGACACCGCCGGTGAACTGCTCATCCGGGGCGAGTGCCTGTTCGCGGGTTACTGGCGCGACCCGGATGCCACGGCGGCCGCGTTCGCCGATGGCGGCTGGTACCGCACCGGCGACGTGGCCAGCCTGTCCGCGGACGGCTACCTCACCATTCTGGACCGGGCCAAGGACATGATCATCAGCGGCGGGGAGAACATCTACCCGGCTGAGGTCGAGGCGGTACTCGCCGCGCACCCGGACGTCGCCGACGTAGCCGTCGTCGGCCGGCCTGACCGCACCTGGGGCGAGGCGGTGCACGCGATCATCATCCCGGCCGACGGGGCGGCGGCAGCGCCGGAGGAGATCATCGACTGGTGCCGGCACCGGCTGGCGCATTTCAAGTGCCCCAAGTCGGCCGAGTTCGCGCCATCGCTGCCGCGTACCACGACCGGCAAGGTCCTGAAACGCGAGCTTCGCGCTCAGCTTGCGGCCAGGCCGGAGGCGCGTGCCGCCGTCGAGCCCGAGAAGGCGCTGCCGTGAGTGCGCCGCTCGGCCTGTCGGTTGCCTCGCACAGCGGCCTCGCCGCCGGTCCCGTCGGCGAGCTAGCCGCCAGCGCGGAGGCGGCCGGCTTCAGCGCGGTGTTCATCGCCGAGGGCCATGGCGACGCCCTCTCGCTATGCCATCCGGTCATCGCGGCCACCAGGCGGGTCCGGGTAGGGACGGCCATCGCCAACGCCGCACTGCGGCCGCCGGTGCTGGCCGCCAAGACCGCGGCTCAGCTCGATCAGGCGTCGGGAGGCCGGTTCCTGCTGGGTCTCGGGGTGGCGAACGAGGTGATGAACAGCCGGTTCGGGCTGCCGCCGTTCCGTCCCCTGGGCATGATCGGCGACTACACCGCCGTCGTGCGGGCTGTGCTGGCCGGGCAGCCGCATGATGGCGCGCTGTTCAGGACCGGCCTGGTCCCGCTGGACAGCCCGCCCGTCAGGACCGCTCTGCCCGTTTACCTGGCGGCACTCAGCCCGCGCATGCTGGCGCTCGCGGGGCAGATCGCCGACGGGGTGATTCTCAACCTGATGTCGCCGGCGCAGGCGGCGGAAGCGGCCCGCCTGGTTCGCGAAGCCGCGGCGGCGGCCGGCCGGGACCCGGCGAGCATCGAGGTCGTGTGCGTGGTGCACACCTGCCTGTCCGGTGACCGGGCGGCGGCCGCCGCGGCCGCCCGCGAGGTCGTTCCGCGGTACGTGCTGCATCCGGCGGCGCCGCGCCTGTTCGGCCCGGCCGCCGTAGCCGCGGTCTCCGGACCGTTGCTGGCAGGAGACCGGGCTGGCGCGGCTGACGCCGTGCCGGACGAGGTCGCCGGGGCGTTCGTCGCCCACGGTGATGCCGCCGACTGCGCCCGGCGGGTCGCGGAGTACCGGTCGGCCGGCATCGACCTGCCGGTGCTGTTCCCGGTGCCGGTCGGCGGCGACTGGGGTTTTCAGCGGGTTATCAGCGCATTCGCAGCGACGGAGGTACCGGCATGAACGAGGACCTGGTGGTCCGATTCTTCACCGCGCTGGAGGCCGGCGACATCGAAACCGTCCGGCAGCTCTACGCGCCCGATGCGCTGATCTGGCATAACGACGATCTGCTCGAACAGAGCGTGGACGACAACCTGAAGGTGCTGCAGGGCCTGCACCGGGCGGTGTCGGGGCTGCGCTATGACGTCATCAGGCGGGCAGTCCTGCCCGACGGCGTCCTGCAGCAGCACGTGCTGCGCGGCACGCTCCCGGACGGCACGGCGGTCGAACTGCACGCGGCCATGTACCTGCAGGTGACCGACGGTCACATCAGCCGGATTGAGGAGTACCTGGATTCAGGCAAGCGCGCCACGATCAAGGCCGCCAGGGAGGCGCTGGCCAGGCAGGGCGGGTAACCGGCTGGTCAGGATGCCGATCGCGACCGCGAGAACGGCCGCGTTGTAGAAGAAGCTGAGCGCGCTGTGCACCATGACGTGCCAGCGCATGGCCGGCCGGGTCACGCTGACGTCCGAGACCGCGAATGACGTGCCGATGGTGAACGCGAAATAGAAGAAATCGGTCGAGCACAGCGGCTCACTGCTCGGAAACTGAAGGGCGGGCCCGGCCGGATCGGCAGCGCTCAGGCTCGCGTAGAAGCGGGCATAGCCGGCGTGCAGCAAGGTCCAGGCCATGATGATCGTCACGACCCCGGTCACGTGCAAGGCCGTCGTCGGGGCGTTCTCCACGGCCAGGGCCGTGGTCAGGCCGGTCAGGCTGGCCGCGAGGATGGTGAAGAACTCAAATCTCGGATCGGCGAGCGGCCGCAGGGCGACGGCCATGTCCGTCTTGCGCAGCGGCCGCGACCGCGACCCCTGGCCCCGGACGGCCAGGAAGCCGAGGGTGAGGTAAACGCTGGCTACCACGTCCCACAGGGTGAGGTAGCGGGCCTGCGACCGGTCCCCGACCGCGACGAAGGCAAAGCCGAACCAGATGGCGATCAGGGCCAGTTCAAAGGCCTTGGCGCCGAGGTAAGGGAAGATTCGGCCGGTTCGCAGCACAGGCTGATTGGTACCCCGGCCAGGAAGGCCGGCAACCTGCGCTAATGCAGGTGGATCAGGACGACGTTCTTCAGCACGATCATCAGCACCCCGAGCGCGGCCGCGAGCGCGCTGACGGCAACCTTCTGAACACCGCGCAGCCCGGCGGCCCGGCAGGCCGACCAGGCGTAGATCGTGAGGATCAGGATGGCTTCCACCAGGGCGATCGTGGCGGCTAGCGACGATGAGGCGCCGAACAGCGAGGCCAGGATGAGGACCAGAAGCGGGCTGACCGACGCGCCGACCATCGGGGACGTCACCACCGCCTTATGGCGGATGTCGGGCCAGTCCGGCAGCCTCCGGTTGTGCAGCTGGTCAGCGAGCAGTTCGGCGTAGACGTCGGCGATCCAGTACACCGCGACCGTGATCAGCACCGAGGTCACCAGCGGCCAGGTCGACAGCTCGTCGCCGGCCGACGCCAGAACCGACGCCGTGATGATCGTGCCGTAGATGCCGTGGGCCTGCCGGGGCCGCCCGGGTTTGGACGCCGGCTTGGCGGTCACGCTTTCGGCCACTGCTGCCCCCCGGCACTCGGTGATCACGATTCCCGGAGCAATTTATGCCCAGCAGCGGCCGGCCGGGCGCCTACTCGCCGACGGCGCCGTCGATTGCCTCACGAATCAGGTCAGCGTGCCCGGCATGGCGGGCCGTTTCCTCGATCAGGTGCAGCAGCACCCACCGGAGCGAGAAGTGCCGGCCGTCGCGCAGCGGCCTGACCGATAGCTGGTCGAGGCTGCTGGCCTCGGCCGCCACGGTCCGGCTCCGGTCGCAGGCCTCCAGGTAGCGCTGGCGGACCGCCGCCGCGCCGAGCGTCACGGCCGCGTGAAACTCCCAGTCACGGTCGGCGTCCCAGTCCACGCCCGCCCAGGGCTCCCGCTCAGGCAGCCCGAGGAAGCGGGCCTCCAGCCAGTCCTCCTCGACGAGAGCGAGGTGGTACAGCAGGCCCGCGAGGGTCAGGGCGGAGGGCGGGTGCGCGCGCGCGAGCTGCCCGGCGTCCAGTCCGTCGGTCTTCGCCAGGACGGTGGCTCGCTGATAGTCCAGGTACTGATCGAGCAGGTCGCGCTCGGACCCTGACGGCTCGGGTTCTGGCCGCATCAGGCGATCCGGCCCAGGAACTCGAGCACCCGGTCGCGCAGCAGGTCCGCCGCGGCCAGGTCGAAGGACGGCAGGCTGGAGTCGGCGAACAGGTGCTGATCGCCGGGGTACAGGAACAGCTCGGCGTCCTTCGCGGCCGCGACCAGTTCCCTGGCGGCGTCCAGGTCGCCCTCTCCGGCGAAGAACGGGTCGGCGTCCTTGCCGTGGATCTGGACTGGCACGTCGGCCGGCCATTCGCCGCCGAACTCAGCGACCGGGATGCACGCCTCGAACAGCAGCGCCCCGGCCGCGCCGGGACGGGTCTGCGCCAGCATCTGAGCCGGCAGCACCCCAAGCGAGAACCCGGCGTAGACGGTCCTGGCCGGAAGGTCCCCCGCGGCCAGCCGGCCGCGCTCAATGATGGCGTCGAAGCCGGTCTGGCCCGCGTAGCCCACTCCGGCCTCGATAGTCGGGAAGGTCCTGCCCTCGAACAGGTCAGGCACTGTCACGGTGTGACCGGCCGCGCGCAGCTGGTCGGCGAAGCGGCGCACCCCCTCGGTGCGGCCCTGGGCGTGGTGGAACAGGACAACGTCTGCCACGAGAACTCCTTGCTCCAGGCTGTGCTGCTCGAGGTCGGCCCGCGCTGGCCGCCTTGCCCGACGTTAGCGGCTATCCCTGACATCCCTGGCCAGCTCGGGGGTACCGGTCTAGGCCGAGCCCGGTCCGCACGGCGGATCCCGGCTGGTCAGCGGCTACCTGGTCGGCAGTGTGGGCGCGACCAGCCGCGGCGCGGCGCGCACTGACGGCTTGGGGGTCTACCGCGTCGACCGGATCACTGGCCTGACGACACTGGACGAGCCCTGCGTCCGGCCCGCCGGCTTCGACCTCGGCGACTTCTGGCGCCGCTGGCAGCGCGAGTATCAGGCGAGCCTGCCCGCGGTCACCGTCGTGGTACGCGCCCGGCCGGAAGCCATCGCGGCCCTGCGCGGGCTGGTGGACCGCCGCAGCGTGGCGGATACGGACTGGGACGGGCAAGCCGATCGGGCCGGACGGCGCATCCTGATGCTGACCTTCGAGCGGCTCAGGGAAGTCCGCCCCGCCTTGCTCGGGTTTGGCGAGCAGGGTCGAGGTCGTTGCCCCGGCCGAATTGCGCGCGGCGATGAGGACGGCCCAGCCCGCCCGCGGGCTGGGCCGCCTGTACGGCTCCGCGGCCGGCGACTAACCGGGGCTGTGCGCGCCCGTCATCATCGCCGCCAGGTCGTCGGGAGCCAGGAACGACGGCGGCACCGGCGGCCCCCAGGCGAACAGGCCTCGCGCGCCCTCGAGGTCCTCGGGGGTCCAGAGCTGATCGTCGACGATGCAGTCCATGTCGGAGTAATACTCGGAGAAGTTCCCGGCCGGGTCTTTCAGGTAATAGAAGAAGTTAGAGCCCGCGTAATGCCGGCCGAGGCCCCAGACGTGCCGCTCCGGATTACCCTCGAGCATCGAGAACGCCCCGCGGCCGACCTCATCGACGTCGTCGACCTGCCAAGAGGTGTGATGCAGGAAGTTCACCGGCGCGCCCAGCACGAGCACGTTGTGGTGGTCGGTCGAGCACCGCAGGAACGCGCCCGCCCCCTTGATCCGGTCGCTCACCTTAAAGCCGAGACCGTCGGTGAAGAAGGCGGCAGTCACTTCGGGGTCGGTGCTGCCCATAACCGCGTGGCCGAGTTTGCGCGGCCGTACCGGACCCTCGCGGAGGTGGGCCGGCGCCCTGGTATCCCGCCGCTCGAGCCGGCCGGGCCCGTTGTAACTGGTAGCGGGCACGAGGGTCTGGTTCAGCCGCGGCGCGACTTCCAGCCGCACTCGCATCCCGGTCACCTGCTCGATTGCCTCAAGGCCGGACTCGCTTCGCGTGCTCGGCACGCCCAGCCGGGACAGGCCGGCGGCCACGCGCGACAGGTCATCGGCGTCATCGGCCGCGACCCGCAGCTCGACCAGCCGCCGCGTCGGTGCGTACTCGATCTGCAGCTGCCGGCCGCCGTCGGTTGTGCTGAACCAGCTGGCATCGCCGGGAGCTAGCCCGAAATCGGCGTAGTAAGCCGCAGTCTCCGCCACATTCGGCACGCCGATAGTGACCGACAGCAGTCCGTGCAGGCCCATGGTTCCTCCTTATGCGGCCACGAAGGATTGCCGCATCTCGCCGATGCCCTCGATATAGCTGGTCAGCACGTCGCCGGGCGCGAGCCAGCGCTGCGGGTTGCGGCCCATGCCAACGCCGCTCGGCGTGCCGGTGAAGATCAGGTCGCCGGGCAGCAGCGGAGTGACCGCGGACAGCTGCTCGATCAGATCGCGGACGCCGAAGATCATGTCCCTGGTGCGGCCCTTCTGCATGTCCTCGCCGTTGATGGCGCAGCCGAGCTCCAGGTCGTCCGGGTCGGCGAACTCGTCCGGGGTGACCAGCCACGGCCCGACGGGCCCGAAACCGGGGAACGACTTGCCCAGGCTGAACTGCGGTGGCTTCGCCGCCATCTGCAGGATGCGCTCGGACACGTCCTGGCCGACCGACAGGCCCGCCACGTAGGTCCAGGCCTCGGCGGCCGGCACCGCCGCGGCCGTCCGGCCGATGATGACGACCAGCTCGACTTCCCAGTCGGTGTGGCCGCCCGGCGGCAGGGTGATCTCGGCCTGCGGGCCGGTGATGCACGACGGGAACTTCGTGAACACCGGAGGCGCGGTGTCGGGCCGCTCGAGCCCCGACTCGCTCACGTGATCGGCATAGTTGAGCCCGATCCCGAAGACCTGGCGGGGCGATGGCGACGGTGCGCCCAGCGACCCGGTCTCGAACGGCGCGGCCTCGGGCAGCCGCGCCGACGCCGCCCAGTCGCGGAACTCCGCCCAGCGCGGGAAAACCGCCGCCGGATCAGCGCTGAACTGGCCGTCGCTCGCTGCCTGCACGTCGACGGCGCCGCCGCCGGCGATCAGGCAGAGCCGCTGGCTGATGGTCGCGATGCGCATGAATCCCTACTTCCTCGTCTCGGCGGGCGCGTGCTCGATACCGCCGCACCAGATGCGGCGGATCGAGCGGGTCGCCCGGATGTCAGCGAGCGGGTCGTCATCGATGAGGACAAGGTCTGCTCGCTTTCCTGCCTCAATGGTGCCCCGGTCCGGCAGGCCGAAGTAACGCGCGGGTAGCGAAGTGGCCGCGCGGAGCGCTTCGGCCGGGCTGAGCCCGGCATCGACCAGCAGCTCAAGCTCGTGATGCAGGCTCGGGCCGTGCGGAACGCGAGACGGAGTCCCGGCCGAGTCGTTCGCGTCCGTTCCGGCCAGAATCGGCACCCCGGCGGCGTGCAGTACCGCCACGCTGGCCCGCGCGTTCGCGTAATCCGCGCCGGGCGGGGCGAGGTTGGTCACGATGCCCTCCATCATGGTGAGGGTCGGTATCACGATCCGGCCGGCGCTGAGCGCCTCGGCCGCGGCCTCCGGCCCGAGTATCCCGTCCAGCGGCGCGTGGGTGAGAACGTCGGCGCCGGCCGCCTGGGCCTTGGCCACCGACTCGACCGACGAGGCGTGTGCGACCACGAACTTGCCCTGCTCGTGCGCGGCCGCGACCAGGGCGTCGATCGTCGCCTGGTCGTGGTCGGCCAGCGGGCTGCCCACCACGATTTTGATGTAGTCCGAGCCCTCCGCGATCCGGTCGGCCACGAACCGCTTCGCCTCATCCGGGCCGCTGATCAGGCCGCGCTGCCCGACTCCGGGGATGTGCGAGTGGAGGCTGCCGGGCGCGATCGCGGAGATGCCGGCGCTGCGGATGTCCGTGCATCCCGGCCGTCCCCTCAGGCTGGCCGTCTCCTCGGGCAGCGAGGCCATGTCGAACGCTGTGGTCACACCATAGCTAGCCAGCGTGTCGATCCGGGTGGGCGCGTCCAGGTGCACGTGCGCGTCGATGAGGCCGGGCAGCAGCACGCCGCCAGCGGCGTCCACGATCTGCGCACGGCCGGCGCCGCCGGCACTGCCGGGACTGCCGGCCAGGCCCGTGCCGGGGCCGGCGCTGGCAATGACGCCGCCGGAGATGACGACGCTGGTGCCGGGTATCAGCCGCGTGCCGTCGAACAGCCGGGTGCCGGTGATGACGGTCGCAGCGCCGGACGGCTCGCCTAGTGGCTCGTGACTGGCCATGGAGCACCTCGTTCCCGTTCTGAGGCGCGGCCGGTGACTACGTCCAGGTCGATCTCGCCCGGGTCGGCGGCGCGCCAGGCGATGTGCTGGTCCGGGCGGACCAGCAGATAATCCCCGCGCCACGGGTAGTGCGGCGGCGCGGCAGCCAGGGTCAGCGGGATCCCGCGCCGGGCGGCATCGCGGGCCAGCCCCGGCCCGGCCCCGCCTGGCGGGGCAAGCAGAGTGAAGCCGCGGCCAAGCCGGTCGTACAGCGACGAGCCGTCGGGGTACCAGGCGTGCGGCAGCCGGGCGCCAGGCTCGGCCGCCGGGAGGTAACGAGTAGTGTCGGCCAGCGCGGCCGGCCGATCCGCAGGCTGGATCGCCGGTGATCCGGCATAGGTATAGCCGAGGACCAGCCCGAGACTGTGAAACTCCGGCCGCTTCAGCTGCTGGATTGCCGCCGCGTCGGCAGGCAGGTCGCCCGCGAGCGCGCGCATGTTCGCGGCCGCGCTCGCCACCGTCTGCTCGACGACGCCCCGGCGCTCGGCGTCGTAGCTGTCGAGCAGTGGCGGCGCCGCCCAGCCGCGGAGGACGGCGGCGATCTTCCAGGCGATGTTCACCGCATCGCCGACGCTGGTGTTGAAGCCGTGACCGCCCCACGGCGGGTTCACGTGCGCGCTTTCGCCGACCAGGAACACCCGCCCGCGGGCGAAGGTGTCCGCGATCAGCATCCGCGCGGTCCACGGGTCGCTGGCCAGCACCTCAGCCTGCGCAGGCCGGCCGATGAGCCCGGTGATCAGCTCGGCGGCGCGGGCCCGGCCATCGGCCGCCTCGATGCCGGGGAAGCCCGCCCACCAGATTCCGCTCAGGTTCAGGCGGCCCGTCAGCCCCGGCACCGGCGCGCCGATGACCCAGTACTGCACGGCCGGGCCGAGCGGCGTGTCCAGGCCCGGCGACGCGGAAGACGAGGTTGAAGTTGGGCCGCGGGTCAGACTGGCCGGAGTAGGACGCGCCGATCTGCTCGCGGACGACCCCGCTGGCGCCGTCGCAGCCCAGAACATAGCGGGCCCGCAGCTCGTAGGTGCGGCCGTGCTCATCGCGGGCCGTGACCGTGACCCCCGAGTCGTCCTGGGCGAGCGATACCGCCGAATGGCCGAGCCGCAGCTCGACCCCGGCCGCTGGCCGGTCACGTGCTGCCGCAGCACCTCCTCGACCACCGGCTGCGGTACCTGCTGGCCCGGCTCGGCGAACCAGTCGTCCCGCTCGGTGGTCAGCCCGAAGGCGTTGTCAAAATCCGTGATCCGCGGCCCGGTGAGGGTATGGCAGAACGTAACCCGCTGCGACCACGCCACGGGCAGCGGAGCGGCAGCCCGGAGCGCTTCGGCCGCGCCCCACCGGCGCAAGTGCTCCATGGTCCTGACGCTGGTGGTCTTGGCCCGCGGACGGCGATGCGAGACCTGCGGCCGCGGTTCGAGCAGCACGCATCCGATGCCATGCAACGCCAGCTCAGCGGCCGCGGCGAGGCCGGCCTGCCCGCCGCCCGCGATGGCGACCTGAACATCGCGTGTCATGAACGGCATCCTCGGCACTTCCGGGCGGCCGGCCAAGGGTAGTTTCATTGACTGGAACAACGAGGAGCTGCCATGACGAGCCTCACCACCAGCCCGGCCGCTGACCTGCGGCGGGGCCGGCGGCCAGCCCACGGCGAGCCGGTGCTGGACCGGGCATTCAGGATGCTGGCCGCGTTCGGTCCTGACCACCGTTCCCTGACCCTCACCTCGCTCAGCGCCAGAACCGGCCTGCCCAAGCCGACAGCACTGCGAATCGCCAGGAAGCTGGCTGAGTGGGGCGCGCTTGAGCGCGATGACAACGGCCAGTACGTGATCGGCCTGCGGCTGCTTGAGGTGGCATCGCTGGCGCCCCGCGGCCACGGGCTGCGCGCCACCGCGCTGCCCTACCTGGAGGACCTGCACCATTCCACCGGGCAGCACGTACTGCTGGCCGTCAGGGACGGGACCGAGGCCGTCCTGGTCGAGCGGCTCTCGGCCCGGGCGGCCGGGCGGGTGCTGTACCGCGTCGGCGGCCGGATGCCGCTGCACTCCACCGGGGTGGGGCTCATCCTGCTCGCGAACGCCCCGGCATCCGTTCAGGAACTGGTCCTGGCCGGCGACCTGAGCCTGGATCCGGCTGAGAGCGTCTGGCCGACCGCCCGCGAGCTCCGGGTCGCACTAGCCGGCATCCGCCGCGACGGGATAGCCGTCGCCTCCCGGCTGCTGCCGGAGCCGATGACCTCGGTCGCCGCCCCCATTACCGACGCCAGCTCGGCGACCGTGGCCGCGCTCTCGGTCGTGGCCAGATCCGATCAGACGGAGCCCGCGGTACTCAGGCCGGCCGTCGTGGCCATCGCGCGCGCCGTCTCGCGCGCGACGGCAGCTGCGCGCGGGGTGCTGAGCGATGCCGCACGGGGCGGGCCTCGCCGTCGCCGCGCTGGTGGCGTGGCTGGCCACCGAGGCGCTCGGCGTGGTGATGCTGCGCGGCTGGATTACCAGTGGCGGGGCTAGCGCCGCGCGGGCCGACCGGGCGGCGCGGCCCGGAGAGCCTGCCAGCACCGAGGTCATGTCCGTGCCCGTGCTGGCCGGCCACGCCGGGCTCAACCTGGCCGGCCTGATCTGCTGGGTCTGCTACGTGCTGTCGGGCGCGCGGCCGCTGTCCTGGCTCGCGCTGGCGTTCATGGCTCCGGCCATCGGCCTCGGCATTTCCACCGTGGCGATCTGGACCCCGTACCCCGGCGGACGGGCGGAGCCGCCGCGCCCGTCCGGAGTCCTGCCGCAGGAAGTACTTGACCGGACGCTTGCCGACGATGAGCTCAGCCAGCAGCTCGTGGACGAGCTGCTGCATCATAATCTGGCGGAAAGGCCGCGACTCAGCCTGCGCCCGCTGATCCCGTTCGGTCACGGGGTGCTGGCGATCGCCACGTTCCTGCTCGCCACCCTGGCGGTCGTCGCCGCCCTGTAGGCCGGCACCGTAGGAGGAACCATGTATCCGGCGACGTATGCCGCCTCGGGCCGGATCGCGGCCCTGACTCCGGAGGGCGGCGTGCTGACCTACGCCGAGCTAGAGGACCGCTCGGTGCGCCTCGCGCACGTCCTGCACGACGCCGGCCTCCGGCGGGGGGACGTGCTGGCGCTGCTGACCGACAACGACCTGCACGTGTTCGAGGTGTACTGGGCGGCGATGCGGTCAGGGCTGTACCTGACCGCCATCAACCACCATCTCAGCCCCGGCGAGGTGAGCTATATCGTCGCTGATTCAGGCGCGTCGGCGCTGATCGCGTCGGCGTCGCTGGCGCCGCTCGCGACAGCGGTAGCCGGGGCCGGGCGCACCGGCCTGCGTCTCGCCTTCGGCGGCTCCGTCGAGGGGTACGGCAGCTATGCGGCGGCGCTGGCCGGGGCGTCGCCGGTGCCCTTCGCCGACCAGCCGCACGGCGCTCCGATGCTGTACTCATCCGGCACCACGGGGCGGCCCAAAGGCGTCCGGCTAGCGCTCCCGGCGGTCCAGATCGACCAGCCCGGCTTCGCCGTCGTCAGGAACGCGGGCGACGTCTTCGGCGTCACGGGCGAGTCGGTGTACCTGTCGCCCGCGCCCGTCTATCACGCGGCGCCGCTGCGCTGGTGCGGCGCGGTGCAGGCCTACGGCGCCACCGTGGTGATGATGAAGCGGTTCGATGCCGAGCAGGCGCTGGCGCTGATCCAGCGCCACC
Source organism: uncultured Actinomycetota bacterium (assembly GCA_963818995.1). Taxonomy (GTDB): domain Bacteria; phylum Actinomycetota; class Actinomycetes; order Streptosporangiales; family Streptosporangiaceae; genus JAJYUU01. The sequence goes on along the minus strand of CAWFUM010000022.1, from coordinate 20,221 downwards.
GGGTGACGCACGCGCAGTTCGTGCCCACCATGTTCATCCGGATGCTGCAGCTCCCTGAGGCCGTGCGGGACTCCTACGACATCTCAAGCCTCCAGGTGGCCGTGCATGCGGCAGCACCGTGCCCGGTCGAGGTCAAGCAGAAGATGATCGACTGGTGGGGACCGGTCCTGATGGAGTACTACGCCGGCACCGAGAGCAACGGGATGACGGTGATCGACAGCCCGACGTGGCTGACCAGGCCCGGCAGCGTGGGCCGGCCGGTCCGCGGGCCGGTGCATGTGTGCGCTGAGGACGGCACCGAGCTGCCGGCCGGGCAACTCGGCCTGGTCTACTTCGAGGCCGATGGCGTGCCGTTTCGGTATCACAACGACCCGCAGAAGACCAGGGACGCGCAGCATCCGGCGCACCCGGCCTGGAGCACGCTCGGTGACATCGGCTACCTCGACGAGGACGGCTTCCTGTTCCTGACCGACCGGAAGTCCTTCACGATCATCTCGGGCGGCGTCAACATCTACCCCCAGGAGATCGAGAACGTGCTGGCCCTGCATCCGGCGGTATTCGACGTCGCGGTGATCGGCGTGCCGGATGCCGAGATGGGGGAGTCAGTCGCGGCGTTCATCCAGCCGCGGGACGGAGTGGTCCCGGGTCCGGCGCTTGAGCAGGAGATCATCGCGTTCGTGAAGTCGAGGATCGCCAGTTTCAAGGCACCGAGGACGGTGCGCTTCGTGCCCGCCCTGCCGCGCACCGAGACCGGGAAACTGGCTAAGGGAAAGCTCCGAGGTCAGGTCAGCTGAGTGGCAGCCGCATGACGACCCTGGTCGCCGAGCGGCGCATGACCTCAGTGAACCCGGCTCGTTCGTACAGGCTGCGCGAGCCGAAGAACATGAAGTCGTCGTGGCTGCGCTCAGGCTTGTCGATCGGGTAGGCCTCGAGCATGCGCGCGCCGCTGTCACGGGCGAAGCCGATTGCGGCGCCCAGCAGCAGGCCCTGCAGCCCCTGGCCCCGGCACGGCCTGGCCACGTAGCTGCAGACCACCGACCAGACCGGGGTACCGTCGACCGGCTTCATGATCGGCGAGCGGCGCAGCTTCAGGTACTCCTCCCGCGGCCCGAGGCTGATCCAGCCCGCCGGGCTGCCGTTGAGATAACCGATCAGGCCCGGCCTGGTCCCGCCCTCGACCAGGCGGCACAGATCCTGCTTGTTCGCCTGGCCGCTGGTCTGCCCGGCTGGCAACGGCGGGCAGGCTCCGGTCCGCCGGTAGAACATGCACCAGCAGCCCCGCACCATCGAGCCGCCCGGCAGGCCGAACAGGGTCTCCAGATCGGGCCAGGTCTGCGGCGTGAGCGGCCGGGCGACGAAGTCAGCCAAGGTGCGGGACGACCTCGGCCGCGATCCGCTCAGCCTGCTCGGCCTGGTCGAACAGGGTCGTGAACAGGATGAGCTCGGCGCCTGCCGCCGCCACCGCCGCGGCCTCGGCGGCACAGTCGGCAGGTCGAGCCGGCCACGGCAGCCGCCTCGATGTCGGCGACCCGCCGGCCGTACATCCGCTCCAGCGCGTCGTTGATCCGCTGGCGCCCCCTGGCGGCGTCGTCGTCGACGGCGACGTACAGCCGCTTGGCAATCGGGAAGCTGGCCGGATCACGGCCGGCGTCGGCCAGCGCTGCGCGGACCACCTGGACCTGCTCAGCGAAGCGGACGGTCGGTGCCGACCCGGCGCCGAAGAAGCCGTCGCCGAGCCGGACGGCGCGCCGCAGCGCGGTCTCACCGTTGGCCCCGATCCAGACCGGCGGGTGCGGCTTCTGCACCGGCTTCGGCTCCATCGCGGCGTCGGTGAGCTGCCAGAACTCACCGTCGAAGGTGATGCGGTCCTGCGTCCAGAGCGCCTTCATCAGGGCCACGCCCTCGGTAAACCTGGCGACGTAGCGGTCACCAGTGATCCCGAATGCGGCGAACGGCCGGTGCTTGCCGCCGGTGCCGACGCCGACGTCGATCCGCCCGCCGCTGAGCTGGTCCAGGCTGGCCATGCTCTTGGCCAGGTGCACCGGGCTGTGCAGAGTCGAGACGAACACCACGCAGCCAAGCCGGATGCGCTCAGTGCACGCCGCCGCGTACGCCATCGTCTCCACCGGCCCGAGCTGCGGCCCGGAGCTGAGCACCGACTCCTGGGTCCAGGCGCTGTCGTAGCCCAGCTCCTCAACCCGGGCGAAGTAGGCGCGGAAGGCCGCCGGGTCGAATTCTCCGTCGGCGTAGAACTGGGGGATCGAGATGGCGAACCGCATAGGCGGCATCGTAACGCTGGTGCTCCGAGGCAGTCAGGCCCGGCAGGACAGCGGCAGGCCGCCGTTGTAGGCGACCATGTCGCCGAGCGCGGCGATCAGGTCCGGCTCACCCCGCTGCGGGTCGAGGTCGCAGTAGGCGCGGTGCAGGTTCCCGACGATGCGCTCGCTGTCCAGCCAGCTCGCGTACTCGCCCAGATCCGTCTGCCGGGCCGCGTCGAGCGGCGACAGGCCAGCGGCGAGGCCGCGCCTCGCCACCGCCAGCACGAACTCCAGGTAGCCGGCCATCACCGGAATCAGCTCGGGTCCGCACGGCGCGCCGTGTCCGGGCACGATGACGGCGGCCGGGATCGGCGCGAGCACGCTGGTCAGCACCTCGATGGCTCCGCTGACCGAGCCCATCAGCAGGAACGGGGTGCCGCCGTTGAACAGCAGATCGCCGCAGAACAGCACCAGGGACTCGGGCAGCCAGACCAGCGTGTCGTTGCTGGTGTGCGCAGGCTGACCCACGTAACTGAGGTCGACGGGCGTGCTGCCTGACCAGAGCCGGAGGCGGTCAGTGAACGTCACTGTCGGCGGCGCCAGGGTCAGCTCGCCCCAGTCGACCGGCTCCCAGATGCCGGTGTTGCCGAGCAGGCCGGTCGCGATGACTTCCGTCCGGCACCGCTCGTGCCCGACGATCGTGATATCGCCGAAGACGCAGTTGCCGTACGTGTGGTCGCCGTGGTGATGCGTGTTCACCAGCGTCGTGACCGGCGCGGCCGTGACGCGCGCGATCTGGTCCAGGTAAGCGCGGGTGCGGCGCTCGGTCGAGCAGGCATCGATGCTGATGACCGAACGGTCGCCGACGATGAAGCCGGTGTTGTTGATATACCAGGTGCCGTCCGGCTGGACGTAGGCGAAGACCCGGTCGGCCACTTCGATCAGCTGCGGCGGGCCGGGCTCCGGGTGATCAGGCGCGGTCGGGCTCATTGCTGAACTGTCTCAGAATCGGCGGCGCCCGCACAGAGCGCTGGCCCTCTTATGGTGGTAGCCATGAGCAAGCCACGCGGCAACGCGACTCCTGGCCGGCTTCCTCCGCGCTCCGGCCCGCGGCGCCTGATCGCCCCCGTCGTCTACCGCCACCTCCGCGGTTTCGGCGTCGGGCACATTGCCGGCGGCAGTCTCCAGGCCGCCGCCGGCCTGGTGTGCGTCGCCTACGACGCCGACGGCTGGGCGGCTTTCTTCCTGACGATCTCGGCGCTCAATCTCGCCGGCGGCTACTGGTACCTGACTATCGACGCCACCGCGACTCCCGTCACCTGAAATAGCGATAAGTGTCTTTATCGATAATGTGCGCGCAAGCGGCCGGGAGGTCCGATGACCGGGACTGGAATCCGCGGCCCCGCGCCGCCGGATGCGTGGGTAGTGGCCGGGCCACCGGGCGCCGGAAAGACCACCGTCGCGCGCCTGCTGCTCGGCCGGCTCGCTCCGGCGCCGGCCCTGCTCGACAAGGACACTATGTACGGCTCGTTCGTGGCGGCGACGCTGGCGGCGGCCGGACGCGCTCCGGGGGAGCGCGAGGGCTCGTGGTACGACCAGCACATCAAGCTGCACGAGTACCGGGGGATGGCCGCGACCGCGAGGGAGATCCGGGCGGGCGGCTGCCCGGTGCTGCTGGTGGGGCCGTTCACCAGCCAGATCCGTGACCGCGGCCGGTGGGCCTCGTGGGTCAGTGAGCTCGGCGGCGAGCCGGTCCGGCTGGTGGTCGTCGTCTCGGACGAGGCGACGCTGCGGCAGCGCCTCGCCGACCGCGGCCTGGCACGGGACTCAGGGAAGCTGTCCGATTTCACTGCCTTCACCGCCAGCATGCGGCTCGATGCCGCCCCGGCCGCGCCTCATGTCGCGATCGACAACAGGCTGAGCGCAGCGGACTCGCTTGCCGCGCAGGTCGCCGCTCTCACCGGTCAGAAGTAGCCAGTCACATTCTCCGGCCGCCGTCCGTCATCTAACCGGAGGCAGCTATGGACATCCTGGTAACCGGCGGGACGGGGACACTCGGGCAGCACGTCGCGGCCGGGCTCGTGTCAGCCGGGCACGCCGTCCGGGTGCTCAGCCGTCGCGAGCATGCCGACTCGGCGGGCGTCACCTATCGCACCGGAAACCTGCGAACTGGCGACGGCCTGGCTGAGGCCGTTGCCGGCGCGGCCGTCGTCATGCACTGCGCAAGCGAGCGGACCGGTGATGCCGCCTCGACCGGCAACCTGATACGGGCCGCGCTGGCGAGCGGTACCTCACCGCATCTGGTCTATATCTCGGTGACGAGCACGGACGCGGTCAGATTCCGCTACCTGACCGCAAAGCGGGAGTGCGAGCAGCTCGTGGCCCAGTCCGGCCTGCCGTGGACGATCCTGCGGGCGACTCAGTTCTTCGAGATGCTCCGGGGCGGCGCCGGTACTCTCATCCGTCTGCCCGTCGTCCCGGTTCCGGCTGGTTTCGTACTCCAGCCAGTCGCCGCGGTCGACGTCGCGGCACGACTCTGCGCACTAGCGGCTGGCGATCCCGCGGGACGGGCGGCCGACATTGCCGGGCCGCAGGTGCTGAGCTTCGCCGAGATCATCCGCGCCACCCTGACCGCGACCGGACGACGGCGGCCAGTGCTGAGCCTGCCGGTGCCCGGCATCGGAGCGATCCGGCAGGCGGCCTGCTGCCCCCGCCAGATGCCAGCGCGGGCACCCTCACCTGGGCGGAATTCCTGGCCGCGCCGACGGGCTAGACGGTTCCTGTCACCTTGATGTCGTAGCCATCCGCAATGTTTGCTGGCCGGTCACAAGCTGCGAGAAACTCGGACGCGAGGCGTGACGGGCGCAGATCGAGGACAGGAGAGACGTGGCGATAGCAGAGATCACCAAGGCCGAGTCGGGGGAGCGGGCGGCCTTGCTGCAGGTTCGTTCCTACCATGTGGCGCTGGACCTGACGCGCGGGGACGGTGAGTTCGGTTCGGAGTCGGTGATCAGGTTCGACTGCGCCGAGCCAGGTGCGGCCAGCTATGCCGACCTGGTCGCACGGACCGTCCATGAGATCACGCTCAACGGGCTCCCGCTCGACCCGGGACGGGCGTGTGCCGACGGCCGCATCGCGCTGCCGGACTTGGCCGCCAGCAACGAGCTACGCGTGCGTGCCGACTTCAGCTACACCGGCGACGGCTCAGCCCTGCACCGCAGCAGCGACTCGGCCGACGGCAGGTCGTACTGCTATACGCAGCTGTTCCCGGCAGACGCCCGCCGCGTTTTTGCCTGCTTCGACCAGCCTGACCTCAAGGCCGAGTTCGGCGTCACCGTCACTGCCCCGGCTAGCTGGGTCGTGCTGTCCAACATGCCCTCGCCTGAGGCCGAGGCAGGCGGCGAGGGCACCGCGGTCTGGCGGTTTGACCCGACGCCGCGGATCTCGACCTATCTGGTCGCGGTCGTGGCCGGCGAGTACCACGTGGTGACCGGGCCGCACACGACCCCGGCCGGGCAGGTGATCCCGCTCGGGGTTGCCTGCCGGCAGTCGCTAGCTCCGTATCTGGAGGCCGACGACATACTCGGCATCACCAGGCAGGGCCTTGACTATTACACCGAGCTGTTCGGCAGCCCGCTCCCGTTCCCCAAATACGACCAGGTCATGGTGCCCGAGTTCCAGGCCGGGGCGATGGAGAACGCCGGCTGCGTGACGTTCTCCGAGGGCTACATCCACCGGTCGAAGGCAACGCAGTCGAGGTACGAGATCAGAGCCGTGACAATCCTGCACGAGATGGCCCACCAGTGGTTCGGCGATCTGGTCACCATGCGCTGGTGGGAGGATCTGTGGCTGAACGAGTCGTTCGCCGAGTTCTGCGGCACTCAGGCAGCGGCCGAGGCCACCAGGTTCACCGGCGCGTGGACCACCTTCTGCGCGGGCCGCAAGGTCTGGGGGTACGTGCAGGACCAGCAGCCCTCGACCCATCCGATCGCGGGCGACGTGCCGACGCTGACCGCGGCGCTCTCCAACTTCGACGGGATCAGCTACGCCAAGGGCGGCTCCGTGCTCAGGCAGCTGGTCGCCTACCTCGGCCGGGAGCAGTTCTTCGCCGGGATCAGGGCCTACTTCGCCGCGAACGCCTGGGGGAACGCGTCGCTGTCCGACCTGCTGGCAGCGCTGGAGACCAGCTCAGGCAAGGACCTGGCCGGCTGGTCCAGGGCATGGCTCGAGTCGGCCGGACCGAACACCTTGCGGCCGGACCTCCGGCTCGCGGCCGACGACACGCTCACCGAGTTCGCGGTGCTGCAAGAGGCGTCGGCTGAGCATCCCACGCTGCGTCCGCACCACTTCGCGGTCGGGCTCTACTACCGGGACGCGACGGGCAGGCTGGTCCGCGCGCACCGGGCCGAGCTGGACCTGACTGCCGAGCGCACCGTAGTGCCGGAGCTGGCGGGCCTGCCGAGGCCTGACCTGATCCTGCTCAACGACGATGACCTCGACTTCGTCATCGGCAGGTTCGACGACCGCTCACTGGCCACCATGATGACCTCGATCGGCGACATCACCGACTCGCTCTCGCGCACCGTGTGCTGGAGCGCCGCGCTGGACATGGCGAGTCAGGCCGAGCTATCCGTTCCCGGCCTGATCGCCATCGTCGCGGCCGGGATGGGAGCGGAGGCCTCGGTGCCGGTCCTGCAGACTGTGCTGAGCCTCGCCCAGCGCCTGATCGAGACGGCCGCAGACCCGGCCGGGGTGCCCGGGCTGCGGGCGGCGCTGGCCAGCCCGGCGCTCGCTCTGCTGCGTGGCGCCGAGCCGGGAAGCGACGCGCAGCTGGCGTGGGCGCAGCTGCTGAGCTGGACCGCGGTTACGTCCGGGCAGCTCGACGTGCTCGCCGGCCTGCTGGACGGCAGCTCCGGGTTCGACGGGCTGCCAGTCGGCCCGGAGCTGCGCTGGCCGGTTCTGCGCCGGCTAGCGGTGACCGGCCGGGCCGGCGACGAGCAGATCGACGCTGAGCTAACGCGCGACAGCACCGACGCGGGCCGGCATGAGGCACTCGGCTGCCGCGCAGCCATCGGCGACGCGGCTCACAAGGCCGAGGCCTGGCGGCTGCTGGCCGAGTCCGACGCACTCGGCACCGACGGCATCCTGGAAGTCGCGGCCGGATTCCGCCAGCCGGAGCACGCCGCGCTGCTCGCGCCCTACGCGGAGAAGTACTTCGAGCAGCTTCCCGCCATCTGGTGCACCCGCCCTGGCATGCTGCGCATCGTGCTTGGCCGCCTGCTGTTCCCGTACACTGCGGCCTCGCCCGAGCTGCTGCGGCGGACGGACGAGTTCCTGGCAGCCGGCGACCTGGACCCTGGCCTTGCCAGGGCCGTGATCGAAGGCAGGGACGTAGCCGCTAAGGCGCTGCGCGCACGCGCGTGACGCGCAGGCAACCACCCGACGGCGGTTGCCGCCATCACCGCTCGCCACTGGCTAGACGGTTCCTGTCACCTTGATGTCGTCGACGTTCGCCTGGTAGGTGCCGGAGCTGTCCGGCGGCAGCGAGGTGAACCAGATCAGCAGGTACTGAGCGCTGACCGGGCTGCTGACGTGCATCGTCAGAGTGCCGCCGGGGTTGGCTGCCTGTGCCACGACCGGCAGGTCGGCGAGGGCCGGGGCATTCCCGGCCCGCAGCTGGACGGTGCCGCCTGCCGCCGGGCCCAGCGCCAGCTGAGTGGCAGAGACGCGCACGGCCTTGCCCATATTCAGCAAAAGTCCGGTGCCCGGCTGCAAGCCGCCGAAGCGCGCCGTCGTGTACCAGTCCGAATGCCAGCCTGTCCGCGCGCTGCTGTCGATCGCGAGAGCTGCCCGCGCCGGATCGTCACCGTGGGCGGTACCCGCGGGCCCGAACGCGACGGCGCTGACCGGGCTGAGCACGGCGAGCGAGGCCGGCGTTCCCTGACTGGCCGCGGCAGAATTACTGGCTGAGGGCTGCGCGGGAGCCATACTGGAGCTGGCCTGCGCCGCGGCAGCGTGCCCGGCGTTGTGGTGCGTCGTCCCCGGATGCCGGGCCGGTGCCGGTGACGAGCCGCCCGAGACCAGGAAATAGATCAGCAGGCCGATCGCGGCGAGGACGAGGACGGCCAGCACCAGCGCGCGGCTGGACCGGCGTGGTTGCAGCGGCATCGCGGGCCGGAAGGCTTCGGCGGCCGTGATCCCGCCGGGAACACCGCTTCCGGCCGGCTCGGCCGGACGGGCGAGCCGGGTCTTCGCCGTCTCAGCCCACCGCGCGGCCGCGTCGAGCGCATCGGAGACCGCGGCGCGCGACGCTGCCAGGCCGGACGCGGCCGCGCGGGATGCGCGGTCCGCGACGCCGTCCCGGCTGCCAGCGCTGCCGGCGATGTCGCGGCTGAACTGCAGCGTGCCCTGATCGAGCAGATCGGAGCTGAACAGATCTGGGTCAGTGTCCGCGTTGTCGTCGGCCTCGGCCGGGCCCGGCGGCGGAGCTGGCCCCGGACGGCCGTGGCCATTGCGAGCGGCCGGGTCGCTGACGACGTCGTTCCCGTTCTGGTTCACGCCGTCGCCGTTACCGTGACCGTTCGCACCCGAGCCGGCCAGCCAGTGCAGCCCCGGCAGGTGCCAGCCGGACGGCTCACGAGGCTCAAGATCGATCTGCAGCTCGGGCGGGGGCAGGTGCTCGGCGTCGTATTCCTCGATCAGCGGTACCGGATCCGCGCCGACCACGTGCGCGATCGCGCGGATATGACCGCGTGCATAGTAATCACCGCCGCACGCTGCGTAGTCGTCGTGCTCGATATCGCGGATGATCGTTTCCCTGATCCGGGTGCGCTCGCTCACCTGAGTGACCGTCAGTCCGGCCTCACTCCGCGCTTCTGCCAGCGCACCGCCGATGCCCACGTGTCACCTCCACGCCGTTGCCCTGAAGTCCTGTTATCGCCAGTATGCCGCCGGTTAAGCCCTGCTCTGACGGACGATTTGCGTTCTGCTGGAAGCTTGCCCGCCGTTCATGACGAGAGGCTGACGGTCAGTGGCCAGGGGATGTCAGAGAGTTCGGTCGCTGTTCACGCACGGGCGGACACGGTAGTGGCGCGGCCCGCGATTAGGGCGCCGGACCACGCGGTCGGCGAGCCGGCTCTGGCCCCGCCTGACCTGCCCCGACGGCGCTCTGTATTGTCGGCGAGGTGAGCAATGCGATGGCACCCGGCGGCTATCAGACCGCGTCTGAAGGCCCGGTGCTCGTCCTCGGCGGCTCCCCGCTGCCGCTGGCCGGGCGAGCCGCATCTACGCCTGCGGCATAACTCCGTATGACGTTACTCACCTCGGCCACGCCGCCACTTTTGTCTGGGTGGACACGCTCGCCCGGGTCCTGACCGCCACCGGTACCGACGTCGTCGCCTGCCGGAACGTGACCGATGTGGACGACGTGCTGCTGGCGGCGGCAGACAAAGCTGGCTCGCCGTACGACCGGTTCGCCGCTATCCAGCAGTTCTATTTCGACCGGGATATGGCCGCGCTCGGCGTGGCTTAGCCGGCCTCAGCCGCGCGCGCACGCCTTTATCAGCCAGGTGATCTCGCTCGGAGCCGGGCTCATCGCCCGCGGCGCCGCCTATGAGCGAAACGGCAGCGTCTACTTCGCTGGCGCGGCCACGGCAGAGGCGTACCTCCGGGTCTCGGGGATGAGCCGCGATGAGGCTCTGAGGCTCGCCGCCGAGTACGGCGACCAGCCCGGCAACCCGGCCAAGGACCACCCGTTCGATGTGGTCATCTGGCAGGCCGCCGACGGTGCGGCGGCCGAGGAAGTCGCGTGGCCGAGTCCGTGGGGACCTGGCCGTCCGGGCTGGCACGCTGAATGTGCCGCCATGGCCCTGCATGCACTCGGCCCGGCGATCGACGTGCACGCCGGGGGAGCAGACCTGCGGTTCCCGCACCACGTCTATCAGGCCGCGCTCGCCGAGCACTTCACGGGCGTGCGGCCGTTCGCGCGCTCCCGGCTCAACGCCGGGGTCGTCACAGTCGGCGGAGCCAAGATGGCCAAGTCCACCGGGAACCTGGTGCTGATCGGTGAACTGCTCGAGGACTACCCGGCCGCCGCGATCCGGCTGCTGATCCTGGATCGTCCCTGGGCGGCCGACTGGGATTACGATCCGGCCGGGCTGCCCGCCGCGGCTGCGCGGCTTGAGCCGCTCCAGATCGCCGCCGGCCTGCCCGACGTCACCGGGAGCGGCCACGCCGTCGCGGCGGTCCGGGCAGCGCTGGCGAGTGATCTCGATGTTCCGGCCGCGCTGCTGATCGCGTCCGAGGACGGCGGCCAGGCCGCCCGGGTGCTCGGCTCGCTGCTCGGATTGTGGTAGGCGCCGCCGCCTGTCGGCGGCGCTAGCGGGGCCGGAACGGCGGAATCGGCTGCGGCCGGGTCTCGACGACAGCGCCGCCTGATTCAGCTCGCAGGCTCATCGGCCCGTGACCGTCCGGCAGTGCCGCGGCCGCGAACCGAAGACCGAACTGATCAACCGGCTCCGACAGCTCGAGTTCAACATCAAGGCCCAGGTCCGTCGTCGCCACCACCCGCTGAACGTCCGGCCGGGTCCGTGCCATCACGAAATAGGGCAGGTCGCCGGTTCGCCCGCGCCACTCGTGCATGATCGTGCCTGGCCACAGCTTCGGTCCGCCGAATCCTGATCCGGCTACGACCGTCGTGTCGCCCGAGTACACGCGGAGCATGGTGTAGAGCTCATCGGCGGACTCGCCGGGGGAGCAGATCACAATCCAGCGCAGGCCGCCGTGAGCAGTGCCAGCCAAAACCTCGACTTCATCGTGAGCGGTGTCGCTCATGGGGGTACTCCTCAGCCCTAGCCGGTAGCGTGACCAGCACCCTGGCGCACCTATGTGACCGCCAACAGTTGGGATCGTCTGGTGTCCGTGAGAATACGGCCGTCCTATCCGCTGCGCACCGACCGGCTGCTGCTCAGACCCCTCAGCGCCGGAGACGCTGAAGCCCTGCTCGCCTACCGGTCGTTGCCGGCGGTATGCCACTTTGTGCCCTTTGAGCCCATGGGGCGGGCGGATGTCGAAGCGCTCATCAGCAGGGTCTCCGCCCGCACCACCATCGACGGAGACGACGATTCCCTCTTCCTCGGGTATCAGGTCCAGGGCGCGTCCGAAGTGATCGGCGATCTCAGCCTCGTCTGGGAAAGCGCTGAGCACGGCACCGCCGAGATCGGCTACACGATCAACCCGTCCTTCGGCGGCCGCGGTTACGCCACCGAGGCCGTCGGCACTCTCATGGGCGTCGCTTTCGGCGCGGGAGTGCATCGCGTAGTGGCCCGCATCGACTCGCGCAACGTCGCATCGGCGTCCTTGGCGACGCGCCTGGGCATGCGCCGGGAGGCCCACTTCCGGCAGAACGAGTGGTTCAAGGGTGACTGGAGTGACGAGTTCGTCTATGCGATCCTGGCGTCCGAGTGGGCCGGGCGCGAACCGCACCTGTGACTACGGGGACACGGCATCGCGCATGGCCTCGAGGTGGCGGCGCTCCGCGGCGTTGTCGGTGAGGGCAATCGCGGCGTCATAAGCGCGTCGCGCCTCATCCTGGCGCTGAAGCCGGCGAAGGAAATCTGCGCGAATAGCGTGGAACGGGTAGTAGGAGCCGAGGTCCAGATCGTCAGTGGCCCGAAGGCCCGCGCCCGGCCCGTCGACCTCGGCTACGGCCACGGCGCGATGAAGAACGACCACCGGGCTCGGCGCGACCGCGAGCAGCTGATCATAGAGCTGAACGATCTGCCGCCAGTCGGTGTCAGCGCCGCCCGGAGCGTCACTGTGTACCGCGGCGATTGCTGCCTGGATCTGGTACAGGCCCGGCCGGTTCCGCCGCAGGCAGGCCCGGACGATGGATTGACCTTCCTCGATGAGTGCCCGGTCCCAGCGAGAACGGTCCTGGCTCGCCAGCAGGACCAGAGCGCCGTCGCCGTCCGTTCGGGCCGCCCGGCGGGACTCGGTCAGCAGCATGAGAGCCAGGAGCCCGAGCGCCTCAGGCTCGTCGGGCATCAGCTCAGTGATCAGGCGGCCAAGGCGAATAGCCTCGCGGCACAGGTCCTCCCGAACGAGCTGGTCGCCCGAACTGGCGGTGTAGCCCTCGTTGAAGATCAGGTAGATGACAGCGAGCACGGCGTTCAGCCGCTCGGGCAGCTCCGGGTCGCTCGGTATGCGGTAAGGGATCCTCGCATCCCTGATCTTGCCTTTGGCGCGAACGAGACGCTGGGCCATCGTTGCTTCGGTCACCAGAAAGGCGCGGGCGATCTCGGGGGTGGTGAGCCCGCCCAGCAGTCGTAGCGTGAGGGCCACCTGTGCCGTGGCGGCGAGTGCCGGGTGGCAGCAAGTGAAGATGAGGCGAAGGCGATCGTCGCGCACGGCTAGCTCCTCGACGGGCTCACTGCGGGTCTGGAGGAGGTCCGCCTGAGCGTGCCGGTCCTCGCGCACCGCTTCGCGCCGGAGCTGGTCGATCGCCCGGTTTCGCGCAGTGGTGATGATCCATCCGGCCGGACTGGCCGGCAGGCCCGTGGCCGGCCACCGCTGGACAGCGACCGTGAAGGCGTCCTGCACGGCCTCCTCGGCGAGCTCAATGTCGCCGAAGACGCGTACCAGCACGGCCACGGCGCGGCCGTACTCAGCGCGGAAAACCCGTTCGATCTCAGCCGCTCCGACCACTGCCATGTGGCATCAGCTCTCCCTCACCACTTATACGAACGACCGGCCTGGCAATCGACAGTCTCAGCAGAATTACCCCCGGGCCTGCCCGGCGTGGTCACTGGGCATGCTGACGTCGCACAACCGCGCGCGCAATCCCCATCATCAGACGCATCATTGGCCGCGAGAAATGACCGCCGGGCAGGTAGCGTGGCGATGTTGCTCCGGACCCTGGCATCTGCCCCGCCAGTTGATGGCGGACGTGCCCAGCGGGCCGGTTCAGCTTCTCCGGGCCGCGCACGCCCAAGCTGCGCCTGCCGCTCGAAGGAGCCACCTGTGTCTTCCGATTCTGCGAACGGGACTTGGCCTGATCCTGCCCGGCCGCCGGAGGCCGCGCCGGCAACGGGAATGCCGGCGGCGCCCGGCCGTCCTGCGGACGGTAACAACACCCTCATCCGCGCGCCGGCCAGCGAGGCGGCCGGCGGCGCGGACCCTGGCGACCAGCCGGGCCAGGGATCGCCGGTCAGCCGCGCCTTCATCTACGGCTACGACGCCGACGGCAACCCCACGCTCGCCGACGCTGACCGCTGAGCACCGCCAGTCATCGCCGGCCGCGGCGACGACAGTCGCTGACTCGCGCATTTTTGCGCGCGGGTGAAAAGGTGCGTAGGCTCGGATCGCTGCTCCGGACCTCGGTAGCCGCTCCTCGATAGTTGCAGGGGCGGATTAGGTCGCGGGGCCTTTTCTTTGCACACGGGCCTGTGCAGGAGAGGCACTACGGCCGGCGAGGCAAGGTCTCGGGAGCGTTCTGTTCCGCTGCGATCCGGCTCCTCCGGCCGCGCCGCAGCGGGCAGCTGAGCACGTTGCGAAGTCCCAGTCTCACTGCCGCACTTTCCGAGAGGCCCGTCATGGCGTCACCACAGCTACCCGGCACCTCTCCTGACTGGATGCCGAGAGGCGCATGCCGGCAGGAAGATCCCGAGCTGTTCTTCCCCATCGCCGCCGCGGGCCCCGCGCTGGCGCAGGTCACTGCCGCGAAGGCCGTGTGTTTCCGCTGCGCGGTCCGGACCGCTTGCTTGTCCTACGCGCTGGCCACCCTGCAGGCTGGCATCTGGGGCGGAACCACGCAGGCGGAACGCCATGCCATCCGGCAGCGATCGCGCTACCCGGCGCTTAGCCGGAGCCCGGGCCCAGGCAACTCGCTCGTTCCCGCCACCTACCGCGACAACAACCCCGGCCGGTAAGCCGTGTACTCCGACGGGCTGCACTCAGGACGGCAGCACCCCAAAGACGATCTCAGACGGCGTCGCGGCCACCCATTGCGGCACGTCGGCAGGCCCTTCAGAGCAGCGCTGATGAGACTGCCCGGCCGCCAGCAACGGGTGCTCAATCGGCTCGAGCAGACGGTCCTCGCAGAAGACCCAGGGCTCCGGCAGCGATTCGCTGTCTTTGCCAGGCTGACGAGGGACGAGCCGATCCCGGCCCTCGAGCAGGTCCGCCGCCGTCGGCGCAAGTTCCCTCGTCCCCGCATCACACCTCCGGCCATGGTTATCAGCCTGGTCACACTGGTGGCGGCAAGCTGGCTGGCACCCAGCCGACATGCAGACCCCGCGAGCCGAGACGCGGCGGCACAGAGCAGCTGAATCACGTCGGCGCGACCAACGGAGCCGCGTTGCGACTGAACAGCAGATGAGCAGCCGTGGTGGCGTCCGTCGTCGCCGCTGCCACCTCGGCCGCGGCCGCCTGTTGCGCTGTGCGTGCATGCTGGCGGCTGCGTGCGACAGCGTCGCCAGCGGCGGCAACTGGTCGGCGCGGCGCCCGGGAATGCGCGCCTGCCGCCTGGCCGCGTGGAGGCGCGGTCAGGCGGCAGGCGGAGCTGGCGTGCCGGGACAGGGCCGGGTCGGGGAGATAAACAGCCAGGTCAGGCAACCCGGACCGGCGGCGCGTGGCTGTGCAACGTCTTGGCGCTGTCGGGGCTGACCGCGGTGGTTGTCCCGTCGGAATGCAGGATGATCGTCCAGCCCCAGCGGTGGATCGCGACCAGGTGATGGAACCGGCACATCAGGATCAGGTTGCCCAGGGCGTGGCGGCCGCCGTCTTTGCGGTGCACGATGTGGTGCACGTCGCAGGCCGCAACCGGCTGGTCACAGCCGGGGAACCGGCAGTGCCGGTCGCGGGTGCGGACGGCGCGGCGCAGGTGCACCGGGATGGTGTCGAAGGTGCCGGGGATGTCCAGCGGCAAGCTCAGCGGCACGGCCGGGCCGCCCTTAATCTTGCGGCGCAGCGCGGCGGCGTGCCCGGCCGGACCGGACAGCAGTTTCACTGCTACCTCGAGCAGGGCGCCGAACCGGTCATCGGACGCCTGGCCGCGGCAGCGGGCCGCGAGCTGGTCGCGGTAGCCGTCGTCGGTCAGCAGCTGCTCGATCAGCTCGTAGTCGGCGTGGCCGGTGATCACGGGCTGGATGAGGGCGTCGCAGCCGATCCCGCCGGCGTTGTCGATCAGCTCCTGCAGCGTGATGGTCAGGTCGAGGCGGACGGGCTGCCCGGCCCGCTGCGGCAGCATCCCGGCGCCGATCAGCCGCAGGCACGCCTCCTCCAGCGCGTCGTGCCGCCGCTGCGCCATCGTCCGGATGTCTTCGGGGCCCCTCACCGTCCCCAGCGCGTCCAGCACCGCCTCGACCGCGGCCGCGCACCGGGCCGTCAGATCCCCCTCCAGCCGCCCCGCCCCGTCAAACGTCGTGCCGACCCGCACCGCCCGGTCACCGAACCCGCCGTCGTCGTCGTCGGGGCGGGCGTGGTCGCGGCGCAGATCCTCCGCCAGCCCGCGATCACCGTCAGGGACGCCCCGGCCGCCGCGGCGGCCAGGAACCGGCCGTCGGCGTCATCCCGGACCTGCGGGGGGAGCCGGTCGGACCAGTCGGCCAGCTGCTGAGCCCACGACACCGACACCGTGCCGTCGGCGAGGGCGGCGGCGAGCAGCGGATGGCCGGCCAGCCGCCGCATCCACCCCACCTTCCCGGCCGCGGCCCGCCGGGTCGCCTGGGTCTGCCACGACAGCCACACCCGCGCCGACCCGTGCCCGTCACCGGCCAGCCCTCCGCCCGGCACCGTGAACGCCGCCAGCACCCGGGCGTGCACCGCCGCCTGCCGCGACTCCGCCACCGCCAGCACCCGCAGGCAATCCGCCTGCAGCCCCTCCGGCCACCCCGCCACATCCGCCCCGGCCAGGAACTCCAGCGCCCCCGCCAACGACCGGAGCGCCTCCACCGCACCCCCCGGGGCACCCGCCCCAAGGTCAGCCGAGCAAGACGAGGCGGCGCCGGACGGAGAACCAGAGGCGGAGGAGGAAGAAGAAGAAGAGGAAGAAGAAGAGGCTGAGGAAGAAGCCGAGCCGAAGAAGAAGAAGCCGAAGCCGGCAGAAGAACCGGAGCCGCAAGACGAAGGAGAACCGGCGGCGGACGAACGAGCGGCGGGCGTGCCGCCCGCGCTGCTATCCGGCGCGGGCGGTAAGCCGCCGGTGTCCGCCGGCCCCGCGAACGCACCCGCCGACAACCCCGTCAGCGACGACACACTCACCTGCGGCCGGTCCCGCCGCCGCGGCTTCCCGCCGCCCGGCCTGCCCGGGCCCGAACGGGCCGCCGCCCCGACGCCAGCACCAGCATCAGAACCGGCCGGACAAGTCCCGCCGTCATCAGCCGCGAACAGCACACTGCCGCCCGGCACCACCGGACGCGGAACACCGGGAACCGCCCAGCCAGGATCCGACACCCCAACCGCCTCCCAACCCGCCAGCAGCCGACACACCCAACGAGCCCGAAACCAGCACCCGACCATCGATCACATATTCGATAATACTGGCCCCCACTGACAATCCACGAGCCATTTACCGGCTCCCGCGCAGACTGCTGCGCCGTCGGCCGGCCACTCCGCAAGCAAGCTCAGCCTCAGTTCCCTGCCCATGAATCCGCTGACCCACGAGGGCGCTGGCCTGCGATTAGTTCTAGGCGTATGTGCCCGTCCCGGACGTATGATCCGGTTAGGCGTGACCAGGGCGGCAGCGAGCGTCACATTTTCCGGGTAAACAGGGGAGTACTACCAATGGGACTTCTGAATGAGGCTCGCCGCGAGTTCATCGCAGCGCCCGACTCGTCCAAGGGTCAGATCGTCTTTAAGTGGCCCGATCAGAACATCCGCAAGTTCTCCAGGGCAATCGTCGAGCCCGACGCGGTCGCTGTCTTCACCAGCCAGGGGCAGATCATGGGCATCCTGCCGCCCGGCCAGCACACACTGGACGCCAAGGAACTCCCCTTCCTGGGCATGTTCGTGGACTGGGCTTCGGGCGGGAACGCGTTCAAGGCCGAGATCTACTTCGTCGGGCAGCGCGAGTTCCCCAACAACCGGTTCGGCGGCCGGCTGGACGAGGTTCAGGACCCGCAGAGCGGGCTGATTGTCACCCTCCGCACTTTCGGTGAGTACTCGCTGCGTGTCAACGACCCGACGAAGGTCATCCTCAACCTGGTCGGCACCGTAGATGTCACCAACAACCAGGCCGTCACCAGCTGGGTCACTCAGCAGTTGCTGAAGGTCACCCGAACGACTGTGACGACGCAGCTGATGTCCGGCGCCTGGCCGATCCTGGGCTTGTCGATGCACAGCCCGGAGATCGAGGCCCAGTCTCTTGAGGCCGCGAACCGTGAGCTCGGCGACTACGGAATCACGCTCACGCGTCTCGGGAACGTGGACGTCAACCTCGATGACGACGACAACGCACGGCTCAAGAAGCTGGCCGGAGACACCGCCTATAGCCGGCTGGCCGGAGGCTTCCTGCAGGCCGCGCAGGCCGAGGCGCTGCAGGGCGCGGGCGAGGGCATGGCCCAGGGCGGCGGCGCGGTTTCGCCGATGTTCATGGGAATGGGCGTGGGCATGGCCGGCAACATGATGCAGGCACCCGGTCAGGCGCCCTATAACCCCCCGCCGCCAGGACCCGGCTTCGCGGGCGGCGGTCAGGGCTACGCCGCGCAGGCTGCCGCCGGACAGCCAGCGCCTCCGCAAGCCGCGCCTCCGCAGGCCGCGCCGCAACAGCAGGCCGCTCCTGCTCAGGCGGCTCCCGCAGCCGAGGCGGCACCAGCCGCCCCGACGATGGCCTGCGGAAACTGCCAGAGCCCGGTCCAGGTCGGCGCCAAGTTCTGCCCGGAATGCGGGACCCCGACGCAGAAGCACTGCACGAACTGCAATGCCAGCCTGAGCGGCACGGCAAAGTTCTGCGCCGAGTGCGGGACGCCGACTGCGCCTCCGGCAGCGCCGCCTGTATAAGCCGGGGCCGGATCTCCGCAGTCCGCTACGATCACAGCCAGTATCAGCCGCTGTGTCCGAACATCCGGGTACTGCGGGGACGCCAGGGCGCGGATCAGCCCCGGGGTCCCCGTTCCCGGTAAGACTCTCCCCGCTGTTCTCGATGGTGCTGCGCTGACCTCGTGCAGTGCCGGTAGTGAAGGCCCTCGAGCAGAAAGGCCTGCCCGGATGGACAGGATCGAATGTCAGTGGTGCAAGGCTCAGAACGAGCCGGAGCGGACCAGCTGCAGCACGTGCGGCGCCCCGCTCGACAAGAAGAACATGGTGTCGGACTCCGGCTGGGCCGAAGCTCCCCGGCTGCGGGACATGACGGAGTTCCGGTTCTCGAACTCCACCTGCCAGATCGAGGGTGAGATCGTCCCGGTCGCCGAGCTAGCGCTGTCTCAGGGCGACTCGGTGTTCTTCGAGCACCACGTCATGCTGTGGAAGGAGCCGGGCGTCCCGCTGTCCGCGCTGAACACTCCAGGCGGCGCCCGCCGGATGATCGGCGGCATGCCGCACATCCTCAGCGTGGCTCATGGCCCCGGACGCATCGCGCTGTCCAAGGACGCGACCGGCGAGGTCGTCGTGCTGCCGATTCACCCGTCGCATGAGATCGACGTCCGCGAGCACGCCTTCCTGGCCGGCACGCACTCACTGAACTACTCGTTCGTGCGCATCAAGGGCCTGGCCAACGTCATGCACGGCGGCAGCGGCATGTACATGGACCGCTTCGTCACCGCCGGTGACCCTGGCCTGCTCTTGCTGCATGGCTACGGCAACGTCTTCCAGAAGACGCTCCAGCCGGGCGAGAAGATCCTGGTCGAGCCGGGCGGCTTCCTGTACAAGGACTCCTCAGTCCAGATGAACACGGTCCAGCAGAAGTTCAAGACCGGCATGCTGGGCAGCCACAGCATGTACCTGGCCGAGATGACCGGACCCGGCCGCGTCGGGGTTCAGTCCATGTACGTGCACCACGGATCCGAGTAGGCGGCGGATATGTCGACGCCGACCTACACCTGCCCTTACTGCCGTATTCCGAGCGACGGCAGCGGCACCACCTGCCCGCACTGCGGGGCGCCGACCGACGTCCGGGCGCGCGTCACGAAGTCGGGCTGGGCGGAGCAGCCGCCCATCAGGGACATGGCCAGGATCCGGTTCAACCGGTCGACCTGCCAGATCAGCGGCAAGTACGTCCCGGTCGCCGAGATGAAGCTGGACCCCGAGGACTCGATCTACTTCTCCCACCACGTGCTGCTGCACTCCGAGCCGAGCGTCCGGCTCGACATGATGAAGATGGCAGGTGGCTGGAACCGCGTCCTGGCCGGGATGCCGCTGCTCATGATGACGGCCAGCGGACCTGGACACATCGCGATCTCCGCCGATCATCCGGGCGAGACCCTGGCCGTCCCGCTGCCCGCCAATCACGCCGTCGACGTGGTCGAGCACCGCTTCCTGGTCGCGACCGGCAACGTCGGCTACCACTGGGAGAACTCCGGGGTCTGGTACACCACCAGGAATGGCGATGACCAGGAGTACCACTACCCGCTCGGCCAGACGATGGACCGGTTCAGTGCTCAGGGCGGCCCGGGTCTGCTGCTGCTGCACGCACCGGGCAACACCTTCATCCGCGACCTGCGGCAAGGCGAGCGGATCCTGGTCCAGCCGGGTGGACTCATCTGGAAGGACCGCAGCGTCCGGATGTTCCTGCACTTCGAGTACCCGCGCGGGAATTACTGGTTCAGCTCGGCCCGCTGGCAGGCCAAGTCGATCTGGCTGACGCTGCAGGGCCCCGGCCGGGTCGCTATCCAGTCGGTTTTCGAACAGCCCGAGGGCACCGGCGGCGTCGTCAGCAGTTCGGGAGCCACGACTCAGTACTGGTAATCAGGCCATCGGCAGCCGCCGCTCCAGCCAGCAGAGCGCGCCGCGGCCAAGCTCCAGCTTGGCCG
>CAWFUM010000021.1:0-57459 GCA_963818995.1 uncultured Actinomycetota bacterium | reverse complement strand
TCGGCGATGGCCAGGACGTCCGCGGCCATGGCGGCCGGCGAGTACCCGGCCCGGTCGGGCGCGTGCGGGCTCTGATACTGCCCGCGAAGATCCACCGCCACGACCGTCCGGCCGGCGGCAGCGAGCGGCTCGAGAACCGGCAGGAAGTTCTCCTTGCTGCCGGTGTAGCCGTGGAGGATCAGCGCGGGCCTGCGGTGCGCGACGCCCCGCGCTGGCCGGGCCTCGAGAATGGCGAACTCGCCGCGAGCGGTGGCCAGCGATGCCGACCGGACGCCTTCGGGCAACTGCAGAGACCTGATGGTACTCACGGGGTGGCAGCCTACCGAGAACTGGCTGAGTTATAACACGCAGATAACGCAGGGTTCGCTGAAAGAGTTCCGGCCGGTCCGCCAGGGTTCGCGCGGCGGACTCGCCGGCCGGACCGGTCAGGGGCACCTTCCGGGCCGGTGCGGACAGGCAAAAAGCCTGCCGCAGTTCCCCGCGGCAGGCTTCCTGGTGCGCTGGTGCCAGCCGGATTACGCGCTTACTCGGCCGGGCCTGCCGGTGCCGCCTGGCCGCCGCTCGCGGCCCCTGCCGGACCGGCGTCGTGGCCTCCGGCGTGGCTCGCCTGACGCTGCGCTGGCCGGGCCGTCCGCCTGCGCGCCGTCGGGCGCGGCATCGGCAGATCCAGAACCGGTCACGGCTGAGCTGCTAGCTGCCTGCCCGCGGGTCGCGCTGCCATTGGCGGAGCCGTTCGTGCCCTGGGAGGCTGCTGGGCCAGCGCCGGCCGGGCTCGCGCTGGCCGCATCCGGGGCGCTGGCGCCCTCGGGTCGTCCGCCTCTGGTCCGGCGGCGACTGCGCTGCCGGCGGGCGGCAGGCTCCCGCGCGTCATCGGTGCTGCGCCGGTCCCTGCTGGCCGGGCTGCCTGAGCCCGTGCGCCGCTCCGGGGCCGCATCGCGGGAGCGTGTCTTGCCGGTCTCGCCGATGTCCTCAAGCGACTCGGCTTCAAGGCCGGCCCGTGCCCGCTGGCTCCGGGGCAGCACGCCGGTCGCACCCGCTGGGATATTCAGCGCGGTGTAGAGATGGCGCGGACGTCGAGTAGGTCTCGACCGGCTCGGGAAAGTCCAGCTGCAAGGCGTCGTTGATGGTCTTCCAGCGGTGCAAGTCGTTCCAGTCAACGAAGGTGACCGCCACGCCTTCCCGGCCGGCCCGGCCGGTGCGCCCGATGCGGTGCAGATAGGCCTTCTCGTCCTCGGGGCACTCGTAGTTGATCACGTGCGTCACATCTTCGACATCGAGGCCGCGAGCCGCCACCTCGGTGGCCACGAGCACGTCGACCTTGCCTGACCTGAACGCTCGCATGGCCCGCTCGCGCTGGCTCTGGCCGAGATCGCCGTGGATAGCGGCCGCGGCGAAGCCCTTGGTGGTCAGAGTGCTCGCGACCTGGTCGGCTGAGCGCTTGGTCCGGCTGAACACGATCGTCAGCCCGCGGCCCTCAGCCTGCAGGATCCGGGCCAGGACTTCGACCTTGTCCATCTGATGCGCGCGGAACACGTGCTGCTCGGTGCTCGGCACGTGCGCAGGCTCGTCGTGGTGCTCGGCCCTGATGTGCATAGGCCGGCTAGGTGCCGCCTGGCCAGGGTCACGACCTCGCCCGGCATCGTGGCCGAGAACAGCATGGTCTGCCTGGCGGCCGGGGTGAGCTGCAGGATGCGCTCGACATCGGGGAGGAAGCCGAGGTCCAGCATCTTGTCGGCCTCGTCCAGGACGAGCTGGCGGACCTTGCCGAGCTTCAGGTGACCCTGCCGGGCCAGGTCCAGCAGCCGGCCGGGCGTCCCGACGACCACGTCGACGGTGGCCAGCGCGTCAATCTGCGGCTCGTAGGCGCGGCCGCCATACAGGGTGACGATGTTCGCTCCGCTCCTGGCGCCCGCGACCCGCAGGTCATCGGCCACCTGGATGGCGAGCTCCCGGGTGGGCACCACGACCAGAGCGCGGGGCGCTGACGGCTCGCGCTCGGTCTCGCCGAGGCGCTCCAGGATCGGGATGCCGAACGCGAAGGTCTTCCCGGTGCCGGTCCGGGCCTGACCGATCAGGTCGTGGCCGTCAAGCGCGACCGGAAGAGTCAGCGCCTGGATCGGGAACGCCGTGGTAATGCCCTCGGCCTCAAGGGCGGCGCAGATGGGCTCGGCGATGCCGAAATCGCGGAAAGTCTTCGCGCCGCCGATGACCTCGGCTTCTGGTTGCTCGCCGGCCGGAGTCTCGTCCGTGCTGGTCGTAATTGTGCTCAGGGCTAACGCCTCCAGTAGTGGCCCGCGGCCGCCTGGCAGGCTTACACCAGGCGCGAGCGCCGTGGGCGGGCATATGACCTCTCGTGCGGGCAGCCTTGCCATCACGCGGCCGGAGCCGCGATCTCGCGGAGAGGGAGCGGCGCTACATTTCCCGGCACGACTGCCAGGTAATGCCGCGCCTGACGCTCTGTATAACGCGGTCGGGGGCACCCACATTCCTGATGCGGATCTCACCACAGTCTAGCAAAACCGGCGTCGTGCGCCTGTGCGGCGTCCCGCGGCCCGCTGGTCAGGGATTGTTACGCTGCGGCTGTGACTCATGCAGACATGCCGGGAACGCCCTCCGACGGCGTTCTTGATTTGCTCGGGCTGCTCGCTTATGCCTCGCTCACCGCGTTTTTCCGCCTCAGCGATGACGCTGCCCTGGCGATCGCGCTTGAGGACAAAACGGCGCTGGCCGAGATGGCGGTGGCCGAGTTCGGGCATTTCCAGCTGCTTCGCGGCCGCATCGAGCAGCTGTCCGCTGATCCGCAGGACGTCATGCAGCCATTCGTCGCTGCCGTCGACGCGTTCCACGCCCGGACCGCGCCCTCAGACTGGCTGGAAGGGCTGGTGAAGGCCTACGTCGGGGACGGCATCGCGTCCGATTTCTACCGGGCCGTGGCGCAGGTGCTCGACGCGGAGACCAAGGACCTGGTGCTGACTCGTGCTGGCCGATACCGGGCATGCGGGATTTGTCATCTCCCGGGTGCGGGAGGCCATCGAGGCCGACCCTCGGGTAGCGGGCCGCCTTGCCCTCTGGGCCCGGCGGCTCGTCGGCGAGGCTCTGGGCCAGGCTCAGCGCGTCGCCGCCGACCGGGCGCCGCTCTCCCGGCTGCTCGCGGGCTCTGATGCTCGTCAGCTGGGCGACATAGGCCGCATGTTTGCCCAGCTCACCGACGCTCACGCCGCCCGGATGGCGGCTCTCGGGCTGGCGGCTGGCTAGGCCGGAGTCCGCGGAGATCTAGACGTTGCTGAAGCCGACCCGGCGCGCTTCGCTGCTGGCGATCTCGATGTAGGCGATCTTGTCAGCCGGAACGAGGACCTTGCCGCCCTTGGCGTCGGTCAGCGCGAACACGCCGTCCTCGGCGATGGCGGCAGCCAGCGCCGCCTCGATCTCCTCGGCCGCCGACTCGGTCTCCAGCAGGAGCTCCCGAGGCGCGGACTGTATCCCGATCTTGATCTCCACAGCTCTCCCTTCCGCAGTCCGAGGCTAGTCCGCGGTCTGCCCACTCACAGCGGTGCCGGGACCCGGCGTGCTGCGCCGCGAGCGGATAGTGCTGCGAGCCCGGTCACCCGGTCTTGGGCCAGCCGCTGATCCCGCGCCAGGCCAGCCGCGCGATGAGCTGCTCGGCGGCGTCCTTCGGCATTTCCTGGTCAGTGCTGAGCCAGTAGCGGGCGGTGACCTGGGCCATGCCGACCAGGGCCATGCCGAGCAGGTGCGCTTCTGAGTCGCTGACTCCGGCGTCTTCCCTGATGAACTGACTGACCATATCCGCGCAGTCGTACATGGTGCGGTCGAGCTTGGCCCGGACGGCAGGCTCATTGCTCAGATCGGACTCGAACACCAGCCGGAAGGCCTGGCCGGCGCTGGCCACATAGTCATAGAAGGCCTTGAAAGTAGCGGGGACGCGCTGCCGGTTGTCCGTGGTGGAGGACAGCGCCTCGCTCATGGTCTCGACCAGTTCAGTCGCGCTCTCATCGAGCAGGGCCAGGTAGAGCTCAAGCTTGCCGGGGAAGTGCTGGTAGAGCACGGGCTTGCTGACCCCGGCGCGCTCGGCGATCTCGTCCATGGCGGCCGCGTGGTATCCCTGGGCGACGAAGACGTCGCGGGCAGCCCCCAGCAACTGCAGCCTGCGCGCAGGGCGCGGCAGCCGGGTGCTGCCGGACTTGGCCTGGGGCGATACGGTCAACGGTGGCTCCGGGTAGCTGCGTGGTAGGTGAGGCTGCGCGTCAGCACTCTAGGAGCCAATCCTACGACCGAGTAGGCGTGCAGGCCGGTTAGCGGTATTCGTCGTCGTCGTCAACGCTGACAGTGCGCTCCTGCTCAGCCGCATCAGCTTCATCGGCCTCCAGCGGGGCTTCCTGCTCGTCCTCAGCCTCATCGGTAGTGTCGTCGTCGGGAAACGCGTCCGTGTTCTGCTCCGCCGCATCGGCGTCGGGTGCTTCCAGGCCCATGTCGCTCACAGCCGTACCTCCAGCCAAAGTCGATGCTCGAACATATTGCCGAATATCAGAATGCGGTAAACACTGCTTGTATCAGTACCCGAGAGGGGACTGACATTCGCCCTGGATCATGGTCAGAATAAGTAGCCGATCCCGCGCGGGGTAGGGAGATGCTCATGCGCAGCATGTGGAAGGGGGCAGTCTCCTTCGGGCTTGTCATGATCCCGGTGAAGCTCTACGCCGCCACCGAGACCAAGGACATTGCCTTCCGGCAGGTACACCGGGAGGACGGCGGCCGCATCAGATTCCGCCGGTTCTGCACGATCGACGAGCAGGAAGTGCCCTACGAGGAGATAGCCAAGGGCTATGAGCTGCCCGATGGCGAGATGGTCGTGCTCACTGACGACGACATGGCCGAGCTGCCACTGCCGACGACCAAGAACGTCGAGGTCGTGCAGTTCTGCCCGGCGGAGCAGCTCGACCCGATCTTGTTCAACCGCTCCTATTACGTTGAACCGGAAGCGGCCGGGACGCGGGCCTACTGCCTGCTCAGGGACGCCCTGGAGGAGTCGGGCAAGATTGCCATCGCGCAGGTCGCGCTCCGCCAGCGTGAGTCGCTGGCCATCTTGCGCGTGCGGGACGGCGTGCTGGTGCTCGAGACGCTGCTGTGGCCAGACGAGGTCAGGAATCCCGACTTCGCCTTCCTGGATGACGACATCGATGTGCGTCCGCAGGAACTGCGGATGGCCAGCTCGCTGATCGAGTCGATGACCGTCGACTTTGACCCGGATGAGTACCACGACAGCTACCGCGAAGCGGTGCAGGAGCTGGTCGCGGCCAAGACCGAGGGCCGGGAGGTGTTCCAGCCCGACACGACGCCGACCGATACCGGTGAGGTGTCGAGTCTGGCCGACGCGCTCCGCGCCAGCCTCGCCGCGGCCAAGGGCAGCAAGCTCGGCGCCGTGCCAGCCGCCGCCAGTGACGGGGACGAGGCGCCCGCGCGGCGCCGGGCGGCGAGCTCGAAGAACGCGGCCCCGAAGGACGGCAGGGCCGCCAGAACCCCGCGCGTGAGTTCCGCGAACGGCGACGCCGGGGACAAGGGTGCCGCCAAGCCAGCGGCTAAGGCGCCAGCGGCTAAGACAGCAGCCAGGGCGAAGGGCGGGACGGCCGCTAAGACCGGAACCGCCGCCAAGAACGG
Source organism: uncultured Actinomycetota bacterium (assembly GCA_963818995.1). Classification (GTDB taxonomy): domain Bacteria; phylum Actinomycetota; class Actinomycetes; order Streptosporangiales; family Streptosporangiaceae; genus JAJYUU01. Next base: position 51,786 of record CAWFUM010000021.1, on the reverse strand, counting down.
GACGGCCGCTAAGACGGGAGCTGCCGCCAAGGCAGGCGCGACCGCCAAGACGCCGGCCCGCAGCAGAACCCGCGCCCAGGCCGCTGCGGCGCAGGACGACGCGAAGACCGCCAGACGGCCGCGCCGGGCCAGTTAGGGCGGCTACCCCGCGGCGTCAGGCGGCCCGCATTCAGCTTCGCCGGTCTCGTGCGCACTCCGGTTAAATCTCCCGCAGATTGCACGAGGTCCGAGAAGGTCCGCTTGCGGGCGTCGCGGGCAGCGGACGAGCAGGTGGCTGGCAGTGAATCGCGGGCGACTGAGCCGCCGACAGGCTGGCGGCACCAGGGCTCCCGAGGCCGCCTTACTGGCGGGTAGGCTAGCTCGTTATGAGTGAGTTGATTGTCCCAGCTGAGAGCCTCGCCGCGGCGGTGACCGCGGTGCCGGTCATGCCGGGCGGCGCGGCACCGATCGAGCCGTGGCCAGGCGAGCTGGTCCAGCTGGACATCGGCGACGTTTTCGTCCGCAGCACGGCACGGCCGGAAGGCTCCGAGCCCGCCCTGTACGTGCACGGTCTCGGCGGCTCGGCGCTGAACTGGACCGACCTGATGGGCCTGCTCAGCGAGCCGCCCGCAGACCGGGACGGTCGCGGTGCCGCCACTGGCCGGCGAGGCACTTGACCTGCCGGGATTCGGCTACTCCCCGCCGCCCGCCGATGGTGACTACTCGCTCGACGCGCGGGCAGCGTCGGTGATCTCGCTGATCGAGCGGCGCGGGAACTGGCCCGTCCACCTGATCGGCAACTCGCTCGGCGGTGCCATCAGCACCAGGGTCGCGGCGCGGCGCCCCGACCTGGTGCGCACGCTGACGCTGATCTCGCCCGCCCTGCCCGACCTGCGGCCGCGGCTGCTGCCCGCCAGGCTCGCTGTCGTCGCGGTGCCCGGCATCGGCCGGTTCTTGCTGAGCAAGATGCTGGCGATGACGCCGGAGCAGCGGGCCGACGCGTCGATCAGCGAGCTGTACGCCGACCCGGCCAGGGTCAGGCCCGAGCGCCGGGCGGAGGCAATCGCCGAGGTCACCCGCCGCGACCGGCTCGACTACGCCGTCGATGCGCTGCTGGGCTCGGCCCGGGCCCTGGTGGCCGAGTACACGCGGCCTGGCCCTGGCTCGCTCTGGGCCGACGCCGCCCGTGTCACCGCCCCCACCCTGATGATCCACGGCAGCCACGACCGGCTCGTCAACCCCGCGATGGCCGGGCGTGCCGCCCGGACCTTCAGGAACTGCCGTGCGGTCGTGCTGCCGCGGATCGGCCACGTGGCGATGATGGAGCGCCCGGACCTGGTGGCGGCCGAGCTGCGCGAGTTCCTGCACGGCGCGGACCGCTTCAGCGTGGCCAAGCGCGAGCCGGCCGCCGGAGGAGCGCGCCAGCATGGCGGGGCCAGGACGGGTGCGGGCGGCCGCGGATCGCTGCACGCAGCCAGCAGCTAAGCGCTGCCTGACGCGATGCTGATCGCTGCTGCGCGCGTCCTGACTGGCGAGGACCGTCCCGGCCTCGTTCCCGCGCCCGGATTTGTTGACCTGACCGGCGGGCTGATCAGCGCGCGTCGGATCCGGGCCGCCGCCAGCCCGTCCCGATGTCGAGCTGGCCGACGGCTACCTCCTTCCCGGTCTGGTGGACTTGCAGATCAACGGCTACTACGGCACCGAGTTCCAGATCGCGGAGGCCGCCCCCTGGGCGGCCGTCGCTGGGCGGCTGCCGGAGACCGGGACGACCGCGTTCATGCCGACGCTGATCACCGCTCCGGTCGGCAGCCTGGCCGATGCCCTCCGGGCCGCGGCGGCGTTCGTCCCCGGACTGCCGCCCGGCGGGGCGCGAGTGCTTGGCGTGCATCTGGAAGGCCCGTTCATCTCGCCGGCCAGGCCCGGCGCGCACAACCGGGCCTGGATCACTGACCCCGAGCCCGCTGCGGTCGGTCAGCTCATCGAGGCCGGCCGGGGACTGCTCCGGCTGGTCACCCTGGCGCCGGAGCGGCCCGGCGCGCTTGCTGCCATCGGTCAGCTCGTGGCGGCGGGCATTCTCGTCAGCGTCGGCCACTCCGACGCGACCGCCGAGCAGGTCGCCGCAGCCGCCGGACAGGGCGCGCGGATGGTGACCCATCTGTTCAACGCGCAGCGGCCGCTGGGCCACCGGGAGCCCGGAGTGGTCGGCCAGGCGCTGTCTGACGAGCGGCTGACGAGCGGCCTGATCGCCGACCTGCACCACGTCGCCGCGCCGGTCTGCGGGCTGGCCTTCCTCGCCGCGCCGGACCGGATCGCGCTGGTGACCGACGCGGCTGCCGCGGCGGGCATGGCGCCAGGCGAGTACCTGCTCGGCGGTGAGCGGATCACGCTTCCGGCAGGCGACAGCGCGCCGCCGGTTCGTGCTGACGGCACGCTGGCCGGTTCGGCGCTGCGGCTGGACAAGGCCGTGGCGAACGCCGTGCGGTGCGGGCTGGCACTGCCGGCCGCGGTCGCGGCGGCCACCAGGATCCCGGCGGATCTCATCGGCAGGCCCGACCTCGGCCGGCTCGCGCCGGGCGCGGCTGCCGACCTGGTCTGGCTCAGCCCCGAGCTGCGGACCCGGGCGACCTGGATAGGCGGCCAGCTCGTGTATACAGATGGCGCCGCGCCGACGGTGGCGGCCGTGGCCGCCCCGGCGTGACCGAAGGGAAGCAGAACGCCATGCAGCATCAGGACCCAGCCGGGCGCTCGCTGATGCGCCAGGAGATCGGGCAGCAGCCGGAAGCCCTCAGGGCCACGATCGACGCTTTGCTGCCCCGGCGGGACGAGATTCAGGCGCTGGCGGCGCGCACCCGGACGGTGCTGTTCATCGCGCGGGGGACCTCGGACAACGCTGCGGTGTACGGGAGCTACCTGATCCAGGCACACGCGGGACGGCTGACCTCGCTCGCGGCCCCGTCGATCGCGACCACCTACAAGGCCCGGATCGACTTGTCCGGAGTACTGGCCGTCGCGCTGTCGCAGTCCGGCCGCACCGAGGAGATCGTCGAGACGCTGGCCTGGGCCAGGGACTGCGGCGCCGCGACGATGGCGATCACCAACGGCGGCGCCGCATCGCCGCTGGCGCAGACGGCGCAGGTCGCCTTCGTGACCGAAGCCGGCGTCGAGCAGGCAGTCCCGGCGACCAAGACGTTCACCACCCAGCTCGCGGCTCTTGCCGTGCTCGGTCTCGGGCTCGGCGCCCGGCTCGATCCCGGACAGCTGCGGGCGGTGCCCGACGCCATCGGCGCGCTGCTCGCGGCCCCGGCTGACCTGGAGCCCATCGTCGCGGCGCTGGCCAAGGTGCCAGGCGTGGTGGTGTCCGGCCGCGGCCTGGCCTACGCCGCCGCGCTGGAGCTGGCGATCAAGCTGAAGGAAGCGTGCTACCTGCACGCCATGGGCCTGTCCTACGCTGACCTGCTGCACGGGCCGATCGCGGTGGTGGACGCGGCGACCCCGGCGATCGTCGTTGCCGCCAGCTCGGGCCCGACGCTGGCCGGTACCGTCGACCTCGCCCGGCGGGTCACCGGGGCCGGCGCCAGCGCGTTCGGGATCGGCGGCGCAGCCGAGCTGGCGGCCGCGTGCACGGCCGCGCTGGCCGGCCCGGCGCTGCCGGAGTGGCTGGCGCCCATCGGCCTGATCGTGCCCGGCCAGCTGGTGACCGAGGCGCTGGCGCGACGCCTCGGCATCAATCCCGACAAGCCGCGGGGCTTGTCCAAGGTGACTCAGACCGACTAGCCGCCGGCCAGAGATTTAAGAGCCGTTGTGTTTCCGCTTGACCCCGCTGCGCCGAACTGGTTGGTTCAAGCCATGATCGACTGCCGGCTCCGGCCGGAGCTCCCGCGATGACCGCGGCCGTGGTGTTCACGGTCTGCGCGGCATTGCTGTGCCTGGCCGCGGTTCTGGCCCTGCTCGGGGTGGCCCACCTGCGGCTGTCGGCACCGGAGGCGATCGAGCGAGACGGCCTGGCGACCGGGATGCGGGCACCGGCCTGGCGGCTGCCGGACTCGGCCGGGCTCATGCACGGCTCGCCGCCCGCCGGGCCGCTGCAGCTCATCGTGTTCGCTGATCATTCGATCAAGTCGTTCCCGCCCGTGCTCGAGGGGCTGCGCGAGCTACTGGCCGCGGATCCCGGCACCGAGATTGTCCTGCTGCTGCGGCAGCCGAACGAGATCGCCGAGCCGCTGCTGGCCGAGCTCGGCCTGGGCGGCATGACCGTGCTGACCGGCTCGCCCGGCCTGTACGCGGACTACAACGTGCGGGTCGGGCCGTTCCTGATCTTCGTCGACTCGGCCGGGCTCGTCCGCGGGTCGAGCCTGGTCAACTACTCCTGGCAGGTGGCGAAGCTGCGGCAGCTCGCCGGACTGCCGGTAACGGCCCCGGTGGGCTAGCCGATGATCATTAGCGTGCTCGCCGCCAAGACCGCCATCGCCGTTCTGCTGCTGATCGCGGGCGGCGCCAAGATGGCCGACCTGGCTGGCTTCGGGACCGCGATCCGGCTGTTCGTGCCGGCCGCCATGCCGGCTGGCGTCGCTGACCGGGTGACGGCGGCCGCGGCCGCGATCGCCGGCACCGAGCTGGCCGTCGGCACCATCAGCCTGGGCTGGCCGGCGATCGGCTGGATCAACCTGGTCGTGCTCGCCCTTGCCTGCGGATTCGCGGCCGTGGCGGGCCTTGGCTTTGCCCGGCACCGCGGCCGGCCCTGCCGCTGCTTCGGAGCCCTGACGCGGCGCGCATTCGGCCTGCGGAACATCGGCCAGGCGCTGCTGATCGTGGCTGCGGCCGCGCTGGCGGCCAGGCCGGTCCGGCGGGCCGAGGTCCAGCTCGGCGCCAGCCGCTCACCTGCTCCTGCTCGCCGCGGCGATCGTCGTGGCGGGCGCGGCCTTTACTGCGGCCAGGGCGCTGCTGGCGTCGGACGGCGCGGCGCTGGCGCAGCCTCAACCCGGAACGGCGGTCTGATGCACATCCCGGTCTACCTGGAGGTCGCGCAGTGGGCGCTGCTGTTCGGCCTCGGAGCCCTGGTGATCGTGGTCTACCGCCAGCTCGGCCGGCTGCTCGGAAAGGACCGGGCGGCCGCGACCGCGGACCTCGGCCCGGCCGTGGGCACCGCCGCCGCGGCCTTCAGGTACGAGATTGTGCCGGGCGGCCAGCTCGCCCAGCTGCGGCCCGGCGGCGGCCAGCCGGTCCTGCTGGCGTTCGTCGACCCGACCTGCCCGTCCTGTGAGCAGCTGGTCAGCAACCTGACGGTGCTGCACGACGACGGCGAGCTGGCCGGCCTGCGGATCCTGCTGCTGATTTCCGATCCGCCGACCTATCTGAGCATCTCAGCGGCGTTCCAGGCGACGGACCTGCAGATCGGGCGCCCGGTCAGTGCCGAGGACGTCGCGGGCTACCGGGCTACCGGGACGCCGTTGCTGGTCGCCGTGGATGGTGCCGGGATCGTGCGGTCGGCCGGGGTGGCCCGGCTGGCCGGCGAGATCCGGGACGCGGCGCAGGCGGTCAGGACCAGGCAGAGCGAGGCAGTGTGACGAGACCAGGCAGACGGGCTCAGGGAGGCATCGTGATGGGCTGGCGACACGCGGGCGAGCAGTTCGATGCCAGGGTCGGCGAGCTCGCCGAGCGCGTGGTGCGGCGAGTCAGCCGCCGGGACGCGCTGCGCAACACGCTGATCGGCGGCGCGACCGGGATAGCGGCGCTGGCGGTCGGCGAGCGCCCGGCACTGGCCGAGGCCTGCGTCTGCGGCCCGACCAAGCGCTGCAACGACTGCCCGGACCGCGGCTGCCCCAAGACCCACCACTTGTGCAAGGGCTCGTTCACCAGCGACTGCTTCAACCGGCAGGGCTACCGGTGCGAATGGCCGCAGGGGACCTGGATTGCCTGCATGGGCCTGGGCAGGGGCTACGGTTACAAGGTCTGCTACGACTGCATCGGCAAAGGCGGCTGCCACTGGTGGTGCACGTGCCTGAGCACCTGCATCTGCTGCGAGTGCCGGACCGGAAAGGACGTCAAGGCCGAGCAGCACCGGATCCAGCTGGCGGAGCTGGAGTTGCATCAGATCCAGCACGACCAGGCGACGCCGCACGCCGCGCCTGCGTGATCACCCTCGATCACGCGCCCGTCCGGCTGGCGGCGGCCGTGACGGCGGTCCTCGCGGGCCTGGTGACCGGCTGGATGGCGGCGGGCAGTTTCGGCCTGCTGGCGGTGCTCGCCGTCCTGCTCGCGGCCGGGAACGGGTACGAGAAGGCGTACTCGCCTTGAGGCGCGAACTCGGCGGCCTCGCTGGCCGCCGCTCTTCCGGTCGGAAGGGCCGCCAGGGTCAGCTTCGCGCTGGCCGCCTACATCATCCCGGCCGCAGCAGTCTGGGCTGCGGCCGGGCTGCTGCTCGGCTCGGTGGCGGCCGTGGCCACGCCGGTCCGGGCGGGGGCATGCCTGGCAGCCGCGGCCTACGGACTTGGTTACGGCCTGATTGAAGTCTCCGGCCGGGCCTGGCCGCCCGCTCCCGGCCGTCGCTGGCAGGTCCCGCAGGAGCTCGTGATCGCCGCCGGGGACCGCCGCCGGATACTGATCTGGGGTGCCGTGCTCGGGCCGGGCTGGCTGACCCGCAACCCCTACGCGGCCTTCGGCCTGCTGCCGGTCCTGGTTCTCGGCGCTGGCCGCGTCAGCCAGGCGGTCGTGCTGGCCGCGCTGATCGGGGCCGCGCACGGCGGCGGCCGGGCGGCGGCTCTGCTGCGGGATGCCCGGGCGCCGGCTTCCGACCCGTTCGCGTTGCTGCTGACCTCGGTCCGGTGGCGGGTGACCGACGGGTTCGCGCTGCTGGTCGTCGCCGGGGCAGCGCTCGTCGTCGGCGGCCACGCGCTGCAATAGGGACCAGGAACCGCCCCGGAACGGTCAGCGGGCCCGCGCCGTGATACGCCCGTGCAGCAGCGCGCCCTGCTCGAGCAGGACGGCGCGGACCGGATCGTCGGTGCTGAGGTCGCCGAGCGCCTGCTCGGTGGCCGTCAGTGTCTGCTCATCGGTCAGCGTCGCCGGATACAGCGCCCGAGCCAGCCGCTGCGCGGTGCGGGCGTCGTGCCTGCCCGCGGCTGGCAGCGCCTCGGCGAAGTAGCGATCGCGGAAGCTGGCCAGCACGTCATCCTGGCCAGGAACCCAGATGCCCTGGGCGTGGGCGAGCGCGAGCCGCGGCGGCTGACCGGCAGCCAGCGCCGCAGTCCAGGCCTCCTGCTTCGCGTCCGCGAGCGGGCCGCCGCGCCCGCAGCGTCGCCACCAGGGTGTCGCCGCTGACCGGATCATCGGCCGCGTAGGCCTTCAGGTCGTCGTCGGTGACCCGGTCGTGCGCGGCCAGGCTCGCCAGGATCCGGGCGCGCAGATCGAGGTCAACGCCGAGATCGGTCGGCAGCGACCGGCCCTCCAGCCAGTACCTCAGCAGGTCGAGCTGCGCGGAGCTATCCGCGCACGCGGCATAGCCGCGGGCGCGGATGCGCTGGTCCCGGCTGCCAGGCCGGGCGCACTCGGCGCCGGCCAGGGCCGCGGCGGCCAGCTGCCGCCTGGCCGCCGCCCGGCGCGGCGGCGCGGCGTAGAAGTCGGCCGCCATCACGGCCCGGCCCAGGATCTGCTCGAAACCGGCGACGGAGCGCCCGGTGATGACGCTTCTGGCCACGATCGCGGCGAACTCGGCCGCATCCAGCTGGCCGGACGTGACCAGGCCCCAGGCCGCGTTCCAGCAGACGGCCTCCGCCAGCGCGTCGGACGTGTTCATGGCGCAGGCGACGAGCGACGTCCAGGAAACGGGGTCGAAAGTGACGACCGCGAACGTCAGGTCGGTGTCGTTCAGGATGATCGCCGCGGGCATCCGGGTGCCGGTCAGCTCGGGCACGTGCGTCCACTCGCCGGCCGCTGAGATGGCGATCCGGCGCGTGCATCGCAGCTGCGACCCGTCGTGCTCGTAGATTCCGGCGGTGAGCTGATGCCCCCGCAGCAGGCCCGCCGGGCCGGCCGGCGGCGCGGTCTGGACGACGGCGAGCGAGGTGATGATGCCGTCAGGCCCGACGGTGACCTCCGGCTGGAGGGTGTTGACGCCGGGCTCCCTGAGCCACTGGCTGGCCCACTGACTCAGATCCCGGCCGCTGGCGCGGGCCCAGCACTCGACCAGGTAGCTCAGCGAAGCCGGCGCCCACGCATACCGGCCGAGATAGTCCTGCAGCCCGGCTCGCATGGCGTCGTCGCCGATGAGCGCGGCGAGTTGCCTGATGACCGCGGTTCCCTTGGAATAGGTGATCGCCGGCGGCCTGGTCAGGGCGTGAGCGGCGGAGTCGACCGCGGACGACACCGGACTGGGCGCCCGGCAGGCTGTCGGCGTCGTAGGCAGTGGCCTGGCCGGTCATGGCGAACTCGGCCCAGGCGTCCGGCAGCCCCAGGACTGCGGCAGCGGCGCGGTAGGAGAGGTAGCTCGCCAGTGCCTCGGCCAGCCACAGGTCATCCCACCAGCCGCCCTCGACCAGGCAGCCGAACCACAGGTGCGCGGCCTCGTGCGCGAGAACGACAGGGACGTGGTCATCCTGGCTGTCCGCGGCGCGCTGCAGCAGTATCTCGCTCACGTACATGACCGCCGGCAGCTGCATGGCCAGCGCGCCGAGTTCCGGCACGAACACGATGTCGAGCTTGTCGTAAGGGCACTGAACGCCCAGCAAGTCCTCGTAGTAGCCGATCGACGCGCGGACGATCGAGCCGATCCTGGCCAGGCCCGGCGAGTCAGCAAGGGACGGCCGGCAGCGGACCGCCAGGCGCACGGGCTCGGCTGCGCTCGCGTCGGGTTCGCCGGCGCCGCGGCTGGCCCGCCCGCAGGCACGTCGGCGTACGGGCCGGCGCAGAAGGTGAACTCGTAGGGCTTCATGGCCGTGACGATCGAGAAGCGCCACACTCCGGCGGCGCCGTCGTCGGGCTGGTGCAGCACCGAGCCGTTGGCGACGCAGGTCCAGTTCGCCGGGAGCGTGACGATCAGCGTGATGGCCGCGCGCAGGTCCGGCTGGTCAAAGCAGCAGAAGACGCTCGGCGCAGCCGTCGGGAAGCAGTTGGCCACGATGTACTGGCTGCCGTCGGCCGGGTCGGTGTAGCGGGCCAGGCCGCGTCCGCTGCCGGACACCGCGATGGTGGCGTCGACGGCAAGCGAGTTGCTGGCCGCCAGGTCGGTCAGCGGCAGCCGTCCGTCGGTGACGGTGCCGGGATCGACCGGCAGGCCGTTGAAGGTCACCTCGTGGACCGCGACGCGCGTCCAGGTCGGCGAACGTGGCCGCTCCCTGCTCGCGGCAGCTGAACCTGATCTCGGTCCGCGAGCGCGCACCATCGCCGTCGCCGGTCAGGTCCAGGAAGACCTGGTAAGACTCGACCTGGAGCAGACTCGCTCGCCGTGCTGCCTGCGCCTGCGTCAGCCCCGTCGCCACGCCCCGCATCCTAGTCATAACGGGCACGTGCCGAGGCGTTGTCAGGGGTTGCCCGCGCACCAAAGCGCGCATTGCAACCGGCCGCCGCACGCCCTCGGCTACTGACCGCGACCCGGCAGGGCTCCGGCTGCGCTGCTGGACGCCGAGCTCGCCGTACGGATAGTCGGCGACCCGCGGCTCGCTGGCCGCATCCAGGGCCGCCACCTCAGCTTCGGAGAGCTGCAGCCGGGCGGAGCGCAGGTTGGTGTCGAGCTGCTCGAGGGTGCGCGCCCCGATGATCGTGGAGCTCACCGCCGGGCGCCCGGTCACCCAGGCGAGCGCGACCTCGGCCATGGTTACCTCCCGGCTCTCGGCGACCTTCTGCACGGCCTCGATGACGTCGAAGGTGGCGGCGGTGCCCCGCCGGTCATAGGCTTCCATGCCGCGATCCGGGTCGTCACCGAGCCGGGTCGCGCCAGCGGGCCGCTCGTCGCGGCGGTACTTGCCCGACAGCCAGCCGCCGCCCAGCGGGCTCCAGGGCAGGATGCCGAGGCCGGCGTCGAGTGCGGCCGGAACGATCTCCCACTCGATCTCCCGCGCCAGCAGGCTGTACTGCGGCTGCAGCGTGACCGGGCCGGGCACGTCGAGCGCCCTGGCCAGGTGCACGGCCTTCGTCAGCTGCCAGCCGGTGAAATTGGACAGCCCGTAGTAGCGGATCTTCCCGGCCCTGATGAATCCGTCGAGCGTGCGGAGGGTCTCGTCCAGCGGCGTCAGCGCGTCGAAGGCGTGCACCTGATACAGGTCGACTGACTCGACGCCGAGACGGCGCAGCGAGTCGTCCAGGGCCCGGCTGAGATGGCGGGCCGAAAGCCCGGATCCGTTCGGTGTGTCCCGCAGGGCGAACCGGCCCTTGGTTGCCAGTACCACCGGCTCGGTGACGCCAGCCGGCCGCCGCGCCAGCCAGCGTCCGATGATCTCCTCGGATGCGCCCGCGCCATAAACGTCCGCGGTGTCGACGAGTGTGCCGCCGGCCTCGATGAAGCGGTCAAGCTGCTGATGGGCGACATCCTCGCTGGTCTCGACCCCGAAGGTCATCGTGCCCAGGCACAGGCTGGAAACGGCGCAGCCGCTGCTTCCCAGAGTCCGGTAGTCCATCATGTTCTGTCCTCCGCCTTTCCTGATGGGGCCAGGCGGGCGAGCTGGCGGGCCTGCGCCAGCTCGCCCGCGGCTGCTAGCTAGCCTCGGCGTGCTTCAGCGTGACCGTGACGCTACGCGTGCTGGCGCTGATCGTCACCGTGCCGGTCGATTCGCTGACGGTTCCGGCGCTCGCGTGCGCGATGTTGCCGACGAATGCCGGCAGCTGGAAGAGCACCGGCCCGGACGGCGCCTGGCCGGTCAGGGTCAGGGTCACCGCCGCTCCGCTGGTGCGGACGGTCAGGCCCAGATGGTGTCCGCCGGTAGTGGCGAAGTTGGCCAGCTGGATGACCTTGCCGGTCCGCACCCAGGTGTCCGGCACGCCCCGCCCGACGATCAGACCGCCATCCGCCCGCTGCGCCGCGAGCGAATCGAGTAGCACCATGTTGGCGTTGGCCATGCCCCAGGCGTGCGGTGCGGCGCCGTTGCCGGCCTCCGGGTGGGTGCCGGTCCAGGGAGCACCGGGGTTGGGGAACTGCTGGCTCTCCCACCACGAGTACGGGCCGCTCTGCCCGTCCGCGATCATGAACTCGTAGCTGAGGATGCCCTGATCCCGGTACTTCGTGCTGGCCAGGCCCCATTCGCCGTAGCCGGCGTTGTAGGCAGTGCTGTAGTACTGCGTCGGGTAGCCGCCGAAGGTGCCCGGCGGCAGCTTGCCGGCCAGCCGGCTGAAACCCGTAGGAGTACGTGGCGTTGATCAGGCTGATGCCGGGACCGCTCAGCTTCGCGCCGAACAGATAGCCGTCCCAGGCCCACCGGCCGAACAGGAATGGCGCCGCCCAGTTCGCGTCCTCGGCGTTCGCGCAGCGGTTGTCGGTGTTCGGCTCGACCATCGAGCACGGCAGGTAGTTCAGGTGGTAGGTACCGATCGTCGCGTCCAGCGTCTTGCTGGTCGCGGCGAGCAGGCTGGTGTACTCGCTGGCGGCCCAGTTCGCCTGGGCGGTGTTGCCCACCTGCTCGGCCAGCCAGCGGTAGGCGGCCAGGCCAGTCAGCGCCTCGTAGTTGTCGATCGTCCAGTACCCGTTGGCGTCGATGTCGCTGGTCTCTTCCATGATCCCGCCTGGCCCGGTGCGGTCAGTCGCGATCAGGTGCGCGGTCGCCTCGATGCTCGGCTCGGTCGCTCCGGCTGGCCCGTTCGTGTCGAAGTTGGCCTTGACGAAGTTCAGGTCGCCGGTCTTCAGCAGGTAGATCGCCCACACCCACGGATAGGTCCAGACTCCGTCGTCGTACTGGGTCTGGGTGCCGATCACATAGCGGGCGCGGTCGAGCAGCCCGTGCGCTCCGGACGTGTAGCCCTGGGTGAACAGGTTCGCCAGGATGCCGATCACATCGTGGCTGAACTCCTTGTCGTAGCCGTTGGCACCGGTCTTCAGCTCGTTGCCTGACCTGATGATCTGGGTGTAGATAAAGCCGGTCCGGTAGGCGTCCACCAGGCTGGCGTCCGGCAGCCGCTGAATCTGCGTGATGCCGGCCAGCTGAGCGTTCCAGTACGCGCGCATGTGCGCGAAGTGCTGGCTGTACCCGCCCGCCGCGACCAGCGCAGCGGCGGCCGGCAGCGCGTAGCTGCCGCCGAAGGTGTTGGCTGCCACCGCGTAGTCGTGATCGACGGTGCCGTGCGCCGGCACGGTGTCCGACCCGGTGCTCAGCGGAACCAGGCCGGCCGTGGCGGCTGGGTCAACCGTGAGCGCGTGCCCGGTCGGGTTGGTGACCTGGACCCTCGAGTAGACGACCACGTACGGATGGCCGCCGATCATGTCCCGGTCGCCGAAGTTCGTGATCGAGATGCGCGCGCCGTCGGCGTGGAACGTGGTCACCAGGGCCGGCAGGTAGCCGTCGGCATTCGCCCAGGTCGTCTTGCTGTCGTTATAGACGCCGTAGCCGTAGCTGGTGCCCGTCACCGCGGTGGTACTCGCGCTGCCCGGCCCGCCGTCCGCGGGGCTGGTGTCGACGAAGAAACTGCCGCCCAGGCACGCGACGACGGCCTGAGTATTGCCGGTCCAGCCGATCACGCCGGCGTCGCCGAAAGTTCCGTAGATGGTCTGATTGCCTGCCGGGCCGTTCGGTGCGCACGAGTACGGCTCCGGCGTCGGTGTTGCCGCGGCCGCGGACACTGCGCCGGCCGCAGAACCGGCCCACGCGGTGGTCGCCGCGACCAGGGCGGCTGATGCGATCAGCGCGGTTGCTGTTAACCGGTGCGCCGACCGAGCGGTAAAGCGTGCCTTAGCGTCATCTGTCATGGCTTACCTCCGGGGCGGGCAGGTACCCACGCCGGGTCAGGTCATGCGGATGCGCTCACTGTTCCCTGAAGACCTTGTACTGAGCGGCCTGCGCTCGCGGCCTGATCACCATCAGGTCCACATTGAAGTGCGGCGGCCTGGTCACCGACCAGACGACGGCGTCCGCGACGTCGGCGTCGGTCAGCGGCTCCTTCACTCCGGCGTAGACGGCGGCGGCCTTGCCGGCGTCACCGCGGAACCGGTTGACGGCGAACTCATCCGTCTTCACCATGCCGGGCGCGATCTCGATAATCCGGACCGGCTGGTCGTACAGCTCGAGCCGCAGGGTCTCGGCGATCGCGTGCGTTCCGTGCTTGGCGACCACATAGCCGCCGCCGCCCTCGTAGCTGATCAGCCCGGCGGTGGAGCCCATCAGGGCGATGGTGCCGGCGCCGGTCGCGATCAGCTTCGGCAGCAGCGCCTGGACCGTGTTCAGCACACCGAGCACGTTCACGTCATACATGGCCTGCCAGTCTGCCGCCGAGCTGTCCGCCACGGTGTCGGCGCCAATCGCGCCGCCAGCGTTCGCGATCAGCACGTCGCATCGCTCCAGCGACGCGGCCAGAGCATCCACCGCCGGCCGGTCGGTCACGTCGAGCGCGTGCACGACCGCGCTGCCGCCCTTGCCCGTGATGCGCTCGGCTACCCCGGCCAGCCGGTCGGCTCGCCGGGCCGTCAGCACCACCCGGTACCCGGCCTCAGCGAGCTGACTGGCCGTCGCCGCGCCAATGCCGCTACTTGCTCCCGTCACTACCGCTGTGCGCTGATCCATGCCGCCGATTCTGTCAGCAGCCGGGCTGGCGCCGGCCGTCCAGGGCTCGCTTACGATCAGGCTGTGGCCGAACTGCGCGCAGTGATCACCGACTGGGGTGGCGTGATGACCAACCCCATCTCGGACAGCGTCTATGCCTGGCTGGCAGCCGAGGGCATCGACCGGGCAAGCTACGTCCAGGTCATGCGTACCTGGGTGAAGCAGGCTTACGCCGACCGCGAGGACGACAGCAACCCGATCCACGCCCTTGAGCGCGGTGAGTGCACGAGCGAGGAGTTCGAGCTGGCACTCGCGCGGGAGCTGGTGCTGGAGGACGGCGGCCCGGTGGCCGGGCCCGGCCTGCTGGCTCGGATGTTCGCCGGGTCAGTGCTTGACGAGGCGATGGTGGCGCTCTTCCGGCGGCTGCACGCCGACGGAGTGCCGACTGGCCTGCTATCTAACTCCTGGGGTAGCAGCTACCCGACTGAGCTGTTCGGCGACATGTTCGACGCCGTTGTGATCTCCTCCGAGGTCGGCATGCGCAAGCCCGAGCCGCGGATCTTCCGGCACGCTGCCGGACTCCTGCGCCAGGACCCGCAGCACTGCATCTTCGTGGACGACATCGAGGCGAATATCGCGGCGGCCGAGCAGCTCGGCTTCACCGGCGTCCTGCACAGCGCGGCCGAGCCCACGGCCGCGAGAGTCGCGGAGCTGCTGAACATTCAGTTTCCGTAGCGATCGGCTGCCGGGCAGGCCGTGCTGGCGCGTTCCCGCCAGTGGCGCAGGTGCCGCACCGCTAGCCTTGAGCGCTGTGGCCGACTATCCGCAGCCGCTCAACGCCGGGCGCTCGGCCAATATGCGCGCCAACCGGCGCAGTGACACCAAGCCCGAACTGGCGCTGCGGCGGGCGCTGCACGCCCGCGGCTACCGCTACCGCAAGGACTACCGGCTGGACCTGACCGGGGCCCGGGTGCGGCCGGACATTGCCTTTACCGCCCGCCGCGTCGCGGTATTCGTCGACGGCTGCTTCTGGCATTGCTGTCCGCAGCATGGCAGCCAGCCCGCGAACAACACCTGGTACTGGGCGCCGAAGCTGGCCAGGAACGTGGAGCGGGACCGGGCCGCCGACGCCGCGCTGGCCGCGGCCGGGTGGCGGGTGGTGCGGGTCTGGGAGCACGAGTCGCTGGACGGCGCGGTTGCTGCCGTCGTCACGGCCCTGGCTGGCCAGCGCGCGGCCGACGACAATCTGTCCTGACAGAGCCGGTCATTTGGCTGACTCAGCCGGCGCCGGGCTGACACACTCAGTGGTCTATTCCGCTGCACTTCGGGGCTAGCTGTGCGCGTCTACCTGCCGTCAACTCTGCCCGCCGTGGCCGGGCTCGTGCGTTTTGGCGCTCTCGAGCCGTCACCAGCCCACGGCTTTACCGTCACGCCCGCACTGCGTGAGTGGTATTCAAGCGGCGACCTGGAAGAGCTTGAGTACGCCGCGATGACGCAGGCGGCTCGTGAATCGCTGCGGATGCTGGCCGCTGATCCGGCCGCGCCGCGCCGTCGCGTGGTCCTCGCGGCCGAGGTCGCCGATGAACACGTGCTCGCGACCGCTGGCTTCGCCGAGCCGGCCCTGGTCCAGATCACCGGCCCGATCCGGCTTCGCGACATCGCCTCCGGCCACGTGGACGACCCGGCGGCGAGCACCGAGATCGCGGCTGCGGCGGCAGCTATCTCGGCCGCGGATGACGGTGATGACGATGCCCGCTTCGTGGTCGACGGCGCCGAGGGTTTCGATCTCCAGTGGTACGCGACCCAGGAACTCGGCGACCTTTCCCGCTGGCCGGACTAATGTCCGCCCCTGATTCCTGACCTGCGGATCTGCAGCTCAGCCGGGCGCGTCAGCTCGGTTTGGACGGCCATGGCACCATGGTGATGCCGCCACTGATGTCGGGAAACGCAAGGAGCTAGCCGCGATGGATGCCGTCACAAATGTCCCGGTTCCGGGGAACGAGCCGGTCAAGGGGTACGCGCCGGGCAGCCCGGAGCGCGCGGCGCTCGAAGCGAAGCTCAAGGAGCTGGCCGGCCAGCATGCAGAGCTGACGATGACGATCGGCGGTCAGCAGCGACCGGGCTCCGGCGAGCCTGTCGATGTCGTCCAGCCCCACAATCACCGGCACGTGCTTGGCCAGCTGCGCAACGCCACGGCGCAGGACGTGCGGGCAGCGATCGAGGCTGGCCGCCAGGCGGCGCCGGGGTGGCAGGCGCTGTCATTCGACGACCGGGCGGCGATCTTCCTCAAGGCCGCGGACCTGCTGGCGGGCCCCTGGCGTCAGCTGATCAACGCCGCGACCGTGCTCGGCCAGTCCAAGTCCTGCTACCAGGCCGAGATCGACGCGGCCTGCGAGCTGATCGACTTCTGGCGGTACAACGTCCACTACGCCCGGCGGCTGCTGGCCGAGCAGCCTGCCAGCGCGCCGGGCGCCTGGAACCGGCTCGAATACCGCCCGCTCGAGGGTTTCGTGCTGGCGATCACGCCGTTCAATTTCACGTCGATCGCGGCCAATCTGCCGACCGCCCCGGCCCTGCTCGGGAACGTGGTGGTCTGGAAGCCGTCACCCACTCAGCAGCTGTCGGCCCATTACCTGATGCGGCTGCTGGAGGAGGCCGGGCTGCCGCCGGGCGTGATCAACATGGTGACCGGCGACGGCGCGGCCGTGTCGGAAGTCGCGCTGCCTCATCCGGAGCTGGCCGGAATCCACTTCACCGGGTCGACCGGGACGTTCCAGCACCTGTGGCGGACCGTAGGCGAGAACGTGGCGGCCTATCGCAGCTACCCCCGGCTGGTCGGCGAGACCGGCGGCAAGGACTTTGTCATCGCTCACCCGTCCGCCGACCCGGACGTGCTGGTGACTGCGCTGATCAGGGGCGCCTTCGAGTACCAGGGCCAGAAGTGCTCAGCGGCCTCGAGGAGCTACATTCCGCGCAGCCTCTGGACCCGGATCAAGGACCAGCTGATCGGCACCACCGAGTCCCTGACCATGGGCGACGTGTCCGCCGACCTGTCGCTGTTCCTGGGCGCGGTGATCGACGAGCGGGCGTTCGGCCGCCACCGGGACGCACTGGCGAGGGCCAGGGACCGGGCCGCCGTCTCCCTGCTGACCGGCGGCGGCACCGATGACTCGGTCGGCTACTTCGTCCAGCCGACGGTGCTGGAGGCCAGTGACCCGACCGACGAGATCTTCAGCCGGGAGTATTTCGGGCCGATTCTCGGAGTGCACGTCTTCGATGACCGCGATTATCCGGCCGTGGTGGCCCAGGCCGCCGACATCGCGCCGTATGCGCTGACCGGCTCGATCATCGCCACCGACCGGACGGCGATCGCCGAGGCCACCCGCGACCTGCGGTTCTCGGCCGGCAACTTCTATGTCAACGACAAGCCCACTGGCGCTGTCGTGGGGCAGCAGCCGTTCGGGGGCGCCCGCGCCAGCGGCACCAACGATAAGGCCGGGTCGATCTTCAACCTGATTCGCTGGGTCAATGCGCGGACGATCAAGGAAGCGCTGGCGCCGCCGACTGATTATCGCTATCCGCATATGGGCTAAGCGGTCACGCGTGCCCCATCCGTCACTCCAGCGAGAATCTTGAGTCGATTGCGCCGGATGTCCGGTCCGGCAGGTACGCTCGCTACCAGCCCGCTAGGCTGACCCCGCGGCTAGCTGCGGACGACGCGGCAGCCGCACGGCAGCGCGGCCTGTGCGTCCAAGGAGTCCGCGCCGGAGGTGCGCCATCGACCGCCTGATCCTGTGGAACATCGATCTGACCCTGCTTGATGTCGGGCGGATCTCCCGCGACGCCTACGCCGACGCCTTCCGCCGTTCCACCGGTCACCCGCTGGCAGCGTTGCCGCAGCTAGCAGGCAGAAGCGACACCGAGATCTTCTTCGAGTCCCTGTACCTGAACGATGTCCCGACCGGCGACGATGAGGCCACGGACGCGGAGTTGCTGGCCCGGTACTGCTGGGAACTCGAGTCCGCCTTTGCCCGCCGCGAAGGCGAACTGCTGAGCCAGGGCCGGCTGCTGGCCGGCGCGGAGGCCGCCGTGGCCGCCGCCGGTGCCCTGCCGGGCGTGGTGCAGACCGTGCTCACCGGCACTCTCAAGCCCAACGCCGCGCTCAAGCTGCGCGCTTTCGGCCTGGACCAGTTCTTCGACCTGGAGATCGGCGGCTACGGCTCGGACGCCTACCCTCGCGGCTCGCTGCTGCTGCGGGTGAAGAATCAGGCCGGGGCCAAGTTCGGAGCCGAACTCAGCGACGAGTCGGTTGTCTACATCGCCGACACCGTCCGCGACGTGGAGGCGGCGGCCACCGGCGGCGCCCGGAGCCTCGCCGTCGCCACCGGCCGCTCGACCGCCGCCGAACTGCGGGAGGCGGGAGCCGACGCGGTGCTGGCCGACTTGTCGGACCTGGAGCAGGTGATCACGGCCATCGACCGGCTGACCAAGATCCCGGTCGGCCGCTAGCTGTCGCGGAGCGCCCGCCAGTACACCCTGACTCTTTCAGTAACTTCTCGCGACCGGTTTGACCCGGTTCGGGCGCAGGTAATCGCCAGGGTGGGCGCGTCAGCGGACGCGGTCAGCCGATCGGGGTGCTGCGCCGGGCCGGCTGAGGATCCGGCGGCCGTTCATGGTCCAGGACCGAGTGCAGCCGGTGCAGCCCAGCGTCGGGCCGAACTTCTCCGAGACGCGGCCGGACGGGCCCAGGATCCCGCCGCAGACGCACTGATCGCCAGCCACCACTAAATGCTTCGAGCGCCTGACGGCCTGCCTGGCGGTCATGAGCGACTGCCGGGGCACAAGCTTGGCCTCACGCTGGACGTGCGTGAACGCCAGCAGGGCAGCGGCGATAACGATGACAATCCCCGCGGCCAGAACGTACTGCATTGGTGCCTCCGTCACGGCGCTCACCACCAGCGCTGGCTGGCTGCTGGCGGAACGCGACCCCGCAGATGCCCTGCCGGAGCGGGCCTAAACAGGCTGCGCCGGGCTGGCGCGCGCGCGATCGGCCCGCGACTCGCGGGGCGCCCTACGTGAAGTTGACCACACCTGAGCCGGGGACGCTATGGAGCGGTTGACGCCTATGCTGTACCTCGTCAGTGTGGGGCTGGAGTGATCTTGGCAGGCGAGTCGGCCATCCGGCCCGCTTCAGCGCAGAAGACTTGCCAACTGCTTGGGGGCTTACGGCGTGGGCGACCTGACGCCGGCGGCCGGGCGTGACTACGGCGACACGCTCTGGGCGCCAACCGCGGAGTCGGCAGCTTCAACCGAAATTGTTCGCTATGCCCGCTGGCTCGCGAGCCTCGGCGGCCCGGATGTCACCCACTCCGACCTCCCCGGTGTCCCCTCCTATCACGACCTCTGGCAGTGGTCGGTCGACGAGCCGGGCGCGTTCTGGTCGTCGATCTGGGAGTTCTTCGGCGTGCTCGGCGCCCGTGGCGACGGCCCGGTTCTGACCGGGCAGATGCCCGAGGTCAGCTGGTTCCCCGGCACCACCCTGAACTACGCCAGGAACGCGCTGCTCCGGGCCGGCGCCGATCCCGGCCATCCGGCCGTGATCTACAGCTCCGAGGCCGGCCGGGAGGGCCGCCTCAGCTACGGCGAGCTGGCCGGCCGGGTAGCCGAGGTCAGGGCGTGGCTGCAGGGCCTCGGCGTCAGCCTCGGCGATCGCGTCGCCGCCTACCTGCCCAACTCGCCTGAGGCGCTGATCGCGATGCTGGCCACCGCCAGCCTCGGCGCCATCTGGACCTCGTGCTCGCCGGACTTCGGCTCCCGCAGCGTGATCGACCGGTTCGCGCAGGTCGGGCCCAAGGTGCTGCTCGGCGTCAACGGCTACGCCTACGGCGGCAGGCAGTTCGACCGCCGGGCCGAACTCGCCGCGATCGCCGCCGAGCTGCCTGATCTCGCGGCGGTGATCCTGGTCGACTACCTCGGCACCGGTCCCGACGGAGCGACGCTGGAGGCGACCGTCCCCGTCCTGAACTGGGACGACATCGGCGCTGACGGCAGCGAGCCGGCCGAGCTTGAGTTCGCCGAAGTGCCGTTCTCGCATCCGCTGTGGGTGCTGTATTCGTCCGGCACCACCGGCCTGCCGAAGCCGATCGTGCACAGCCACGGCGGCGTCGTGCTCGAGCACCTCAAGGCGCTGGCCCTGCATCAGGACCTGACCAGCGAGGACACGTTCTTCTGGTACACCACGACCGGCTGGATGATGTGGAACTACCTGATCGGCGGCTTGCTGACCGGGTCCGCGATCGTGCTGTACGACGGCAGCGCCGTGCACCCGGACACCGGCGCGCTGTGGCGGCTGGTCGCCGAGGCTGGCGTCACCTACGCCGGAACCGGCGCGCCCTACCTGCTGGCCTGCCTGAAAGACGGCCTGCGCCCGGCTGCTGAGCATGACCTGTCGGCACTGAAAGGCGTGGGCTCCACCGGCTCGCCGCTTCCGCCTGAAGGTTTCCGCTGGGTTTATGACGAGCTGGGAACGGGCTCGACCGGGGCTGATTCTCGGCTCGTTCTCCGGCGGCACCGACGTGTGCACGGGGTTCGTCGGGCCGTCTCCGATCCTGCCGGTGCGCGCCGGGGTGATCTCCGGGCCGTGCCTCGGGGCCAGGGTCGAGTCGTTCGACCCGGCCGGCAACGCGGTGACCGGCGAGGTGGGCGAGCTTGTCCTCACCCTGCCGATGCCGTCCATGCCGGTCGGCTTCTGGAACGACCCTGGCGGCGAGCGCTACCTGTCGAGCTATTTCGCCGACTATCCGGGCGTCTGGCGGCACGGCGACTGGATCATGATCATGCCCGATGGCGGCTGCGTCATCTACGGCCGGTCGGACGCCACCCTGAACCGCGGCGGGGTCCGGATGGGCACCAGCGAGTTCTACCGGGTGGTGGAGCGGCTGCCCGAGGTGGCCGACAGCCTCGTCGTCGATACCGGCCAGCTGGGCCAGGACGGCCGCCTGATCCTGTACGTGCAGACAGCGGACGGCCACGCGCTCGACGAGGCCCTGACCTCGAAAATCCGCGCGCTGCTCCGGGCTGAGCTGTCCCCCCGCCACGTTCCCGACGAACTTATTCAGGTGCCGGGGATACCGCGCACGCTGTCCGGCAAGAAGCTCGAAGTCCCGGTGCGGAAGATCCTGCTGGGCACGCCGGTCGCCGCGGCCGCCGACCCGGACGCGCTGGCCAACCCCGAGGTGCTCGCGTACTTCGAGCCGGCGGGACACGGCATGAGCGACGGCACCGCACCGGCGGCCGGCGACGAGCGGCCAGCTAGCCGTCACTTCGGCGAGGAAGGCGGCCTGCTGACCTACGGCAGTTATCTGCGGGTGCCGGAGCTGCTGGCCCAGCAAGTGCCCGAGGTCAGCCCGCCCGCGCACGACGAGCTGCTGTTCATCATCGTCCATCAGGCTTACGAGCTGTGGTTCAAGCAGCTGCTGCACGAGCTCACCGCGGTCAGGGACGCGATGCTGGCCGGCACCGGGGCCGGGGCGGCCGGGACCGGGGCCGGCACCGGGGCCGGGGCCGGCCGGCGAGGGCCGGCCGACCTGGCTCGCCCGGCATCTGCTGCACCGGGTGCATGTGATCGAGCGGCTGCTCGTGAGCCAGATCGACGTGCTGGAGACGATGACACCGCAGGACTTCCTGGAGTTCCGGGCTGCGCTCGCGCCGGCCAGCGGGTTCCAGTCGGTGCAGTTCCGCGAGCTGGAGTTCCTGTCCGGAGCGAAGGACCCGGAGTTTGTCGCGCGGTTCCGCTCGCTCACCGACGATGAGCGGGCCCGGCTGGCGCGGCGGCTGGCCGAGCCCACGCTCTGGGACGCCTACGTCGACCTGCTCGCGTCCCGCGGCCTGGCCGTCGGCAGCCAGAAGGAGATCCTGGCGTCGCTGGTCAGCGTGGCCAGGGACCGGCCGCACCACGACGACCTGTGGCAGCTGGCCGAGGATCTGCTGACTCACGACGAGCTGGCCGGGCTCTGGCGCGCCCGGCATGTCCAGATGGTGGAGCGCCAGATCGGCACGAAGTCGGGCACCGGTGGCTCGACGGGCGCACCGTATCTGCATCGGCGGGTTCCGATGCGGTATTACCCGCTGCTATGGGAACTGCGGGATTCGCTGTGATTGCATGCGATGTAACGGCAATGGGGCCGGGGCTAAGGGAGTGGAAGTCATGTCCGACGGCGGAGCTGCGAACCACGGGCCGGCCGGCAGCAAGCTGGGCCTGCTAGCAAAGGCGGCTGCCGCTGCCCCCGAGGTGCCGGGCGTCGGCGACGCCGAGAACTACCTGAAGGCCTTCTACCGGCATGTTGAGATCGAGGACCTGGGCGCCGCAGGCGCTGACCGGGTCGCGGCCGTTGCGATGACCCAGGCGGCGATGGCGATCGACCGGCCCCAGGGTCGCGCCCTGGTCGAGGTCAGGCCGGGCGGCGGCGCGGCGCTTGACGCGAGCTCCGACGTGATCGATGTGGTGACCGACGACATGCCGTTCCTGGTCGACTCCATCACGCTGGAGCTGGCTAACCACGGCCTGTCGTCGCGCCTGGTCGTGCATCCGCAGCTGCGCGTCCGCAGGGATGTGGCCGGAGTCCTGCACGAGGTCATCGGGCCTGTCATCGATGACGCGGCGGCCGCGCTGACCGCGCGCCAGAACGACGGCACTCCGGCTGGCGTCACGCAGCCCGCCTACGACGAGCTGACCGAATCCTGGACGCACATCGAGATCCCGACGCTCGGTGACGGCGAGGCGGAGGCCGTTGCCGCTGACCTGCGCCGCGTGCTCGGTGATGTGCGCGTCGCGGTCGAGGACTACACCCGGATGCGGGTCCGGGCCCTGGCGCTCGCTGACGACGTGCTCACCCCTGAGGGCGAGGACGGCGGCGGCACCGACTCGCCGGCCGAGATCGCGGAGCTGCTGCGCTGGCTTGCTGACGAGCATTTCACCTTTCTCGGCTTCCGCGAGTATGACCTCATCACCGGGCCGGACGGGATGGCGCTGAGTGCCGTGCCCGGCAGCGGTCTCGGCATCCTGCGGCATGACCGGGTCGGACCTGGCTCGTTCGCCACCTTGCCGGACGAGCTGAAGGTCATGGCGCTGGACCCGCAGCGGCTCATTGTCACGAAGGCCAACTCGCGCTCGACTGTGCACCGGGGCAGCTACCTGGACTACGTCGGCGTGAAGCGGCTCGGGCCTGACGGCAGCGTCACGGGGGAGTACCGCTTCCTCGGCCTGTACACGCACGCGGCGTTTGCCGAGAGCATCAAGACGATTCCGGTCCTGCGGCGCAAGCTCGCCGAGGTGCTGGCCCTGTCCGGGATCGCGGCCGAGAGCCATGACGGCAAGGAAGTCGCCGAGGTGCTCGACTTCTACCCGCGCGAGGAACTGTTCATGACCTCGGTGGCCGACCTGGCGGCCATCACCGCGGGCGTGCACGTGCTGCGCGAGCGCCGCCAGACCCGGCTGTTCCTGCGCAAGGACATCTACGGCCGCTACGTCTCCTGCCTGGTGTACCTGCCCAGGGATCGCTACACCACCCAGGTCAGGCTCCGCGCCCAGCAGATCCTGCAGCGGGCCTACGGCGGCGCGCCCCAGGTGGATTACAGCGTGCAGGTCGGCGAGTCCCCGGTGGCCCGGCTGCATCTGGTCGTCAGGGCCGAACGCGGGCGCCAGCTGCCCGACGCCGACCCGGTGGCGCTGGAACGCGCCGTCGCGGCGGCGGTGCGGTCCTGGGACGACGACCTGGCCGACGAGGCGGTTGCCGAGCTCGGCCCGCAGCGCGCCCGGGAGCTGCTGACTCAGATCGGCGACGCGATCCCGGCCACCTATAAGACTGACGTGCCCGCATCGGCGGCCATCACCGACTTCGCCCGGATCCTGGAGCTGCGCGGGTCCGGCGGTGACGTCGACTTCGAGCTGTGGGAATCGGAGGACTACATCGGCGGGGTGCCGATCGAGTCCGACGCCGATGTGCCGGACACCGTCAAGCGGGTGTGGCGGCTGACGATCTACCGGACCGGCGGCCCGATCACGCTGACCGACGTGCTGCCCCGGCTGCAGCACATGGGCGTCGACGTGGTCGACGAGCACCCGTACGAGTTCCCGGCCGTCTCGTCCTCGGCAACGCTGCCGTTCTGGATCTACGACTTCGGCCTGCAGCGCAAGCCCCTGCTGGACAGCAGCGACGCCGCGAAGCAAGGCGACCTGATCTCCAACCAGAAGGTGCGGGAGCAGGTCGAGGGCGCACTCGGCGCGCTGTGGAACGGCCGGATCGAGGACGACGGCTTCAACGCGCTGGTCCTGGACGCTCAGCTCACCTGGCGGCAGGTGGCCGTCCTGCGCGCCTATGCCAAGTACCTCCGGCAGGCCAATGCCACCTTCAGCCAGGACTACATCGAGTCGGTGCTGCGGTCCAACGCGCACGTCGCCCGGCTGCTGGTCACGCTGTTCGAGTCCCGGTTCGACCCGGCGAAAGAGGCGGGCTCACAGGAGCGAAGCGAGGCCATCGCCGAGGAGATCGCGGGCGCGCTTGACAGCGTGGCCAGCCTGGACGCCGACCGGATCCTGCGGTCCTACCTGGGGCTGATCACCGCGACGCTACGGACGAACTACTTCAGTACGGCCTCAGCTGACCTTCCCTACCTGGTCTTCAAGCTGGACGCGCAGCGGGTGCCGGACCTGCCGGCCCCGCGGCCGCAGTACGAGATGTTCGTCTACTCCCCCCGGTTCGAGGGCGTGCACCTGAGGTTCGCCAGCGTCGCCCGCGGCGGCCTGCGCTGGTCGGACCGGCGGGAGGACTTCCGCACCGAGATCCTCGGCCTGGCCAAGGCACAGGAGGTCAAGAACTCGGTCATCGTTCCGTCCGGCGCCAAGGGCGGTTTCGTCTGCAAGCAGCTGCCCGACCCGGCGGATCGGGAGGCCTATCAGGGCGAGGTGCTGGCGTGCTACCGGATGTTCATCGCGGCGATGCTGGACATCACCGACAACCTGGAGTCCGGCAAGGTCGTGCCGCCCGTCCACGTGGTCAGGCACGACTTGGACGATCCGTACCTGGTCGTCGCTGCTGACAAGGGCACCGCGACCTTCTCCGACACCGCGAACGAGATCGCGATGGACCGCGGCTTCTGGCTCGGGGACGCGTTCGCCTCCGGCGGCTCGGAAGGCTACGACCACAAGAAGATGGGCATCACGGCCCGCGGTGCCTGGGAGTCGGTCAAGTTCCACTTCCGCACCCGCGGGGTCGATGTCGGCACCGACGACTTCACGGTGGTCGGCATCGGGGACATGTCCGGCGACGTCTTCGGCAACGGGATGCTGCTGTCGCGCCACATCAGGCTGGTGGCGGCGTTCGACCACCGGCATGTCTTCATCGACCCCGATCCCGATCCGGCGGTGAGCTTCACCGAGCGGCAGCGGCTGTTCGAGCTGCCGCGGTCCTCCTGGGCTGACTACAACCAGGCGCTGATCTCGGCCGGCGGCGGGATCTGGCCGCGGTCGGCCAAGTCCGTCCCGCTGTCGGCGCAGGCCCGCGAGGTGCTCGGCATCGACGGCACCGTGAGCGCGCTGGCGCCGGACGCGCTGATCGCGGCGATCCTCACGGCCCCGGTCGACCTGCTCTGGAACGGCGGGATCGGCACCTACGTCAAGGCGTCCAGCCAGGCCAACGCGGACGTCGGGGACCGCTCCAACGACGCGGTCCGGGTGGACGCCTCGGCCCTGAAGGCCAAGGTCGTGGGCGAGGGTGGCAACCTCGGGCTGACCCAGGAAGCCAGGATCGAGTACGCGCTGGCCGGCGGCCTGGTATGCACCGATTTCATTGACAACTCCGCGGGCGTGGACACCTCCGACCACGAGGTCAACATCAAGATCCTGCTGGACGGCGAGGTGCGGGCTCAGGCCCTGACGACCGGGGGCCGGAACGAATTGCTGCAGCAGATGACCGGCGAGGTCGCCGAGCAGGTGCTGGAGCACAACTACCAGCAGAACCGGGCCCTGGCCGCAGCCTGGGCCCAGTCAGCCCAGATGCTGCACGTGCACATCAGGTACATCCGGAAACTGGAGCGGGAGGGCCGGATCAGGCGGCGGCTGGAGGTGCTGCCCAATGACCGGGAGATCGCGGAGCGCCGGGCGGCCGGCACCGGGCTGGTCATCCCGGAGTTCTCGGTGCTGCTGGCGCATACCAAGATCGACGCGGCCCAGCAGGTGCTGGCATCGGCGCTGCCCGACGATCCGTATCTCCGCTCGGTGCTCGTCGATTATTTTCCCTCGCCGCTGCGCACCAGGTATGCGGCCGGGATGGGCGAGCACCGCCTGCACCGCGAGATCATTACCACTTCGGTCGTCAACGACATGGTGGACCGGTCCGGCATCACCTTCGCGTTCCGGCTGAACGAGGAGACCGGTGCGACAGTGCCGGAGATCACCGCGGCCTGGCTGGTGTCCAGATCGGTCTTCGACATGCCCGGCTTCTGGGCGCAAGTCGAGGCGCTCGACGGCAAGGTGGACACCGGCGCGCAGATCCTGGCCCTGCTCGAGGGCCGGAAGCTCACCGAGCGGGCAGCCCGGTGGCTGCTGAACTTCCGCAGGCCGCCGTTCGACGTCCAGGCCACGATCGACTTCTTCGCCGCCGGGGTGCTGACGGTGGCGGGCAGCCTGCCGCAGCTGCTGGCCGGGCGGGACCTGGCCGGTTTCGCCGAGCGGCGTGACGTCTACGTCGCCCGCGGCGTGCCCGATGTCCTCGCCGACCGGATCGCGGCGATGGTGCCCGCGTACTCGGCTTTCGACATCGTGGACATCGCCCGCGGGACCGGCCGTCCGGTCGAGGAGACCGCCGAGGTCTACTTTGACCTGGCCGACAGGCTGCAGATCGCGCGCCTCAGGGACATGATCACGGCGCTGCCGCGCGACGACCGGTGGAACACGATGGCCCGCGGTGCCATCAGGGACGACCTGTACACCGCCCACGCCGCCCTGGCCAGGGACGTGCTGACGGTGACCGAGCCGGCCAGCCCGGAGGAGCGGCTCGCGGCCTGGGTCGCGCGCAACGACTCGGCCGTCCGCCGGGCGACTCAGACGCTGACCGAGATCTGGGAGAGCAACGCGTTCAGCGTGGCGACCCTGTCGGTCGCCGTGCGGGCCATCAGGACCCTGGTGATTACCGCGACGCTGCCGGCCTGACCTGGAGCCCGGCCGGTCGCCGGGCAGCAGCCGGAAACGGCCGATGCCGCTGGCTCGCGTAGGCTGCAACCATGCCAACCGACCCCACGAGCGAGATATCAGAACTGATGTCGACGCTCGCCAGTGTGGAGGCCGTCCTCGATCCCGACGCGATGCGGAAGGAGGCTGACAGCCTCCGCGAGCGGTCAGCCGACCCCGCCCTGTGGGAAGACCAGGAGCAGGCGCAGGAAGTGACCAGGAGGCTCTCGTACCTGGACGCTGACCTGGCCCGGCTAGACGCCCTGCACAGCAGGCTTGAGGACACCGGGGTCATGTTCGAGCTCGCCGACAGCGAGCAGGATGAGCCCACCCGCGTCGAGGGCGAGCGCGAGCTTGCCGCCCTGCGCAAGGAGATCGACCAGCTGGAGATCCGAACGCTGCTCAGCGGTGAATATGACGCTCGCGAAGCTCTGATCAGCATTAACGCCGGCGCGGGCGGAGCGGACGCCGCCGACTGGACCGAGGGCCTGCAGCGGATCTACCTGCGCTGGGCTGAGCGCCACGGCTATCGACGGAGGTCTACGACACCTCCTACGCCGAGGAAGCCGGGATCAAGTCGACCACGTTCGCGATCAAGGCGCCGTATGCCTACGGGACGCTGCGCGGCGAGCACGGCACGCACCGGATGGTCCGCATCTCCAAGTACGACAACCAGGGCCGGCGGCAGACGTCGTTCGCCATGGTCGATGTCCTGCCGGTCGTGCAGCAGGTTGACCACATCGACATCCCCGAGGACGAGATGCGGATCGATGTGTTCCGCTCCAGCGGGCCGGGCGGGCAGGGCGTGAACACCACTGACTCGGCTGTGCGGATCACGCACCTGCCGACCGGGATCGTGGTGTCCTGCCAGAACGAGCGGAGCCAGATCCAGAACAAGGCCACGGCGATGGCGGTCCTGCAGTCCAAGCTGCTGGAGCGCAAGCGCGAGGAGCAGGCCGCCAAGATGAATGAGCTGCGCGGCGACGGCGGCCGGAGCTGGGGGACCCAGATCCGCAACTACGTGCTCCACCCGTACCAGAACATTAAGGACGTCCGTACCGGCTATGAGACGGGCAACACCACGGCGGTGATGGACGGCGAGATCGACGAGTTCATCGAGGCCGAGATCCGCTGGCTTCGCACCCAGGGCCTGTAAGCCCCGGCCCTGGCCGCGTCCGGCTCACGCCGGCCTGCGGGCAAGCCGGAACCAAGGCGGTCGGCCGCCTGCCCCTGGGCTCCGTTAGCCCAGGTCAGTGCCCGAGGTGCAGGGTGGTCACCATCAGCAGCGCCAGCACCAGCAGTACAGCCGCGATCAGCTGAACGCTCATGCCGTGGTGGTGATGGTGGACCTGGGCGCGGGCTTCACGGCAGGTCGGGCAGCGACCCTCCGCTACCGGCCCAGCACACTGGGCGCAGATCAGGTGCTCGCAGCTCATCCGGCTCCTACCGGGCATATCGCTCACCCGGCCACTTCGACGATGTTGGACGTTCCAGGCCAGTTTCCCCCCTAGACTGGCCCGAGGCCAAACCGGGGCCGCATATCGGCCCGGTAGGACTGAAGCCAGTATCTCGTCTACTACGTGCGATGGGCCAGTGATCCACTTCGACAACGTCACTAAGACGTACGCGAACCAGGGCCGGCCTCTGGAAAACGTGAATCTGGATGTCGAGAAGGGCGAGTTTGTCTTCTTGGTCGGTCCATCCGGTTCCGGCAAGTCGACGTTCCTGCGGCTGGTGCTGAAGGAGGAGCGTCCGACTCAGGGCCGGATCCACGTCGCGGGCAAGGACCTGGCCCGGCTCACGAACTGGAAGGTGCCGCACCTGCGCCGCCGGATCGGCTGCGTGTTCCAGGACTTCAGGCTGCTGCCGAACAAGAACGTGTATCAGAACATCGCCTTCGCCCTGGAGGTCATCGGCAAACCGCGGCGGTTCATCAGGAAGGTCGTTCCCGAGGTCATCGACCTTGTCGGCCTTGAGGGCAAGCGGGACCGGATGCCCGATGAGCTGTCCGGCGGCGAGCAGCAGCGCGTGGCCATGGCCAGGGCCTTCGTCAACCGGCCGATGATCCTGCTGGCAGACGAGCCGACGGGGAACATTGACCCCGCTACCTCGATCGGCATCATGAAGGTCCTGGACCGGATCAACCGGACGGGCACCACGGTCGTCATGGCCACCCACGACGCGGCAATCGTCGACTCCATGCGCAAGCGCGTCATCGAGCTTGAGTACGGCAAGGTCGTCCGCGACCAGTCTCGCGGGGTCTACGGCCAGGCATACTGACCGCCCGCGAGACGAGTTAAGAGGATTCAGCGAGATGCGTGCCCAGTTTGTCTTCCATGAGGTCTGGATTGGCCTGCGCCGGAACCTGACGATGACCGTCGCCCTCATCGTGGTGGTCGCGATCAGCCTGTCCCTGCTCGGCACCGGCCTGCTGTTCGTCAAGCAGGTCGACAACACCAGGACCTTCTGGCAGAGCAAGGTCCAGCTGTCGGTCTACCTGTGCAGCAGCACCAACCTGGGCGGCAAGTGCGGTACCGACGGCCAGGTGACCCCGGCCGAGATCGCCAATATCCACGACGAGCTGAAGAACAACCCGGACGTCGCCGCGGTCTCGTATGTCTCGCAGGCGCAGGCCTACCAGGCGTTCAAGCGGGAGTTCCAGTCCAACGAGCCGATCGTCCGCTACACCGCGGCTGACCAGATCCCGGCGTCGTTCGAGATCCGGCTGAAGAACACCGAGGCGGACGCCCAGGCCGTGTCGGACGTCGCCAACGGCTATCCGGGCGTGGCCGAGGTCGTCAACGACGCCTCGATCCTGGACAACTTCTACAAGTTGCTCGACGGAGCCAGGAACGCTGTCGTCATCATCGCTATTTTCCTCCTGGTCGCGGCCATCCTGCTGGTGGCGAATACCATCCGGCTGTCCGCGTTCAACCGGCGCCGGGAGACCTCGATCATGCGCCTGGTGGGCGCGTCGAACTTCTATGTCCAGCTGCCGTTCCTGGTGGAGGGCATGATCGCCGGGCTGATCGGCTGGCTGGTGGCGACCGGCCTGCTGGTCCTGGTGAAGTCGGTGCTGCTCAGCAGCCTGCAGAGCGTCTTCCCTTACGGCGTCCAGCTGAGCACTGCCGACTTGGTTGAGGTGATCATCGTGGCAATGATCACGGGCCTGCTGATCTGCGGCAGCACGTCGTTCCTGACGCTCAGGCGCTACCTGCGCGTCTGACGCTGGGTATAGGCGACTCGTGGCAGCGGAGCAGGGCAAGAAGATCATTGCCAGCAACCGGCGGGCGCGGCACGAGTATGCCATCGAGGACACCGTGGAGGCCGGGCTGGTGCTGACCGGGACGGAGGTGAAGTCGCTGCGGGCAGGCCGGGCGAATATCACCGACGGGTTCGGGCAGATCACTGATGGTGAAGCATGGCTTCATGGCGTGCACATCCCTCAGTACACGCTGGGCACCTGGACGAATCACGAGCCGCGGCGGACGCGCAAGCTGCTGATGCACCGCAAGGAGATCGACAAGCTGGCCAGCG
Source organism: uncultured Actinomycetota bacterium (assembly GCA_963818995.1). Taxonomy (GTDB): domain Bacteria; phylum Actinomycetota; class Actinomycetes; order Streptosporangiales; family Streptosporangiaceae; genus JAJYUU01. The sequence continues at coordinate 21,372 of CAWFUM010000021.1, read as the reverse complement.
CGATCAGGGAACGAGGGCTGACACTCGTGCCGCTGTCCTTGTACTTCTCGGGGGGGAAGGTCAAAATCGAGCTAGGACTGGCACGCGGCAAGCGAACGTACGACAAGCGACATGATCTCGCCAAGCGAGACGCCGCGAGGGAAGTCGAGCGCGAGTTGCGGCGGCGGAGATAAGCAGCGTGATACAGGACGACACTCCGCCTCGGAGCCGCATCGCGCGCGGCGGAGCGCATCGTGCTCAGCGGACTGCGCCGCCGGCCCGCAGATCCCCGGCCAGTAAGGCCAGGGACGGGGACAGCAAGGCCGGAGCATTCGGGGTGGGATCACGCTCGCGAGCGATGGTGGCTCGCATGTCCGCGGTGGTCTTGCTGGCCGGAGTGGTCGGGGTCGGGTTCATGCGGCCGGGCGTGCCCCCGGCCGAGCCGACGGTGTCGCAGTTCCTGCTGGCCTGGGAGTCCCGGCACTATCTGGCAGCTGCGCAGCTGACCACCGGCAATCCGAAGGCGGTCGCGGCCGAGCTGGCCAGCGCCTACCAGCGGCTGGACGCCAGCGACCTGTACCTCGGCATGCGCGGCGTCAGCCAGCAGGGCAAGACCGCCACCGCGGGCTTCCGCGCCGCTTTCGACCTGGCCGCCAGCGGCCTGACCTGGTCCTACTCCAACAGCTTCCAGCTGCGTGACGGCAAGGACGGCTGGCGGGTGGTGTGGAGCCCGTCGGTGATCGTGCCCGGCATGACGAGCCGCGAGCAGCTGGCCGTCATCAGCAGCTGGAAGCCCCGCTCCCAGCTGCTCGACTCGGCCGGCCTGCCGCTGACCGTGCCGTCCACCGTCTATGAGATCGGGGTCGTTCCCGGCGACCTGGCCAACCCGGACCGGACCGCGGCCGGCCTGGCCGCCGTTACCGGCCTGTCCAGGGACGAGATCGCCGGCCAGCTCGATCAGGGCCTGTCTGACGACTTCCTGAAGCTACTGACGCTGTCGCCGGCCGAGTACGGCGAGATCCGGACCCAGCTGGGCGCGATCGCCGGGCTGCAGGTCCATAAGCGCACGGAGCGCCTGTTCGCCAGCATCGCGCCGGATGTCGTGGGCGCGGTCGGTACCGAGACCGCGAGGGTGCTGCGGATCAACGGCGTGCAATACCGGCCCGGCACGACGGTCGGGTTGTCCGGGCTCCAGCAGACCTTCCAGCGGCAGCTGACCGGGACACCGCAGACGGATGTCGTGCTCCAGCAGTCGGGCCTGCCCGCCGTCGACCTGAAGACGTGGGCAGGCTCGGCTGGCACGCCCGTTCGCACCACGCTGGACTCGACCGTTCAGCTCGCGGCCGATCAGGCCCTCGGGCAGGTGCCGGCGTCAGCGGCCATCGTGGCGGTCCAGCCGAGTACCGGGAAGATCCTGGCGGTGGCCAGCCACACGCAGAGCGGGATGCCGAACCTGGAACCGCTGTCGGGCCAGTATCAGCCCGGCCAGGTATTCACCATTGTCTCGTCGGCCGCGATCCTGGCCGCTGGACGGTTGTCGCCCGGTGACCCCGTTCCCTGCCCGTCAAGTAACTCGGTCGACGGACGCAGCTTCCGTAACGATCCGCCGGTGACTGGCCTCGGCGCGACGCCGTCCTTCCAGTCCGACTTCGCGCACGCCTGCTCGACTGCCTTCGCGGGCGGCCTGGCCCTGTCGTCTGTCGTCGGGCGACCTGCAGAAGGCAAGCGAGGAGTTCGGGATCGGCGGCTGGCAGCTGCCGGTCAGCAGCTACTTCGCCGGGCGCATCGGGCACGCAGCGGGCGCGGGCCAGCTCGCCGCCGAGATGATCGGTGCCGGGGAGGTGGAGGTCAGCCCGCTCGGCATGGCGCTGGCCGCCTCGGTCGTCGACTCCGGCAGGTGGCACGCTCCGTCGCTGGTGACCGGCATGGCTGACGCCAGCTCGACGCCGCATACTGCGGCGAGCCCGCAGGTGCTCACTGAGCTGCGGGCGCTGATGAGCCAGGCGGCGAGCACCGGATCCAATGCGGTTGCCGATATCGGCGGCTCGGTCTACGGGCAGATGGGCAGCAGCGCCTACCCCTCCGGCCACCTTCGGCTGAACTGGTTCGTCGGCTACCAGGGCAACGTCGCATTCGCCGTGGTCGAGCTGGGCAAATCGTCATCTGCGTCGGCCTCGGCCCTGGCGGGCAGCTTCCTGCAGAACATCCAGGCTGGATCCTGACCTGTTCATTAATACTCTTTTGGTAACTCAGAGCAACCAATGCGTAGCCTGCCTGCGTCTTTCCATGTGACTGGGGTGCCGCTTGGGGGGTTGCGACCCAGTCATCGTGATGGGAACCGGGCCTCATCTCGGGGGAGGCCCGGCTTGGACCGGCTCCGACCCTGCCGGTCGCGCCCCCGCGGATGCATTCTTCGGCCACCGCCAGCATCCGCGGGGGCATCTCATCGCCTTCGATGGATGCCCGACGGGGCCGCGCTCTGCGGACAACCTGTCGGGCATTCTGCGTTCGAGGCGGCCGAATTGCAGTGATACGGCGCATTTAGCCGTTCGACAGTGCGGGTTACGGTCGGGTAACCTAGGAGGTACAACTCAAGAGGGGGTGACTGGCTTCGACTTCGGTAGTTGATCCAGGTGAAGCGGGTCGGGGACGGCGGACATAACCCCGTTAACACTGTGACCGCAACTTGATAAGTGCCAACACAACGCGCACTCGCGTCGCTCTCGCGGCTTAATAACCGCTAGAGCAGTATGACGCTGTCAGCCCGGGAGCTCCTCCGGCCCGGTGTCTGGCATCAGCAAGGAGGATTTACCGTCTGGTCCGGTCGCGGGACTAGGCGGGACATCAAACAGCGACTGAGCCCGTCGGCAGCTTGCCTGCGTGACTGCCGGGGCTGAGAAAAACACAGCAGGCTGCACCCGGAGAAGCCCTGGTGATGTACCGAAGGACGCGGGTTCGATCCCCGCCACCTCCAAGAGCGTTCAGTGAGTCCCTGAGCGTTGTTGGAGGTGCTGCCAGCCCTGTCGTACCTCTGAATGATCTGACGCGCCCACTCAAGGGCGTCACTTGCCCGAATGCCCGAGGGTTGAGGGCGGGTCCAGAGCTCGAGATTCTCTGGTCTGTTGCCGCCCGGGGATGCTCAGGTGCCCACACCATGACGTAACCAGCCTGTGCCGGGTGCGTCCGCCCATCCAGTGACCGTTCTTGATACCTGCCACTGTTCTGCAGCTGCCGCATGTTGCCGACTTCACCTGCTTCGGCGCCCCGCACGAGCACAAGTCTCTTGACCGGCATGCCCGTCACGTCCAGCCCGGCGTGCGTCCCGCTTGCTCGATCCACTGCCGCAGCTCCGGTCGCTGCGCCTCCTCCAGGCTGGTCACCTTGACGTACCGGGTGCGGCCGGTCGTTCCGAGCGGAGGCGGGGACTCGAAGTCCGCCCCGCCGAGGAAGACGACGTTCACGGAGACGTCGTAGGCGGCTATCTCAATGATCCACCCGAGTTCCGGCAGCCCGTAATACGCCCTTTTCCACTTGACGGCGTAGTCAAGGCCCGGGACGGTCGCTCGGATCGATTCATCCAGCCGCTGGACGATGGGCTGCAGATCCGGCATCAGGCGCCGGCACCAGTCGTCGATGTCGGAGTGGTTCGCCGAGGGCTCTGGCGGCTTTCGCCCGGCATTTCCCTTGATCACTTTCGGCATCGCGCGTCATCCTCCACCGGAGTTAGCATCCTGGTTCCGTTAGTCGCTGACGACCTCGTAGGTGAGGTGCGTCGCCCGCGGTGACTCGATGACCTCCCGCTGGACCAGCCTCGTCGGGCCAACGAGGTCGAACAGCCGCGTGCCGTCGCCGAGCACCAGCGGTGACAGGTGGATGCGGAGCTCATCGACCAGCCTCGCCGCCAGGCTCTGGTCGATGACGTTCGCGCCGCCCATGACGACGACATCCTTGTCGCCCGCTGTCGCCCGGGCCTGGTCGATGGCGTCCGCTAGTCCGCCGGTCACGAACCGGAACCTGGACACGAGCCGCACCCGGGCGGGCGGCTCGTGGGTGACGACATAGCACGGCGGTGCGGCCGACTGGTTCTGGTCATGTCCGTAACCGACGTCGTCGTTCCAGCCGTTCGGGCCGTCCACGATGTCGTACAGCCGCCGGCCCATCACCACGGCGCCGGTCCTCTCGAAGCTGTGCGCTAGCACCGCTTCGTCGACGGGGGAGCGGGGCTCCTCGAGCACCCATGCGTGGATCGCCTCACCGCCTGCGCCGAGGCCGTGCTCCTGGTCCGGACCGCGAGCGGTGACGTATCCGTCCAGCGACATTGAGATGTCGGCGATCACCTTGCTCATGCTCACCCTCCGGGGTCTGTTGTCTGGCTCCGGGTAGACCCGGCAAGTGCGCAGAGCTTATCGGCCAGCGCCAGCTGCTTGCGCTCCCGGCACTACGCTGCTGTGTCGTGCACCAGACCCGCCTCGACACTGCGCGGATCCAGGCGGCTCGCCGGGTAATCGACCCGGTCTTTCTCGACACTCCCCTGTACCGCTGCGAGGCGCTCGAGCCCGCGCTCGGGTGCGCGGTGAGCATCAAGCTCGAGACGGCGAACCCGGTCCGCAGCTTCAAGGGTCGCGGCACCGAACTGGTTGCAAGCCAGCTCGCGGGCGGCGGGCAACACGCCGTGGTGTGCGCCAGTGCGGGCAACCTGGGCCAGGCCCTGGCCTGGTCGGGCCGTGATCGGGGGCTCGACGTGACCGTCGTGGCGTCCCGTTTCGCGTCCGCGGTCAAGCTCGATCGCATCCGGGCACTGGGTGCCCAGCTGGAGTTGGTGGATGGCGACCATGAGCTGGCCCGCGACCGGGCAACGGTCATCGCGCAGCGAGCGCGGCATCCGGCTGCTCGAAGACAGCCTGGACATCGAGACGTGCGAGGGCGCGGCGACAATCGGCCTGGAACTGGCGGACGGCAAGCCGGAATTCGACGCCGTGCTGGTGGCTCTCGGCGGCGGGGCCCTGGCCACCGGCGTGGGTCATGTGATGAAGGCCCTGGCGCCCGACGTCGAAGTGATCTGCATCCAGCCACTGGGCGCGCCAGCGATGACACAGTCGTGGCACCAGCGGCGCGTCGTCACCACCGGCTCGACCAGCACCATTGCTGACGGCGTCGCCGGACGGCGTCCCATCCCGGCCGTCCTTGACGACCTTCTGCTGGTCGCTGACGACGCCGTCCTGGTCCAGGAGGCGTCGATCATCGCCGGCATGAGGATGTTCCTGCACGACGCTGGCCTCGTCGTCGAACCATCGGCCGCGCTCGGCATCGCGGCGATCCTCGAAGACCGGGACCGCTTCGCCGGCCGGCACGCGGTCACCATCGTCTGCGGCAGCAATGTCGACGTCGACGCCTATCACCGCTGGATCGGCGCGGCGCCGGTCCCCGGATCCTGACCATTGCCCGCGTGGCCGCTCGATGGCTCGTAGCCGGTGACTGATTTTCTTACTTCTGCATCGCGGCGCTGATGCCGGTCGTCGCCGCCCCGGAGCTCACGGACAGGATCGTCGCCGTGGGCCGGGTCGGCCTGGCCGTGCCACCGCTGCGTCCGGTAGCCGGACGCGTCGCACCCCGAACTGAACTGGACCCGGTAATGCCCGGCCGGGAGATCGCCGATCGAGTAGCTGCCGGTGCGGCCGGAGACCGAGTACACCGGGGTGGTGCCGAGGCCGACCGGGATGGCGGCCACGCAGATGCCGGGCAGCGCGCCGCCAGCCGCGGTCACCGTTCCGCTGACCGAGCCATCGGTCTGCAGCGTCGAGTCCGAGAGCGTCGTGGTACCGCCGAGGCTCACTGACGTCGAACAGCACGCCGGCGGGCGTTGCCGCGAGGACGCAGATGCCACTAAGACCGCCCCCGGAGGCTGCAGAAAGTTATGAACCGGCCAGGACCGGTGCGGCTCTCCGGCGCGATGCGCGCGCCGCCGGCCGCAAGCCCGCACCGGTCGCGCCCCGACTGACGAGTAGGCCGGCGGGCGGCCTGCTCGCGAGACGGGGCGCGACGATGCGCGGCCGGGCCATCACTCAGCTGGCGGCGGGTCGTCAGCGAAGGCCTCGGCGCTGGCAGATCAGTGACCACGACCAGACCATGAACACGACCGCCATCACGCCGACATGCGCGGCAATGCGCCGGACGATGCCGGGCCTGGTGTCACTGAACGGCCATTACCTCAGCAGCTATCGGAAAATGAGTGAAAGGCGCGGGCCAGGGCCGCACGGGCTTGCGCGCCGACGCCCGGCCCCGTCCAGCCGCGCATATCTCCCGCCCCCGTTAGTCGCGCCCCGCCGATGATTCTCCGAATGTCTGCAAAATAGCGGATGGCCGGCCAGTCCCACCTGGTTTGGCGCAAACAAGCCGCAGGCGACGAGCCGGGCCGGCCGGGTTTAGGCTCAGCCTGACGCTAGACACCCGCATCGCGCTGTCCTAGTATTGACTGTATGGTCAGTCAGCCCGGATTTGCGCCTGCCCCTCTTGACCCGGCCGGCCTTGCCGATTCGCTCCGGCCGTTCGGCGACAGCCGGATGCTGCCGAGGGCGGCCTATGTTGATCCGGCGGTGTTCGGCTGGGAGCAACAGCACTTCCTCGATGGCGGCTGGACCTGCGTCGGCTTCGCGGCCGATCTGGCCGGTGCCGGCGAGCAGCGCGCCGTTCCGGTCGGAGCCGGCAGCGTGCTGCTGAGCCGGGACGCCCGGATTTGTGCCTGCCCCTCTTGACCCGGCCGGCCTTGCCGACTCGCTCCGGCCGTTCGGCGAGAGCCGGATGCTGCCGAGGGCGGCCTACGTTGACCCGGCGGTGTTCGGCTGGGAGCAACAGCACTTCCTCGACGACGGCTGGACCTGCGTCGGTTTCTCGGCGGATCTGGCCGGGGCCGGAGAGCAGCGTGCCGTTCCGGTGGGCGCCGGCAGCGTGCTGCTCAGCAGGGATGACGACGGCGCTCTGCACGCGTTCGCCAACACCTGCCGCCATCGCGGGCACGAGCTGCTGCCGTGCGGCGGATCGGCGCAGCGGCCGTCCATCGTCTGCCCGTACCACTCCTGGACGTTCGAGCTGAACGGCAGCCTCAAGACCGCCAAGGGCTTCAAGGGCAGGCCTGGCTTCGACGCGTCCCGCTGGGGACTGCTGGAGCTGCCGGTGACCGACTGGCACGGGCTGATCTTCGTGGACGGATCCGGCACCGCGGCACCCATGGAGCCGGCCCTGGCTGAGCTCGACGAGCTGGTCGCACCCTACGAGCCGGAACGGCTCGTCATCGCCGGCCGCCATTCCTATGACGCGGCCGCGAACTGGAAGATCCTGACCGAGAACTACCACGAGTGCTACCACTGCCCGATGATCCATCCCGAGCTGTGCCGGGTGAGCCCGCCCAACAGCGGCGAGAACTATCACCCGAGCGGCCCGTGGGTCGGGGGCTGGATGGACCTGCGCGACGACATGGTCACGATGTCGCTGGACGGCAGCAGCCTCGGCGTGCCGCTGCGCGGCCTGGACGCCACCGGGCTGCGGACCGTGATCTACGTCAATATCTTCCCGAACGTGCTGATCAGCCTGCACCCGGACTACGTGATGACGCACGTCCTGACGCCGCTGGCCGCGGACCGGACGCTGATCGAGTGCACCTGGTCGTTCGCCCCGGAGGCACTGGACAAGCCCGGCTTCGACCCCGGCTACGCGGTCGAGTTCTGGGACATCACCAACCAGCAGGACTGGGGCGCCTGCGCGTCGGTGCAGCGCGGGCTGAGTTCCGCGCACGCGGTGCCGGGCCCGCTGTCACCCGACGAGGACGCGGTCTACCAGTTCGTCACCCAGGTCGCCCGCGGCTACCTCGGCCAGCCCGCCTGGAGCAAGCCCGCGCAGGCCACCGTCGTCGCTTAGCGACGCAGCGCGCCGCCGTCCGCGGCTGCCGATGATGTCCACACCGGGAACGGGGCCGCGTCCAGCCGGTGCCCGCTGGTCCGGACGCGGCGCGTTCCCGGCCTTTAATGGCGGGGAATTTCGCGCGGCAGCGCCAGCACCAGGACGAGCGCGACGATCATGAATCCCAGGTTGGCCAGCAGCGCCAGCTGCGCGCTGCGGGTGAAGGCGATCGCGACGGCGTGCGGACCTGGCCTGAAGGCCAGGCTGCCGAAGAGCACGGTGCCGATGATCGCGATGCCGATCGCGGTGCCGACGCGCTGCGAGGTGCCGAGCACTCCGGCTGCGGTGCCCGCCTCCCGGCGGGGAACGGTGGCGAGCACGAAGTCCTGGTTCGGCGCGATGGTCATGCCGGTGCCGAGGCCGGCCAGCAGGAGCGGGCCGAGCAGATCCCAGCCGGTGACCGCGGGCCCGGCCAGGTGCAGCACCAGGATGACCAGGGCGAGGCCGATCAGCAGCAGCGTGCAGCCGAGCACCAGCACGAGCCGGCCGAGACGCGCGGACAGCTTGTCGCTGTTCGCCGCGGCGATCAGCGTGCCGACCGAATACGGCGCGATGACCAGGCCGGTGATCAGCGCGGAATGCGCCAGACCTTCCTGCCACAGGATCGACAGCGTGAAGAAGATGCTGCTGAACCCGCCGAAGAAAGCGATCGCGAAGATGGCGCCGGCGGAGAACGAGGTCTGGCGCATCAGCCCCGGCTTGAGCAGCGGGTCGCCGCCGCGGCTGTCCGCGTGCAGTTCCCAGAGCGCGAGCAGGGTGAACGCGGCCACGCTGCAGCCGAAGCAGATCCACGTCCAGGCGGGCCAGCCGTCCTGCTGCCCTTCGACCAGCGGCACCAGCAGCAGAAGCAGGCCGCCAGTCAGCAAAACGAGGCCAACCGGGTCAAAACCGCGCCGGGTGTAGGCGGTGGACCGGGGCAGCCGCCAGGCCGCCATCGGGATCGCGACCGCGCCGATGAGCAGGTTGACCAGGAACACCCAGCGCCAGCCGTCGTCGGCGCCGGCAGCGGCGATGATGACGCCGCCGAGCAGCGGGCCCATCGCGGTTGAGACGCCAATGACGGCGCCGAGCACGCCGAAGGCCTTCGACCTGGCCGGCCCGGTAAAGGTGTGCTGGATGGTGGCGCTGATGGACGGGAAGAACAGGCCGGCGCCGAGCCCCTGCACGATCCTGGCTGCGACGATCTCGCCCTGCGTCTGAGAGATCCCGCAGGCGACGCTCGCAAGCGTGAAGATGCTCAGGCCGATGAGGAACAGCCGCTTGTGCCCGAACCGGTCGCCGGCCCGTCCGCCGGGCACCAGTGCCAGGCCGTAGGCGAGCGCGTACCCGGACACGATCCATTCGAGACTGGCTGACGACGCCTGCAGCCCGGTTCTGATGCTCGGCAGCGCGACGTTGACAATCGTGGTGTCCAGCAGCGCCATGAACGCGCCAATCAGCACGATCGAGACGGCGCCCCAGCCGTGCCCGTCGGCGGGGGCGGGGGTGCCCGGGCCGGCCGGGGTGGCTGCGGCGGGCTGCGCGGCGGGATTGGTCATGGCTGGTTGCCCTTCGGGTCAGGATCACTCAGTCGCTGCGGGCCGCCGACGCCGCTGGCGAAGTCGGCCGCGATCTTCGGCAGCCGCGCGGCAAGCTCGGTGTGCCAGCGGAGTTCCGCTTCGGTCCGCGCGATGAGGTGCTGGAGCACCATCCGCTCGGCCTCGTTCACGTAGGGGTCCGCGCCGTCGGCGTTCTGACGCTGTGTCTCCAGCTGGACCTTGAGAGCGCCAATCCGGTTCTCGATGACCTTCTCGAGTTCGGTGTCGGGGGTGTCGCGGGCTTGCGTCAGCGCAAGGTCGAACGGGTCGAAATGACGGTCGAGGTTACGCAGAGCGGTGTCCCTGATCGCGGCCAGGTACCGGCGTCCCTCCGGGGTGATCTCGTAGACAGTGCGCTCCGGGCGGTTGCCGACCCTCTCGATCCGCAGCTCGCGGACCAGGTCCTCGCCGGCCAGGCGCTTGAGGGCGCCGTAGACCGAGCCGACCTGAACGTCGGTCCAGGTCTCGGTGCGGTCGGATTGTGCTTGCTGCCGGATCTGATGGCCATGCAGCGGCCCGCTCGCAGAGAGCGTGCCCAGGATGAAAAGCCTGATTGATGACACGTGATTAGTCATACACGAGTAATCGCGCGAGAGCAAGCCCTGGACGGTCGACAGGCCCGGCATATCTCCGCCTGCGGCGGTGTTAACTGCGGATGCTGCCGCCTGATGCCCGGCGGGCAGCCCCTTCGAGCGTGAGGACTTTCATCGTGAGCTTGCGCGACATTCCCGTGAACACCCTGACTGGCGAGCCGTCGTCGCTGGGAGAGCTGGCAGGCAAGACCCTGCTGGTCGTCAACGTCGCCTCGAAATGCGGACTGACGCCTCAGTACACCGGCCTGGAGGAACTGCAGAAGCAGTTCGCCGACCGCGGCTTCTCGGTAGCCGGATTCCCGTGCAACCAGTTCGGCGGCCAGGAGCCGGGCAGTGCGCAGGAGATTGCCGAGTTCTGCTCCGCTACCTACGGCGTGAGCTTCCCGATGTTCGAGAAGATTGACGTGAACGGGCCCAACCGGCACCCGATCTACCAGGAGCTGACCGCCACCGCGGACGCGGAGGGCGAGTCCGGTGACATTCAGTGGAACTTCGAGAAGTTCCTGGTCGGCCCGGACGGAACGGTGCTGGCCCGGTTCCGGCCGATGACCGCGCCGGACGCTCCTGAGCTCGTGTCGGCAATCGAGGCGAACCTCCCCGGCTGACCTGCCTCGACCGGCCGGCGCGCCCCGGCGGCGACGCCGGCCCTCGGCGGGCGTCGGCTGGCAGACTCTGGTCATGGCCGCTGACCTGGATTCCCTCGTCGCCCTGATGCCGTTCGCGGCCGAGCTCGGGATCTCGCTTGAGTCGGCGAGCGCCGACGGCGTAGTGGCCGTGCTGGCCTGGGCGCCGCGGTTGTGCACCGCCGGCGGCATCATGCACGGCGGCGCGCTGATGACGCTCGCCGACAGCGCCGGCGCCCTCGTCGCCTACCTCGGCCTGGCGGAGGGCGAGACGACGTCGACGATCACGTCGAGCACGCAGTTCTTCCGGCCGGTGCTAGGCGGCGAAGTGCGGGCCACCGCGCTGCCGCTGCATCGCGGCCGCAGCGCCGTCACCGTGCAGACGTCGCTGCGTGCTGACGGCAGCCGCCTGGTTGCCCAGACCACCCAGGTCCAGGCCGTGCGGCCGCGTCCGGCGAGCTGACACCGGCCGCGGCCCGCGCCGGGTGGCCCTAGTCCTGCCCGGGCAGAGTCACGACGACGCCGACGTCCCCGTACGGGAACGGGCCTTTGCCGAGATGCCCGAGAGTGTTGAAGAACCGCGACATCCCGACCATGAAGCCGTACTTCGCGCGGACCTTGCTCTGGATGGCGTCAAAGTCCGCGCCCGACGTGACCAGCTCGGCCGTGCCCTCGGTCGCGGAGGTGCCCGCAGCGATGCGGCCCCGCGAGTCCGAGGGCTGAATCGTGATGCGCGGATTGTTGCGCAGGCGCTTGTACTTGCCGGATCTGGACGAGGTCCAGAAACCAACGCGGCCCTTGTCCAGCGGCACAATCCAGGTGGGAGTCGGCACGGCCGCGCCTGACTTCCGGTAGGTCGTCGATGAGATGTACTTCGCATCGCTGAGGCTCATGCCGATGATCGTAGGGCGACTCGCCGCTCACCGAGGGCGATCAGCGACCGCTGCGTCCGGTCAGCGCCCCTCCGGGAGGAAAGTTCTGGCCAGCGCAGCCGGAGGCAGCCCCGCCAGGCGGCTGGTCTCCCTGGTCAGATGGGCCTGGTCGGCGTAGCCGAGCCGGATCGCCAGGCCGGCCAGATCCGGTTGCTCAGGCGCGGCCCTCAGGTGACTGACTACACGCCGGAAGCGCAGCACTCGCTGGACGGTCTTCGGCCCGTATCCGGCGGCCTCGTCGAACCGGCGGCGCAGCTGCCGCTCGCTCAGCGACAGCGTTGCGCTGAGTCCGCCGACGACGGCGCGCCCTGTCGTCAGCAGGGCGATGCCGCTCAGCACGAGCGCGTCTGGCGGCCGGGCGGCGGCCAGCCTGGCCGCGATCGCCGTCACCCGCTGGAGCGCCTGGTCGGGAGTGAGGTCGGCCGGGAAGTGGCGGGCCAGCGCGGGCAGGCAGTCAGCGAGGTCGACCCGCTGGTCGCGCAGCTCGGCCAGCGGCACGCCGAGAACAGGCCCGCCGGCGCCGGGCCGGAACCGGGCGCCGGCAATCACCGTTCCTGGTGGCAGGTCTGCGGGCGCCGGGCCGGTGTCCGGGCCCGCCACGTAGGCGCCGTGACCGCTCTGCCAGATCAGGTCGGAGCAGCCGTCCGGAAGCACGGCCGCGGTCGCGGCGGGGCCGCCTGCGGGCGTCACGCTGATCCAGAAGCATGCGAGCGCCTGGCGCAGGCCCGCGGGCGGTAGCCATTCGCGGTACCCGGCCGCCCACAGACCGCGCGCGGACGGCTCCGGGCCCGGGCTGAGCTCCTCGCCGAGCCCGGGGCCGCTGGCAAACCCTGCCTGTGGCGGCCGGCGGTCCGTGCTCATGACCATGACACTAGCTTCGCAGCTGCCACCGACAGCCGGACCTCAGCCCGGTCCGCGGGCGGGCGCGGGCGCTGCTCAGGCCAGCGTCCGGGGGCCGCGCTTGGTCATCTGGTCGGCGATGATGGCGCGCTGGACCTCGCTGGTGCCTTCCCAGATACGCTCCACGCGCAGCTCGCGGAAGAAGCGCTCGGCCACGTTCTCGCGCATGTAGCCGCGGCCGCCGAAGATCTGCACCGCCCGGTCGGCCACCCGCCCGGCCATCTCCGACGCGTAGAGCTTGGCCATCGAGCACTGGGCGTGCTGCACCTTGACGTCAGCCCCGGCGTCGATGCCGCGGGCGGTCTCGTACACCATCGACCGTGCGGCGAAGAGCTCGGTGAGGCAGTCGGCGAGCATGCCACCGATCGCGCCCAGAGCGGCAATCGGCCTGTCCTGCACGGTGCGTTCCCTGGCAAAGGTGGTGATCTCTTCGACCAGGCGCTGCGCGCCGCCCAGGCACCGCGCGGCGACCATCATCCGCTCGAACCGGAACCACTCGTAGGCGAAGCTCATCCCGTCACCCTCGGCTCCGACAAGGTGAGTCGCGGGAACCCGCACGTCGGTGAACCGGACGATCGGGTGATGGTGGCTGATCGTGTGCGTGTAGGCGGGCGTGCGCACGACTGTCACGCCCGGGCTGGGCAGGTCGACCAGGAACATCGCGTGCTCGCCGTCGTGCTCGCCGCCGGTCAGCTTGCCCTGGAAAAACGCGTAGTCGGCCGAGTTGTAGGACGTGACATGCCATTTCTCGCCGTTGAGTACGTACTGATCACCGTCTTTGCGTGCGGTCGCGACGATGCCGTCCACGTCGGAGCCAGCGCCTTCCTCGGTGATGGCGTAGCACTCCTCGCGCTCGCCGCGGACCGTGGGAAGGACGAACCTCTCCAGCTGGTAGTCGGTGGCGACGGCCGGCAGCCAGGACGGCGGGGTGGCCACGACCCACGCCAGCGCGTTGGTGACGCGGCCGACCTGCTCCTGGACGAGCACCTGCTGCAGCGCGGTGCAGCCCTGGCCGCCGAGGCGGGCGGGCATGTTCGTGGCGTAAAGGCCGAGCTCGATCGCCCGTGCCTTGTGCGCCGCCACCACGTCTTTCTGCAGATCGCCGCCATTGAGCTCAGCCTCGACCTCGAACGGGATGAGCTCATCGGTGAAGGCCCGGGCGCGGGCCTGGATCTCCAGGTCCTGCTCAGAGAGTCCGTACATGATGCCCGTTGCTCCTTCATGCGCGTGCTGCCGCGGGTTCCGGCCGCTCGGCCGGGAACTGACTGAATGTTCAGTCTAGAGGTCTGAGCCGCTGTTTCCAATGCCAGGATGACCCGGCGCCCGATCCGCGAGGCAGGTCCGTGACGCAGGCGAGTTACGCCGTCAGCGGACCCGGCTAGTACCGGCGTGTCACCGTTTCTCGGCCGAAACAGCCGGGTACTTGCCGCTGTGATCTACAGCACTGCCGTGCCGGGCGGGGATGACCCCGGCCAGGACGAATTGCACGAACGGTGCCTGTAGGACGTTCAGGGGGAGGAAATCGTTCATGCGCTTCATGAAATCGATGATGCCGATCGCCGCCGTGTGCGCGGCCATGCTCGCGATGACGGGCATGATGCGCATGCGGACCATGCGCATGCAGAACAAGGGCATGCAGAGGCAAGGGCATGCGCGGCAACGGGCATGTCCAGGCGGGCCTCCATGCGGAGCCGCTCGGGCCCACTAGCACGGTTGCGCCAGCCCGCGCTCGCGCGGGCAACGCGGGCGGTGGCTGCGGACGCGGCCGCCGCCCGGCGCCGCCCCGCCGGGTGCCTCGGGTGCCGGGCTGGCCGAGCGCGAGCCGGGGGCCCTGCCGCGCCAGGCGCACCGGCGAGCCGGCCGATCGTGCCGGGCTCGGTGGTGCCGGGCCCTGTGGTGCCGGGCCCTGTGCGTGCCGGGCCCTGTCGTGCCGGGCCTGTGGCGTCGGCGGCCCGGGTCGGGGATACTGATGGCCGCAGCCTGCCGCCGCCAGTATTGACTGAACATTCAGTTCATGTGATGATCGGCGAAGACCAGTCGGGCCGCCGGGTCGGCCGCCGTGACCGTGGCCTCCGGCCCGGGCGGCGCGGGCACGCCGGAGCGGCAGAGGCCAACCAGCGCGATGGGCCGGTGCAGATGCAGGGATACGAGACCGCGGATGCGGTAGTTGTCGGCGGCGGAACGGTCGGCGCCTGGTGCGCGTACTTCCTCAGGCGCAGCGGTCTGGACCGGGTCGTCCTGGTCGAAAAGCGGACTCTCGGCCAGGGTGCCAGCAGCCGGGCAGCGGGCGTCGTCCGCACCCAGGGCGGGACGCCCTGGGCCGTCAGGCTCGGGGAGTGGTCGCGCAGGTTCTACCTCAGCCAGCACGAGGAAATCGGCATCGACTCGGGCTTCACCCCGCAGGGCTACCTGCTGCCGTGCTTCACCGAGGCTGAGGTCGCGGCCGCCCGCGAGCGGATGGCGATGCAAAACCGTCTTGGCCTGTCAGTCCGCTGGCTCGAGCCTGGTCAGCTCGACGCGCTGAACCCGACCCTGAAACCGGGCCTGACTCTCGGCGGAACCTACTGCGCCGAGGACGGCTATCTCTCCCCGCCCCGGAACGTGGTCGCCTACGCCGTGGCACTCGCAACGTCCGGTGTTCTCGTCCGCGAGCGGGTCAGGTTTCTCGGGCTGGAAACCGCGGGCTCCGGCGAAGTGACTGCGGTGCAGACGTCCGCGGGTCCGATCAGTGCTCCGCTGGTGGTGCTGACCGGCGGGCCCGAGCTGGCCGAGGTCGCCAGGCAGGCAGGCGTCGCGGTACCCGCTGGCGGTGTCCGCCACCAGGTTGCGGTCACCGAGGCGCATCCGGATCTGGCGCCTGAGCGCGTCCCGATGGTGTTCGACCTCGGAGCGGGGCTGTACTGGCGGCCCGAGGAAGGCGGCCTGCTGTTCGGCATGAGCAACCCGGATGAGGCGCCGGGCGAGGCCGCCTGCGTCGATGAGCCCTACCTGGCCATGATGCGGCAGCGCCTCGCTGAGCTTGTCCCGGTCACAGCCGGGCTCGGCCTGCGCCGGGTCTGGTCGGCCACTATCGACTACACCCCGGATCACCTGCCCATCATCGGGCCGGCCAGCTCCGGCGGCCAGGCCGTGCCGGGTGTCACCATCGCCAGCGCCGGCGGCGCCGGGATGATGTGGGGACCGGCCGTGGCCCGAGCGACCGCCGACGTCGCGCTGTCCGGAACTTCCGATGTCGTGGACGTCTGTGACCTGGGCCTGGACCGGTTCGACGACGCCGGTAACTCGCGGCTCGGCACCGATCCCATTGCGCTGCCGTTCCCCGAGCGTGCTCCGCAGCCAGCGGGCAAGCTCACGCTGTCCTGAGCCTGTCCGGCACGCGCCCGGCCAGGTCGGGCGCGGCACGGACAGACTCTGAACTACCGGCCCCTCCGGCCGGGCTTAGCACGCCACCTCACGAAAGGACCGACGGCATCATGACCGACGCAACTCCCTATCTTGCTTCCGCCGCTACTGCCGAGCTTGAGGACTGGGGACCGCTGGAGGAGGCCACCGGGGACGAGATGCTGACCCGCGGCGTGTATGTGTGGGAAGGCGATGGCCAGGAGGTCGGCATCTGGGAGTGCACGGCGGGGCCGTCCTACTGGAAGCAGGAGGAGAACGAGTTCGTGCACATCCTGTCCGGGCGCATGACCGTCACGCCGGACGGCGGCGAACCGCTGGAGATCGGTCCGGGCGACACCGCGTTCTTCCCGAACGGCTGGGCTGGCACCTGGGACATCCACGAGACAATCCGCAAGGTCTTCGTCATCTTCTAGCGACGGCCCCCGCGGGCGGCCGCCGAGCGCGGCCAGCGAGATCAGGACGGGCCGGGGCTAGCTCGCCTGGCGTACGTCCTGGACGTCGCGGGCCGGCTCCGCGTCCTCGTCCGCGGCACTCAGGTCCGCCGCACTGGCGCCACCGGACAGCACGCGCAGCGCATCCGGCGCGAGATAAGCGTGCACCGGGGTGCCCTGGGCCAGCGGCTCGCGGTCGCCGTCGTTCTGCAGCAGCGCCTGGATGTCGGTGCCAGCGGCCAGCCGCAGGAAGACCTGCGTGGACGAGCCCAGGTACACCAGGCGCTCGACCATCGCCGGTACCCGGTTCGGTCCGGCTGACCCGAACTCCTCGATCCGAACCCGTTCCGGCCGGATGACCGCGTGGGACTTGTCGGGCGCGTCCTCCCGCCGTGCTCCACGGTCAGCACCGACTCGCCCAGGCGCACCTCGCACTGCGCGCCCGGGCCGCGGGACACCATGGTCACCGGCATGAGGTTCGAGACGCCGAGGAAGTCGGCCACATAGGTATCGGCGGGCTGCTCGTAGACCTCCGTCGGCGGGCCGATCTGGACGATCTTGCCGTCCCGCATCACCGCGAGCCGGTCGGACATGGTGAGAGCTTCCTCCTGATCGTGGGTCACGTAGAGGAAGGTGATCCCGACCTGCTCCTGCAGGGCCTTGAGCTCGACCTTGAGCGAGCGGCGCAGCTTGGCGTCGAGCGCGCCGAGCGGCTCGTCCAGCAGCAGCACCGACGGCTGCAGCACCAGCGCCCTAGCCAGCGCGACACGCTGCTGCTGGCCGCCCGACAGCTGGCCAGGGCGGCGCTTGGAGAACGACCGCAGCTTCACCAGCTCGAGCGCTGAGTAGACCAGCTGTTCCATCTCCGGCTTGGGCAGCCGCCGGTTCCTCAGGCCGAACGCGACGTTGTCAAACACCGTGAGGAAGGGGAACAGCGCGTAGCTCTGGAACACCGTGTTCACGTTCCGCCTGTGCGGCGGTACCGCCGAGACATCGGCGCCGTCGAGCAGGATGCGCCCGGAGGTAGGCTCCTCGAAGCCGGCGATCAGCCGCAGCGTCGTGGTCTTGCCGCAGCCGGAGGGCCCGAGCAGGGAGAAGAACTCGCCGCTGGCGATCTGCAGGTCGATGTTGTCGACCGCCACCTCGGCGAAGCGCTTCGTCAGCGAGACCAGCTCGATCTGCCCACCAGCCATGCCGGCTACCTACCCTTCGTCTGAAGCCTTCCGGCTCGCGGCGTCACGGCCCCGGCCCGGCTTCCAGTCGAAGCCCAGCTGACCCGCCACAAAACGCATGCTTAGCTCAAAAGCCCGCAGCTGGTCAACTACCGGGTCATCCAGGGCGATCTGGATCGTCAGCCCGTCGATCAGCACGGACAGGCAGATGGCGAAGTTCTCGGTATCGATCTCGCGGAACTCGCCCGCGGCCTGACCGTCCCGCGCCAGCGAGGCAATGACCTCGCGCCAGCGCTCGTCGGACTTCTGCCGCACGCTGGCGACCTCGGAATTCCGTGCCGCCTGGGCCCAGAAGTCGAGCCACAGCGCCCACGAGCTGTCCGGCCCCGGGTCGGCTTCGTTCAGGCAGTTCATCGCCACGAACTCTTCGAGGCGCTCGGCCGCGGTTGCCAGCCTGGCCATGCGCTGCTGGCCGACGGTGTACCACTCGTCCTCGTAGTGCCGGATGGCCTCGGTCAGCAGCTGGTCCTTGGTCTTGAAGTAGTAGATGACCAGCGCCGGGCTGACGCCTGCCCGCTCGGCGACATCAGCTATCCGGGTGTCGGCGTATCCCCGCGCCGAGATGACCTCGAGCGCGGCGCGCAGCATCTGCTCTCGCCGCTGGTCAGCGGTGCCCGGCACCTCAGCGCCGTCGGCTGCGCGAGTCGTCATCGCGACAGTTCCTCTCATGACGGCAAATACTTCCCCATCCGCCGCCGCATGTCTGGTTATTGCCGTCGTTGCCGGAGCGCGACCTGTCGATCACGTCCCGGACCGGCGGCGCTTCACCGGGACAAACCAGCAGGATCCCTATCTGCCTCTTGCTTACAGGCTAGCAGCTTTCTAAACTGAACATTCAGTCAAACATTGCGCGATCATGCGCCGACGGCAATGCGCAGCGCGTGACCGCAACCTTACGGAAGGCTGGCTCATGGCCGCAACATACGACGCCATCGTGGTAGGCGGAGGTCATAACGGCCTGGTAGCTGCCGCTTACCTGGCCCGGTCCGGGGCGAAGACCGTGGTACTCGAAGGCAGGCACAAGACCGGCGGTGCCGCGACTACTGAGTCGCCGTGGCCCGATGCTCCCGAGTTCCAGGTGACCCGGCTGTCCTACGTCATGAGCCTGCTGCCGCCGACCATCATCAAGGACCTGGAACTGGACCGGCACGGCTACAAGATCTACCCGATGGGACCGTACTACCAGGCGTTCCCTGAGGGCGGCTCGATCAAGCTGTACGCCGACGACGCCAAGGCCAACTACGCGTCGGTCTCGCAGTGGTCCAAGAAGGACGCCGACGCGATGCCGAAATGGGACGCCTGGCTGGCGGGCCTCGCCGACGTGCTCGGCCCGCTGCTGCTGACCGTCCCGCCCGCGCTCGGCTCGCGCAAGCCGCGCGATCTGAGCGGCACGCTGAAGCTGGCCTGGCGCAACCGCGGCCTTGACGTCCGCACCATCGCCGACGTCACCCGGCTCATGACCATGAGCATCGCCGACCTGCTCGACGACTGGTTCGAGTCGCCGCAGGTCAAGGGCGCCCTCGCGGTCAACGGCGTCATCGGCACCTGGGCCTGCCCGTACGAGCCGGGCACCGCCTACGTGATGGCGCACCACTCCATCGGCGACGTCGGCGACGGCCACCTCGGCAACTGGGGCTTCCAGGAAGGCGGCATGGGCGCGGTGTCCAGCGCCATCGAGTCGGCCGCCCGCGAGCATGGCGCCGAAGTGCGGATCAACGCGCCGGTCGCGCGGATCCTGGTCGAGGGCGGCCGGGCCGTCGGCGTCGTGCTTGAGAACGGCGACGAGATCCGGGCCAAGGTCGTGGTGTCCACCCTCCATCCGCGTACGGCCTTCCTGGAGCAGGTCGGCCGCGAGAACCTGCCGCCGGATTTCGCCACCGACATCGAGCGGTGGAAGTCGCGCAGCGGCGTCGTGAAGATCAACCTGGCGCTCGGCGAGCTGCCCGACTTCATCGCCGACCCCGGCACGCAGTTGCAGGAGCATCACACCGGCTCGGTCGAGATGGCCCCGACGATGGACTACATCGAGCGTGCCTTCCAGGACGCCAGGGACGGCAAAGCGGCCGTGCGGCCCTTCAGCGACGGCGTGATCCCCACCGCGTTCGACAAGACGCTGTGCCCCGAGGGCACGCACATCATGTCGCTGTTCACCCAGTGGGTGCCGGCCGACTGGAGCGAGGCAGCCGCACACCGAGGAGCTCGAGGCGTACGCCGACCGCATGGTCGACTGCTACAACGAGCTGGCGCCGAACTTCAAGAGCTCGATCCTGCACCGCGACATCGTCGGTCCCGTACGAGATGGAGCACGACTACGGCCTGGTCGGCGGCAACATCTTCCACGGCGAGCTGTCGCTGGAGCAGCTGTTCCACATGCGCCCGGCACCCGGCTTCGCTGATTACCGCACCCCGGTCGGCGGCCTGTACTACGGCAGCTCGGCGACCCACGCCGGCGGCGGCGTCTGCGGCATTCCCGGCTGGCAGGCGGCGAAGGCGGCGATCGCGGACCGCAAGTCGGCCGTCCGGGGCGGCGCCCGGCGGGCCAGCCGGCGGTCATGACGACGCTGTTCAACCACGAACCCGTTCCGGACGGGAACGAGGCAGCGATCCGGCCGCCGGGTACCGTCAGCCCGGCGGCTGGCAGCGCAGTCAGGACCATGCTCGAGGCGCGCAGCGTTGCACTGGTCGGTGCCTCCGCCCGAGCCGGCACCTTCGGCAGCCGGATGCTCGAGGAAGTCGGCAAGAGCAGCTCGCGCCCCCGTATCTACCCGGTTAACCCGCGCTACCCGGACCTGCACGGGCACCGCTGCTATCCCTCCCTCGCCGACCTGCCGGAGGCGCCCGACCTGACGCTGCTCGCGGTACCCGACGCGGCGCTTGAGGAGCAGCTCGCCCTGGCCGCCAGCGCCGGCGGCCGGGCCGCGGTGATCTTCGGCAACGCGCACTCAGCCGGACCCCGGCCGGACCTCAGGGACCGGCTGGCGGCCATCGCCCGCGGTGCCGCAATGGCGCTGTGCGGCGCGGGCTGCATGGGCTTCGCGAACGTGACCTACGGCCTGCGTGCGCTCGGCTATACCGAGCCCGACCCGCTGCCGGCCGGTCCGGTCGGGCTGGTCACGCACTCGGGCTCGGTGTTCTCGGCGCTGCTGCGGGCGCGCCGGGGCTTCGGCTTCACGCTCGCCGTCTCCTCCGGGCAGGAACTCGTCACGGCGGCGCCCGGCTACCTGGACTACGCGCTCACCCTGCCGGGCACCAGGGTGCTCGGCCTGGTCCTCGAGGCGATTCGCGATGGCGCCGCCCTGCGCCGGGTACTCGGCCGCGCGGCCGGGCAGGACGTTCCTGTCGTGCTGCTGACAGCGGGCAGTTCCGCCGCCGGACAGGCAATGGTCGCCGCTCACTCGGGTGCCCTCGCTGGATCCGACGGTGCCTGGGAAGCGCTGGCGCGCGCGTACGGGGTGCATCGGGTCAGCGATCTGGCTGAGTTCGCCGACACGCTGGAACTGTTCTCGGCCGGCCGTCGCGCCCGGCCGGCCGTTGCGCCGCATCCGGCTGACGCGTCACGTCCGGCTGACGCGTCACGCCCGGCCGTGGCGCCGCGCCCGGCCGCGGGCCAGGCCGGTTCCGCTCCGGAGCATCGGGACGATGTTCGCGCGGCGGCGGCCCTGCCCCTGCGGGCCGGCATCGCGACGGTCCATGACTCCGGTCTTGAGCGCGCTCACGTGGCTGACGTCGCCGAAACGGCCGGCCTGTCGT
>CAWFUM010000020.1:0-65691 GCA_963818995.1 uncultured Actinomycetota bacterium | reverse complement strand
TGAGGAAACCACCTTCCTGGAGAAAGCATGACCAGGTCCGCGCCACAGCCAGCGTCGTGACCAGGATCATCGCCGGCGCGGCGGGCGGCCGCCGGCTGGCGACGGCCGGGGGCCGGACGACCAGGCCGACGAGCGACCGGACCAGGGAAGGCCTGTTCGCCACCGTCACCGCGATCCGCGGTGGCCTGCTCGGCGCAGCCGTGCTCGACCTGTACGCAGGATCGGGAGCGGTGGGCCTGGAGGCCTTGTCCCGCGGAGCTGCCGACGTCCTGCTGGTCGAGGCCGACGGCCGGGCCAGCCGGGTCATCAGGCAGAACATCGAGGCACTCGGGCTGCCGGGCGCCCGCCTGGTCACCGACAAGGTGGAGCGGCTGCTGGCCCGCGGCCCCGAGGACGGCACCGCGCCGCGCGACTTCGTCTTCGCTGACCCGCCGTACGCGCTCGGCGAGGAGGAGCTCACCCGGACGCTGACCGCACTGGCCGGCCACGGCTGGCTCGCGCCCGGTGCCCTGGTCGCTCTTGAGCGAGCCACCAGGTCAGGTCCGCCAACCTGGCCAGTAGGGTACGAAACTGACCGATCCCGCCGGTACGGCGAGGCAACGGTCTGGTACGGTCTCGCCGCAGGTGAACTGCCTGCTGCGATATCCCCGACGGGAGAGTGAACCGATTGCGGCGTGTCGTCTGCCCAGGCTCTTTCGACCCGGTGACCAACGGCCACCTCGATATCGTTGCCCGCGCCGCGCAGCTCTACGACGAGGTCGTCGTCGCAGTCGTGCGGAACCCGAACAAGAACTCGCTGTTCACTGTTGCCGAGCGGGTCGAGATGATCCGCGAGGCCACCAAGCGGCACGAGAACGTGCGCGTCGATCGCTTCGAAGGCCTCATCGTGGACTTCTGCCGCGACAATGACATCTCCGCCATCGTGAAGGGCCTGCGCGCCGTTAGCGACTTCGACTACGAGATGCAGATGGCGCAGATGAACTACAGCCAGGCGGGCGTCGAGACGCTGTTCATGACCACCAACCCGCTGTACGCGTTCCTGTCATCGAGCCTGGTGAAGGAGTTCGCCCGGTTCGGCGGGGACGTGAGCGGGCTGGTGCCGCCGACCGTTCTTGACCGGCTGAATAGCCGCCTCGCCGAGTCCTGAGCCGGCCGGGCGGGCCCGCGGCCGCGGAGCAGTGAGCCCGGCGGTCGTGGGATTGCACGGTCAAGTTGGGGTTACTGCAGGCCAGCCGGTACGATTGGCGGACGCCTTGCCATTTTCGCTGTCCGCCATGCCATAAAGTTCACGCACTGCTATGCCACATACGCCGACCAAGCACTCCAAGGGACTGGACCTCAGGAACCCGCTTGTTTTCGATACCAGGGACCTGGGACCGGGGGTCGCGCGTACCCTGACCCGGATCGTCCCGGCGCCGGAGTACCTGGGCGTCGAGATGGCGAGAATACCGGCTGGTTCCGACCTTGAGCTGGAGGTTCAGCTCGAGGGAGTGAGCGAGGGCGTCCTGGTGACGGCGACCGTAACCGGGCCGCTGGCCGGGGAGTGCTCGCGGTGCCTGGAGCCGTTCACCTCGGTGATCACGGTCCGGTTCCAGGAGCTCTTCGCGCTCGGCGGCGATGGGGAGCTGGCGCAGGACGCGGACGCCGAGGACAGCTACCGGCTGAACGGCACCGGGCTGCTGGACCTGGAGCCCGCCCTGCGGGACGCCGTGGTACTGGAGCTGCCGCTCTCGCCGCTGTGCGAGGACGGGTGCCAGGGCCTGTGCCCTGATTGCGGGGTCCGGCTCGCGGACGCCGAACCGGGCCACGGGCACGAGCAGCGCGGCACAATGTGGGCCGCGCTGAAGGACTTTCAGGCGGATCAGCGGGACGGCGGGCAGCCGGCTGCTGACCCGCCCGATGATGAAGTACCGGACGGGAATGCCGGACCGGCACGTACGACACGACCGGACGGATGCCGTGCCGGGACGGGCAAAGGAGCAGTGACGTGGCAGTACCCAAGCGAAAGATGTCGCGCAGCAACACCAGGTCCAGGCGCGCGCAGTGGAAGGCCACCGCGCCGCAGCTTATGACCTGCCCTAACTGCCGCGAGCCGAAGCTCCCGCATGTGGCCTGCCCGGCCTGC
This sequence comes from uncultured Actinomycetota bacterium, assembly GCA_963818995.1. Lineage (GTDB taxonomy): Bacteria > Actinomycetota > Actinomycetes > Streptosporangiales > Streptosporangiaceae > JAJYUU01. The sequence continues at coordinate 63,566 of CAWFUM010000020.1, read as the reverse complement.
GGCACCTACAACCGGCGTCAGGTCATCACGCCCTCCTGACATTCCGTTACGCGCGGGCGATTGTGCCCGGCTGAGCATCGCGGGACACGGGCGCTGCGGGAAGGGACGGGCTGGTGACTGACTCACCTGCTGACAGAGCGGCAGTGGCTGCGAGCCAGCCGTCAGTTCCGGCTGGCCTGAACGATGGGCTGCTCCGGGCGCTGCAGGTGCCAGTCGGGTCCGAACTGCTCGAGCGCGCGCTCATGCACCGCTCGTATGCCTACGAGAACGGCGGGCTGCCGACGAACGAGCGGCTGGAGTTCCTCGGCGATTCGGTACTGGGCCTGATCGTGACGGACACGCTCTTCCGCTCGTACCCGGATCTGCCGGAAGGGCAGCTAGCCAAGCTCCGCGCCGCGGTCGTCAACATGAGGGCGCTCGCCGGCGTGGCGCGCGGCCTGGATCTGGGCGCTTACGTGCGGCTCGGCAAAGGCGAAGAAGGCACCGGCGGCCGGGACAAGTCGTCGATCCTGGCGGACACGCTGGAAGCCGTTATCGGCGCCGTCTACCTCGATCAGGGCCTGCCGGCAGCGGACGGCCTCGTGCACCGGCTGTTCGACCCGGTCATCGCGCGGTCAGCCCGCCTCGGCGCTGGCCTGGACTGGAAGACCTCGCTGCAGGAGCTGACGGCCGCCGAGATCCTCGGAGTGCCCGAATATCACGTCGAGGAGAGCGGGCCTGACCACCAGAAGTCGTTCCGCGCCTTCGTGCGGATCGGGGCCAGGACGTACGGCGAGGGCTCAGGCCGGTCGAAGAAGGAAGCCGAGCAGCAGGCAGCCGAGGCGGCCTGGAACGCGATCAGCGAGAGGCTTGCCGCTGGCCCGGATGCAGCCGTCGATGGTGCCGCACGGACCGGTGCTGGCGGGACCGGTGCTGACGGGACCGGCGCTGCCGTGCCGGACCGGGCATCGAACAATGGCTCCGCCGGCCAGCCGAGCAGGTCCGGCCAGCCCCGCCGGGCGTAATCGGTGCCCGAACTACCTGAGGTCGAGGTCGTCCGGCGCGGCCTCGAGCAGTTCGTCGTCGGCCGCCGGATCGCGGCGGTTGACGTGCTGCATCCGCGGGCGGTCAGACGCCACGAGGGCGGCCCGGCTGATTTTGCGGCGCGTCTGACCGGCCGCACCATTGACGGCGCCCGGCGCCGCGGTAAGTACCTGTGGCTGCCCGTCGGACCCGATGCGCTGCTCGCGCACCTCGGCATGAGCGGGCAGCTGCTGGTAGGACCGCCCGATGCCCCGCTGTCGCCGCACGTCAGGGTCAGGTTCACCTTCGATGACGGGGACGCTGACCTTCGCTTCACTGACCAGCGCACCTTCGGCCACCTGCTGATCGCCGCGGACGGGGCGGAGTTGCCCGATGTCATTGAGCACATCGCGCCCGATCCGCTTGAGAGCGCGTTCGACCTGGAGCGGCTCACGGCCAGGATGCGGGCTCGCAAGACCGGGATCAAGCGGGCCCTGCTTGATCAGTCGCTGGTCAGCGGTATCGGCAATATCTACGCCGACGAGGCGCTGTGGCGGGTCAGGCTGCACTTCGCGCGCGCGACCGACCGGCTGCGGCCGAGCCAGATAGCCGGGCTCATGGCGGCGGTGACTGGCGTGTTCGGCGAGGCGCTGACGGAGGGCGGTACGAGCTTCGACAGCCTGTACGTCAACGTCAACGGGGAGAGCGGGTACTTCGACCGCTCACTCAACGTGTACGGCCGGGCCAGTGAGCCATGCCGCCGGTGCGGCGCGCTCATCCGCCGCGACCCGTTCATGAACCGGTCGTCGTACAGCTGCCCGGTCTGCCAGCCCCGGCCGCGCAACGGCCGCTGGTGACTGTGCCAGCAGGCACCCGGCTGACGGCCTGGGTGCAGGGCCGGGTCCAGGGGGTGGGCTTCCGCTGGTGGGTCCGCTCCAGGGCACTGGAACTGGGCCTGGCGGGCTTCGCCGAGAACCTCGCCGACGGCCGGGTCAAGGTGGTCGCCGAAGGTTCTGAGGACCGCTGCCGCGACCTGCTCGCCCTGCTGGACGGCAATCTGGACGGCGATCTGGCCGCCAGGCCCGGTGGCGCCGGCAGGCCGGGCCGGGTCAGCTCAGTAGCCCACCGGTGGGCGGAGGCATCCGGTGGCTTCACGGGCTTTACCGAGCGGTGATCACTGGGCCGGAGCCGCCGGGCCGGGGCTGTCGACCCGGGCGACCGGATTGGGGACCATTCTTTGACTACGGAATGTAATCATCCGGCGACATGCGGCTCATTGATCGGGGTGGCCGGCGAAGGCGATCAGGGCCGACGTACGATTGGGCTACCCGTGACATGTTCTCCTGTCCGGGGTATTTCTGCTGATCAGTTCCGGTGCGCGTGACCGGGCCGCTGACCTGCATGATCGCCAAACTTGACCGATTACCCTTGACGGTGGGACCATAGAGGTGTTAACCCGCGCGCAGCCATGTCCGGCGTCTGCGTGCACGCCCACTCTGGTCACTCAGTGTGGAGGACCCTACACAATGGCAAAGGCTCTACTCGGCCACGTCGGTGGTCCGGATCCCCGCATGGTCGCAGAGATGCGCCGTCTGCAGCAACGAGTACGCGACCTGGAGGCCGAGCTTGCCCGGCTTCAGGACGAGAACGATGTGCTTGTCGCTTCCGTCGGCCACGACCTGCTGGCTCCGGTCCGCGAGCCTGCACTCACCTAACAGGGTGCAGGGGCCAACCGAAAGTTGAGGGACGCTCGTAGCGTCCCTCTTCGGTTTTTCCGGATCCGCGTTAGTCAAGATGCGCGCTCAGGAACGCGAGCGCGCCCGGCAGGTTCCGGTTCCAGAACGCGTCATCGTGGCATCCGGGCAGGATGCCGCCCGCTACCGGGCTGCCCGTGAGGGCCGCGAGCCGGGAGCGCAGCCGCGCCGTCTCCTGGCCCGAACGGGTCGTCGATGCCGCAGCTCACCAGCGCTGGGACGGTCAGTCAGCGCGGCCAGCCCGGTGACCACGTTGTTGTGATCGAAATCGGCCTGGCTGTCGAATGCGCTGCCGCTCGCCGACCGCGCGCTCGCATACGAGCCGAACACCGCCGGAGACAATGCCGCCACGGCCGCCGGCGCCGGGAACCGCGCCCGTCCGTCCGCGTCCGGCGGGCTGGCCAGCCGTTCGGCGAGCAGCAAGGCACCGTAGCCGCCCATCGATTCGCCAGTGATGCCGATGGCGCCGGTGCGCAGGCCCGCAGCGGCTAGCCGGGGCAGCACCTCGTGGATGATCATGCCGACCGGGTCATCGCCGTTGGCTCGCCGGATGCCAGTAGGTGTCGCCCCCGTCCACGGTGACGGCAGCGAATCCGGTAATCCGCGCAGTCGTCATGGCCGGGGCCAGCTGCCCGGCCATGAGCCTGGCATCTGCGTCAGCGCCGTGCAGGCCGACGACGACGCTGAGCGGGCGGCCGCTCAGCGGCGCCGCCGGAAGCAGCGTCACCATCGTGACGGCGCGGTGGCGATACCGCGAGAAGAACGTCACCTCGTGGCGGGCCGGCAGTCGGGCCGGCCGGGCGCGCCGGGCCGGATGCCGCAGGCTCCGTCGAGCTGGGCCAGCAGGTACTTGCCTGGCAGCGTGCCCCGGCTGACGAGCTCGTATCCGGTCGCCGGCAGCCCCCGCGATGACGCCGAGACCGACGCTGCCGAGCAGCAGCCTCCGCCGGGGCAAGCTTCCGCGGGCCCGGGCCGGGTGATGGCGCGGTTCAGGCTCGGGCTGCTGCCGGACTGGCCGCTGCCGTTCGGGCTGCCGCCGGACGGGCTGCCGCCGGACTGGCTGCCGCCCGACGGCCGATGACTGGTTGCCTCCGCTGTGTGCCGTGCTGGTGGCGTCCGCTTCGCACATCGCCCTTTCGCGCCTGGTCTCCTTACCGGTCAAGCCTGCCTAAACCGGGCCCGCCCGGCCGCTGAATGCGCGGGGCCGGCGCTGCCTCACGGTAAGGTGCTGGCGACGGTGGCCGCGCGGCGTGGCATGGTCCGACCGCTTGTGGCCAGGGGCCGGGGAGGAGTCCGCAGGTGTACCTGAAGACCCTCACGCTGCGCGGATTCAAGTCGTTCGCCTCCGCCACCACGATGCGCTTTCGAGCCGGGCATCACCTGCATTGTCGGCCCGAATGGGTCTGGCAAATCCAACGTGGTCGACGCGTTCTCCTGGGTGATGGGCGAGCAGGGCGTCAAGCCGCTGCGCGGCGGCAAGATGGAGGACGTCGTTTTCGCCGGCACCTCCGGGACGTCCCGCGCTGGGCCGGGCCGAGGTCTCGCTGACCATCGACAACAGTGACGGTGCCCTGCCGATCGATTACTCCGAGGTCACCATCAGCCGGCTGCTCTTCCGGTCCGGCCAGAGCGAATACGCGATCAACGGCGACCAGTGCCGCCTGCTGGACATTGCCGAGCTGCTGTCCGACACCGGCCTCGGCCGGGAGATGCACGTCATCGTCGGGCAGGGCCAGCTGGACGAGGTACTCAATGCCGGGCCGGACGCACGCCGGGCGCTGATCGAGGAAGCGGCCGGGGTGCTCAAGCACCGGCGTCGCAAGGAGAAGGCCGTACGCAAGCTCGACGCGATGCAGGCCAACCTGACCAGGCTGGTGGACCTGACCGGCGAGCTCGGACGGCGGCTCAAGCCGCTCGGCCGGCAGGCCGAGATCGCCCGCAAGGCCGCGGTCATCCAGGCCGACCTGCGCGATGCGCGGCTCCGCTTGCTGGCCGATGACTACGCCGCCCTGGCCGCCGAGCTGCTGCGGGATCAGACGGACGAGACCGCCGCCGCGCAGCTGCGGACCGCCCTGGAGGCGGCGCTGGCGGAAGCCAGACAGGCCGAGGCGGCGCTCGAGCTGGCCGCGCAGCAGCACGCGCCCCGCCTGGCGGCCGCGCAGGACGCGTTCTTCGCCTTGTCCGCCCAGGCCGAGCGCATGCGCGGAGTGCTGAACCTGGCCACGGAGCGGCACCGGAACCTGTCCGCCCCCGAGCCCCAGCGGGCCGGGCGCGACCCCGAGGAGCTCGAGACCGAAGCCGCCGGGCTGCGCGCCCAGGAACAGGAGCTAGCCGAGCGGCTGGCCGTTGCCCGCCAGCAGCTGGCCGCCGCAGTCGCGGACCGGACCAGGGCCGAGAACGCGCTGGCCGACAACGAGCGGCGGCTCGCGGCCGATGCCAAGGCGGCAGCCCAGCGAGCCGACCGGCTGGCCCGCCTCCGCAGCCAGACCGAGTCCGCCGCTAGCCGGGCGGCCGCCGCCGCGGAGGAAGCCGGCCGGCTATCCGAGGCCCAGGCCCAGGCCCGCGCGCGCTCCGAGCAAGCGCAGGTCGAGTACGCCGCGCTCCAGGATCTGGTCTCCGGCCGTGAGGAAGGCCGCGCTGACCTCGCGACTGCGCACGAACAGGCAGCCGCGGCCCTGAAAGCCGCGTCGGCGACCGTGAGCCAGCTGCGGAAGGCCGAGCACGCGGCGAGTGACCAGCGGGCCGCGCTGCGGGCGCGGGCGCAGGCGCTGACCGAGGCGGTCACCAGCGGCGCGGACGCAGCTGATGTACTGCTCGCAGGATCGGGCGCTTTCAGCGGCGTGCTCGGCCCGCTGGCCCAGCTGCTGACCGTGACTGACGGCGCTCAGGAAGCCATTGCCGCTGCCCTCGGCGCCGCGGCGGGCTCGGTGGTGGTCGCGGGCCTGGATGAGGCCGCTGACATTCTGGCCGTCCTGCGCAGTCAGGAGGCTGGCCGGGCCGGGCTGGTCATCGCATCCGGATCGGCGGCGGCGGCCCGGCTGCCGGAAGATCTGCGCGCGCTGGCGGCCGGGAGCGGGGTCGGCCCCGTTTCCCATGCGCTTGATCTGGTGACCGCTCCGGCGGAGCTCAGCGGCGCGGTTGCCGAGCTGCTGGGCAACGTCGTCGTCGTGAGGTCACTCGCCGACGGCGTCACGGTGCTGCGGGCTGATCCGCGGCTGCGGGTGGTGACCAGCGACGGCGACGTGCTGGGGGCGCACTGGGCGCGCGGCGGGCTAGCCGGGGAGCAGAGCCTGCTGAGCCTGCGCGCGGCCGCCGGCCAGGCAACGTCGCAGCTCAGCGACGCGGAGTCGAGCTGCCAGCGGGCCGAACGTCAGCTCGCGGCGGCGCTTGAAGACGAGGAACAGGCGCGCCAGGTGCTGGCCGAGGTAGCCGCCGGGCTGCAGCAGGCGGACGCCGCAGCCGCCGAGACCTCGGGCAAGCTCGGATCGCTGGCCGGCCGGGCCAGGGCGGCCAGGGACGAGACGGGGCGGCTGACCGCCGCGATCGCCGCGGCCGAGAAGTCCAGGCAGCAGAGCCTGGCCCAGGCCAGCGAGGCGCAGGCCCGGCTGGCTGAGGAGGAAGCGCGGCTGGCTGAGGCCAGCGCCCGCGATGAGGGCGGGAACGAGGCCGGATCCGACCCGGCCGAGCCCGAGCCGGCCGGACGTCAGCAGCTCGCCGACGCCGCGGTTGCCGCGCGGGGCGCCGAGATGGAAGCCCGGCTTGAGGTCCGCACCGTCGAAGAACGGCAGCGGGCGATCTCGGGACGAGCCGATGCGCTGGCGTCAGCGGCCGTCGCGGAGCGCCAGGCGGCGGCCCGAGCCCTGAGCCGGGCCGAGCGGCGCGCCGCAGGTGCCCTGGTGGCCAGCGCGGTCGCCGAGGGCGCCAGGATCGCGCTGGCCCGGATCGAGCTGTCCGCCGCCGCCGCCGACGCCGACCGGCAGCAGGCCGAGGAGGCGCACAAGGGCAGGGACGGCGAGCTCAGGACGGTACGAGCGCGGATCAGGGATGCCTCCGACGAGCTGGAGAAGGTGGTCGACAGCGCGCACGGCGCGCAGATCGCCCGCGCCACCAGGCAGCTTCAGCTGGAGCAGATCGCCGGGCCGGGCACTGGAGGAGTTCGCCACCGACGTCGACGTCTCTGATCGCGGACTACGGCCCTGAGGTCCTCGTGCCCGGCAGCGACGACGGCCAGCTCGCGGTGCCCTACGACCGGGAGGCGACCGAACGGCGCGCCCACCAGGCCCAGCGTCAGCTCGACCAGCTGGGCAAGGTCAACCCGCTGGCGCTGGAGGAGTTCGCCGCCCTTGAGGAGAGGCACGCGTTCCTGGTCGCGCAGCTGGAGGATCTGAAGAAGACCCGCCGGGACCTGCTCACCGTGATCAGGGAAGTAGACGAGCGGGTTCAGCAGGTCTTCACTACCGCCTACGCCGACATCGCGGCCGAGTTCGAGGCGATTATCGGCCGGCTGTTCCCCGGCGGTGACGGCCGGCTGGTGCTCACCGATGCCGACGACATGCTGACCACCGGCATCGACATCGAGGCGCGGCCGCCGGGCAAGAAGGTCAAGCGCCTGTCGCTGCTGTCCGGCGGCGAGCGGTCGCTCACCGCCATCGCGTTTCTCGTCGCCATTTTCAAGGCCAGGCCCTCGCCGTTCTACGTGCTGGATGAAGTCGAGGCCGCGCTTGACGACACCAACCTGCAGCGGCTGCTGGAGATCCTCGCCGAACTGCGGGACGTATCGCAGCTCATTATCGTGACGCATCAGAAGCGGTCCATGGAGGTCGCGGACACGCTCTACGGGATCAGCATGCGCGGTGACGGCGTGTCGAGCGTGATCAGCCAGCGCCTGCGCGAGCGGGAGACCGTCTAGCCCGGCGAGGCAGCCGGCTGGCCAGTTGACTCCCGGCTGTCTGTCAGACTGGTTGCGCCATGGTTGAAGATCTCCTTATCGCGCTAGGCGCTGTTGTCGTGGTCGGCGGCGGCGCCGCAGGCCTCGTTCCGTACTTCCGCCGCCGCAGGTCTCTTCCGCCCGGTGGCGCACCGCACGGCGGCACCGCCACCCTGGAGCGCGAGCAGGAGGGCGGCGGCCAGTCCGCGGCCGGCACGATCGCGCCTCCTGAGCCGTCGGCGCCGCCAGCTGAGCAGGCACCGCCGGATCTGACCGCGCCGCCGGCCAAGGTGCCCGAGCGCCTTCTCGAGAAGCCGCCGCCGTCGGCTGGCCGCCTTACCCGGCTGCGCGGCCGCCTGGCCAGTTCCCACGGCGCGATCGGCACGGTGCTGCTGAACCTCATCTCCGCCGGCAAGCTGGACGAGCAGTCCTACGAGGAAATGGAAGACACGCTCATCAGCGCCGACATGGGCGTGGGCCCGGCGCGCGAGCTGGTCGAGCTGCTGAAGACCGAGGTCAAGGTGGCCGGTTCGGCTGACCCGGCCGCGGTCAGGGAGATGCTGCGGACGGACCTGGTCGCGATGATCAACCCCGATCTGGATCGCACCCTGCATCTGGACCGGCACGGTGACCGGCCCTCGGTGGTACTGATCGTCGGGGTCAATGGCACCGGCAAGACCACGACCTGCGGCAAGCTGGCGCGTGTCCTTGTCGGCGACGGCAAGACGGTCGTACTCGGGGCCGCGGACACGTTCCGCGCCGCGGCCGCTGATCAGCTTCAGACCTGGGGCGACCGGGTCGGCGCGCAGGTCGTCCGGTCCGACCGGGAGGGCGCGGACCCGGCCAGCGTCGCGTTCGAGGCCGTGAACGTGGGCATCCAGGAGGGCGTCGACACGGTGATCGTCGACACCGCCGGCCGCCTGCACACCAAAACCGGGCTGATGGATGAGCTCGGCAAGATCAAGCGCGTGATCGAGAAGCACGGCACCGTGGACGAGGTCCTGCTCGTCCTGGACGCGACCACGGGTCAGAACGGCCTGCGCCAGGCGCGGGTGTTCGCCGAGGTCGTCGACATCACCGGGATTATCCTCACCAAGCTCGACGGCACGGCCAAGGGCGGCATCGTGATCCAGGTACAGCGCGAGCTTGGCGTGCCGGTCAAGCTGGTCGGCCTCGGCGAGGGCCCGGATGATCTCGCCTTCTTCGATCCCGGCGTTTTCGTCGACGCGATCCTCGGCGAGTAGACCGCCCGGACGCGCCGGCGCCGCCCGTCAGGCCCGGACGGCCGCGCAGCCGCTCCAGCTGCGGCTTTGCCGCTAGTTGTGTCGTTAGCCGCCGGGAATCCGGTTCTGCGCAATTGCGTGAGCTGGGGCGGGTGCTGAGCAAGCGTGCTTTGATGCGACTTTACTGCTTGAACGCCTCAGAAGACGATGATAAGGATGTTTGATAATTGCATTTTGCAAAGGACTGACTGGCCCGGCTTTGCGTTTTATGCTGGCTACAGCATTCGCTAACCCGATCGTAGTGGTTAGTGCCGGACCAGCTCATGCGCTGCAGTGCGAGCAGGCAGGGCGGGGGAACGGAAGGGAGCTAGTTGTATCCCTGGGGCTCGGGAGACAGCGTGATCGCCGCTGGCTCTTCTGACACGGAGATCGCCTTAGCAGCCAGCCCGACGCGCCGATCTGCACCCCGGCTGGCGGTCGGCCTTCTGGCGGCGTCATGACGCCGATGGCACGCCGCCCCGAGGGAGCGGCTCCCAGCGCGATTGACGTCCCGGCCGCCCCCCGCCCGCGGCCCGATCGAACGCGCGGCGGAGCGGCGGTCATTACCGTGGTGGCGGCTGCGCACCTGGCGCAAGGATCTCGATGCCCTGACCCGGCTGCGGGACGGGCTGCGCGCGATGGATACCGACTCCGACGGCGCTGACGGCGGCGCCGGCATGGCTGCGGCCCCGACGCTGTCCGCGCCCGTCCTCACCGAGGCGGCGCTCGCCGAGCCTGCCCTGTCCGAGCATGACCTGGCTTCGCGCGCCCCGGGCGGGATCGGCCTGGCTGAGCCGCCGGATCCCCGGCTGGCCGCGCCGCGGGAACGACGCCGGGTCCGGCGCTGCGCCGGACACCGGCTGACGCCCCCGACGCGGGCCCGCTGGCGGCCGACGCCGCGGCGGCTGCCGCCACGGGCGGCCCGGATCCGGCCATCGTGGCGATCAGGGAGACGTTCACTCACGTCGCCGGTGCTGGCGACGAGGCCGTTGCCTACTTCTATGCCTGGCTGTTCCTGCGGCGGCCCGAGTTGCGGGAGTTGTTCCCGCCGGCCATGGACGAGCAGCGGGACCGGCTGTTCCGGGCGCTTGGCCGCATCGTCGAGAGCCTGAGCACCCCGGACGAGATGGCGACCTACCTGTCCCAGCTCGGCCGGGACCACCGCAAGTACGGCGTCGACCCCGGCATGTACGACGCGGTCGGCGAGGCGCTGATCGCCACGCTGCGGGCCTTCGCCAAATCGGCTTTCACGCCGGACGCCGAGGAAGCCTGGACGCAGACCTTCGCGGCGGCTGCTGCGCTCATGATCCGCGCGGCCGAAGAGGACTCGGCCATCTCGCCGCCATCCTGGACGGCCGAGGTCGTCCAGGTGGAGAAGCGGCGGCACGAGATCGCGGTGATCACGGTGGCGCCGGACCGGGTGCTGCCCTACGAGGCGGGCCAGCACCTGACGCTGCAGACCGCGCGGTGGCCGCACGTGTGGCGGCCGTACTCGATCGCCTGCCGTCCGCGCGACGACGGGCTGATCAGCCTGCACGTCAAGGCCATCCCGGGCGGCTGGGTCAGCGGCGCGCTCGTGCACCACACCGAGCCCGGTGACGAGCTGACTCTCGGGCCGGCGCTCGGCACGATGACGCTCCAGCCGGCCGGGGACAGGGACCTGCTGTGCGTGGCCGGCGGCACCGGCCTGGCCCCGATCAAGGCCATCATCGAGCAGGTCGTCAGGGAATCGGCGTCCCGCCAGCGCCGGATCTACCTGTTCTACGGCGCGCGCAAGCGGGATGACCTGTACGACATGAAGGAACTGTGGCGGCTCACCGACGCCTACCACGGCCTGCAGCTCACGCCCGTGACGTCCGACGACCCGGCCTTTAACGGCATGCAGGGCAACGTCGGCCGGGTCGCGGCCCGGTACATGCCGCACAGCGACTGCGAGGCCTACGTGGCCGGGCCGGCGGCATGGTGCGCGAGACGATCAGGGTGCTGTCCAGGGTCGGCATGGCCCGCGAGCGCATCCACTACGACGACGCGCTGCTAGCCGGACGGCCGCGCGTCGGCAGCGGCACCTGACCGGTCCGCAGCACTGTGTGCTGCAGCGTAAATTTTTCCGGGCCAGGACCCGGAAGAGTTTACCGGCAGACGGGTCCGGGGCCGCTACGGCTGAGAACGGGCAGCCTGTCTCGCCCGAGTGGCGGGCGAACCTGGGCGACTGGTCGAAGTCGTCGTAGTAACGGTGGAACACCGGCGTGGTTGACGAGGCGGCCGGCGGCACGATCCAGGTCCAGTCGGCCGGGCAGCCGCGGCCCTGGCGCTCTTCCATCTCCGCGTGCTTGAGGAAGCGCACGGACTCGGTGTGATGATCGGTGATCGTGACGCCGGACTCGGCGAACGAATGCAGCACCGCGACGTTGAGTTCGGTCACGGCCCGGTCTTTCCACAGCGTGCGATCGTGCGCCGTGCTCAGGCCCATCCGCGTCGCGATCTCCGGCAGCTGGTTGTAGCGGCCGGTGTCACCGAGGTCGCGCGAACCGATCTCGGTGCCCATGTACCAGCCGTTGAACGGGGCCGCCGGGTAGCGGATGCCGCCAGCCTCCAGGTGCATGTCGCTGATGACCGGCACCGCGTACCAGCGCAGCCCCAGATCGGCGAACCAGTCCAGATCGGGGTGGCGCAGCGGGACCTCGAGCACGGCCTCCCGCGGCACCTCATGCCAGGTCGGCTCCTCGCCGGCCGCCTGCACGATGAGCGGCAGCAGGTCAAACCGGCCGGGCGTGCGCCCGCTGTGCCAGCCGAGCCGCCGGGCCAGCCGCGTCAGCGCGACGCTGGCCGGATCGCCGGTCACCGTCCCGTCGCCGCGCTCGTAGCCGGCGTACCTGACCAGCTGCGGGCTGACGATCCGCGGCCCTGGCCGGCCGGGAGCGTCGGGGGCGAAGATCGTGATCAGCGGCCTGATCCGGCCGCCGTTGGTGGCCGCACGCAGGTGCGCCAACGACTCGGTCGCGATCTCGGCCGCCGAGCTGACCTGGCGCCGGTCGCGAATGCGCAGGCTGCGCCAGTAGAGGCGGCCGATGCACCGCGAGCTGTTACGCCAGGCGACCTGGGCCGCGAAGGTGAGCTCGGGTGCCGTGTGCCGGTACGTGCCCTCCGCCTCGATCTCGCGGCGCACCTGACTGATCCGCTCGGTGGGTGATCCGGCCGCCGGATTCTCCGCGTGAAACAGCGCGAGGAACCGCTCGGCCCTGGCTAAGAGATCCGGTCCGGGCGGGGACTCGGGCTGGCCGTCCGCGCCACCGTGCCGCAGCGCGACGACGTCGGCCAGGCCTGATGCGCCCGTTCCCGGTCCGGCTAAGCCCGTGCCGGACGCGTCGCCTCCCGGCGCTCCGTCGCTGCCCCGCTCGGTCAGGTCGTAGCCGGGCCCCGCGGCCGGGACGGCTGCCCGGTCGAGTGCGCGCCACCGCCGCCTCTTCCGGTCCCGCGAGCGCGGTGTCAGCGACCAGCGAGAGTCGAAGAGATCATGGTTCGGGCTCGCCCCCACCTATACCTCCGTGTGGCAGCTTGTCAGAAAATCTCAACATCAACGACGTTACGTTCCGGTAGGGGCCGGAACAAGATGCAATTAGCGCCGTGCAAAGTTCACCCCATTGCGGTCGGCCGGGGCGCGGTGACGTTAGCATGCGGGGTTCCTGACCGCTACCCGATAGCCTGGGATGAGCAAACGGGTCATCTGGGAGGACGGCAGCGCGACGTGTTCGAGACACTTTCTGATCGGCTTAACCAGGTCTTCTCGTCGCTGCGCGGGCGCGGGCGGCTGTCGCAGGCCGACATCGATGCCACCTGCCGGGAGATCCGGATCGCGCTGCTTGAGGCTGACGTCGCCCTGCCGGTCGTCCGGGAGTTCATGAGCAGGGTCAGGGAACGCGCGAGCGGGGCCGAGGTCTCCGAGGCGCTGAACCCGGCCCAGCAGGTCATCAAGATCGTTAACGAGGAACTCGTCACCATCCTCGGCGGCGAGGCCAGGCGGCTGCGGTTCGCCAAGCAGCCGCCGACGGTCATCATGCTGGCGGGCCTGCAGGGCTCCGGCAAGACCACGCTGGCGGCCAAGCTGGCGCTCTGGCTGAAATCGCAGAACAACACGCCGCTGCTGGTCGCGGCCGACATGCAGCGGGCGAACGCTGTGCAGCAGCTGCAGGTGCTCGGCGAGCGGGCCGGCGTGCCGGTGTTCGCGGCCTTCCCCGGCAGCGGTGTCGGCGATCCGGTGAGGCGGCCAGGCTCGGCATCGCCGAGGCCCAGCACAAGCTGCACAACGTCGTCATCGTCGACACTGCCGGGCGGCTAGGCGTCGACGAGGAGATGATGCAGCAGGCCGCTGACATCCGGGACGCCACCGACCCGGACGAGATCCTGTTCGTGGTCGACGCGATGATCGGCCAGGACGCGGTCCAGACGGCCCAGTCGTTCCTGGACGGCGTGGGCTACGACGGCGTCGTGCTGACCAAGCTCGATGGCGACGCTCGCGGCGGCGCCGCGCTGTCTATCGCGCAGCTGACCGGCAAGCCGGTGATGTTCGCCTCGACGGGCGAGAAGCTGGAGGACTTCGACGTCTTCCACCCGGACCGGATGGCCTCCCGGATCCTGGACCTGGGTGACGTCCTGACCCTGATCGAGCAGGCCGAGCGGACGTTCGATCAGGATCAGGCCGCCTCGATGGCGGACAAGCTGGCCTCCGGCGAGAACTTCACGCTCGAGGACTTTGTCGATCAGCTCGCCATGGTCCGCAAGCTCGGCCCGATCGGCAATCTGCTGGGCATGCTGCCCGGTGCCGCGCAGAACCGCGAGGCTCTCAGCCAGGTCAACGACAAGGACCTGGACCGCGCGGCCGCCATCGTGAGCTCGATGACCGTTGAGGAGCGGCGGAACCCGAAGATCATCAACGGCTCGCGCCGGGCCAGGATCGCAGCCGGTTCTGGCGTCCAGGTCGGCGAGGTGAACCAGCTGATCGTGCGGTTCCTCGAGGGCCAGAAGATGATGCGCCAGATGATGGGCAGCATGCCCGGCATGCCGGGGATGCGGCGCCAGAGCAAGACCAGGAACAAGACCAAGAAGAAGGGCAAGGGCGGCGGCCGTCCGGCCGGGGCAGGCCGAGGCGCGCAGCAGAACGCCAAGCAGGCGCTTGAGCAGCTAGCCAACCTGGAGCAGGGGCCGGGCGCGGCCGGGACGGGCGGCAACGGGGCCGGCAATCCGGCGGGACTGCCCGGTCTCGGCTCGCTGCCGGGCCTCGGCGGCGGCAACGGGCCGCTGCAGCTCCCGAACCTGCCAGGTGGCCTGGGCGGACAGCAACCCAATCTGCCTGCCGGATTCCGCGGCCGGCCGGGTAAGAAGGGCCGCTGACCGGCCGCGACCGGCCGCCGGGCGGCTTCCGGCAGGCGCTGTCGGGCTCGTGATTACGCTCTGGCCCGGCTCGTCTGGCAGAATGTGACCGCTATGCTCGGTCGCGCGAGGCCCTCTCTAACTCGCTGAGCCGGCACCATCTGGGCAGCAGGCGTCCGGTCCTCACCCGGACAGCGACCTGCCCGACACCAAATTGCTGGGAGAAGACCACAGCCGTGGCTGTCAAGATCAAGCTGAAGCGCATGGGCAAGATCCGCGCGCCGTATTACCGGATCATCATCGCTGACGCCCGCACCAAGCGGGACGGGCGCGCGATCGAGGAGATCGGTAAGTACCACCCGAAGTCCGAGCCGTCCTTCATCGAGGTCGACTCCGACCGCGCCCAGCACTGGCTCTCCGTCGGCGCGCAGCCGACTGACCCGGTCAGGAAGATCCTCGAGATCACCGGCGACTGGCAGAAGTTCAAGGGCCTGCCCGGAAGTGAGGGCACCCTGCGGACCGCCGCGCCCAAGGAAGACAAGAAGGTCGCGTTCGCGGCCGCAGCCGCCGAGTCGCTGGCCGACAGCGGCGCGAAGGCGAAGCCGAAGGGCAAGGCCGCCGACGCGAAGGCTGACGGCAAGGCCGACGCCAAGGCAGGCGGCAAGTCCGAGTCCAAGGCTGACACCAAGGCGGGCGGCAAGCCCGAGGCCAAGGCGGGCGGCAAGTCCGACGCGAAGGCTGACACCAAGGCGGACGCCAAGGCCGACACCAAGGCGGACGCGAAGGCTGACACCAAGGCTGGCGGCAAGAGCGCTAAGGCGGCTGAGCCGGCCGGCGACGCCGAGCAGACTGCGGCCGCAGCAGCCAGCGCGAGGGCCGAGGCTGCCGCCGACGCGGGCGACGACGCCGTCACGGAACCGAAGGCAGCGGACGCCGCCGAGGCCAAGCCGGCCGATGACGCCGACGGCGACGCCAAGAAGAGCGACGCCGAGCAGACGGCGGACGCAGCCGCTGGCGCCAGGGCCGAGGCTGCCGCCGACGCCGCGGAAGGCAGCGGATCCTGACATGCTCGAGGAAGCCCTGGAGCATCTGGTCAAGGGCATCGTCGAGCATCCGGACGACGTCCAGGTCGGCAACCGCGGCCTGCGCCGCGGGCGCGTGCTTGAAGTGCGCGTCCACCCCGATGACCTGGGCAAGGTCATCGGGCGCGGCGGCCGCACGGCCAGGGCACTGCGGACGGTGATCGGCTCGCTGGCCGGGAACAGCTACGTTCGCGTCGACCTGCTGGATGCCGACGAGGTCCGCTAGCCGCCATGCAGCTGGTGGTCGGACGTATCTCCAGACCGCACGGTGTTCGCGGCGAGCTCGCGGTTGACGTGCGGACCGATGATCCGGGATCGCGGCTGGCTGCGGGCGCCGTCCTCGCGACGGAGCCCGCGTCGGCCGGGCCGCTGACCATTGCCAGCACCCGGTGGCACTCGGGCCGGCTGCTGGTTCACTTCGCTGGTTGTCATGACCGGAACGAGGCCGACACCCTTCGCGGCGTCCTGCTGCTCGTGGATTCAGACGACCTCGAAGATCCTGCTGATCCCGAGGAGTTCCGCGATCATCAGCTCATCGGGCTGACAGTCCTGACCACGTCCGGCGACGAGGTCGGCGAAGTCCGCGACGTCCTGCACTACGGCCAGGATCTGCTGGTCGTCGCGGGCAGCGGGAAGCGCTCGGGCACTGAGATCATGATCCCGTTCGTCGCGCCGATCGTGCCCGAGGTCGACGTGGCCGGCAGGCAGCTGCGGGTGGACCCGCCACCCGGCCTGCTCGACCCGCAGGATGCCCTGTAGGGGGCGGCCGTGCGGATAGACATCATCACGATCTTCCCCGAGTACTTCGGCCCGCTCGGCGTTTCCCTGATCGGCAAGGCCGCGGAACGCGGCCTGATCGGCTTCGGCGTCCATGATTTGCGGGCCTGGACTCATGATGTGCATCACACCGTGGACGACTCTCCGTTCGGCGGCGGCCCCGGAATGGTGATGAAGCCCGAGCCCTGGGGCGATGCGATCGACTCGGTGGCCGCTGGCGGCGATGATCCGCTGCTGGTGATCCCGACCCCGGCCGGGCTGCCGTTCACCCAGCAGCACGCGGCCAGGTATGCGGCCGAGCCCTGGCTGATCTTCGCCTGCGGCCGCTACGAGGGCATTGACGGCCGGGTTGCCGAGGAGGCGGGATCGCGGATGCGGGTCGAGGAGGTCAGCATCGGCGACTACGTGCTGGCCGGAGGCGAGCCGGCCGTGCTGGTGATGACTGAGGCCGTCTGCCGCCTGCTGCCGGGGGTGCTCGGCAATGCCGAATCCGCCGTCAGTGACTCGTTCGGCTTCGACGGCGGCTCGTCCGGCGGCCCGATGGCCGGGCTCATCGAAGGGCCTGCCTATACCCGGCCGCGCGTCTGGCGCGGGCGGGAAGTACCGCCGGTGCTGCTGTCCGGCGATCATGGCGCGATCGCCAGATGGCGGCGGGACAGCGCGCTGCGCCGGACCGCGCACAATCGCCCTGACCTGGTCGCCCGCCTGCTGTCCCGGCGTACCAGGGAGGGCGCGGGCAACTCGGCGCGGCACGGCCAGGACCAGCTTGATGATCATGACCGGGCCGTGCTGGGCGATGCTGGCTTTCCGGTTAGCGGCGAAGATGTGGCACACTAGTAGCACTGCCCCGTCGTTGGCCTAGTCGCCGGGGGCTGCCGGGTGCCCGCCTGGTATACACAGACCGATCCAGCGCGTTCGCAGGCGTGCGCTGATGACATTGAGGGAACCGCAGCGATGCACACCGCGATTGCCGAGCTTGAGCAGGCCCAGATCCGATCCGATATTCCGGAGTTCCGGCCGGGCGACACCCTGAAGGTGCACGTCAAGGTCACCGAAGGTAACCGCTCGCGGATCCAGGTCTTCCAGGGTGTGGTGATCCGCCGTCAGGGCGGCAGCGCCCGCGAGACGTTCACCGTCCGCAAGGTCAGCTACGGCGTGGGCGTGGAGCGGACCTTCCCGGTGCACACCCCGGCCATCGACAAGATCGAGCTCGTCAGCCGCGGCCGGGTCCGGCGCGCCAAGCTCTACTACCTGCGGGATCTGCGCGGCAAGGCCGCCAGGATCCGGGAGCGCCGCGAGACCACCCCGGCCAGGTAGCATCCGTGCTCCTGGCCGGCGTCGTGAACTGCTGGCAGGGCGGGTCGGATCCTGCACCAGCCGCGCGGCCGGGCGCTAAGGCTTCGAACCGCGGGGACTGGCCGCCTCATCTTGCAAAGGTGACCTGAATGCGCGCTGGGGCCGCCGGCAGCGACGTCGCTGCCCGCATCTCGGGACGGCTGCCAGCCGCACGCGGCCTGTCGGCTGAGTCGGGCCAGCGGCGCGAGGCGGCCATGACAGCAGGCAGCGATCCGCGCGTTCCGGCCCGACCAGAGCCGTCCGCGTTCAGGCCAGACCTGACTGGCGACCCCGGCACCGCACCGGTAGACGGCGCACCTGCACCCGGCGGCAGCGCACCCGGCGGCCCGGTTCCCGGCGGCGCCGGCGGCCCAGCCCGTGCGCCCCGGTCGCCGCGGGTCCCGGCGCCGTCAGCAGAAGACGACCAACAGGTCGCTGCTGCGCGAGCTTCCGGTCCTGGTAATTGTCGCGCTGGTCATCGCGATGGTCATCAAGACGTTTGTGGTGCAGGCGTTCGTCATTCCGACCGGCTCGATGCAGAACACGCTCGGCATCAACGACAAGATCCTCGTCAACAAGCTCGTGTATCACTTCCGGCCAATCCACCCCGGCGACATCGTCGTGTTCGACGGGGCCGGCACCTGGAATGTGCCTGCGTCCGCGCCGGCGACCAGTTCTGACCCGGTAGCCCGCGTGTACGACGACACGCTGCGCAAACTGCTCGACTCCGTCGGCGGCCTGTTCGGCACTCCGATCGGCCAGACTGACTACGTCAAGCGCGTGATCGGCGTGCCCGGCGATCACGTCGTGTGCTGCAACGCCCAGGGCCTGATCACCATCAACGGCGTGGCGCTGCATGAGCAGTCGTACCTGTATCCCGGCAATCGGCCCGGCAGCCATCCGCTGAACATTCCCGGCCGGTTCAACGTCACGGTGCCGCCTGGTTACCTGTGGGTGCTCGGTGATCATCGCGCTATCTCCGACGACTCCCGCGGCCACGAGGATTACCCCGGAAACGGCATGATCCCCGAGAAGGAAGTCATCGGCCGCGCGTTCGTGATCGTCTGGCCTGCTGGCAGATGGCGGATCCTGCCGATTCCGCCGACATTCGAGCAGGCGGGTATCACCAGGACGGCCGCGGCGGCCGCCCCGGCCGCCCGCACGGCTGGACACGAGGCCGGCCCGCCGCTGCCGGCCACGCTCGCGCTGCGCCCCTCCGCGCCCTACCTGCCGGCCGCGGCGGGCCTTGGCCTGGCCGTCCCGCTCACCTGGCTGCGGCGGCGCAGGTCACTCCGCCGGGCTCGCGGCGGCCGCCGGTGACCCGGGTCAGCGGCGGCTTACCCGGCGTGGCGGGGTGCCCGCCGGAAGACCGCACATTCCGGCCAGCGCGGCCCACACGCGTGCAGCCTGGCCTTACGGTCACGTCCTGAGTGCGCGAGCGGCGATAGGCTCAGGTCGATGATGAACGACGAGCAGGGCGGCCCGGACCGGCTGGCGGAGTCCGGATCACCGGATCTGGACCGCACCGCGCCGCAGAACGGCATCTCGGCCGGGTACACCGCCGGCACTGCCGGGCCCGCAGGCGGCGGCCGGGGCGCTACCGCCGCGTCCGGGCCGACGCCCCCGCTTCCGGGGCCGGCCAGCCAGCGGCCAGCTCGCCGGCGCAAGTCGACGTGGCGCGAGCTGCCGATTCTCATCATCGTGGCGCTCGCCATAGCGCTGGTGATCAAGACCTATGTAGTCCAGCCGTTCTTCATCCCGTCGTCCTCCATGGAGGACACGCTCATGATCGGTGACAAGGTCCTGGTCAACAAGCTCGTCTACCACTTCCGGAGCGTCAAGCCAGGCGACATCATCGTCTTCAACGGCGTCGGCTCGTGGAACCCGGCCCAGCCCGGAAGCAAACCCGCGCATAACCCGCTGGTCCGCGCCTACGACGCCACCCTCCAGCCGCTGTTCCATTCGATCGCCGGGCTCTTCGGCACGCCGGTCGGCCAGACCGACTACATCAAGCGGGTCATCGGCGTGCCCGGCGACCGGGTGGTCTGCTGCACCGCCAAGGGCCTCGTGACTGTCAACGGAGTGGCCCTGCAGGAGTCGTCGTACCTCTTCCCGGGAGCCGCGCCGTCTAATATCCGGTTCAACATCGTCGTCCCGCCCGGCCGCCTGTGGGTGATGGGAGACAACCGCCAGATTTCTGACGACTCCCGGCTGCGCCCGAGTGACCCCGGCCACGGCACGATTCCGGAAAGCGCGGTCATCGGCCGCGCCTTCGTCATCGTCTGGCCGCCTAGCCACTGGCGGATCCTGCCGATTCCGTCGACATTCAGCCAGCCGGGCGTCGGCAAGGCCACGTCAGCCGGACAGGTCCCCGCGCCCCGGCTGTCAGCCGGCGCGAGCCTCGCGGCCGTCAGGGTGATGCCGGAAGCGCCATACCTGCCGCTGGCGGCCGGCGTGACTGTCGCTGTGCCGCTTACCTGGGCGCAGCGCCGGGCGCGGCGGAGGCTGCTCGCGCGCTGGCGGGACCGGCGCGGTTCGAGGGCGCTGTGACGTGATGGCCGGAGATCAGCGCCGGTCGGCGGGCTTCACGCCGAGACGAAGCAACGGGCTGAGCGCCTATGAGCGCGTACTCGGCCGCGCCGGGCTGTCTCCGGTGGCGGGCGTTGACGAGGCCGGCCGGGGGGCCTGCGCCGGGCCTCTCGTCGTCGCGGCCGTGATGCTGAAGCCGTCTCGCATCCCCGGGCTGACGGAGCTTGCCGATTCGAAGGCATTGACCGCCAAGGCCCGCAATGCGGCATATAGTCAGATAATGGACGCCGCCATCGACTGGAGCGTGATCACGATCACGTCCGCTGAGATCGACCGGCTCGGCCTGCATGTCTGCAACGTGGCCGGCATGCGCAGGGCTCTGGCTGCGCTGTCAGGCAAGCCCGGCTACGTGCTGACCGACGGGTTCCCGGTCCGGGGCCTCGCTGCTCCGGCCCTGGCCATGTGGAAGGGCGACCAGGTGGCCGCGTGCGTGGCTGCTGCCTCCGTGGTGGCGAAGGTCACCAGGGACGCCATGATGTGCGAACTGGACAAAACGTTCCCGGATTACGGATTCGCCCGGCATAAGGGGTACTCGACCCGCAGTCATATGCGCGCGCTCAGCGAGCATGGCCCGTGCCCTGAGCACCGGATGTCGTTCGTCAATGTCCGTGGCTGCCGCCCGGCGGACCTTGAGGAAGGCGTGGAGGACAGCGAGGTCACCGGTGGCGCCGAGGCCATGGTGGCGAACTCGGATGCCGCGAACTCGTGCTACCCGTCCGGCAGTGGGCAGAATGGCCCTATCGTTGACGTCATCGATGAGCATGGCTGGCCGACGGCAGGCCTCGCGGCGATGGCTCGCGGCGCCTGATCGGAGGGGAGAACATGAGCGCGGAGGATCTCGAGAAGTATGAGACCGAGATGGAGCTCCAGCTCTACCGCGAGTACCGGGACGTCGTCGGCCTGTTCACTCACGTGGTGGAGACCGAGCGCCGGTTCTATCTGACGAACCAGGTTGAGCTCAACGTCCGCCAGGCCGAGAACGGCGAGGTCTTCTTCGAGGTGACCATGCAGGACGCCTGGGTCTGGGACATGTATCGTCCTGCCCGGTTTGTGAAAAACGTTCGTGTTGTCACCTTTAAGGATGTCAACGTCGAAGAGCTCGCCAAGAGCGACCTCGAGATCCCCGACCCGAAGTAGTCCAGGCAGCGTCCCGTCCGGCTGACGCCCGCTGGCTGACCGCCGCTGACGCGCAGGCCACGCCAGGCGCCAGGGCCTGTCCTGACCTTTGTGCAGAGCGCCGCACTGAAAGCGCCGCATTAAAGCAGCCGGCACCGACGGCCAGGTACCTTTTTCCACACCCTCGCCGGTGCCTTCCGTCGCCGTCCACCGCCCGCCTGGCTGCCCCGCCCGTCTGCGCGTCCCTTCCGGCAGTTTGGCTGCCGGAGGTGGTGGAGATGCACGCGAAAGACATCCTCGGGCAGCAGGGCGAGCAGTTAGCGGCGAGTTTCCTGACCGAGGCCGGGCTGGAAGTACTCGGCCGCAACTGGCGCTGCCGTCAAGGTGAGATTGACATCGTGGCCAGGGATGGCCGCTCGCTGGTCATCTGCGAGGTGAAGACGCGATCCGGACTGCGGTTCGGATCGCCGGCCGAGGCGGTCGGCCGCCAGAAGGCCCAGCGGCTCCGCCGGCTCGCCGTTGCCTGGACGACGACTCACGGCCTTTTCTTTGCCGAGATCAGGATCGACGTCATCGGAATCCTGCAGACCGCGCCGGGCGTGTTCAGCATCGAGCATGTTCGCGGGGTGGGCTAGATGGCGCTGGCCCGCAGCTACGCGATTGCCCTGGCCGGCGTTCGCGGTCACGTCGTCGAGATTGAGGCGGACATCGAGAACGGCCTGGTGGCCCTCTTGCTCGTCGGCCTGCCGGATACGGCGCTCCGGGAGGCGCGCGACCGGATCAGATCAGCGATCGTCAACAGCCGCCAGGCGTGGCCGCAGCGCCGGATCACCGTGGGCCTCTCGCCAGCAAGCCTGCCCAAGCGGGGTAGCAGCTTCGACGTGGCCATCGCCGTCGCCATCCTGTCGGCCGACGGCGTAGTGCCCAAGGAAGGCCTGGCGAGCACGGTATTCCTCGGCGAACTGGGCCTGGACGGCAGGATCCGGGCGGTGCCGGGCGTCCTGCCGTCAGCGGCCGCGGCTGCCGCTGCCGGATTCAGCCGCGTGGTCGTGCCGCCCGAGAATGCCGCCGAGGCCGCCCTGGTGCCGTCGCTGCAGGTCGTCTCGGCTCCTCACCTGTCGGCCCTACTCGGCTGGCTGCACGGCGGCGGCCAGAGCGATGCCGGCGCCGACGACGCCGGTCCGATGGTCGAGGTCGTGGACTCCGGCCGCGGGCTGAACCCGGGTCGCACGGCCCGGCCGGCCGATGAGCCGCTCCGCGACCTCGCGGATGTGGTCGGGCAGCCGGTCGCCAGGCGGGCAGCGGAGATCAGTGCGGCTGGCGGTCATCACCTGCTGCTGCTCGGGCCTCCCGGCGTTGGCAAGACCCTGCTGGCGGAGCGGCTGCCGACGATCTTGCCGCCGCTTGAACCCGCCGCCGCGCTGGAGGTGAGCTCCATCCACTCGGTCGCCGGGACCCTCCGGGCGGACCGGCCCCTGGTGACCGAGCCGCCGTTCTGCGCGCCGCACCACACGGCTACGAAGGCGGCCATCGTCGGCGGCGGCAGCGGCATCATCAGGCCCGGAGCGGCGTCGTTGGCCCATCACGGCTGCCTGTTCCTTGATGAAGCTCCGGAATTCGACCGCGACGTGCTCGATGCGCTGCGTCAGCCGCTGGAGTCAGGCGAGGTCATTGTCGCGCGGTCCGGGCTGACCGCGCGCTTCCCGGCCCGATTCACCCTGATCCTCGCCGCCAACCCGTGCCCGTGCGCCCGGACAACCGCCACGGGGGCAGGCTGCACCTGCACGCCGCTGGTTCGGCGCCGGTACCTAGCCCGGCTGTCCGGGCCGTTGCTCGACCGGGTCGACGTGAAAGTCGAACTGCTGCCGGTCGGCCGGGCCGAACTGCTGAGCGACCTCCAGCTGGCGGAGCCGAGTGCCGTGGTGGCCGGCCGGGTGCAGGAAGCGCGGCTGCGCGCGGGCCGCCGGCTCCGGGAGACACGGTGGCGGCTGAACGCGGAAGTTCCCGGCAGCGAACTGCGGCGCCGGTTCCGGCCCGCGCCGGGCGCGCTCGGCCCGCTGGAGCAGGCGATGGACCGCGGCCAGGTGAGCGCTCGCGGCGCGGACCGGATCCTGCGGATGTCCTGGACGCTTGCCGACCTGGCCGGCCGGGCCGGCCAGGTCTGGCCGAGGTGGGCGCCGCACTCGGACTGTGGCTGGGGGCAGGGCTATGAGCGACGCCGAGCGCCGGGCCAGGGTCTCGCTGAGCTTCGTCGCCACACCGGGGGACGCGGTCCTCGGCGCAGCACTGCGGACTATGCCAGCCAGTGACCTCCTCGCGGTCATCACCGGCGCTCGCAGCGACGGGACGGCCGCGCTCGCCGCGATGCCGCCCGAGCCGGAGCTGGCCAAGGCCCTGAGCCGCTGGCGGGCCCGGCTCGGCGAGGTCCCCAGCGTGGCCAGGCTGGCCGCCTGGCAGGAGGGCGGGTTGCGGCTGGTCATGCCCGGCGATGCCGAATGGCCCGCACAGCTCGATGATCTCGGGGATGCCCGCCCGGTATTGCTCTGGCTGCGGGGTGCCAGCGACCTCAGGCTCGCCTGCGTGCACTCGGTCTCGATGGTGGGCTCGCGGGCCGCTACCGGATACGGCAATCACGTAGCGATCGAGATGGCCGCGACCCTGGCTGAACGCGGTGTCGCGGTGATCTCAGGCGGTGCCTACGGAATTGACGCCAGCTCGCACCGGGGCGCGCTGGCGGCCGAGGGCGAGACAGTCGCGGTGCTAGCCGGCGGCCTGCAGTTCGGTTATCCGCGCGGGCACGCGCACCTCTTCCAGACCATTGCGGGCCAGGGCGTCCTGGTCAGCGAGTGCCCGCCGGACCGTGGCCCGACCAGGCCCGGCTTCCTGGTCAGGAACCGGATCATCGCCGCGCTCAGCCGCGGCACCGTGGTGGTGGAGGCGGCCCTGCGCAGCGGCGCGCTCAACTCGGCCCGGCACGCGCGCGAGCTCTGCCGGCCGGTGATGGCAGTGCCGGGGCCCGTGACGTCGGAGCAGTCGGCGGGCTGCCACGAGCTGATCCGCGACTACGGCGCGATGTGCGTGACCTGCGCCACGGACGTGTTCGAGCACATCGCGCTCCCGGGCGAGCAGGCGGCCGGCAGGCTCCGGATCGGCCCGCGCACGCCGCGCGACATGCTCGATCCGGCCGCGGCCGCGGTCCTCGAGGAGGTGCCGGTGCGCGGCGGCCGCGGCCCGGCCAGCATTGCGGTGCGGGCCGGCGTTGACCTCGACACCGCCCTGCGCTGCCTTGGCCTGCTGGCAGCAGCCGGATTCGTCCGGCATACGACGGCCGGCTGGACAGCAAACCGGCCCGACTAGGCCAGCATTTGTCCATGATCCTGCCCGAAATCGGGCAGGATCATTGATAAACCTTCGGTCCCGTGGGCATGATGGGCCGCGTGCCCGAGCAACAACCGCATGCCGACCTGGTCGAGTACCTGATCCGTACTTGCCTGTTCAGCCCGGCTGAGGCCGCGCGCGTGGTGGCGGATGTTCTCGGGTATTTCTCGGAACCGCCGGAGGATTATGTCCGCCGTCGCCACCGGGAGCTTAAGGCGCGGGGGCTGACCAACGACCTGGCGTTCGAGCAGATCGCTGCTGAGATCCCGCATCGGCGGTACGCGGCGCCCGGCTACTCGCTGAGGCAGCTGCGCAGGATTGTCTACGGATGAGGAGCAGAGGATTTGTGTGGAATCGTCGCCTACATCGGCAGCCGGGACAGCGTTCCGATTCTGCTGGAGGGCCTCGCCAGGCTTGAGTACCGGGGATATGACTCAGCCGGGATCGCGGTGGTCGGCCGGGGCGGGGACCTGCGCCTGCGGAAGGCCAAAGGACGTGTATCCGGCCTCGCCGCCGACGTGCCCGCGCGGGTCAAGGGGAGTCCTGGCATCGGCCACACGCGGTGGGCGACGCACGGCGAGCCCAGCGACGAGAATGCGCACCCGCACGCCTGCGGCCCGATCGCCATCGTGCACAACGGGATCATCGAGAACGCCGAGGAACTGCGGGCCGGCCTGATCGCAGACGGCGCGCAGTTCGCATCGCAGACCGACAGCGAGATCTTCGCGCACCTGATTGCCGCCCGGGCGGGCGCTGTGCCAGGGACCGAAGCGCAGGCGCGCGACCTGGAAGAAGCTGTCCGGCTGGCCCTGAAGTCAGTCGTCGGGACCTACGGTCTCGCTGTCATCGACGCTCGCAGTCCCGATCAGCTGGTCGTGGCCCGTAACGGCAGCCCGGTCCTGCTCGGCATTGGCGACAAGGAGATGTTCGCTGCCTCCGACGTATCGGCGCTGGTCCGGTACACGCGGCAGGTCGTGCACCTGGATGACGGCGAGATTGCCACCCTCCGGGCCGACGGCTTCAGGACCACGACGCTCGACGCCCGGAGCACGACGAAGCAGACCGCGACCGTCGAGGCTGACGTCGCCAGCTACGAGGCCGACGGTCACGCGCACTTCATGCACAAGGAGATTCACGAGCAGCCCGGTGTCGTCGAGCGGGTGCTGCGCGGCCGGCTGGACGACCGCTTCAACACCGCGCACCTCGGCGGCCTGAACCTGGATCCGCGGGACGCGCGGGCGATCAAGCGCGTCAAGATCCTGGGCTGCGGATCGGCGTACTACTCCGGCGTTCTCGGTGCCCAGCTGATTGAGGAGCTGGCCCGGGTCCCCGCTGACGCCGAGCCCGCCTCGGAGTTCCGGTACCGGGGTCCGGTCATCGAGGAAGGCACGCTCTACATCGGTGTCAGCCAGTCCGGCGAGACCTACGACACGCTGGCCGCCGTGCAGGAGGTGAAGCGCAAGGGCGGGCAGGTGCTCGGCGTCGTCAACACGGTCGGCAGCACCATCGCGCGGGAAGTGGACGGCGGTGTCTACCTGCACGCCGGCCCGGAAGTCAGCGTCACGTCGACCAAGACCTTCACGGCGACGGCGACGGTCTTCGCGCTGCTGGCCCTGCACCTGGCCCGGATCCACGACCTGTCCCCTGCCGACGGCCGGAGGATCAGCGCCGGCCTGCGCAAGCTGCCCGATCAGATCGCGCAGATCCTGACCATGGAAGAGGAAATCGCCCGCCTGGCCAAAGAGCTAGCCCGCTACCCCGGCATGTTCTTCCTTGGCCGGGTCCGCGGATTCCCGGTCGCCAGGGAGGGGGCGCAGAAGCTCAAGGAGGTCTCCTACCTGCACGCGGAGGCGTACCCGGCCAGTGAGCTCAAACACGGTCCGCTGGCCCTGGTCGGACCCGACCTGCCGACCGTGGCGATCGTGCCTGACGACGAGCTCAGGGACAAGAACCTGGCGACGCTCGGCGAGATCAAGGCGCGCCGCGGCCGGGTGCTGCTGGTGGGCCACTCGGTTCCCGAGGGTGAGCTGGCCGACGACGTGCTGGCCATCCCCAGGAACGAGCCGGAACTCGACCCGATCCTGCTGTCGGTGCCGTTGCAGCTGCTCGCCTACCACGCGGCGGTAGCACTCGGGAACGACGTCGACCGGCCGCGCAATCTGGCCAAGAGCGTCACGGTCGAGTAGGTCAGGGAGACAACCAGCGGACCCTGCCGGTGGCGGGGCTTCGGCGAGACCGGCATCCGGCGGCCCGCGGATTCGCGCCCGCGCCGCGAGCGGCCCGGCCGCCCCGGCCGGGACAGTCTGACGGTCGAATCCTGTCGGCCTGAGCGGCCGCCGGTCGAACCGGCAACCGCCGCCGCCGGCGCTGGTGTCTGCCTGGCCGGACCATGGGTGCCGACTTGGTGGGGTGGGAGCACCAGTAACTCGGCACCCATAAGATTTGGATGCGCCCTTTCGGGCCCGCTTCCAGGGGATGAGAATGGCGGTGCGCATGTTGCCCGCCGACGTCGGTACTGGCTTGGTTCTGCGAGACCGTCCATAAGATTGACGCTGGAGTCCTCACCTTCGGGTGTCCCCCGGTTGCGCTGCGAGCGCGAGTATCAGTCTCTTCGTTCACTTCAGGGGCTCCGCGGGCGGCATGTGCGTCCCTTATACGAGGCTGAGCTGGGAGGCTGGCAGGGGATGCAGATTCTGTATGAGCAGTGCGCGGCAGTAGATGTCGGCAAGGACGTGATCGCGATAGCGGTCCGGCTGCCTCGCGACGGCCCGGATGGCCGGCAGAAAGTCAAGCGCACGTTCAAGACGTTCTACGGGGTGTTGCGGGAGGCGGCCCGGTGGCTGGACTCCCTCGGGGTCACGCACGTGGCGATGGAGGCGACCGGGATTTACAGCATGCCGGTGTACCACGCGCTGGTCGAGCACGGGCACTTCGAGCAGGTGCTGGTCTGCAACGCCGGGCATGTCTATTTCTTCCCTTTCCTTTTTTTTTTTTTTTTTTTTTTTTTTTTTTTTTTTTTTTTTTTTTTTTTTTTTTTTTTTTTTTTTTTTTTTTTTTTTTTTTTTTTTTTTTTTTTTTTTTTTTTTTTTTATGCGGGATCTGTCGCGGCTCGTGGTGCCGCGGCGCGGGTCGGTTGGTGGCCACGGGCGAGGTGTTCGAGCCGTATCGGCTACTTGACGCCGCTGGCGGCGGTCGTCGGCCCGGTCGCGGCGTTCTTGCGGGATCTGCAGGCGTGCGGACGTTCCGGCGAGCACGCTGCGGTCCTATGGGCTGGATTTGCTGCGCTGGTTCCGGTTCGTGTGGGCGATCGAGATCCGCGTGGGACCGCGTGTCCGCGGGGAGGCTCGCGATTTCATGCTGTTGGATTCAGTTGACCGCCAAGCAGGCGGCTGCATTTAAGGCGTCCGGGCGGCGATAGCGCGGCGCCGGCACCGGCGTCTGTCTCGTCGGCGGCGGGCGCGCCACGAACCCGGTGACCGGCAAGCCCGTTGCCTGGCGACAAGTATGCGGCGGTCCACCGTGGCGCATTGCGAGACGGTGCTGCGCGCGTTCTACGAGTTCCACCTGCGAGGTGCGGCAGTGGGCCGATGGTCAATCCGTTCCCGCTGGCACGCCCACCGGCGGCTGGCGCGCGAACGCACACCACAACCCGATGGACGCGTTCACGACCGAGCGTATCGGGCCGGTATCGGCCCAAGGTGCCCTCGCGGGTGCCCGCGCAGCATCCCGGACGGTAGTTCGACGAGTTGTTCGCCTCGTTGGGCGTCGCATCGGGATCGGGCGTTGGTCGCGTTCTGGATCTCGACTGGGGCTCGGGCCTCGGAGCTGTTGGGGGCCACTGTTGGCTGATTTCGACCCTGGGCAACAGCTGATCACCGTGATCCGGAAGGGAAGCCGGGAGCTGCAGCAGTTGCCCGCCTCGCCGGACGCGTTTGTGTGGCTGCGGCTATATCAGGGTGCAGCTTAACGGGCTGGTGCCCCGCGGGCGGCGACCAGCCGTTGTGGTGGACCTTACGGCAGCCGTTGCGCGCCGTTGAACTATCACGCGGCGCACGGGCGATGTTCGACCGCGCGCCAACGCCGCGTTGGGATCGAACTGGACAGTACATGACCTGCGGCATACGGCCGCTTATCGGATGGCCCGCGACCCGGCAGATGCCGCTGACCGACGTGCAGTGGGTTCTCGGCCACGCCCACCTGTCGACGACTCAGCTCTACCTCACGCCCACTATCGAGGACATGATCGCCGAGGTGCTGGCCCACCACGCCGCCGCGCGGCGCGGCCGGCTGCGCCATTCCGGAGCGGTCCAGCGGCGGGTTATCGCCCTGAGATCGCTGCAGGTGCTGTTCGGGCGGCCGGGCCGGTGAGCGGCGGCGTGCTAGAGACCGGATCCTCGCAGGCCGGGTTGTATCAGGGCGGCCCGCACCGGAATCCGGTCGCGGCTCGTTGCAGACGCGCTGCGCACCGGTTCCCGCCCCGGCCGGCTGCCGGCCAGCTGGCCGGCAACCGTGGCAACCGGCGGGCAGTTGATCATGGCTCGGCTGCTGGCCGGCCGTTCACGACGGCAGCATCTGGCCGGTCTGCAGGCTGACCGGCGACGCGGCCTGATCGCGGGTGCTGCGAGTGGCTCGAGCACCAGCCCGGCGACAGCTGGCAGGACCGGTGGCTCGCCTCCGGTGCCGACGCCGCAGGACAACATGGCGACTGGCCGGCGGCTGGCGGCCGCGGCACCGGCCGGGGCCGCCGGAGCCGAAGGCGGCCGTCTCACGGTGGCCGCGGGGCATGCTCGCTGCTGGTTTGTGGCGACGTGATCCGGCCCGGCTTGGGTTGGCTGCTGAGATGCCACCGAGCACGCCGCGGGAGCCTGGTCACCGAGTATCGCCGCGCTGTCCGCGACGTGGCCGGGTTTGAGCGCCTCGCCGCGTTGTGCCAAAGCCGGGCCGTCAACGCGCACATGCCGCGGCCAGCTGCGCGATCGGCCGGATCGCGAGCATGCTGGCCAGCCAAGGGTGGCGTCGGATCAGCCGACATCACCATCGGCGACTGTCTGGAGCTGCTGGACGGCGTCATCGACGGACCACGCAGGCGGGGCCGGCGGCCAGCAGCCCGTACTTCTACCAACTGCTGCGCGCCGCCGGGCGCCTTCGGCGACGGACGCGCCGACGGCTGCGGGGGCTCGACGGACACAAGGACAGCTCGACGCTGCGAGCAGCTGATCGACCGCTACGCCATCGCCTGCCAGTCGGTGCGTGACCTACTGGTGGACTATCTGCGTGAACGCCAACCCAGCGCTGGACTACGCCAGCTTGCACAAGCTCTCGCTTCACCTGCTCGGCCGACTGTTCTGGGCGGGACTTGGAGATCCACCACCCCGGCATCGAGCTCGCTGCACCTGCCCGCCGACGTCGCGACCGCCTGGAAGCAGCGCCTCGCATGACTAGGACCAAGACGGTCCGCAGGCACGATCGACGGGCAGCTGCACGCACGCAGCACCGCCCGCGGATCAACGCCGGCGACCACCTGATGACGGTGCGCGCCTTCTACCTCGACCTGAGCCCAGTGGGCCGCCGAGGACCCGTCACGGTGGGGACCGTGGGCGGTGCCGTGCCCGATCCGCGACAGCCGACGCGGCGCAGAAGAAAGAACGTTCGCACCGCAAGTCCCGGATGGATCAGCGGACCCGTGAACGGCTGCCCGTCATGCCGGTGCTGGTCCGACACCCGTCGCCGAGGGGCACCACGTCGACCACCGACCGGCTACAGGCAGCCCAGGCTACGGAGCCGGGCGCGCTGTTCACCGCCGGCGGGCGGACG
Source organism: uncultured Actinomycetota bacterium (assembly GCA_963818995.1). GTDB lineage: Bacteria > Actinomycetota > Actinomycetes > Streptosporangiales > Streptosporangiaceae > JAJYUU01. Next base: position 33,163 of record CAWFUM010000020.1, on the reverse strand, counting down.
CTGCGCCGCGCCCTGATCACAGCCCGCCACGGCCGGCAAGATCTGGGCCGAAGACCCCGGCACCGGCAAGCGGCGCGATCTCAATCTACGAAGAACACCAAGCATTCTGGACCTGGGCCGCTGGTCGAAGTGCTTCGGCACACCGGAGTCCGCATCGAGGAGCTCACCGAACTGTCGCACCACAGCCTCGATCCACTACCGGCTGCCGGCCACCGGCGAGCTCGATCCCGCTGCTGCAGATCGCCCCGTCCAAAACCGACACCGAACGGCTGCTGGTGATCAGCCCGGAGCTGGCCGACGTGCTGTCGCGCGATCATCAGCCGCGGCTCCGCGGCACGCGCCGGCGCCGTCCCGCTCGTGGTCTCCTACGACTACCACGAACGAGTCTGGAACCCGCCGATGCCGCTGCTGTTCCAGCGGCACATCAGCGGCTGAGAACCGGCCCATCGCCGGACCGGCCATCCGCACAGCTGCTCGATCAGCGCGCTCGCCGCGCACCGGGCTTACCGACGCCAGCGGGCAACCCGCTGAAGTTCTCCCCCCACGACTTCCGGAGGATCTTCATCACCGATGCGATCATGCACGGGCATGCCGCCGCACATCGCCCAACTCATCGCCGGCCACCGCGACATCAACGTCACCATGGGCTACAAGGCCGTCTATCCCGACGAAGTCATCAACAGCCCACCGCACGTTCATCGCCCGCCGCCGCGCCCTCCGGCCCAGCGAGGAATACCGCACCCCGACCGACGAGGAGTGGGACGCGTTCCTCGCCCACTTCGAAAGCCGCAAGGTCTCCCTCGGCACCTGCGGCCGCTCTTTCGCGTCACCATGCATCCATGAACACAGCTGCGTCCGGTGCTCGCTTCCTGCGCCCGACCCCGCCCAGCGGACCCGACTCGAGCGAGATCCGCGACAACCTGCTCCGACCGCATCGCCGAAGCCGAACGCGAAGGCTGGCTCGGCGAGGTCGAGGGGCTCAATGTCAGCCTCGCCGGCGCCGCGCGACAAGCTCGCCCAGATCGATGCCGCTCGCCGCCGGCGCAGCGCCGCCATCAACATCGGCATGCCCGCGTTCCCCGACATCGCCGGCCGGCTCCGTCACTATTACTGCCGCCCTGCCCGGCAGGGGACATCCGGTGACCCCCATCGCTAGCCAGCTCGACCAGGCGCTGCGCGCGTGCGCCCGCTGGCATATTCGCTCCCGAAGCCGGCGTCGGCCTGCTCATCGACTGCGGCAGCTGGCTGCACCGCGACGACTTCACTGCCGCATTCATACACACAGGCGTCAGCCTCGGCGACGGCACCACCCCGATGGCCGCGATCGACTGGGACGCTGCGATCACCGCGCTCACGCCGGCGAGCTGCCCTGCAGCAGCGGGGAACGGCGGATGCTACTCCTGGCTGCCAGCATCGCCGCAGGGACCCCCGTCAGCCTCTGCGACACCCTGACCGGCATCGACCGCCGCAACATCCTCTTCCTCATCACCCCAGTGCTCCACTCATCCTCCCAAGCCCCAGAACCTCAGATTCCTTCATCATTTCTTAGTTCTCAGAATATCTTGCCTACTCCGAGTGTCAATTACATTTACTCTAGTGCGTACTGCTGCGTCACAGCTTCATCCTCCCGCCTTACATCAAAACCTCCCGCTACATCCTGCCTTACCGCGCCAATTTCTTGCAGTCTCTTACTTCTAAGCTACAAAGACTCTCCAACTTGCTCCATCACTCCTTTATCAAGATCTACTCCTTAACCTCCAGCATCACTACTAAGTCTCACCTCGCTATCATCGAGACTCTCATCTACTACTAGCGCCTTCCCGCTTTGCTCACCTACCTCACATTGTGCATCATACGCTCCAATATCATTGAGTTGGCAAAGCGATGAAGAAACTATTTAATGATCATCACTCCCTCATGTGCGGCCTGCAAATGTAATACATCGACTTCATAAAGGAGATGATCTTTGGATACACTCACAGATCGAGACTATAATAACGCTCTTTCACGCCTAGCGAAAATTACTTATCATATTCCCTATAATCTAACCACTAAACAACAACACTATCATCTCCTAGATCAATACCTAAACCTATCGAGTTCTTTCACTACACCTCTCAAATAACCTCATAAAACTAACTATACACTCACAAACACTAATCAAACTAAAAACTCCTTTCCTACAAACCACGCCATAACAAACCACAGCTCCAAACTATCCTCATCGAGAACTCCTAAAACGCTATCCGCCAACAGACTTACCTCAAGTCCCTCTAACAACTACACTTCATCAAATAAAATAAATATCGCAGTACTACCTCCAAGAATAAACTATCATCGTAATCTCCCACGCATGCTCGTCATCATCTCGCATGTCCTGGCCAGCGGAGCGGCCTACGACGAACTCGGCGCCGACTTCTTCGCCCGCCGCCAGGACCCCGACCGGGAAACCCGCCGTCTCCTCGCCAGGCTCGAGGCCCTCGGCCACCAGGTCAGCCTTCAGCCAGCTGCCTGATCACCTGGCCAGCAAACCCGGCTCCGCTAACGCTCCGCCGGGTCGCTGCCGCCCGCCCAGCTAAGGGCCATTCACGTATCAGCCGGGAGCGGCCCGAGCGTGCCGGGACGCGAATTATTGCCCTGTTATGCCGGGCGATCTACGTTTGTCTGACTGGCCCGAGCGCGGTCGGCCCCGAGGACCTGCGAGCACGAGGACGCGATGACGGAAGAACCGGACCGGAACGGGAACGAGGCAAACAGGCTCCGCAGCGCCAACTGGTTCGCGGCCGAGGGGCGGCCCGGCATGATCTACCGTTCCTGGCTGCGCGCCGAAGGATTCCCGCCCGAAGTCTTCGACGGGCGCCCGGTGATCGGAATTGCGAACAGCTGGTCCGAGCTCGCGCCCTGCAACGCCCACCTCCGCGGGGTGGCTGAGGCCGTGAAACGCGGCGTGTGGCAGGCGGGAGGGTTCCCGCTGGAGTTCCCGACCATGTCCCTGGGCGAATCCCTGATGCGGCCGACCGCGATGCTGTTCCGCAACCTCATGGCCATGGAAGTGGAGGAAACCCTGCGGGCTAACCCGCTCGACGGAGTCGTTCTGCTGTCCGGCTGCGATAAGACGACGCCCGCCATGCTGATGGCCGCGGCAAGCGTTGACCTTCCGGCGATCATGGTCACCGGCGGACCGATGCTGACCGGGAAATTCCGCGGCGAGGACGTCGGGTCAGGTACCCACGTCTGGAAGTTCGAGCAGGAACTGGCCGCCGGGCGCATGACGCAGGAGGAATGCGTCCTCGCCGAAAGCGGCATGGCCAGGTCGTGCGGCCACTGTATGACGATGGGCACGGCCTCGACGATGGCATGCCTGGCCGAGACGCTCGGCATGCAGCTGCCCGGCTCGGCGGCGTGGCCTGCCGCCGACTCCCGGCGCCAGCTGACCGCCCAGCAGGCGGGACAGCGGATCGTGGGGATGGTCAGGAGCGCCCTGCGGCCGTCTCAGATCATGACCAGGGCCGCGTTCGAGAATGCCATCGTCGTCAACGCGGCCATCGGCGGATCGACTAACGCCGTGATCCACTTGCTGGCGCTGGCCGGCCGGCTCGGCGTCCCGCTCAGCCTTGACGACTTTGACGAGCTCGCCCGGCCCGTGCCGACGCTGGTCAACCTCATGCCCTCCGGCCGTTACCTGATGGAGGACTTCTGCTACGCGGGCGGAGTCCCGGCCGTGATGCGCGAACTGGGCAGCCTGCTGAACACCAGCCATGTCGGGGTAACCGGCCTGACGATCGCCGAGAACATCGCCGACGCGGAGTGCTGGAACCGCGATGTCATCCGCACGACCGCTGAGCCGCTGCAGCCGCCCGGCAGCGGCACCGCGGTGCTGCACGGCAACCTGTGTCCGGACGGTGCTGTCATCAAGCAATCGGCCGCGTCGCCGCATCTGCTCAAGCACCGCGGCCAGGCTCTGGTGTTCGATTCGATCGAGGACTATCACGAGGCCGCCGCGGGCGACGACCTTGGCGCCGACGAATCCACCATCCTCGTGGTGAGAGGAGCCGGGCCGAAGGGCTACCCCGGCATGCCGGAGATCGGGAACTTCGTGCTGCCGCGCGCCCTGCTCGAGCGCGGCGTCACCGACATGGTGCGCATCTCCGATGCGCGGATGAGCGGCACCGGCTTCGGGACAGTGATCCTGCATGTCGCGCCCGAGGCGGCCGCCGGCGGTCCGCTCGCCCTCGTCCGCAGCGGCGACTGGATCGAACTCGACGTGCCCGCCCGCTCGCTGACTCTCGAGGTGGACGAGGACGAGCTTGCCCGTCGTCGCGCCGCGTGGCGGCCGCCGGAGAACCCGCACCGGCGCGGGTATGCGCGGCTGTACGTCGAGCACGTACAGCAGGCCAACGAAGGAGCGGACCTGGACTTCCTCACTGGCGCGACCGGGCCGGGGGTGCCGCGTCACAACCACTGACGCTGTTCCGGCCGGCTGGCGGCTGATCCGGCGTCGCGATCAAGGTCTGGATGCGCGCCAGCACCAGTTCTGCTGAGATGCCGGGAATCAGCAGCCGTGCCGCGGCCCGGCTGACGCGGCCGCACGCGGCTGGTGGCGCAGACTGATGTCATGGCGAAGCACACCGCGCCCTCGCCGGCACCTGACCGTCAGGGCACGGCTGCCCGCAGCGCCCCGGCCCGCCAGGCGGCCAGGGCCAGCCGGGCGAGCACCGGGCAGCCGATGCCGGAGGGACGCTCGGCTGAGCTGCCCGAGCCGATGGCCGCGGCACTGCATGCCTTCCGGCGCCATCTAGCCGCCGAGCGCGGTCTGTCGCCGCATACCGTCCGCGCTTATCTGGGCGACATCTCGGCGCTGCTGGAGTACGCCGCTGGCGACTACGGCACCGAACTAGCTGACCTGGACATCGCGGTGCTCCGCGGCTGGCTCGGCAGCCAGCACCGGGCGGGTCAGGCCAGGACCACGATCGCACGGCGCGCCGCTGCCGCCCGCGCCTTCACGGCCTTCGCCCACCGGTCGGGGTGGCTGACCGCCGATCCCGGCACGCAGCTCAGCACGCCGAAGGTACACCGGCATCTGCCGGAGGTGCTCGCGGCTGATCAGATGATCGCCGTGCTGGCCAGCCCCGGCGGCAGGTCCGGGCGGCAGCGCCGGGCGCGGCTCGGCGTCGCGTCCGCCCGGACTGAGACCGACCGGACCGTGGCCGCTCAGGGAGAGGCCGACCGGGACGGCGAGCCGGGACAGGACGGCGACCTGGGGAAGGCTGCCGACCTGGGGAAGGCCGCCGACCTGGCGCAGGACGGCGCCCCGGTCCTGGCCGCTCTCGAGCAGCGGGACACCGCGATCATGGAACTCCTGTATGCCACCGGCATCAGGGTCAGCGAGCTATGCGGGCTCGACCTCGGTGATATCGACACCGGGCGCCGCACGGTGCGGCGTACTCGGCAAGCGCAGCAAGGAACGCGTCGTTCCCGTCGGCATCCCGGCTCTGCGGGCTGTGGCCGCCTGGCAGGAGACCGGACGTCCGGTCGTGCTCAGCGGCGCGGCGGCAGGCGGAGGCCAGGTCGGGGCCGCCCCAGGTCAGCGCCCGGCCGATCCGGCCCGGCGGCAGCCGCTGGCCCTGTTCCTCGGTGCCCGCGGCGGCCGAATCGACCCGAGGACCGTACGCCGGGTCGTGCATGCCCGGATCTCGGCGGCCGGGTCCGTACCCGACACCGGGCCGCACGGCCTGCGCCACACCGCGGCGACCCACTTGCTGGAAGGTGGCGCTGACCTGCGCAGCGTGCAGGAAATCCTGGGTCATGCCTCGCTGGCGACCACTCAGATTTATACCCATGTCAGCATCGACCGGCTAATTTCGGTCTATCACCAGGCCCACCCGCGGGCCTGACACCGGCGGCCGCGGCCCTCCCGATGCCCGGTATCCGGCTCTCCCGGTGCATGTAGACTTGAGGAAACGGCTGCTCACCGGTCCGCGTGGAAGCACGCGGTCGCTGCGGCCGAATTCGCGCGCCCGTTCGCTGCGCGGCATAACCCGAAGACCTGCCGGTCTCCGCGAGACGCCGCTCAGGACGCACCTTCACCGGTCCGCCGGGTCATCCCGGCGGCGAAGGACGTCACGGACGCCAGGACTCAACCGGCAGGCGGCTCTGCCCTCGGTGCAGGCCGCCCAGAACAGGAAGGACACCGGCATGGCTCCGGTCGTCACTATGCGCCAGCTGCTGGAAAGCGGCGTTCACTTCGGGCACCAGACCAGGCGCTGGAACCCGAAGATGAAGCGGTTTATCTTCACCGAGCGCAACGGCATCTACATCATTGACCTCCAGCAGTCGCTGGCCTTCATTGACCAGGCTTACGACTTCATCCGCGAGACCGTGGCGCACGGTGGCTCAGTTCTGTACGTGGGCACCAAGAAGCAGGCCCAGGAGGCCATCGCCGAGCAGGCCCGCCGCGTCGGGATGCCATTCGTGAACCAGCGCTGGCTCGGCGGCATGCTGACCAACTTCGGCACCGTCTACAAGCGGCTCCAGCGGCTGAAGGAGCTCGAGGAGATCGACTTCGACGATGTGGCCGGCTCGAACCTGACCAAGAAGGAGCTGCTCCAGCTCCGGCGCGAGCGGGACAAGCTCGAGCGCTCGCTCGGCGGGATCAGGGACATGTCCAGGGTGCCGAGCGCTCTGTGGGTGGTCGACACCAAGAAGGAGCACATCGCCGTCAGCGAGGCCCGCAAGCTGGGCATCCCGGTGATCGCGATCCTGGACACCAACTGCGACCCGGACGAGGTCCAGTACCCGATCCCCGGAAATGACGACGCCATCCGCAGCGTTGCCCTGCTGACCAGAGTGATCGCGGACGCCGTGGCGGACGGCCTGATCGCCAGGGCCGGGGCCGCGGCGGGCGACGACAAGCCGGCTGCCGAAGGCGTGGCTGCGGCTGAGCCGCTGGCTGAATGGGAACGGGAGCTGCTCCAGGGAGCTGCTCCGGCTGACGGCGCACGCCGCCAGCGCGAACGGATGCCGGAACAGCCGCGAACGGGGACGGGACGGCGAGCTCCAACGGAGCCGCGACGGCCACCGCGAACGTTCCGGCCGCCGGAGGCCGCTGCACGTGCGGAAGCCACTGCACCGGCGGAGGCCACTGCCCCGGCGGAGGCCACTGCCCCGGCGGAGGCCGCTGCCCCGGCGGAGGCCGCTGCTCCGGCGGAGGCCAGCGCCCCGGCTGAGGCAACGACGACCGCTGAGGCGAGCGAGACCGCTGAGGCGACCACGACCGCTGAGCCGAGCAAGACCGCCGAGGCGAGCACGACCGCCGAGCCGACCACGACCGCCGAGGCGAGCACAACGGCCGAGGCGACCACGAGCGCTGCGCCGGGCGACGACCGCCGAGGCGAGCGACAGCGCGGCCGCGGCTGGCGAAGCCCCGGCCGCCGAGGGCGAGAGCACGCCGGCCTGATCATCGCGGCCTGGCCTGCGGCATCGCGCCAGCGGAGCCCGCTAGCACGTACCACCGCCGCGGCGGCGTTAATACCGGCCACCAGAACGACGACAACGAAAGATGGAGACATGGCGAACTACACCGCCGCCGATGTGAAGAGGCTGCGCGAGCAGACCGGCGCGGGCATGCTCGACTGCAAGAACGCACTGGTCGACGCCGAAGGCGACTATGAGGCGGCAGTCGAGGCGCTGCGCCTCAAGGGTGCCAAGGACGTGACCAAGCGCGCCCAGCGGACGGCAGCGCAGGGCCTCGTCACGGCCCGGCTGGACAGCACCAGCGCCGGAGTGCTGCTCGAGCTCAACTGCGAGACCGACTTTGTCGCCAAGACCGACAAGTTCCAGGAAGTTGCCGCGGATATCGCGGCGGCCGCGCTGGCCTCGGGGGCGACGGACCGGCTCGCTGTCCTCGGTCTGGAGGTCCGGCCTGGCCAGAGCACGCAGGAACTGATCGAGGAAGCCGGCGCCGCGCTGAAAGAGAAGCTTGAGCTCGGCCGCTACGCCCGGTTCGAGGGCGGCTACGTGGCCAGCTACCTGCACAAGTCTGACCCTGGCCTGCCGCCGACCATGGGCGTCCTGGTCCGGTTCGACACGGACGGCCCCGCTGTCGCGCAGGACATCACGTTCCAGATCGCGGCCATGCGCCCGCAGTACGTGACCCGCGACCAGGTCCCCGACGAGGTAGTCGCCAACGAGCGGCGCATCGCCGAGCAGATCACCAGGGACGAGGGCAAGCCCGAGCAGGCCGTCCCGAAGATCGTCGAAGGCCGGGTCAATGCCTTCCTGAAGGACATCGTCCTGGTCGAGCAGGAATCCGTGCGCCACCCGAAGAAGTCGGTCAAGCAACTGCTCGCGGAGAACGGCGCGAGCGTTGCCGAGTTCGTCAGGTTCCAGATCGGCCAGGCAGGTTGACGCTGGCGGAGGGCGGTACCGCGGTGCCAGATAGCTCGCCGGGCGACCCGGAGCGACTGGGCTCACTGAGTCCTGTCAACGGCGACGTCCGGCAGAACTGGCGCCGGGTCGTGCTCAAGCTGTCCGGCGAGGCGTTTGCCGGCGGCGAGGCACTCGGTATCTCCCCGGACGTGGTCTTCCATCTCGCGAAGGAGATCACGGCCGCCGCCAGGGAAGGCATTCAGATTGCCGTCGTAGTCGGCGGCGGGAACATGTTCCGCGGTGCCGTGCTCTCCGAGCGCGGCATCGACCGTTCCCGCGCCGACTACATGGGCATGCTCGGGACCGTCATTAACTGCCTGGCGCTGCAGGATGTGCTGGAGAAGCTCGGCATCGAGACCAGGGTCCAGACCGCGATCACCATGGGGCAGGTGGCGGAGCCCTACATTCCGCGGCGGGCGATCAGGCACCTGGAGAAGGGCCGGATCGTGATCTTCGGAGCAGGGCTCGGCGCGCCGTTCTTCTCTACCGACACCTGCGCTGCCCAGCGGGCGCTCGAGATCGGCGCGGAGGCCGTGCTCAAGGGCACCCAGGTCGACGGCGTCTATGACGCGGACCCGCGCACGAACGCTGACGCGGTGCGATTCCACCATCTCGACTACACCGAGGTGCTGCGGCGCGAGCTGCGCGTCATGGACGCGACCGCAGTCAGCCTCTGCATGGACAACGACCTTCCCATCGTCGTATTCGATCTGATGGAAGAGGGCAACGTGGTCCGGGCCGTCCGCGGCGAGCGGATCGGCACTCTGGTGAGCCGGTCAGGGCGCTGATGGCCGGACTTGGCGCCGGCGCACAGCGCGGGCGCACCATGGACATACTGGGAGGACCGCAGACGCGCCCGACTGGCCGCCTACCAACGCACAGGAGCCCGCAGTGATTGACGATAGTCTCCTCGAGGCCGAGGAGAAGATGGAAAAGGCAGTCGCCGTTGCCAAGGAGGATTTCACTGGCATCCGGACCGGCCGGGCCCATCCGTCCATGTTCAACAAGATCACGGCCGAGTATTACGGGACGCCGACGCCGGTCAACCAGCTGGCCTCGTTCCATATGCCCGAGCCGCGGATGGTGATTGTCCAGCCCTACGACAAGGGCTCGATGGGCGCGATCGAGAAGGCGATCAGGAACTCCGACCTGGGCGTCAACCCGACGAACGACGGCAACATTATCCGGGTGGTGTTCCCGGACCTGTCCGAGGAGCGCCGCCGGGAGTTCATCAAGGTTGCCAGGAACAAGGCCGAGGACAGCCGGGTCTCGATCCGCAACATCCGCAGGCACGCCAAGGACCAGATCGACAAGCTGGTCAAGAGCGGCGAGGCCGGCGAGGACGACGGCCGGAGAGCAGAGCGGGAACTGGACGAGCTCACGCACACCTACACCGCGCAGGTCGACGACCTGCTGAAGCACAAGGAAGCCGAGCTTCTCGAGGTCTAGGTGCGGGCTGAGAAGAGCGGCGCCGGCGTCGGCCCCGGAGAATCCCGATTCGGGGAGATACCGGACGGGCTGACCGCGGCCGGGGATGAAGCCGTTTCCGGAGAGCATCCGGGGGACATGCTGCCGGAGGTCGAAGGCCTCCGGGGTGGCGGGCCGGCCGGGCAGCCAGCTGCCGGAGACCGTGGCGGCCTGCCGGAGACGGGGAAAGCAGGTCAGGTGACCGAGCGCAGGTCGAGGGCGGGCCGGAACCTGCCCGCAGCGATCGCCGTCGGCCTGCTGCTCGGCGGGATCGCGATCGTAACGCTGTTCACGGTGAAGGCCACGTTCCTGCTCTACGTCGGGATCCTCGTCTCCCTCGCGTTGTGGGAGCTGGCGCACGCGCTCGGATCCCGTGGCATCCATCTGCCGCTGGTGCCGATCGCGGCCGGCGGGGTCGCGATGGTCACGCTTGGCTACTGGACACAGGCCCGGTGGGCGCTAGGCGCGGCGGGCCTGACCGCCATCGCGGTGCTGGCCTGGCGGCTGGCCGGCGGCCCGGACGGATACGTGCGGGACGCGACCGCCGGCATTTTCGCGATGACGTACCTGCCGCTGGCAGCCGTCTTTGTCGCTCTGATGCTGGCCGAACCTGACGGCGACTGGCGGGCCCTGCTATTCCTGATCCTCACGGTCTGCAGCGACACCGGCGGCTATCTGGCCGGCATCCTGGTCGGCAAGCACCCGATGGTCCCGTCGATCAGCCCGAAGAAGACCTGGGAAGGGCTCGGCGGCTCGATTGCGCTGTGTCTGGCCGCGGGCACGATCCTGCTGCCGCGGTTCCTCGGCGGGCATGTCTGGCAGGGTGCCCTGCTCGGCCTGGCCGCCGTTGCCGCCGCCAGCCTGGGTGACCTGGTCGAGTCAGCGATCAAGCGCGACCTCGACATCAAGGACATGGGGCATCTGCTGCCTGGCCACGGCGGCATCATGGAGCGCCTCGACTCGCTTCTCGTCATGGCCCCGGTGATCTGGCTGCTGCTCGCCGTGTTCATCCCTAACGGGCACGCCACCTAGCCGCGGCTGTACCCGCCGTCCGGCGCGGAGGATGATGGTGAGGGTGACGAGGACTGAGAGCGCTGGCCGGCGTCCCGGCGACTGGTGCGGCCCGCAGCCACCAGCCGGGGGCTGGTGCGGCGGCGTGCAGCCCGCCGAGGACTGGTGTGCCAGCCCCTCGCGCGGACTGGCCGGGGCTGCTGGCCCGGCTAACCCGCCGTCCGGTGCAGCGCCGTCCGGCCGCGCGCTGGCGGGCGGCCGGGCGAGGACGGGGCCTCGTTCCCGGTGTCTGATCGGTCTTACGGGCTGTAGACCCAGCTGCGCCGCTGCGCGGCCAGCTGAGTCACCAGGCTGGCCGAATTGCGCTCCCTGGCCAGGCGGCGCTCACGCTCGTTGATCGGGACCAGCCACAGCCAGCGGACCGGTTCGTTGCTCGATCTGAAACCATCCAGCCGGGGCGCATCGGGACCTGGCAGCCGGGCCGGGTCGTCAAGCAGCAGGACGCCCTCGTTGCCGCCGCCCAGCGGGAACGTCGCCGGCTCGTGATACCAGGGGATGCTGTGCCCGGCGCCGAGCCACGTCACCTCGCGCCACGGGAACTGCGCCAGCCAGAGGAAGATCCGCGCCGCATCGGCGCTCGGCATCGTCGTGGCCAGGGCCAGCTCGATCCGGGCGCGGGACGCCGCGCCCTCGCCGGTCTGCTCGACCACCGGCATCCGCTGACCGCTCATGCCCACGGTTGACAAGACCGTGTACGGGCGTCGCGGCACGGGCGGCCGCTCGGAGACGCCGACGGCCGGGGTCTTGCCTCCGCCGACGTCCCAGTAACCGCCGCCGGGGCCCAGCCTGGCCAGCAAGTGCCCGAGCAGGGCCTGCTGGAACAGTGCCCACGAGCCGGCACTGGCCCGCCAGCGCCAGAACTGGGCGGACTGAGAGATCCGGACGCCGAAGCCTTCCATCGCATCGTCAAGCGACCAGGCGAAGGGCGTCTGCCCGATGACGTCCCTGCTGTAGCCGGGCATGCCGCGGGACAGGTCAGACCAGCCGGGGATAACCGCCAGCGGCTCGCCGTTCTCCAGGATGGCGACGCCATCGCCCTCCTCCAGCCAGACCGCGCTGAGGTTCTCAGGCCGGAGCGGCGGCCGGCCGTCCGGGTGCTTGGTATGCCCGGCGGGCATCTCCGGCGTGACGCCGGTCCGCAGCCGGGCGCGGTCAACCATGGCCGGCGCCTGGCTGGTGGTTGGCGATCCACGCGGCCGCGATGGGACCCGACTTGTCACGCAGGTAGGCCGAGGTTGTGGTGCCGTCGTACTCCACCGTGACCCGGCGGCTGCCGTAGGGGCTGACGCTGTCCAGGAGCACCGCGGCCCGGCCGGAACTGCCGGGCTGGCCGACCTGGCCAGGCCCCGCGGCACCACCGGAACCGGTCCTGGCCGTCAGAGTCCGCCAGGACCGCCGGTCGCGGCGGATATCCTGGAGCCCGAGCCGGACCCTCTGCGCAACGTCGGCACATGCCGAAATCTACCGACTTCCCGCAGGTCGTTGGGCTGATGCGCAGAGATTGATCAGTCCGTCACAGTTCCGTACGCGGCTGATCGCGGCAAAAATGACCGGAGGTGACCGCCCAGTGGCTGAGCCGATCCAGGTGCTTCCGCCCGGGCAGCTGCCTCCCGGGCTCGGGCTCGGGCCCGGCGCCGTCCGGTCCGGGCCGCCGCCGGCGCGAGGCCGCCGCGCCCGCCCGCCGCGCCATCTGGCTGACCTTGATCCTGGCCGGCCGCCGTGCGGCAGTGACCGCACTCGGCCAGCCGGGATACCGGGCTGATCAGCTCTCCCGGCACTATTTCGGCCGGCTCACCGACGATCCGGCCGACATGACCGACCTCCCGGCAGACATCCGGGCGGAGCTGACGGCCGGCCTGCTGCCGGCGCTGCTGACCGCGCAACGCGAGCAGGAATGTGACGGCGGCACCACGCGCAAGACGCTCTGGCGGGCGTTCGACGGCGCGTTCGTCGAGTCGGTGCTGATGCGCTACCCGGACCGGGTGACCATGTGCGTGTCATCGCAGGCGGGCTGCGGCATGGCCTGCCCGTTCTGCGCCACCGGTCAGGCTGGCCTGACCAGGAACCTGTCGGCGGCCGAGATCGTCACGCAGGTGTTTGCCGGAGCCAGGGCGATGGCACGGGGAGAGGTACCGGGCGGCGCGGGCCGGGTCTCCAACGTCGTCTTCATGGGCATGGGGGAGCCGCTGGCGAATTACGCCAGCGTGGTCGCGGCGGTGCGCCGCATCACCGAGCCCGCGCCGGCCGGCCTCGGCATCTCCCAGCGGTCAGTCACCGTGTCGACGGTCGGGCTGGTTCCCGCCATCAGCAGGCTCGCTGCCGAGGGGCTGTCGGTGCGGCTCGCTGTATCGCTGCACGCGCCCGACGATGAGCTGCGCGATGAACTGGTGCCGGTGAACCGGCGCTGGCAAGTCGCCGAAGTGCTGGACGCGGCGTGGGCCTATGCGCGTTCGACCGGCAGGCGGGTATCCATCGAGTACGCGATGATCCGCGACATCAACGACCACGCGTGGCGGGCTGACTTGCTGGCGGATCTGCTGACCGGGCAGCTGGCCCACGTCAACCTGATCCCGCTCAACCCCACTCCCGGCTCGAAATGGACCGCGTCTGATCCGGCCGTCGCGGATGAATTCCTCAGGCGGCTGGCGGCGCGCGGCATTCCAGTGACCGTCCGTGATACCAGGGGAACGCAGATCGACGGGGCCTGCGGACAGCTCGCCGCCGCTACCGTGCCGGCGTGAGGTGATCGGCGGGCTGAGGTGACCGGCCGGGCTGAGGTGGCCGGGCTGGCCGAAGCCCTGGAGCTGGCCTGAGGCGATCTTCCTGGCCGCGCCGCGGCAGAGTACGTTACCGCCATGACCTGGAAGCACGAGCTTGGCCGGCGCCGGCGTGCCCTGGTCGCAGGTGCCATCCAGGGCGCCTGGCGGCGCGCGCAGCAAGCCGGGATCGTGACGGCAGATTCCGCGGCGGGCCGCCGGTTCGCCGCGTTCGGGCCCCACTCGATGATGGCGTTCCCGGCCGGTGCCGTGTACGGCGAGCGCTGGATCGAGGTCGGTGACTCCTGCATGATCGCCGAGATGGTCACGCTGTGCGCGGGCATGGCTCCCGGCCATGACCTCGGGCCCGACCCCGTGCTGCGTGTCGGTGACCGCTGCGTGATCGGGCGCGGCAGCCACATCATCGCCCACCACTCGATCGAGATCGGCGACGACGTGTTCACCGGGCCGTACGTCTACATCACCGATCAGAATCACAGCTACGCCGACGTCGGAGTACCGGTCGGCCGCCAGTGGCCGGTGAACAGCAGCGTGAGCATCGGGCCAGGCACCTGGATCGGCACGGGCGCGGTGATCCTGCCGGGGGCTGTCATCGGCCGGAACGTGGTCGTGGCCGCCGGCGCCGTCGTCCGCGGCAAGGTGCCCGACTACGCGGTGGTCGGCGGCGTGCCGGCCAGGGTCCTCCGCGAGTACGTGGCCGGCAGTGGCTGGGGGCGCCAGCCGAGTCCGCCAGGCTGAGGTCCGCCAGCCGGCCGGAGCTCCCGCTGGCCACAGCCGCGCCCGCCTCTGCTAACAGCAGATCGGCTAGCCAGACCGTCGCGCGGGAAGGCGATGGTGAGGCATGCGCGACTTCCGGTTCTCATCCAACGTCTTCGGCATTACCAGCCGCGAGGAGTTCGTCGCTTCCTGCCGCGATGCCGAGTCCTGCGGCTATGACACGATTTTCTGCGCCGACCACCTCGGCATCCCGGCGCCGTTCCCGCTGCTGGTCGCGGCGGCCGAGGCGACGCAGCGGCTCCGCGTCGGCACGCTGGTACTCAACGTTCCGTTCTGGAATCCGGCGCTGCTGGCCCGTGAGGTGGCCACCACCGACATCCTGACCGAAGGGCCGCCTGGAGCTGGGTCTCGGCTCGGGCCACATGAAATGGGAATTCGACGAGGCCGGCATCGGCTGGCTCGGCCCGTCCGCGCGGGCGGAAAAGCTCCGCCAGATGGTCACCGAGCTGCAGCGGTTCTTCAGCACCGACTTCGCGCAGCTGCGCGAAGGACAGGCCAGCCCGAGGCCCGTTCAGCGCTCCGGGTTCGGCGGACGCGGGCCGCCGCTGCTCGTCGGCGGTACCGGCGATGCCGTGCTGCGCATCGGCGCCGAGCAGGCCCAGATTCTCGGCGTGGCGGGCATCTACCAGGTGAAAGGCCAGCCGCCCGGCACCTTCAGGCTCGCCACCGCCGCCGAGGCTGATGAGCGGGTCGCGTTCGCCCGGCAGTGCGCGGGCACGCGAGCAGACGACATCGAGTGGCACCTGCTGGTCCAGGCCGTCATCGTGACCGATGACCGGCGCGCGGCCGCCGCCGACCTGGTGGCCGAGGACCGTGCGGCCGCCGGGAAGTCCGGCGTCACCGACGACCGGGCCGTGCTGACGGTGCCGGACGCCCTCGAGACGCCGTACCTGCTGATCGGCACCGCCGATGAGATCGCGGACCAGTTGCGCCGCAGTCGTGAGCGGTGGGGCTTCTCCTACATCACCGTGCACGCGCCTTACCGGCAGGCATTCGTCCCGGTCATCGAGCGGCTCCGCGGCCGGTAGCGCCGTCACCGGCCCGGTCCGGTGCCCGCCCGGCAGCACGCCCGGCAGTACGGCCGGATGCCTGAGGTGCTGCGGCCGGCCCGCGGCCGGCCCCGGCCGCGGGGCTACGGTGCCGGACGGCGGCTATCCGGCGAGCCGCCGAACTGCGGGACGAACGTCTCGCCGCGCAGGGCCCGGCTGACCAGATCGGCGGCCCGCTGGGCAGCCACGAGCCGCTGCCCCTCGGTCTTGTAGGCCGCCAGCACGGCGGCCAGGCTGCCGGGCGGCAGGTCCTTGCCCAGCTCGGCTCGTGCGCAACGGTAGCCCTGCCGGGCGCCCTCGACGCAGGCGGCGAGGTGATGGCCCGCCAGGGTAGCCAGCGCGACCGGATGCCGGGTCAGGACGCCGTGCAGCCGGTAGTCAGGCGGCACGACATCGAGCAGCCAGCTGACCGCCGTCTGCTCGAAGCCAGGGCTGCCGGGCGGATGCACTCCGTCTGGCCACCCGGTCGGCACGAATGCTGCTGCCACGACCCGAGCTTAACTCTTATCGAACACAGATTCTATATAGTATCGCTGCCCGGTCAGATGACCGGCCGGGCGGGATCGGCCAGCTGCTGCTCACTACCCGGCCAGGACCGACTAGAATTGAAGGCAAGCCGTAATCCCGGCACTTCCCACAGTTACCGGAGCCTCTCCGCCATGCCTGTCAGCCCTGCCTCCACCAGCGCCGGGCCCGTGATCAGCGGGTCCGCTGCCAGCGGGTCCGTCACCGACGGGTCCGCTGGCGGACCGCGCCACCCGCGACGACCTACGCAACGTCGCGATCGTGGCGCACGTCGACCACGGCAAGACGACGCTGGTTGACGCCATGCTCTGGCAGTCCGGCGCGTTCCGGGTCGGCTCGCAGGTGAACGAACGGGTGATGGACTCCGGCGATCTGGAGCGGGAGAAGGGCATCACGATCCTGGCCAAGAACACCGCGGTCCGGCACGGCGGGATGACCATCAACATCATCGACACGCCGGGGCACGCCGACTTCGGCGGTGAGGTGGAGCGCGGGCTGTCGATGGTTGATGGCGTGATCTTGCTGGTCGACGCCAGCGAGGGGCCGCTGCCCCAGACCCGGTTCGTGCTGCGCAAGACGCTCGAGGCCAAGCTGCCGGTCATCGTCGTCATCAACAAGGTAGACCGGCCGGACGCGCGCATCGCCGAGGTGGTCGACGCCTGCTACGAGCTGTTCCTGGACCTGGACGCGACCGAGGACCAGATTGAGTTCCCCATCGTGTACGCGTCCGCGCGGGCAGGCCGGGCATCGCTGAACCGGCCGGCCGACGGCTCGCTGCCTGACTCCGAGGACCTCGAGCCGCTGTTCGAGGTCCTGCGCGAGACGGTGCCGGCGCCGACCTACGACCCGGCCGCCCCGCTGCGGGCCTGGGTCACCAACCTGGACGCCTCCTCCTACCTGGGCCGGATCGCGCTGTGCCGGATGTTCAGCGGCGAGATCCGCAAGGGCCAGCAGGCAGCCTGGTGCCGCCGGGATGGCTCCGTCGAGCGGGTGAAGATCACCGAGCTCTTCCTGACCGAGGCACTCGACCGGGTGCCGACGCAGTCCGCCGGGCCGGGCGACATCATCGCGGTGGCCGGGATCGCCGACATCATGATCGGCGAGACGCTGGCCGACCCCGAGGACCCGCGGCCGCTGCCGCTGATCACCGTGGACGAGCCCGCCATCTCCATGACGGTCGGCATTAACACCTCGCCGCTGGTCGGCCGGGATAAGGGGTCGAAGGTCACGGCCCGGATGGTGAAAGACCGGCTCGACCGGGAACTGGTCGGCAACGTGTCACTGAACGTGCAGCCGACCGAGCGACCGGACACCTGGGAGGTCCAGGGCCGCGGTGAGCTTGCGCTGGCCGTGCTGGTGGAGCAGATGAAGCGGGAGGGCTACGAGCTGACCGTCGGCCGGCCCGCAGGTCGTGACCCGCATCATCGAGGGCAAGGTCCACGAGCCGATTGAGCGGCTGACCGTTGACTGCCCCGAGGAGTACCTGGGCACGGTGACGGCACTGCTGGCCGTACGCAAGGGCCGGATGGAGAGCATGTCCAATCACGGCACCGGCTGGGTCCGGCTGGACTTCACCGTCCCCGCCCGCGGCCTGATCGGCTTCCGTACCCAGTTCCTCACTGAGACCCGCGGTACTGGTATCGCCCACCACGTCTTCGAGGGCTTCGAGCCCTGGTTCGGCGACATGCGCGCGCGGCCGTCAGGCTCGCTGGTGGCGGACAGGACCGGGAGCGCGACGGCCTATGCGATGTTCGCGCTGCAGGAGCGCGGCAGCCTGTTCGTCGAGCCCGGCACCGAGGTGTACGAGGGCATGATCGTCGGCGAGAACTCGCGGTCCGATGACATGGACGTGAACATCGCCAAGGAGAAGAAGCTCTCCAACGTGCGCGAGTCCGCTCGTGAGGAAACCGAGCGGCTGGTCCCGCCGCGGCTGCTGAGCCTGGAGCAGGCCCTGGAGTTCTGCGCCGATGACGAGTGCGTCGAGGTGACGCCGAGCGCGGTGCGGATGCGCAAGACCATTCTTGACGCCAAGGAACGGGGTCGTCAGCGCGGGCGGCGCTCCCGCACGGACTAGGTCCTGGCGCCCGTCACCGGCGGCTCCCGGCGTGCCGCTCAGGCGAGCGCGCGCAGATCCGGGTGGGTCGCCGCGGCTGACGCGAATTCTGCCCGCGCTCGTCGCTCTCCCTATTTGACTTGCAGGTAGATGATGCTGCCGATGCCGAACAGCACGCAGTAGATCGCGAATGGCGTGAGTGTCCGGGTGCGGAAGTACTTGACCAGAAAACGCACCGACACATAGGCGCCGACGCCTGACAGGATGCTGCCGACCAGGATGGGTCCGTAGATGCCCTTGCCGTAGTGAACGAGGTCGGGGACCTTCAGAATGCCGGCCGCCAGGATCACCGGCGTCGCGAGGAGGAAGGCGAACCTGGCCGCGTCCTCGCGGGACAGCCCGCGGAACATGCCCGCCACGATCGTGACGCCGTCGCGGCTGATGCCCGCGAGCAGAGCGAGAATCTGGGAGGCGCCGATCAGCAGGGCTTCGAGGTAGTCCCGCTGGGCCAGGCGCTGGTCCGATTCGCGGGCAAGCTCGATCTCATCCATCCGGGCCGCTCGCTGCCCGGAGGCGTGGGCAGACATCGTCCGGGTGCGCTCGCCCTCCCGCGCTTCCCGCTGCTGCTCAAGCTCGGCGTCGGCCTGCTTGGACCGCTTCGTCCGGAAGCGCTCGCCCGCGTACAGGATGAGCCCGTTGATGATCAGGAAGATAGCCGCCCGGACGGGCTTGCCGAACAGCACCCGGAACTCGTGATCGAAGAGCAGCCCGGCCAGGCCGACCGGGATCGTCGCGACGATCAGCATCCAGGCCAGCTTCTGGTCGGTCGTCGTGATATCCCGCTCGCGAATGGAACTGAAGAAGCCGGCGATGATGCGCACCCAGTCGCGCCAGAAATAAATCATGATGCCGATGGCGGTGGCCACATGCAGGCCGACGATAAAGGCCAGGTACGGCGACTGCGGTGCGGCCACGTTGAGATCAGCGGCCCAACTGCCCCCGATGAGGGCCGGGATCAGGACGTTGTGCCCCAGGCTGGAGACCGGGAACAGCTCGGTGATGCCCTGAATGAACCCGACCACAATGGCTTCGAGGTACGTCATGTGGGACATGGACAGCCTCTCGTGACGCTGGAGCCGCCAGCGCAAAATTTGGGATTCGCCCAGACAGACTAGCGATGCCGAAATGCCGCGGGGGCGGCACTCCCCGGAGTGTTACTCATCAGCCGCCGAACGCGGCGCGCTACGGCGACGGCGGCCCGCCGGAGCTCTGGCGGACCGCCGTCACAGCGTCAGCAGCGCGCCGCGTTCGGGCGCAGGCTGAGCTCAGCTCGTGCTACCGGGCACCTTCGTCGTGCCGGTCTCCTTCGGCCGCCGGAAGATCTTGCTGCCCAGCCAGACCAGCGGGTCGTACTTCTCGCCGGCCACGCGCTCCTTCATCGGGATCAGCGCGTTGTCGGTGATCTTGATGTTCTCCGGGCAGACCTCGGTGCAGCATTTGGTGATGTTGCAGTAACCGAGACCGAGGTCTTCCTGGGCCAGGTCGCGCCGGTCGGCCGTGTCGGCCGGGTGCATCTCCAGCTCGGCCACGCGCATCAGGAATCGCGGGCCGGCGAACGCGTTCTCGTTCTCCGCGTGGTCGCGGATCACGTGGCAGGTGTTCTGGCACAGGAAGCACTCGATGCACTTGCGGAACTCCTGCGACCGCTCCACGTCGACCTGCTGCATCCGGAACTCGCCGAGGCCAACCGACGGGTCGGGCGTGAACGACGGGACCTCACGCGCCTTGGCGTAGTTGAACGAGACGTCGGTGACCAGGTCCCTGATGACCGGGAAGGTCCGCAGCGGCGTGATCGTCAGGGTCTCGGTCTCGGTGAACGTTGACATCCTGGTCATGCAGGCCAGCCGGGGGCGCCCGTTGATCTCCATGGAGCACGACCCGCACTTGCCGGCCTTGCAGTTCCACCGGATGGCCAGGTCGCCGGCCTGCGTGGCCTGCAGCCGGTGCAGCACGTCGAGGACGACCTCGCCCTCATTCACCTCGACCGAGTAGTCGGCGAGATCGCCCTGACCATGGTCGCCGCGCCACACCCGCAGCGCTGCCTTGTAACTCATCAGTGGCTCTCCTCGCTCGCCGCGGTCGCGGCGACGCCGGCTTCCGGCGGCAGCGCCGCCATCTCGTCCTCGCTCAGGTACTTCGTCAGCTCGCCCCGGTCGAACAGGGCGATCAGGTCATCGCGCATCTTCGGGGTCGGCTGCCGGGTGATCGTGATCTCGTCGCCCTCGAGCGCGCAGATCAGGTTGACCTTCCGCCAGTCCGGCCGCATGCCCGGATAGTCGTCGCGGGTATGGCCGCCGCGGCTCTCCTGACGCTCCAGCGCCGCGGTCGCCACGCACTTGGCCATGAGCATGATGTTGCGCATGTCCAGCGCCAGGTGCCAGCCGGGGTTGTAGGCGCTGCCGCCTTCCGCCGACACCGCCTCGGCGCGCGTGCTCAGCGAGTCCAGTTCGGCCAGGGCCTTCTTGATCTCGGGCTCGGTCCTGATGATGCCGACCAGGCTGCTCATGGTGTCCTGGACCTCGGCGTGCACCGTGTACGGGTTCTCCCCGCCGGACCGCTGCAGCGGCGCCAGCGCCTCCGCCCGCGCGGCCTCGATCTCACCCTCGTCGGCCACCGGCACCTTCGGGCCCAGCTGACCGATGTACTCGGCCGCGCCGAGCCCGGCCCGGCGGCCGAAGACCAGCAGGTCCGACAGCGAGTTGCCGCCCAGCCGGTTCGAGCCGTGCATGCCGCCGGAGACCTCGCCGGCCGCGAACAGGCCCGGCACGCAGGACTCGCCGGTGTCCGGGTCGACCTCGACGCCGCCCATCACGTAGTGCTGGGCCGGGCCGACTTCCATCGGTTCCTTGGTGATGTCGACGTCGGCCAGTTCCTTGAACTGGTGGTACATCGACGGCAGCCGCCGCAGGATCTCCTCGGCCGGCAGCCGGGAGGAGATGTCCAGGAACACGCCGCCGTGCGGTGATCCGCGGCCGGCCTTGACCTCGGCGTTGTTCGCCCGGGCGACCTCGTCCCGCGGCAGCAGCTCCGGTGGCCGCCGGTTGTTGTCCGGGTCGGAGTACCAGCGGTCGGCCTCTTCCTCGGTCTCGGCGTACTGCGCCCTGAACACGTCCGGCACGTAGTTGAACATGTACCGCTTGCCCTCGGAGTTGCGCAGCACCCCGCCGTCACCGCGCACCGACTCGGTAACCAGCAGGCCGCGCACCGAGATCGGCCACACCATGTGCGTGGGGTGGAACTGGACGAACTCCATGTTCAGCAGCTTGGCTCCGGCCAGCAGCGCGAGCGCGTGGCCGTCGCCGGTGTACTCCCAGGAGTTGGAGCTGACCTTGAAGGTCTTGCCGATGCCGCCGGTGGCCAGGATGACCGCCGGGGCCTCGAACACCACGAACTTGCCGGTCTCCCTGATGTAGCCGAACGCGCCGGCGATCCGGCCCTCGCCGTCCTTAGATCAGCCGGGTGATCGTGGTCTCCGCGAAGACCTTGATCATCGCCTCCGGATCGCCGTGCGAGACGGCGTCCTCCTGCTGCATGGCGACGACCTTCTGCTGCAGCGTGCGGATCATCTCCAGGCCGGTCCGGTCACCGACGTGCGCCAGCCGCGGGTACTCGTGCCCGCCGAAGTTCCGCTGGCTGATCTTGCCGTCCTTGGTGCGGTCGAAAACCGCGCCCCAGGCCTCCAGCTCGTAGACCCGGTCCGGCGCCTCCTTGGCGTGCAGCTCGGCCATCCGGGGGTTGTTCAGGAACTTCCCGCCGCGCATGGTGTCGCGGAAGTGCACCATCCAGTTGTCGTTCGGGTTGACGTTGCCCATGGCCGCGGCGCAGCCGCCCTCGGCCATGACCGTGTGCGCCTTGCCGAACAGCGACTTGGAAATGACCGCGGTCCGCTTCCCGGCCAGCCGCGCCTCGATTGCCGCCCGGAGGCCCGAGCCGCCGGCGCCGATCACCACGACGTCGTAGGCCAGGCGCTCGATGTCACCGCTGTGGCTGTCACTCATGGTCTTGCCTGCCTCAGTTGTAGAACCGGAAATCGCTGAACACGTGCGCCGCGACCAGCCAGATGTACAGGTCGGTCAGCATGAGCGTGCCGAGCGAGATCCACGCCAACTGCATGTGCCGCTTGTTCAGCTTCGAGATCTGAGTCCATAGCCAGTATCGGGCCGGGTGCTTGGAGAAGTGCTTCAGCCGGCCGCCGATGATGTGCCGGCAGGAATGGCAGGACAGCGTGTACGCCCAGATGAAGATCACGTTGACCAGCATGATCAGAGTGCCGATGCCGAACCCGAAGTTGCCGTCAGGGCCGCGGAACGCCTGGGCCACGTCGTACGTCAGCAGTATCCCGATCAGGACTGCCATGTAGAGGAAGTAGCGGTGCAGGTTCTGCATGATGAGCGGGAACCTGGTCTCGCCGGTGTACTTCTCATGCGGCTCGCGGACCGCGCAGGCGGCCGGTGCCCGCCAGAAGGCCCGGTAGTAGGCGCGCCGGTAGTAGTAGCAGCTCAGCCGGAACCCGAGCACGAAGGGCAGTGACACCAGCGCGTACGGGATGACCGGCGGCAGGCTTCCGAACCACTGGCCGAGGGTCGATGACCCGGAGACGCACTCGCCGCTGATGCAGGGGGAGTAGAACGGCGTCAGGTAGTGATACTGCGGGACGTAGTACCACTTCCCGATGAACACGTGCACCGTCGCGTAGCAGACCCAGATGGTCAGCAGCGTGGCGACCAAGGCGGGGTATTCCCACCAGCGATCGGTGCGCAGGGTCTTCTGGCTGATCTGCGCCCGTGTCTTAGCCGGCGCATCCGAAATTTGCGTCATTCGTCGACGTCTCCGCCCTGGAACTCACTGGGATCGCTCCGGGTCCGCTAGGCGCTTTCCGGGGGCCGCCCGAAAGGCAAGGGCTGACGGCCGGGTCGCTGCGGGCTCGCGTCGCGTGGAAACCCTATTCCACTGAATACCACTCCGCTGCCTCAGTGAGGGCTTCTGAAGGTGTGACACTCACTACATACGACCGTTTCTGCCCCCCGGGGCGCAACCCCGCGCAGTGCGGACCGGCGGCCGGCCCGAGTCGGGTCGGCCCCGTTCCCTGCCCTAATCGCCGCCGGGGCCCGCGGCCTGGCCAGCACGGCCGCTGGTGACCCGCAGGACGAGCTCAAGGGACACGGCGTGCCGGACGTGGCCGCGGAATCCGGCCGTGGTCACGGCCATGAACAGCGAGTCGAGAATGGCTTCCTCGGTGGCCTCGATGGCTGCCTGGAACAGCCCGTCAAGATCATTTCCGGGAACGACGCCGGCCGCCCCCGCGGCATCGCGCCGGCCGGCTGCCCGCGCCGCCGCCAGGCCGGTGCTGACCGCGAGCGCGTAGTCGCCGCTGCTGCCGGAGAAATCAGAACCGGTCCTGGCCATGCCGGCAAACGCCCGGCTGGCCAGCCGCTCCAGCTGCCTGGCCTCCAGCGGCGCGTCAGTCGCCAGCACGATCACGCACGACCCGCCCGGAACCGGCGGTGCGCCCGCGGGCGGCGGTCCGGCCGGGACCGGCGTGCCGAGCACGGTCAGCTCGCCGCCGAAGTTGGCCTGCACCAGAACCCCGAGTGTCATCGGGCCGGTCGCGCCGGTCACGATCCTGGAAGCGGTGCCGATGCCGGCCTTGTAGCCGAGAGCGCCGGTGCCGCTGCCGGCCCCGACGCAGCCCTGCGCGACCGGGCCGCTGGCAGCGGTGTCGAGCGCCGCCCGGACGTGCGCGGCGGTCACCGGCCGGGCCCAGATGTCGGACAGGTACCCGTCGTTGGTCTCGGCCACGACCGGGTTGAGCGTTCCCGGCGGGCCGCCGCCGCCCCGGTCAGTGCGCTCGCTCAGGTAGGTCAGCAGCGCGTCGGCCACCCTGAACACCGACAGGGTGGCCGTCAGCAGCACCGGGGTCTCGATCGTGCCGAGCTCGGTGATCTGCGTGCTGCCGGTGAGCTTGCCGAAGCCGTTGAATACCGACAGCCCGGCCGGCAGCGTTCCGCCGCCGAGCAGCTCGTCGTGGACGATGGCGGTGACGCCCGTCCTGATGCTGGTGCCCTCGGTCACGGTGGCATGCCCGACCCGGATGCCGGGCACGTCGGTCAGCGCGTTGGCGGGCCCCGGCGGCAGGCGGCCGGGCGCCAGCCCGAGGTCGCGGGCTCGGGCCCGCTGCCCGGAGCCCCGGTCGGGAGGCACCGCTACCGGCCGCTCGCGGTCACGGCAGCACGACAGTCGGGCTGGGCACGCTGATCGTCCGAACGGGCGCGGGCACCCCGGTAGCCGGGTCGATGCGCAGCACGGTGATCTCGTGGGAACGCTCGTTCGCAACGAACAGCTCGTTGCCGTCGAGCGCGACATGCCGCGGCCAGTCGCCGACCGGCACTTCGGTGAGGTAGCGGGGAAGGTCGCCGTCGAGCGCGAAGACGCTGACGGTATTCGGCCCGCGGTTGCCGACATACAGGTAACTGCCGTCGCTCACCAGCTCCGATGGCTGGTTAGGGCCGTCGGCCTTGCTGGCCGGAACCGCGCTGACCAGCTGCCAGTCCCGGTCGTAGCTGAGCACCTGGCCGCTCAGCTCGGCGGTGACGTAGTAGCGGTCCGCGGTCGGGCAGGATGTGCCGCGGCCCGGAGCCGGGCGGCGTGGCGACGACTCCGTCCGGCTTCAGCTCGCCGTCCGCAGTCAGCTGGTAGCGGTAGATAGCGTCGCCGCCCAGATCGCTGACCAGCAGCCCGTCGTCCACGGCCCGGATCATGTGCGGGTGCGCCTGCTCCTGCCGGGGCCCGTCGCCGTGCCGCTCGTGCCTGACCAGGTCGGTCCGCGGGCCGATGCTGCCGTCCGGGCCGAGGCGGTGCACCGAGATGCTGCCGCCGCTGTAATTGGCGGTGAGCAGGAAGCGCCCGGACGGGTCGGTCGTCAGGTGCGCCGGCTCGGCGCCGCCCGTCTCGCCGCGGCCGAGCTCGGCGGCCGGAATGCCGTCCCGCAGAGCCCAGGCGTGCACGCGGCCGTTATCGGTCTCGGCGACCGCGTAGAGCACGGGCAGTTCCGGGTGGCGGGCGATCCAGGACGGCGAATCGGCGGGCACGGTGGCCGCGACCTGGTCATCCTCGAGGACCGTGAGTCCGGAGCCGGCCCCTTTGTCCCCGGAGTAACCGCCGATCAGTAGTTTCGTCATGAGGCCTCGATACCCAGGCTGGCGCGCAGGAAGTCCACCTGCAGCAGCAGCAGGTTCTCGGCCACCTCCTCCTGCGAGGCCATATGCGTGACTCCGGACAGCGGCAGGACACTGTGCGGCCGCCCTGCCGCCAGCAGCGCCGAGGACAGCCGCAGGGTGTGCGCGACGGCGACGTTGTCGTCGGCCAGGCCGTGGACGAGCAGCAGCGGCCGGGTCAGTTTCGGCGCGTCGGCGAGCAGCGAGCTGCGGGCGTAGGCGTCCGGATTCTGCTCAGGCAGCCCGAGGTAGCGCTCGGTATAGCAGGTGTCGTAGAGCTGCCAGTCGGTGGGCGGGGCGCCGGCGATGCCCGCGTGGAAGACGTCGGGGCGGCGCAGCACCGCCAGAGCCGCCAGGTACCCGCCGAACGACCAGCCGCGGATGCCGACCCGGCTGAGGTCCAGATCCCGGCACTCCGCGGCGGCCGACTCAAGCGCCTCGACCTGGTCATCAAGGACCGGCCCGGCGAAATCACCGGCGACGGACCGGTCCCACTCGGGACCCCGGCCCGGCGTACCGCGCCCGTCGGCGATGACGACGGCGAAGCCCTGCTCGGCGAACCACTGCGGGCTGAGGTAAGCGGCGCCCGCCGCCAGCACCCGCTTGCCGTGCGGCCCGCCGTAGGGATCCATGAGCACCGGCAGCCGGGCTGAGCCGGGCTCGTGCCAGGACGGCAGCAGGACCGCGGTTCTGCTCCGGCTCGGTCCCGCCGACCAGGTCAGCAGTGGCTTCGGAACGGGCAGATCCGGCGTCTGCGCGTGCGAGGCGATCGCCGCCACCTCGGCCAGCGTGCCGTCAGCGGCCGGGCGCAGCACGGTGACGTCAGTCCCGGTACTCGCGAGTGTGCGGCCCACCAGCAGCAGGGTGCCGCCGGCCAGCAGGCCGTCGTAGACCCCGTCGGCCGGGCTGACCCGCTGCACGCCGCCGGGGCCGGCGGTCCACAGCGACGCGGAGGCCGGATCCTCGCCGACGGCGCTGACCAGGATCGTGTCTCCATCGACGCTGAGTACCGCCCGTACGTTCAGCGACTCGGGCGTGAGCAGCCCGGCAGTCCCGGCCGCGTGCTCCGCCGCGGTCCCGGCGACCAGACGCTTCGCGCCCCCGGCATCGGCGGTAAAGGCGATGCGGCCGCTGGCCGTCGTAGCCGGGACGCCGGTCACGATGTCCACGAACGACGGGTCGGTGTCGGCCCGCACCAGGGTGGTCTCGCCGGTCGCGGGATCCGCCGCGAGGATGCGCATGTCCTTCTGGTCCCGGCTGGCCACGACGATGAGGGGCCGCCCGCCGCTGTCGGCTGCGCTGCCTTCCCAGGCCGCGCTGACCAGATACGGGAGCGCCGCGGAGTCCCAGCGGACCTCGGTCAGGGTGCCGTCCAGGGCGGCGATCCAGGCCGAGACGACGGCGTTGGGCGTGCCGGCCGCCGGGTACCTGACCTTCCTCGGCTCGCGGTCCGGGTTCGCCGGATCGGCGATATACCAGTACCGGACCGGAGTTTCGTCGACCCGCGCGGTCAGGATGGCCGAGCCGTCCGGCGCCCACCAGTAACCGCGGTTGCGGTCCATCTCCTCGGCCGCGATGAACTCGGCCAGCCCGAAGCTGATCCCGTCGGCGCCGTCCGGGTCGGCCAGTGCCCGGTCCTCGCCAGTGGCGATGTCGTGCACGCGGAGCGCCCCGGCGCTGACATAGGCGACGAGCCGTCCGGCCGGATCCGGGCGCGGGTCGGCCGCCGGCGTCCTGGTGCTGAGCGCGCGCACCCCGCCGCCAGGGCGCAGGTCAGCGAGGTACACGGTTCCGCCCAGCACGAACGCGGCCATCGTGGCGCTCGCGTCGGTGCCGAAGGCGACGATGCCGGCGGCCCGCTCCCTGACCCGTTCCCGCCGGGCTTTCTCGACCGGGTCATCCTGCCCGCCGGGCCGCCCGAGCTCGGCCGGGTCGGCGATCAGCCGTTCGGTGGCGGTGCCGACATCCAGTGCCCACAGGCAGGTGACCGGGTCTGTGCCTGCCCGGGACCGCAGGAAGATCACGGTCTGGCCGTCGGGAGATAGCTGGAAGGAGCGCGGGGCGCCGAGCGTGAACCCGATGGTCCGCGCGGCCTGCCTGGGGAAGGAATCAGTCACGCCTTAGATCCTGCCAGCTATGCCGGAAGCGGCCCGTCGGTAGGCTGACGGAGATGAACAAAACGGACGGCAGGCGCCTGCTGCTCGTGCATGCGCACCCCGATGACGAGTCCATTGAGACCGGCGCCACGATGGCCAGGTACGCCGCCGACGGCGCCGCCGTCACGCTGGTCACCTGCACGCTCGGCGAGCTCGGCGAGGTGATCCCGCCCGATCTCGGCTATCTCGCTGCCGATGCCGCCGGCGGCCTCGGCGAGTACCGGATCGGTGAGCTCGCGGCCGCCTGCGCGGCCCTGGGCGTGACCGACCACCGGTATCTCGGCGGCCCGGGCCGGTGGCGGGACTCCGGCATGATGGGCTTGCCGTCCAACGACGAGCCTGGCTGTTTCTGGCAGGCCGACGTGCAGGAGGCGGCAGCGGAGCTGCTCGCGATCATCCGCGAGGTACGACCCCAGGTCATGGTCAGTTACGACGCCAGCGGCTTCTACGGGCATCCCGATCACATCCAGGCCCACCGGGTTGCCTGGCGTGCCTTCGAGCTGGCCGGCGGCCTGGTCAGCAAGTTCTACGCCACCGCGCTTCCCCGCTCGGTGCTGGCTCGAGGCGATGGCGCTGCTGCCTGACGACCAGGCCGGCCGGGGTCAGCCAGGCGCCGGCGCGGCCTTCACCAGGGTCGAGTCGCTGGATCAGCTGTCGTTTGGCACCGACGACGACAACGTCACGACCGCGATCGACGCGGGCGGCTACCTGGAGGCCAAGCTGGCCGCCATGCGCGCGCACGCCACCCAGATCTCGGTGGACAGCCCGTTCTTCGCCCTGTCGAACGGGATCGGGCAGCGCGCGCTCGGCACCGAGTACTACACCTTGCTGGCCGGGCCGGCCTGGCCTGGCCGCCTGCCGGAGGACCGGGAGCCAGATCTGTTCGCCGGGCTCGGCTAGCCTTCTGAGGGTGAGCAGCACACGGGGCGCGGCCAGTCCGGCCGCGCGCCCGCGCAGCCCGGCCCGGCCCGTCAGCGCCGGGCCGCGGTGACGGGGCTGAGCGGTATCGTGACCGCGGCCGCCTATGTCGCTCTCTTCCTGCTGGGGCTGCTCCAGGGCCTGATCGGAACTTTCCAGTACAGCCGCGGGCCGGTGCCGCTGGCCGCGATCGGATTCGACCTGGCCATCCTGATCACCTGCATGCTGGGCGCGCGCGGCATGCGCACGGCGCTCGGCGGTTTCCTGCCCGCGCTGGGCTGGTTCGCGATCACGCTGCTGCTGAGCAGCGGCTCGGCTGGCGGCAGCGTCTTCATTACCGACAGCGCGGCAGGCAAGTGGTTCCTGTTCGGCGGCGCGGTCTGCGCGGCTGCCGGCGCGGTCTACGCGTTCGCCCGGTGGTCACGGCCGAGCCGGGAGAGCCGCGAGCGCAGGCCGGGACCGACGGGGGGCCCCGGCGCCGCTGGCGGCCGTCCTGGTCAGCGAGCGCCTGCGCGTCCTGGCCGCCCGGGTGCGTCAGCCCGCCGGCCGCCTTAGCCGCAAAAAGTAACATTCCGGTCGGGAGGCACGCGTCTAAGGCGCCTCCGGCCGTCGAAATAGGGAGTGCTCCCGATCCGCGGCCGCGGGCCTTACCGGAGGCTCGACGGCACGGACCTCACCGGGTCCCGCTATCGAGGAGGACACCGTGCATCCCTATCTTGCCCAGGCCATCGCAACGGAGCGAGGGGCTGACCTGATGCGCGCGGCCGACCAGCACCGGCGGGTGCGGGCCGCCCGGCAGGCAGACGCCGACCGGGCCGCGGCCGCGCCTGGCCCGGTCCGGCGGCGAGCAGCGGCCCCCGGCATCGTCGTGGCGGCGGACCGGCCAGCGGGCGCGGCTGCCCGGTCAGCTACCCGGTCCGCCCGGGCCGGTACTCCGGCCGCCGGTCCGGCAACCAGGCCCGCGGCTGCGCGCTGCCCTGAGACGTCCCGCTGCTAACCGGCCGGCCTCACGGCACCGTGTAGTCCCAGCCCGGCTGCCAGGCGAAGTCGCGGGCGGCCAGGTCCGCCAGCGGAATGCCGTGCAGCAGGTGGTCGAGTCCCCACCGGGTCGCGACATGGCCGATGACCAGCACGCGCCGCGCTGACCACCGCAGCGGCAGGTCAGCGGTGAACCGGGCGACCCGGTCGGCCGCCTGCTGCCAGCTCTCCCCGCCCGGGTACGGGTTGTGCACGTACTCCGGCCGCCGGGCGTGCAGCTCGGCTGCCGGGCAGCCATTGAGATCGCCGTAGTCGCATTCGCGCAGCCGCCAGTCCAGCAGCACCGGAATCCCGGTGCCGCCGAACGCGATGCCCGCGGTCTGGCTGGCGCTGGCCAGGTCCGAGCAGAACACGGCCGCGATGCCGTCGCTGGCCCGGCGGCGGCCAAGCTCAGCCGCCTGGGCCCGGCCGGCGAAAGCTTCCCCGGCAGCCATCCGGTGGCGATGCCGTTCTCGTTGTCGTACGTGGTGGAGTGCGTCTCGAAGACGAGTTGCGTGGTCACGGCGGCTCCCGGCGCGGGCCCGGCGAGTTCGCCCGGACTCAGCGCACCAGCGCCTCCACCTGGTCGATGCCCCAGTCCAGGTCGTCCTCGCTGATGACGAGCGGCGGCGCCAGCCGGATGGTCGGACCGTGGGTGTCCTTGGCCAGCAGGCCGCGCTCCGCCAGCTGCTCGCAGGCGGCGCGGCCGTCCAGGCCGGTGAATTCGATGCCGGCCCACAGGCCGCGGCCGCGGACATCGGCGACCTTGCCCGGCGGCAGGGCGTTGAGCCGGTCATGCAGGTGCGCGCCGAGCTTGGCCGACCGCTCCTGGAACTCGCCGGTGGACAGCATCGCGATCACCTCGCGGGCCACCGCGCAGGCCAGCGGGTTGCCGCCGAACGTCGAGCCGTGCTGGCCGGGCTTGAAGACGCCGAGCACGTCGCGGGACGACACGACCGCCGACACCGGCACGATGCCGCCGCCGAGCGCCTTGCCCAGGATGTACATGTCGGGAACGACGTCCTCGTGCTCGCAGGCGAACGTCGTGCCGGTGCGGCCGAGGCCGGACTGGATCTCGTCGGCGATGAACAGCGCGCCGTTCGCGGTGCACAGCTCGCGCACGCCGGCCAGGAAACCCGGCGGCGGCACCAGGACGCCGGCCTCGCCCTGGATCGGCTCGGCCAGGACGGCCACGACGTTCTCGTCCATCGCGGCGGCCAGCGCGGTCAGATCGCCATAGGGGACGATCCGGAAGCCCGGCGTGTACGGGCCGAAGCCGTTGCGCGCGTCCGGGTCGGTCGAGAAGCTCACGATCGTGGTCGTCCGGCCGTGGAAGTTGCCGTCGAAGACGACGATGACCGCCTCCCCGTCGGGCACGCCCTTGACCTCGTACCCCCATTTGCGCGCCGTCTTGATGGCTGTCTCGACTGCCTCGGCCCCGGTGTTCATGGGCAGGACCATCTCCATGCCGGCCAGCTCGGCCAGCTCGGCGCAGAACGGCCCGAACTGGTCGTGCTCGAACGCCCGGCTGACCAGGGTGACGCGCTCCAGCTGGCGCTGCGCCGCGGCGATCAGGCGCGGGTGCCGGTGGCCGAAGTTAATAGCGGAGTAGGCAGCCAGCATGTCCAGGTAGCGCTTGCCGTCGACGTCGGTGACCCAGGCGCCCTCGGCCCCTTCGATCACCACCGGCAGCGGGTGATAGTTGTGCGCGCTATGGGCCGCGGCCTGCGCGCGGAGCCGGGCTGCTGCCTCGGTGCCTGTGGTGCTTGCCATCTCGTTGCCTCCCGTGGCGCCGATGATCTCCCGATTCCCGGCTATCTCAGTTCCAGCGTGCAGCACTTGGGTCCGCCACCTGCCTTCAGCAGCTCGGACAGATCTACCCCGACGGGGGTGAAGCCCGCCGCCGTCAGCTGCGCGGCCAGGCCGGCCGCCTGGGCCGGCAGCACCACGTTGCGCCCGTCGCTGATGGCGTTCAGGCCGAGTACCTCGGCGTCCTCGTCCTTGACCTCGATCAGCTCGGCGAAATGCGACCCGAGCGCGGCCCGGCTGGCGTCGTCGAACGCGGCCGGGTAGTAGGCGGCCGTATCGGCGTCCAGTACCACCAGGGCGGTGTCGAGGTGGTAGAACCGGGGGTCCACCAGCCGCAGGCTGATGACGGGCAGGCCGTAGAAGTCGGTCAGCTCGGCGGCGACCGCCGGGTCGCTGCGGAAGCCATGACCGGCCAGGATGGCCCGGCCCGCGAAGACGATGTCACCCTCGCCTTCGTTCAGCACGTCGGTCTCCCTGATCTCGCCGTAGCCGCGGCCGCGGAACCAGCTCAGGTAAGCCGCCGCCTCCGGCTGGCGCTCGGCGTAGCGGAACCGGGCGCCGAGGACCTTGCCGTCGATGACGGTCGCGCCGTTGGCGGCGAACACCATGTCCGGCAGTCCCGGCTCGGGAGCGATGGTGTGAACGGTGTGACCGAGGCCCGCGAAAGCCTCGCCCAGGCGGCGCCACTGCCGCATGGCCAGGCCCGCGTCCACGGGCCGGTCCGGGTGCATCCACGGATTGATGGCGTAGTCCACCGCGAAGTGCTCCGGCGGGCACATGAGGTAGGTCCGGGTGCGGGTGCTGCGGCGCGTGGTCTCCGTCATGGTCAGGCGCTCCCGTTCGGCGGATGATCTGGGCGGATGATCTCGGTCGTCACCGGAATGATCTAGGTCAGTCCAGCGTAGGATCCGCAGGCCGGCTGATGCGCTGGCGCCTCATGCGCATCAGCGGCGATCTGTTGCTTAATTTCTTAGGCAGGCCGGCGATCCGTTGCGCCAATCGGGAGCGCCTTTCATGATCGATGCCGGATTACTGGCGTGATAGCAACACTAATCAGGCAACGATCATGAAAGCTCAGGTCGAGCGGGGTCCGGCTGTCCAGGTCTGGCCGTCCTGAGTATCCGCGACGGCCACGCCAAGACTGGCCAGCTCGTCCCGCAGCTGGTCCGAGGCCGCGAAGTCCTTCCGCTCCCGGGCGGCCGCCCGCTCCGCCAGCAGAGCCTGCGCCCCGTCCGGCAGCGGCGGCCGAGTTCGCGGTCGTCCGACCAGGCTGACCAGGTCCAGGGCCAGGACCCGGTCAGCGGCGGCGAAGGTCTCGAACTTCGAGCCCGGCGGGATCTCGGGGTCCCGAGCCAGCTCGCGCAGCGCCCGCAGCGCGGCCGGCGTGTCCAGATCGTCGTCCAGGGCGCCGGTGATCCGCGACCAGTACTCCGCGCACATCGGCTTACTGGGCTCGTCTGCCCAGTCGGCAACCTGCTCGCGCCAGCGGCGCACGGTCCCGTCGGCGGCGGTCAGGGTGTCCCAGGTCAGGTTCAGCTGCTGCCGGTAGCGGTGCTCGAGGAAGGCGAGCCTGACGGCGAGCGGATCCAGGCCGCGTGCGATCACGTCGGCCAGCAGGACCACGTTGCCGGTCGACTTGGCCATCTTGCGGCCCTCGAACAGCACGTGCTCGCCGTGCACCCAGTGCCGGACCACATCGTGCCCGGCGATCGAGTTGGACTGGGCGCGCTCGTCTTCGTGGTGCGGGAACCGCAGGTCGATCCCGCCGGTGTGGATGTCGATCACGTCGCCGAGGCACTGCAGGGACATGGCCGAGCACTCGGTGTGCCAGCCAGGGAACCCG
>CAWFUM010000019.1:0-249904 GCA_963818995.1 uncultured Actinomycetota bacterium | reverse complement strand
CGCGGAGATCAGCCCGGCCACCAGGGCCCGGCTCGCCGAGCTGCTGGACCCGGGCCTGATCCCGGCGAATCCGCTCGACGTCTGGGGCACCGGCGCGGACACCCGCGACGTGTTCGGCGGCTCGCTGCTCGCGCTGGCGGACGATCCGGCCGTCGAGGCGGTCGCGCTGGCGGTCGACCTGGTGTACGAGCTGGACGGCGACGATTCCTATCCGCTCGCTCTGCTGGACGTCGCCGCTCAGACGCCGAAGCCGCTGGCAGTCCTCAGCAATCTGCCCAGCGTCATCGACACCGGGCTGGCCGGCGAGCTGCGAGCGCGGGGGGTCCCGGTCCTGGAGGGCACCAGGTCCGGCCTGCTGGCCATGAAGCATCTGCTGGCGCACGGCCGGCGGCAGGCTGCCCGCGGGGACGGGCCCGGCGCCGGGCGGCCCGCGGGGTTTGCCGGCGCCGAGGCGGATCACGCCGAGCCTGCGCCTGGCCGCGGCTCGCCGCGACCAGGCCGGCCGCCTGCTGGCAAGCGGCGCAGCCCACGGCGCGCGCCTGCTTGAGCTGCTGCCGCAGTACGGGATAGCCGTCGCCCGGGTGCTGCCAGCCACGGACGAAGCCGGGGCGCTGGCCGCCGCGGACCAGGTCGGCTATCCAGTTGTGCTGAAGACCGATGAGCCGCACATCGAGCACAAGTCCGATGTCGGCGGCGTGGTGCTCGGCGTCGGCGACCGGGCCGCGCTCGCAGCTGCTTACCGGGACCTGGCCGGGCGGCTCGGCCCGCGGGTCCTGATCTGCCAGACGATTGCGGCCGGGACCGAACTGGCGCTCGGCATCGTCCGCGACCCTGAGCTTGGCCCGCTGATCGTCGTCGGCGCCGGGGGAGTGCTCGTCGAGGTGCTGGCCGATCGCGCGGTCGCCCTGCCGCCGGTCTCAGCCGGGGAGGCCGGACAGCTTCTGGCCGGACTGCGGATCGCGACACTCCTGGACGGCGCGCGCGGTGCCTGCCCGGCGGATCAGGCTGCTATCGCCCGCGCGGTCGCCGGTCTGTCGCAGCTCGCCCTGGACCTCGGCGATCAGCTTGAGGCGCTGGACATCAACCCGCTGATTTGCGGTCCGGAGGCAGCGATCGCGGTCGACGCGCTCGCGATCCCGCGCGTGCGCTCAACGCGTTAGGGGCTGATGGGGCGTGATGCTGGATCTGCCGCCCCGCTAAGGTCTGCAGATCCAACATCACGCCCCATGCCGCAGCGGCGCCCGCAGAGCCGTCGCCGGCCGCACTTTCCCGGTCCGGGTCCGCTATTCGGCGCCGGCGATGGCCGTCAGCGCCTGCTGACCGTCCACCCGCTGGCCCCTGGTCATGATCCGGTAGCCGACATAGCCGAGTCCGGCCACCACGAACGACAGCAGAAGCATGACCGTTGCCAGCGCGTTCAGCGCCGGGCCGCCGTTGCCGCCGTGCTGGGTCGAGTAGATGATCACTGACATCGGCGTGTTGCTGGCATTGGATGACAGCAGATCCACGATGACGAAGTCGTCGATGACACCGGAGAACACCAGGATGGCGCTGGCGAAGATGGCCGGGGTCAGCAGCGGGAGCATGACCCGGCGCATCGTCTGCAACTGAGTGCAGCCGAGGTCGGCTGAGGCTTCCTCGTAGTGTTTACCGATGGTGACGAGGCGTGCTTGGACGATGATGGCCGGCCAGCTTACGTTCCAGGTCACCAGGCCGAGTACCTCGGCCCAGTTGCCCAGGCCGACGACCCGCAGCCCGGGCATCTTGGTGAACACGAAGAACAGCGCGACACCGAAGATCAGCTCGGGAACCACGAACGAGAGGATCATCAGGAAGTTGAAGCTCGACGGCAGCACTCCGCGCCACCTGTTGATGCCGAGCGCGAAGGCCACTCCGATCGGCACCGCGATCAGCGTGGTGTAAGCGGACAGCTTCAGCGTCTCGAACATGGCGCTGTGCAGCTGCGGGTTGTGCCAGATCGAGTTGACCTTGTCGCCCCAGTACCAGCGCCAGGACAGGCCCTGGTAGCTCGCCTGGGACTTGCCCTTGTTGAAGGAGAACAGCACCGCGATCGCGATGGGCGCCAGCGACCAGATCAGGTAGAGCCAGGTGAAGCCCTCGAGGAACCACGGATGCCGCCACGGGTTGCGGAACAGCCGCGGGCCCGAGGACCTCGCCGCCGGGCCGGCCTGGACGGTTTCGGTGACTGCTGTGCTGCTCATGACGCCGCCCGCGATGCCCGGTTGGTCTGGACCACGTAGTAGATCATCGGCACGATCAGCACCAGCAGGACGATCAGCGACAGGATCGCGCCCTGGCCGGCCGACGGCGTCGCCAGCTGACCCTCGATCAGGTTGCCGATCATCGAGGTGCTCGGCGCACCCGACAGCAACTGGTTGGTGTAGTAGTCGCCGAGCATCGGCAGCACGGTGATGAGCATGCCGGTCAGGATCGGCTGGCGGGACAGCGGCAGCGTTACCCGGGCGAAGGTGCGGGCCCGGCCGAGGCCGAGATCACGGCCGGCCTCGATGAGCGACGGGTCGATCCGGTCCAGCCCGGCGTACAGAACCAGGATCAGGTACGGGATGTAGCCGTAGACCAGCCCGAGAATCACCGTGTACCAGTGGCCGCCGAGCCAGTCAGGCGAGCCCAGGCCGACGAATGACAGCACCTTGTTGATGTAGCCGTTGGTCTGCAGCAGGTCGATCCAGGCCAGCATCCGCATCATGTAGCTGATCCAGAACGGGGCGATTAGCAGGACCAGGAACAGGCCTTTGCGGCGCCCGGCAAAGCGGGCCACGAAGTACGCGGCCGGGTAGGCGATCACGAGGCTGAGCAGCGAGGCCACCACCACGTACCAGATGGTCCGCCACGCGATGTCGCCCACGAACGCGTTCGAGCCGAACAGGTCGTGCCAGACGTTGGTGAGGTTGGCCGAGCTCCAGCGCCAGGGGGAGTACACCGCGACCGGCGACTCGGTCTGCCGGTCCAGCTTGCCCTCGCCGATCGCCAGCATCGCGTAGAACGGCACCACGAACAGGATGACCAGCCAGATCATTCCCGGCGCGGCGAGCAGCAGCCAGAACCACCGGTTCGGCTGATGCTGCTTCTGCTGGCGGTTCCGCTTCCTGGCGGCGCTGTCGGGCACGTGCTCGAGTTGCTCCGGCGGCAGATGGGCCATGCTAGATCCCGTTGCTCGCGACGAGCCACGCCTGCTGCCAGAGCGCGTCGGCGTCGACCGGCAGCTGTAGTTCCTCGATGCCGCGGCGGAAGTCGGACGGCAGCACGGCCGTCGACATCAGGCTCGGCGGCAGGATCTGCTCCTTCACCAGCAACTCCGGTGTGATTGCGTTCAGCGGCTGCATGTAGCCATTCCAGCTGATGTTCTCCACGGCCACGGGCTCGTCGAGCAGGTAGTTCAGGAACAGGTGGGCCAGCACCGGGTTCGACGACGACCGCAGCACCGTGTTGGTGTCGTTGGCGATCGGGCCCTTGCCGTCTTTCGGGAACCAGTAGCCGACGACCTCGACCGGCACGCCCTTGGGCATGTAACTCGGGGCCGCGGCCATGTCACCCGACCACGCGTGGTGGATCCAGGTCTGCCCGTCCGGGACTTCGCTGTAGTCGTTGTTGTCGATTTGCATGTCGACAAGCGAGCTGAGGTCTTGCAGGGTCTGGCGGGCGAGATCAATCTGGCTCTTGCTGGTGGTGTTGAGCTGATAGATCCCGTTCATCATGAGGCCGAGGCTGATGCCCTCGCGGTAGTCGTCCAGGATCGCGATCTTGCCCTTGTACTTGGGCTGGAAGAACATCTGCTTCCACGGGTTGGCCATGGTGTACGGGTTCTCATGCACCTTGTCCTTACGCCAGGCAATGCCGGTGGTGTAGATGGTGTACGGCACGGTGTACTGCCACTTGCGGTCGTAGTAAGGGTTAGAGAAGTCCGGCCAGGCCTGGTGAATGTTCGGGATATAGCTGTGGTTCAGCGGCTGGATCAGCTTGGACTCGATCAGGTCGCCGAGCACATCGATGGTGGCGCCCATCAGGACGTCGAACTTCAGGCCGCTCCGCAGCTTGGACAAGGCCTCGTTCATGGTGTTGAACGTGGTCACCTCGACCTTGCAGTTGTACTTCTTGGCGAAGCTGTTGACGCAGGCCTGGTTGATGTAGGCCACCCAGTTGTAGACCTGGAGCGTGGCGCCGGTCTCGGGCGCAATACCGTCTGCTATCGCCTTGTTGCCGGTTACCGGCCAGGTCACCGGGTTGCTCGGCCGCGGCAGGGGAATGTTGTTGGGGCCGACCAGGTACGGCGCGCAGGCGTCGAGCACGGCGGCGCCGCCCCCGGCCAGCAGCGCGGCCGCGAAGCCGCGCTGCAATGCCTGGCGCCGGGAGAGTTCAGGCCGCCGTCGGGTGCCGTCCGGCTGCCAGCCCTCTCGAGGGTGCATCGACCGCCGCCTTCCAGTGACCCGGATACTGGCTGCGCTTTAGGCGGATAAGACCCGCTTGATCGTTAAGCCAGACTCGTATGACTGTCGTTGTTCCTGCCCAGAATGTCCGAGTGTGCGTCGACACGCAAGGGCTTCCGTGTAACCTAGCCCACGTTGATCACGGATTCAGTTGAATTACGGACGAACCGCTGCCGCAAACGTCGCGAAGTTGTCGATGAACCTGTCGATATCGGCCTCGTCGTGCTGGACCGACATCAGCCACTGCTCAATCTTCCCCCACGGCGGCAGGAAGACCCCGCCGTTGTGCTGGAACAGCCAGTGGGCGTGGCTGTAGGAGTCACGCACCTCCAGGAAATCACGGAAGTTGCGGACCGGCCGCGAGGAAAACACGACGCAGCCCTTGGCGCCGACTGCCACGACCTGCGCGTCCAGGCCGTTCCTGGCGATCTCGCGCTCCAGGCCCTCGACCGCGCGGAGCCGGAGCTTCTCCAGCCGCTCATAGGCCTCGGGAGTGGCTACCTCGGTCAGCATGGCCCGGCACGCGGCCATGGCCAGCGGGTTGCCGTTGAAGGTTCCCACCATCTCGTAGTCGCCGTTGGCCACGTGGTCCATGACCTCGCGGGTGCCGCCGACTGCGGCCACCGCGATGCCGCCGCCGATCGCCTTGGCCAGGCAGATGATGTCCGGGGTGACACCGGTGAGACCGGTGGCCCCGCCCGGGCCGGCGGTCAGGCCGGTCTTGACCTCGTCGAAGGCGAGCAGCGCGCCGCGCGAGTGCAGCAACTCCTTCAGGCCGTCGAGGTAGCCGGGCACGGGCTTGATGATCCCGGCATTCATCATGATCGGCTCGAGGATCATGCCCGCGATCTGGCCGGGATTGTCGTCCAGCCGGCGGCGCACGGCGTCGAGGTCATTGAAGCCGACGATCAGCGTGAGGTCGGTGATGGCCTTCGGGATGCCGGTGCTGGACGGCACGCTATTCGGCCGCTCGGCCGGGCCGCGGTCATCCTCGTCTGACTCGGGGCAGACCGAGACCTGAACGGAGTCATGGTGCCCGTGGTAGCCGCCCTCGACCTTGATGATGAGATCACGGCCGGTGATGGCCCGCATGAGGTGCACCGCGTCCATTGTGGCCTCGGTGCCCGAGTTGGCGAACCGCCACTGCGGCAGGCCGAACCGCCGGGTCAGCTCCGCTGCCGACTCAAGGGCGGTCTGCGTGGGCTGGGCGAAGTGGGTGCCGCGCTCCACCTGGGCCCGGACCGCGGCGACGATCGCGGGATGACCATGGCCGGCCAGGGAGACACCGTAGCCGCCGTGCAGGTCGACATACTCGTTGCCGTCGACGTCGTAGAGCTTGGAGCCGGCGCCATGGCTCAGCCAGACCGGCTGCGGGCGGGAGATCTGCCAGCTGGACACCACGCCGCCGGCCAGCGCGCTGGTGGCGGTACCGGCCAGCCGGGCCGACTCTGGCTGTCGCCTGACGAAGATCTCTTCCTGAGTCCGGATGATGTCGGCGAGCGGAAGCCTCGCCTGATGCGCCGGTGCGGGCGCAGGATGCGCGCCGTTGGCCGCGGTTGCCGCCTGGCCCGGCATTAGCCGGGGCGGTTGGATCAGCTGAAGTGGCCTGCGTCGTGGCCATGGGTATCGCGCTCCCAACGCGTTGACTGAATGTTCAGTCTAATTCCTGGCTTAGGGCTGTGACAAGGACGAATTTGATTGCGCGGTCAGCCGCCATTCATTTTCGGGCGCGGATCGGCAACCCTTCCCCGCGGCTCGCGGCGGCAGGCGGCCGGCACTGCCGGAGCCGTTTTGTCATGATTCGCCGCGCGACGGCGGCCGGTTACTGCTCCTGGGCCGCCGTGCCCGGCTCCGCCCGGTGCTCGGGGATGGCCGGATGGACA
This sequence comes from uncultured Actinomycetota bacterium, assembly GCA_963818995.1. Taxonomy (GTDB): domain Bacteria; phylum Actinomycetota; class Actinomycetes; order Streptosporangiales; family Streptosporangiaceae; genus JAJYUU01. The sequence continues at coordinate 243,555 of CAWFUM010000019.1, read as the reverse complement.
CTGAGCTCGGGCACTGCCCGCGGCACCGGAACCGGCAGCGGCACACTCCGGTCGCCGCCGTGCGCGGACACCGCCCGCAGGTGATATGCCTCAAGCTCGGCCGCGAAGTCAGGCTGACGATACGGGCGACCGTCCACCACCGGCCCCGGCTCGCCGTTGATGATCGCGGTCACGTCCTGGCCGCTGATGGTCTTGTACAGCTCGAGCGCGTGGCCGACGGCCAGCACGCTGGCCCGGTTCTCGGTCAGCAGGGCGCCGGTGCGCTCGGCGAGCGTGGCCAGGTTAGCCTCGACTCGCTGGCCGAACACTGTCTCCAGGACGTTCCGGTCATTGCCGTCAGCGACCGGGTGCGCATCGTAGGGCGCCTTGGTCGCCGCATAGGACCCGAACTGGCCGCCCATGCCCCACAGGCCTTCCATCGCCAGCCCGATCGTGGTGGCGTTCTGCAGGTCCCCGGAGACGCCCGAGCTGGAGTCGCCGTCGAAGAACATCCGCTCCCCGACCAGCGACGCCAGGCTCACCATGATGTCGGCCTCGTACTCGCTGCGCCACGAGGTGAACTGCTCCTCAATCGGGATGGGCTTCACGAAGCCCAGATAGTCGGCACCCTTCTGGATGGTGGCGGTGTCAATGACATTCCGCTTCTGCACCAGGTAGCTGATGACCGCGTGGCAGGCCTCGTGCAAGGCGACGGCGTGCCGTTCGCGCTCGATGTATTCGACCCCCTCGGACGGGCCGACGCTCTTGGCCAGCTTGGCCCGCAGCACGTCAGCCCAGGTAATGGTCGTCCGGTTGTCCCGCAGCGCGACGATCAGCGACTCGTTCACCAGGTCCTTGATCGTGGCGCCGGTGGCGTAGGGCGTGATCGTGGCCAGATGGTCAAGCTGGTCCCCGGTGAGATCGTGGCTGACCTTGCCGAAGTAGCCCTCGTAGGTCCGCTTCCGGCCTTCCTTGGACGGATAGCCGACCCGGTACATGCGGTCGATCCGGCCTGGCCGCAGCAGCGCCTCGTCCAGCGCGCTCGGCATGTTCGTCGCCATCACGATGAGGATGCGGTACTTCGGCGGTGGCTTCGGGCGCATGCCCAGCGTCCGCCTGACGACCCGGTTGACGAACCCGCGCGGCTTCTTCAGGCCGGACATCTCGGTGAGCAGCGCCTGCAGGGTGCCCATGCCGCCGCCATTGTTCATGCCGGTCGGGATCATCTGCCGGAAGCGGCCGGGCCGCCGGGGCGCCGGATCAGCGGCGGCACCGTCGCGCAGCGCGCGGGCGTAGAGCGCGGACTGCGTGTCCGGCGCCAGGTAGCTGAAGCCGTGGCAGGCCGCGAACAGGTCAGCCGGGCCCGGCTGACGGTCGTGACCGGCCCGGCCGCCCCCGGCCGCCCCGCCGGTGCCGCCGCCCCGGCTGCCGAGCGAGTCGGCCTCGTCGAAGAAGACGATGACGCCGCCGTAGCGCACCGCGAGCTTGCGCAGCCGCCGGAACAGCGACTTCACCTTGAGGACGCCGACGCCGAAGAACATGTTGATGAACGCGCCGGGATCGACGAAGACATACGGCTTCCCGGTCTCGCCGGCCATCGCCTCAGCCATCAGCGTCTTGCCGGTCCCCGGCGGCCCCCAGAGCAGGATCCCGCCGGGCACGAATCCGCCGTGATCCTCGATGGACTCGGGGTCCTCAAGGAACAGGATGTTTTCCTGCACCCGGGCGAGCACGTGATCCTGGCCCCAGACGTCGCTGAACCTGGTGGTGACATCACCGGGGTAGTACACGTCCACGCCGCCGCGGGACAGGAACCAGAAGATCGCGGCGAACTGGCTGATCCCGAGCAGCATGATGGCGGCCGCGTACAGGATGACGGGCAGCGCGTGATAGATCGAGGCCGGGGCGTTGAACAGGCCCTGGACGGGCGTGGTGTGGTAGACGAGGCCCAGGATGATCGCCACGATGGCGATCACGACCAGCCACTTGATCGCGCGGGACAGCCGGAACCGGGTGTAGTCGCTCATCTGGTGGGTGACCTGATCGCCGCGGCCGAACACGCCGGACGACACCCGGTAATACAGCCGCCAGTGCTCGGCCAGCAGGTAGCTGAGCTGACGCAGGACTTCCAGGCCGAGCAGCAGCGCGAGCCAGCGGCCGATGCCGGAGCCGACCTGCAGCTGCTGGCGGGCGGCGTCGCCGAAGCCGAGAACCGGGTTGAGTGACATCTGATACCAGACGGCGACGAACCACAGGCCGACGAGCAGCACGCTGAACTTGAGCCGGTCCCACAGGGCCTGCGGCCGCCGGCCCGGCCGCCCGGTCCTGACCCGGGCGGAGGACCGGCGCCCGTCCCGGCGGGCGCGCCCGCGCGGCGGTGGCGGCGGTGGCGGGGGTGGCGGTGGCGCTGGCAGCGGCTGTGACATCACGAACCTCGCACGGTGAACGAGTCCACGACGGTCTTGATCTGGGCTTCGTGGGAGACGAAGCAGCTCTGGTAGCACTGCACGAGCAGCAGGTAGAGCTTGGTCGTCGGCCCGTTGGTCAGCACGGTCTGGTCGAAGGCGTCGGGCTGCCCGCCGATGTCGTACTCGAAGAGCTCGTTGATGCCGCGCACGCCGTCGCTGCCGGTGATCATCGTGCTGGCCACCAGGTTGAACCCGGCGAGTTTCTCGCCGGCTGCGGTGGCCTCCTGGCGCGCTTGCGAGGTGACCGGGAACAGCAGGTCGCGCATGAAGTCGAAGGACAGCTCCGACCTCAGGGTCGCGCCCAGATCCTGCACGCTGGCGTACACGACCGGAGTCTGCGAACCGGTCAGCAGCTCGTTGACCGACGGATCGGACGCCGGCGTGTACGCGCGGGACCAGGCGAAGGCGCCGCCGGCCGGGCCCGCCGCTGACTGGCTGAGCAAACCTGCCTGCACGTCTTGCACCGCGGTCGGGCTCACCTGAAGCCAGCCGGCCGGCACCTTGAAATAGGCGTGATCAGTGCTGTCAGCGGCGTAGGTGTAGCCCGGTGCGCCGCAGCCAGCCAGGCAGGTCACCAGGGCGGCGACGGCAGCTGCTGCGAGGGCGACCGCGCTCCGGCGAGGGTGCCGCATCAGCCTGGCGCCTCCCGTCCGAGCAAGCTGCCAGCCACGGCCGGCAACAGGCCTTGCTAGGAGTATGCGGTCATGCCCGCCGGGCCAGTCAACCCCGCACAGAACGGGCGTGGCCGGTGGGGCGGAAGTGCCGAGCGGTTACCAGCAGGACACGCCAGCCGAGCAGGAACAGGCCGAGGAAGACAAAGGTCACGACGATGAACGCGGCTGCGGTGCCCTGGCCGGCCAGCACGCGGATCACCATGCCGGCACCCGCGGCGCCAGCCCAGGCTCCGAGGCCCGACGGCCGGATGGCGGCGGGCCGCCGCCAGGCCCGCACCGCGGCGAGCCCGGCGGCCAGGCCGGCCAGGAACGGCCAGGCGGTCTGCCAGACTCCGGCCACGCTGTCGCCGTGCCCGTGCGTGTGCCGGCCGATGATCACGAATGCGAGCACGCCGCAGGCGTCCAGCCCGATGGCCAGCGGGACCCGGAACGCGGCTGCGGAACGCATCCGGCCACGGTAGCCGACCAGGACGACCAGAGCGGGAACGAGGCCGGCTTGCTCCCGCGGCCGGCCACCGCCCGCGGCCGGCCACCGAGCCCGCCATTTAGGCTCTGCGGTAATGACCAGGCTCCTGCTCGTCCACCACACGCCGTCGCCCGCGGTCCAGGCGATGTTCGAGGCCGTCGTGAGCGGCGCGCGAACGGACGAGATCGACGGCGTCGAGGTGGTGGTGCGGCCGGCCCTTACCGCGCGGCGCGGCCGACGTACTCGCCGCCGACGGTTACCTGCTCGGCACCCCGGCGAATATCGGCTACATGTCGGGCGCGCTCAAGCACTTCTTCGACGGCATCTACTATCCGTGCCTGGAGGCGACCAAGTCGCGCCCGTACGGCCTGTACGTGCACGGCGGCAGCGACGCCGGCGGCGCGGTGCGGGCGGTGGAGTCCATTGCGGCCGGCCTGCACTGGCGGGCGGTCAGGCCGCCGGTCACCGTCACCGGCTCGCCGGGCCGGGCTGACCTGGAGGCGTGCTGGGAACTCGGCGCGCTGCTGGCCGCGGAGGTGGCAGGCGAGGCTGGCGGGTGATCGTCACCGTGACGCTCAACCCGTCGCTGCAGGTGCGTTACGCCGCCGACCGGATCGAGCTTGGCCGGGCCAACCCGGTGGGCGCCGTCGCGTATCAGGCCGGCGATCGCGGGCTGGCCGTGGCCAGGCTGCTGACCACGTTCGGGCACGATGTCGTGGCCGCCGGGCTGGCGGGCGGATCAGCCGGCGAGCTGATCAGGGCTGAGCTGGCCAGGGCCGGCGTGGCGACGCAGTTCACCAGGATCAGCGCCGAATCCCGCCGGGTCGTTGAGGTCGCGGACGCATCGTCGGGCCTGGTAACGCAGTTCGGGGAACCCGCGCCCTACATCACCACCGAGGAACTCGGCGGCTGGCAGGCGACTACCGGGCTCTGCTGGACGGGGCGACCGCGGTCGTGCTGTGCGGCACCTTGCCCGCCGGGCTTCCGGCTGAGACGTACGGCTCGCTGACCAGCTACGCCACTGGCGCCGGGGTGCCGGTGATCCTGGACGCTGCCGGAAGCGCGCTGCGGCACGCCGCCGCCCGCGGTCCCGCGCTCGTGATCGGGGACCTGACGGCCGGAGCGCTGGAGCCGGAGCTCCCGGACGTGCTCTCGGTCGTGCTGCCGGCCGGGAGCGGCGTCCGGGTCAGCACCGCGGACGGCCAATGGCGCGCGGACTCGACGGATCCCCAGGCGGACAGCACGGACCAGGTCCCCGGCTTCCGTGACGCGCTCGTGGCGGGCTTCGTTCCCGGTATCGCACTTGGCTGGACCTGGCCGGACATGCTCAGGCACGCGGTCGCGCTGGCTGGCTCGGTCGGCCCGGACGGCGAGGCCGACCTCGCGCGCTACGAGGCCGCGCTGCCGGCGGTGACCATCAGCGGTCCGATCCGTCCCTAGCCCTCGGCCTGCCTGCGCAAACTACACTCAGGCGGCAATGACGGAGCAGACTCGGGCGATCGGGCCGCCAACTGCGCCTGACGGCCGGACGCCGCGGCCGCGGTGGCGCCGCGCGGGCGTTGCGGGCCGGCTGGCCCCGGCCGCGGCCGGCCTGCTGCTCGGAGTGCTCGCGCTCGGTCCGGGGATCGGGCCCGGTTACCTGCTCAGCTACGACATGGTGTTCGTGCCGCACCCGCCGTTCAACGCGGCCGTTCTCGGCACCGCCGGAGTGCTGCCCCGTGCGGTACCGAGCGATGCGGTGGTGGCCGCGCTGGCTCGCGCGCTGCCCGCGGACCTCGTGCAGAAGCTGCTGCTGCTCGCGATCTTCACCCTGGCCTGCGCCGGGGCGGCCCGGCTGCTGCGAGCCGAGCGGCTGCCAGCCCGGCTGGCCGCTGGCGTGCTGTATGCGTGGAATCCGTTCGTGGCCGAGCGGCTGATCCTCGGTCAGTGGGCGCTCTTGCTGGGCTACGCCGGCCTGCCCTTCGTGCTCGCGGTCATGACCAGGCCCGCCGTCAGCCTGGGGAGACGCGCGCTCCGGCTCGCCGTGTCCCTCGGGCCGGCCGCGATCGGCGGCTTTGCGGCGATGTCCGTGTCGGCGCTCGTGGCGGTACCGGCCGCGAGCTGGCAGCGCGGAAGCGCGCGGGTCAGGCTCGCCCTGGCCGCGGTAACGCTGGCCGTGCTCGCGGTGATGAGCCTGCCCTGGCTGATCCCGTCACTGACCAGGCACGTGGTGACCGGCCCGGCCGGCGTGGCCGCGTTCGCGGCCAGGGCCGACACCCCGTTCGGCGCCGCCGGGAGCGTGCTGATGCTCGGCGGAGCCTGGAACGCGCAGACGGTTCCGGCCGGATACGCCGGTCCCGGCTGTTACCCGTGGCTGCTGCTGACCGCGCTGGCGCTGGCCGGCTTCCTGCTGCTCGGCCGGGGGCGGTGGCCGGGGCTCGGCCCGGCCGCCGCGGCCGGCCTGGTGCTCGCGCTGCTCGGAACCGTCACGGCCGGCCAGGATCTGCTGCGGTCGCTCATCGGGCTGTGGCCCGGCTTCGCGGTCCTGCGCGACGGCCAGCAGTTCGCCGCCCCGCTGGCACTCGCTGAGGCCGTCGGCCTCGGCCTCGTCGTCGCCGCCGCGCAGCGGATCGGCCGCCCGCGGGCTGTTGCCGACGCGCGGGCCGTGCTCGCGGTCGGGATCATGGCCATGCCAGTCCTGTTCCTTCCCGGCCTGGCCTTCGGCGCGGCCGGCCGCCTGCGCCCGGTTGAGTACCCGGCGGCGTGGCTGGCTGCCCGGCAGCTGATCAACGCCGACGCGCACCCCGGATTCGCACTGCTGCTGCCCTGGGCGGCGTACCGGCAGTACGGCTGGAACCACGACGAGACGCTGCTCGATCCCTGGCCGCGGCTACTCGACCGGCAGGTGATCGGGACCGACGGCGTCACGGTCGGATCAGCGCGGATCCCGCCGGAGGATCCGCAGGCGATCGCGATCAGCGGCGCTGTCACCTCAGCCGCTCCGCTGACCGGCCTGCTGCGCGCGGACGGCTACCGGTACGTGATCGTGGACAGCGGATTCGGCTCCGGCCGCCTGCCGTTCCGCTCCCGGCTGCCGGGCTGCCCGGTCGTGTTCTCCGCTTCGGGCCTGGTCGTGTATCAGGTGCCCGGCTGAGCCGCGGGCGCGAGACCAGCGGCTTACTGGCGTTAGTGATACTTTCGCCGATTACGGCCTTCTTGTCGTGACTGGCGCTACGCTGACGGCCAGCATCAGAAGGAGAGGCCCATGAGAGCGTTGCTCGTCGCGGTGGCGATTGGTGCTGTCCTGGCAGTTGGTGCCGGCCTGGGGACGGGCGCGCTGCTGTCCGGGGTTGCCAACGGCAAGCCCGCGAACACGCAGTTGTACAACTACGGTCAGCGCTAGACCGACCGCGGCCCGATCGCATGCCGTGACCCAGATCAGTTCCGCGCAGACCGCGTGGCTTCAGATCATCGTTCCCGCGCGCAACGAGGAAGCGCGGCTGCCTGCTGGCCTCGCCCGGCTCTGCGACCAGTCGGCCGGCCTGCCGCTCGCCGTCGAGATTCTCGTCGTTGACAGCGCCAGCACCGACGCAACCGCGCAGCTCGTGCGCGACTGGCCGGACGGGCAGGTACCAGTGCGGCTGCTGAGGTGCGAGCGGCCGGGCAAGGGTGCAGCCGTGCAGGCCGGCCTGCTGGCGAGCCGCGCTCCCTATGTCGGTTTCTGCGACGCCGACATGGCCGCCGACCTGTCGGCTCTCGACACCGCGCTCGGCCTGCTGCTGGCCGGGCGCCAGGTGATCATCGGGTCGCGTGCCCATCCGGCGTCGGTGGTGGAAGCGCGGCACAGCCTGGTCCGCCGGGCGGGAGCCGCGGTGTTCCGCCGGGCGGCCTGGCTGGTCGCCCGCGGCCCGGAAGACACCCAGTGCGGCTTCAAGTTCTTCGCCGGGCCGGTCGCCCGGCGGGCCGCCGCCGACCTGACCGCGACCGGGTTCGCGTTCGACGTCGAGCTCATTGCCCGCTGCCGGCAGCTCGGCGCGGACATGACCGAGATTCCGGTGCACTGGCGGGACATTCCCGGCTCCACGTTCTCGGCCGGGCGTCACTCGGTGCCGGTGTTCGCCGAGATCGCCAGGATCTGGCTGGCCGTGCGGATGCGGCCATCGGCCAGGCCTGATGCCGACGCCGTGAGCGCCGCGGGAACGGCCTGGGCCGCGACCGCCCTCGGTTCGGCCGGACAGCCGTGAGCGGGCCCGTGACTCAGCCACTCACCGGGCCGCTGACCGAACCGCTGACTGCGGCGCTAACAGAGCCGCCGGGCGGACAGGCCACGGTAGCCGGACTGCGGATCGCGATCGTGAACTGGCGGGATCCCTGGCATCCGGATGCCGGCGGCGCCGAGACCTACGCCTGGGAAATGGCCAGCGGCCTGCTCCGCCGGGGCGCCCGCGTCCTGTACCTGACCGCGCGCGCGGCCGGGCAGACGGCAGCCGAGCGCAGGGACGGCATCGACATTGTCAGGACTGGCGGCCGGTTCACTGTCTACCCGCAGGTCCTGCGCTGGCTGCTGCTGCGCCGCCGCCAGTTCGACGCCGTGGTGGACTGCCAGAACGGGATCCCGTTCTTCACCCCGTGGGTGCTGCCGCGGCGAGTGCCGGTGTTCTGCGTCATGCATCACGTCCACGACGCGCAGTTCGGCCTGCACTTCCCGCCGCTCGCCGCGGCCATCGGACGGCTGCTGGAAGGCAAGGTCGCGCGACGGGCCTACCGGCGTCAGCTGTGCATCGCGGTGTCGCAGTCAACGGCGGACGCGATGACCGGGCGACTGCACTGGACCGGGCCCATCCGCATCATCCCCAACGGACTGCGGCCGCTGCCGGAAGCAGCCGGCCTCCGAAGCGGCCGGCGTCGCCCCGGCCGGCGGAGCGGGGGAGCGGCCGGTCACGGTCAGCTGGGTCGGCCGGATCGTCGCGCACAAGCGGGCGGAGCGACTGCTCGACGTCGCGGCCAGGCTGCGGCAGGCGGGCGTCACCGTCGAGGTCGTCGGCCGCGGCCCCGGCACCGAGTCGCTGGCTGCGCAGGCGGCGCGGCGGGGCCTGGCCGGAGCCGTCCGGCTGCACGGCTATCTGCCCGAGGCGGCCAAGCGCGCGATCGTGGCGTCCTCGGTCGTCCACCTGAACACCTCTCAGGGCGAGGGATGGGGCCTGTGCGTGCTGGAAGCGGCCCAGCTGGGAGTCCCGACCGTCGCCTACGACGTCGACGGGCTGCGCGATGCGGTGCGGCCGGGTGAGACTGGCTGGCTCGTCCGGGCCGGGCAGCGGATCGAGGACGTGACGCAGAGCGCGCTGGCCGAGCTCGCCGACCCTCGCCGTCGCGACGAGATCGGCCGGGCCTGCCGCCAGTGGGCGGCTCGCTTCGACTGGGACCACAGCGCGGCCGAGCTGGCTGACCTCGTCGGCGCCGCGGTACGGCCGGATCGCGGAACCGGGCTAGCCAGCCATCCGCTGGCCGGCGCGGCCGGATTGGCGAGCCGCCGGTGACCGGGGTGACGCCGGCGGACGGCTCCGTCAGCGCGGTCAGGGCGCGCTGGCCGGCCTGGCTCGGCGCCGTGGTCAGGACGGCCAGGCCGCAGCAGTGGCCGAAGAACCTGCTGGTGTTCGCGGCTCCGCTGGCCGGCGCGTCGCTGGGCCGGGACGAGGGTCTGGCGTACGGGCGGCCGAGCTCATCCTGGTCGCCACTGGTTTCGTGCTGCGCGCCGTCGGCGGCGCCATCGCCACGCACGTGCCGCCGTCCGGCTGGTTCCTGCTGGTCTGCAGCCTGGGCGCATTGCTGGTGGCGATCGCGAAGCGATCCGTCGAGCTGCATCATCTGGGCGGGAACGGTGCCGCCCACCGCCCGGTTCTCCGTTCGTACTCGGCGACCGGCCTGCGGGCGGCCCAGCGGACCCTGTCGGTCATCATGCTGGCGGCCTATGTGCTGTGGGCAGTCAGCGAGCCCAGCCTGCGGCTGCGCAGCTGGCACGTGGCCAGTGCGCGACCTGATCATGGGGCTGCGAGGTTGCCTGGCTGGTCTTGTTCATCGCGGGCCTGTAATGCCGGGGCGGCCTGACGGACTCAGAGCCGCAGGCGCCTGGACAGGTCGGAGTTGAGCACCCGGCCGGGGTCAAGCTCGGCGCGCAGTTTCCTGAAGTCGTCAAGGCCCGGGTACATCGCGGCGATCATCTCCGCGCTGGCGCGGGAGTCCTTGGCCAGGTAGACGCGGCCGCCGGCCGCTGCCACCTGCTCGTCCAGCCGGGCGAGCAGCGCCTCGAGGCCGTGCGTACGGGCCGGGAAATCCAGCGCCAGGGTCCACCCGGCCAGCGGGAACGACAGCAGTCCGTCGTCGCCGGGGCCGAAGCGCTTCAGCACCGTGACGAAGGACGGCGCGCGCGCGGCGCTGATCTGCTGCAGTACCCGGCGCAGCACCTGCTCCTGGCCGAACGGGACGACAAACTGATACTGGCGGAATCCGCCGGGGCCGTAGACCGTGTTCCAGTTCCTGATGCCGTCGAGCGGATGAAAGAAAGCGCCGATGGACTGGAGCTCGCCGGTACGGCGCCGCGGTGCCTTGCGGTACCAGGCCTCGTTGCCGAGCGCGACGGAGAAGCGGTTGATCAGGCCCGGAGGGCAGGCTGCCGGAGCGCGGAGGCGGGCCGCCGGCCGGAACGACAGCGGGTCGCCGCGATCGGCGGCAGGCAGGTCCGCGAGCGCGGCGAAGTCGCCGCTGGTGACCACCGAGCGGCCGAGCCGGGCGCCGGTGGCGAGGCAGTCCAGCCACGCCACGGTGTAGCCGTACCGGCCGTCGGCTTCCTGCAGGCACGACATGGCCTCATCCAGGTCGGCGGCCCGGACGGTGTCGACCAGGATGGCGGCGGTCTGGACCCTGGTCAGCTGCAGCGACGCCCGCAGGATGATGCCGGTGAGTCCCATTCCGCCTGCCGTCGCCCAGAACAGCGTGCCGCCGCCGTCCGGGGTGACCCGGACTTCCTCACCACTCGGCAGTAGCAGGTCGAGCCAGCGCACATGGCGGGCGAAGCTGCCGGCCCGGTGGTGGTTCTTGCCGTGCACGTCGGCGGCAATAGCGCCGCCGATGGTCACCTGGCGGGTGCCGGGGGAGACCGGAACGAACCAGCCGGCCGGGAGTGCGGCGATCATCAGCTGCTCCAGGCTGACGCCGGCCTCGCACACGACCGAGCCCGACTCGCGGTCAAACTCGGTTATCCGGTTCAGCCTGGTCGTCACCAGGACAGACCCGCCGCCGTTCTGGGCGGCGTTGTTGTAGCTGCGGCCGAGGCCGCGCGCGATCACGCCGCGCGGTGGCGCGGCCGCGACCAGCTCGCGAATCTCGCCCGGCGTCGCGGGTTCCGCGACCCGCGCGATGGTCGGCGCGATCCGGCCCCAGCCGGTCAGCCGGGCCGGACGTCCGGCGGTCGCACCAGGCCGGGTGCGCTGGTCAGGCATCTGCTCGGCTCCTGCCTATCAGCCCAGCTCATGAGCGGAATTTCGGTAGTCTACCGGCATGAAGGCACCCATAATCGCGGGCAGGCGCCGGGTGCCGCGGTGACTCAGGTCGACCACCTGCATGCCCACGCGGCGCACGGCGAGCCTAGCGAGGCGGTCGCCTGGCTGCGCGCGAACTGGGTGACGATCACTGCCGTGGCTGTCATCGCCGCGCAGCTCTATGTGGAAGGGCTCGTGCTCGCGCACGCTTACTTCCGCCAGGACGACTTCGTGCTCTTCGACTGGGCCCTGCGCAATCCGCTGGGCTGGCAGTTTGCCGGCACCATGTACGGCGGCCATTTCATGCCGGGCAGCCTGGTGCTCACCTGGGTGCTGGCCCGGGTCTCGCTGTACGACTGGACCCTGGCCGGGGCGGTCAACCTGGCCATTGTGGCTGCCTCCGGCCTGGCCCTGCTCCGCCTGCTGCGCACCCTGATCGGCAGCAGGCCCGCGATTCTGATCCCGCTCGCCGTCTACTTGTTCTGCCCGATCATGCTGCCGGGACTTACGTTCTGGGCGACGACGCTGCAGTGGCTGCCGACTCAGCTGGCGATCCTCATGGCAGTGACCGCGCAGGTGCACTACGTCCGCAGCGGGCGGCTGCGGCACGCTGTCGCCGCCGCTGCCTGGATCGCCTTCGGCCTGCTGTTCGATGAAGTCGACATCTTCATCCCGGTACTGCTGCTGGCCCTGACGTCGGCCTTCCTCCTGCCAGGCCGGTGGCCGCAGGCCATGGGCGCCACGGTCCGGCGGTACTGGCGCGGTTTCGTGCTGTATCTGGTTCTGGCCGGTGGTTATGCGCTGGTATTCCTCCGGCAGCTGCACACCTCCGACGGGCAGCCGGTGAAGCCCGGCCAGTTCTCCAGCGTGCTCGGCATGGTGTCGGATCTGCTGCGGGTCAGCTTCGTGCCCAGCGCACTCGGCGGGCCCTGGCACTGGACGGCGGTCGCGTCGGGTGCCGTCCGGGCTGACTACGCTTTCGCGGCCGAGTCGCCGCCGCTGACCCAGGTTTCCTGGTCGGTCGCCGCCCTCATCATCCTGGCCAGCCTGTGGTACCGGCGGCATGCCTGGCGGGCCTGGGCGATCCTGGCCGGCTGGATCTTCGTCAGCGCGGTGGTGCCCCTCGCGACCGGCCGGGTCGGGCTGGGCATCCCCACCTTTATTCTCGGCGGTGACCTGCACTATCTGGCTGACAGCCTGCCGGTCCTGGCGGTCTGCGCAGGCCTGGCATTCCTGCCGGCCGCGGGCGAGGACAATGCCTACCGCGACCGGCCGCCCCGGCTGCTGCGCCAGGTCAGCGTGGCGGCCGTGATGGCGCTGTTCCTGGCCGGATCGTCCTGGTCGTACCTGAACTACGAGCACGCGACCGGCAGCGCGGCCGGCGCGTCCTATATCGCAACGGCCCGGGCCTGGCATCGCCACCGCGCCAGCGGGCACGGCGATCGTGGACACGCAGGTCCCGTCGTTCGTCGAGGGCGGTGTCTTCGGCCCCTACGCCTACACCGGGCGCGTGATTGGCCCGCTCGCGCCGGCGTCGGCCCGGCTGCGCTGGCTGACGGCGCCGGACGGCGTGTACCGCAACCTGATGATCGTTGACGGCGAGGGCAGGCTGTGGCGGTCGGCGGGCATTTACGGGGCGACGGTGCGCCCGCCTGCCGCCGGCCGCGGCTGCTGGCAGGTGAGCTCACGGGGCGTGGCGATCCCGCTGCACGGGCGGCTGTGGGACTGGGGGTGGGAGATGAGTGTCGCCTACAGCGGCCCGGCCGCCACGCTAGCCGTGCAGTTCAGCGGCGCCACCCACGAGGTCAGCCTTCCGGCTGGCGCGCACACCGCGTGGATTCCGGCGCCAGGCGCGGGCAGCGTCGTGACCGCGAGACTGCTCGGCGGCGGCCCGGATGTCTGCGTCAGCTCAGTCAGCATCGGGACCCTGGTCGCGTCCCTCGCCAGTCAGCCATCGCCCGCGGCGCCGGTCCGAGGGTGAGCCCGCGGCGCAGCGCCCGCCCGCCCGGTTGCGCGCGCGGACAGCCGGCGGGGGCCCGGTCATGATCGATGCCCCCGGGCCCGTACCGGCAGGGCAGCGCCCGGCCCGCGAGCGTCCGCAGCAGAAATGGCGGGCGGCCGCGCCGCCGGCGCCCGGCGGACCGCACCCCGACATCGATGAGCGGCTGCGGCACGCACTCTGGCTGACCGGCTGCTGCCTGGCCCTTGCCGTGCTGGCCTTCGCGACCCGGCCCGGCAGCATCATCGCCGATACCAAGATCGACATGGCCCTCGACCCGGCCGGATTCCTTGACCGCGCGCTGCACCTGTGGGATCCGGCGCAGTTCGGCCAGCTGCAGAATCAGGCGGTCGGCTACTTCTTCCCGATGGGCCCGTTCTACCTCCTGGGCAAGCTGATCGCGCTGCCCGCCTGGGTCGTGCAGCGGCTGTGGCTGACCGCGGTGTTCGTCATGGCATTCGGTGGCACCGTCCGGCTGGGCGCGCGCCTTCGCATCGGTACCCCGGCAACGCGAATCGCGGCCGGGTTCGGCTACGCGCTGTCGCCGAGCGCGCTGAGCCTGATGGGCATCAATTCCAGCGAGTACCTGCCCGCAGCCGTCCTGCCGCTCATCCTCATCCCGCTCGTCCGGCTGCTGCGGCAGGGCCAGGACCTGGACCGCGGGCAGAAGCTCCGGGCCGGCGCGCAGTCGGCGGCGGCCGTCGCGCTCTGCGGCGGGATCAACGCCGCGGCCGTGCTCGGAGCGCTGAGCCTGGCGGTGATCTACGTGCTGACCGGCCAGCGGGCCTGGTCGCGCTGGCGGGTCCTGGCCTGGTGGCTGCCGCTCGCCGCGCTGGCGACCCTGTGGTGGACGATCCCGCTGCTGATTCTCGGCAGGTACGGGGTCTCGATCCTGCCGTACTCGGAGAGCGCCGCCGTCACCACGTCCGTGACCAGCCTGTCCGACATCCTGCGCGGCACGCAGGACTGGACCACCTACCTGTCCGTCAACGGGATGCCCTGGTGGCCGGCTGGCTTCGAGATCTCGACCACTGTGCTGCCGACCGTCCTCACCGGCCTGGTGGCCGCGCTCGGCCTCGGCGGGCTGGCGAGCCGCCGGATGCCGGAGCGCCGGTTCCTGCTCTGCGCCGTACTGATCGGCATCATCCTCATGGCCAGCGGCTACGTCAGCAGCCTGGGCAATCCGACCGCCGGACTCGTCGATCACATCATCAACGGCCCGCTCGCGCCGCTGCGCAACGTCAGGAAGTTCGACCCGCTGATCCGGCTGCCGCTGGCGCTGGGACTGGCCCAGCTGCTGGCCGGCCTGCGGTTCCCGCGCGTCCGGGCGGCAGCTGCCCTGCTGGCCGCGTGCTGCCTGGCCGGCCTGGCTTTTCCGGCCGCGGCCGCGGGGCTGTCCGCGGACGGCGCTTTTCCGGCCGTTCCCGGCTACTGGACAACCGCGGCCAGCTGGCTGACCGCGCACGCCGGGAACCAGGCCGTGCTGGCCGTGCCGGGCGCCAGCTTCGGCGAGTACGAGTGGGGCCGGCCTATGGACGATGTGCTGGAGGCCCTCTTCCCCGGCAACTGGGCCGCCTCGCAGCTGGCCGTTACCGGCTCGGCCGGCAACACCAGGATCGTGGCCGCCGTCGACCAGCGGATCGAGGCCGGGGACGGCTCTGCCGGGCTCACCCAGCTGCTCGCCGGGCTCGGCGTCCGCTACATCGTGGTGCGGAACGACTTGCTGCGCAGCGACCTGTACGGGGCCTGGCCGTCCAGGGTCCTTGATGCTCTGTATTCATCGCCCGGCCTGACGAAGGTGGCGCAGTTCGGCTCGTATCCGGACGGAAGCTCGCTGCCCGACAACGCGACCAGCAACTTTGACACCCCGTTCCCGCCGGTCGAGATCTTCCGGGTCAGCGGCGCACAGCCGGTTGCCTCGGTTGTCCCGGCGGCTGCAGCGATCCGGGTCTACGGAGCGCCTGAGTCGGTACTGAACCTCGCCGACGCCGGGGTGCTGACCAACCGGCCGGTCCTGCTCAACTCCGATGCGCCGGCGCTGGCTACCCGGCGGTACGTGATTACCGACTCGCTCCGGCGAATCGTGCGGAACTTCGGTGAGATCAGGATCGACTACTCGCAGACGCTGACCGCTCAGGATCCGGCCAGCACGTTCGAGGCGGCCGATGACTACCTGGAGCCGTCCTGGCTGCCGGATCTGGCCGTCGCGCAGTATCACGGCATCGCGAACGTCACCGCCTCATCGTCAGGGGCCGGAATCTCGGCGCTGCCCGGGCAGAGCGCGACGGGCCTCAGCCCGTTCTCGGCGGTTGACGGCAACCCGGCCACCAGGTGGGAATCGGGCAGCCTGACCGGGCCGGCCGGCCAGTGGCTGCGCATTGACTTCAGCCGGCCGGAGAACCCCGGAGTCATTCACGTGGCGTTCGCTGACTCGGCCTCGGTCGGGCCGGCGGTCACCGGGGTCAGCGTCCAGACAGCGGCCGGGAGCCTCCGCCAGGCCGTGCGGCAGACGCCGGCGTCGCAGCCGCTGCGGGTGCCGGCCGGGGCCAGCAGCTGGCTGCGCATTACCGTCACCGGCGTCGCCGCCGACGGCTACAGCCTGACCGGAGCGCAGGCGGGCATCTCCGAGATCGCAGTTCCGGGGGTAACGGCCAGCCGCTCTATCGACGCTCCCGAGGTGACGCTGCCCCGTGCCGTGCGGCCTTCGGTCCTGCTGGCCAAGGCCGAGCCGCAGCCGTCCGGCTGCATGCTGACGTCGGTTCGCTGGACCTGCAACCCGAGCCTGGTCAAGCCGACCGAGGAGCAGTACGGATTCGATCAGGAGTTCACCGTCGCGCGCGGCTATCCGGCCACGTTGTCCGGCCTGGCCGTCCTGACCAGCACCCGGCTCGCGGCTCACGACGCCTACCGCGGCAGTCAGCCTCAGGTCACGGCCTCGTCGTCGGCCACGGCCGACCCCGAGGACATGGCGTCGGCCGCTTTCGACGGCGATCCGGCCACCACCTGGATCTCCGGCCCGGACGACTCCGTCCCGGTGCTCAGCATTCGCTGGCACGGCCTAAGGACGCTGCCCGGCATCACCATCGTCCGGCCGCCGGGCGCGTCCGCCATCACGCGCGTGCTGGTCACTGGCTCAGGCGGCCAGCTGCGCGGCGGCATTATCGGTCGGTCAGGGCGGCTGACGTTCAGGCCCGCCTTGCGGACCAGCGCGCTGACTCTCGCGTTCACGCCATCACAGCTGCCGGTGCAGGTGTCGGAGGTGCAGATCCCCGGCGTCCGGCCGCTGAGTGCAGCCGCCTCGGAGCCGGTGCGGCTTGGCTGCGGTCAGGGTCCGGCGATCACCGTGAATGGCGGGCAACTGCGCACCCGGGCGGCCGGGACCGTCGCTGATCTGCTGACCGGGCGGCCGCTGGCCTTCTCGGCGTGCTCCGGCCTGGCGGTCGCGGCCGGACGGAACTCGGTGATCGAGCCCGCCAGTGACCCGCGCGGATTCGACGTACAGAGCGTTCTGCTGGACCCGGCTGGGCCGGCCAGCCTGCGAGCGGACGCGGCAGTGACGGCCTTGCCGGCGCGCAGCATCCGCTGGACCAGTTCCAGCAGGCTGCTGCGCGTCTCGGCGCCGGCCCGCTCGTTCCTCATCGTGCGGGAGAACTTCAACCGGGGCTGGCAGGCGACGGCAGACGGCCGCGTGCTGGCGCCGGTTCAGCTGGATGGCTGGGAGCAGGCCTGGCTGCTGCCGGCCGGCACCCGCGGCCTGGTCCGGCTGACCTACCTGCCGGACGCCGCCTACCGGGCCGCCCTGGTGTGCGGCCTGGTGCTGCTGGGGCTGGTGCTGCTGGCGGCGTTCATGCCGATGGGCCGCCGGCGACGGCTGCCTGGTGCCGCGCGCTCAGCCGGTCCGCAGGCCGGCGCCGGCTGCGGGCCCGCCGGGGTAGCCACGCGGACGTGGCCGGCGCTGGGAATCGCCGGCCTGGTCAGGCGGGCGCGGTGGGCGGGCGCACTGGCCGCGCTGGCGGGTGCGGGACTGTGGCTCGGCGGCTATCCGGGAGCGCTGCTGCTGCCCGCGGTCACCGGCTCGGCGGTCCTGCTCCAGCGCCGCCCTGCCGCCGGCAACCGGTGGCGGCGGGCGGCCGGGAAGCGGCTGGCGCCGGTGCTGGTGCTGGTGGCGCCCGTGCTGGTGGCGCCCGTGCTGGTAGCCACTGTCAGCGGAGCGGTGTCGATCCTGCTGCAGGGCCACGGTGCCGGCAGCACGCTCGTGGCCGGCCTCTGGCTCGGCCGTCCCGCAGCTGGCCTGCCTGGTCGCTGTCGGCGTGCTCGTCGCCGAACTCAGGCGGCCTGGCGCCGCCGCATCCGGGAGAGCCGCTGAGCCGGACGCTCGACCAGGTGATAGCTGACCGCCGCGATTGCGGTGGTCGCGATCGTCACCAGAACGAGGATGCCGAGAACGGCCGGCCAGCCGTACGACCCGCCCTGGAAGACGCTGCGGGCGTGGAACCACGCGAAATAAGCGTCGATGACGAGGTACTGCCACAGGAATACGCCGTAGGAGATCTGACCGAGGTAGCCCATGACCCTGTTCCCCAGCACGTGATTGAGCCAGGTCGGCCGGTCCGGCTGGCAGGCGGCCGGTGCCACCAGCGCGATCGCGATGACCGTGTAGAGCGCCGTCTTGATTTCCATCTCCCACAGGGTGGGAATCGACAAGCCTTCTGGCCCGGCGACCGGAGTGCAGGCGATGGCAAAGGCGGCAGCGGCGATCAGCCAGCAGGCGCCCGCTGAGCCCGCCAGCGTCCGGCACGCGCGCGCGGCCGGCCCGCTGCCATCCGGCTCCGCGCGGGCCCATTCGGTCAGAACGGCCAGCGCCAGGCCGGCGGCGAACCAGGTCATCAGCCGGGGCAGCGTGTCGCCGAACCACAGCTGCAGGCTCGGGTAGAACGCGAGCACCATCACCCCGTAGGACGACAGGCCGACCGCCGCGATCGCGGCGAGCAGACGCCGCCCTCGCTGGTCCGCTGAGCTGGCGCCGCGGCCGGCGAGCCAGCTGAGCGCCGCTGCCAGCAGCGGCAGGATCAGGTAGAAGGACACCTCGACGGCCAGGCTCCAGGTCTGGGCCAGTCCGTTCGCCCCGGTTCCGGCCCACCAGGGGTGCAGGTTGTAGTTCTGCAACAGCAGCAGATACTGCACCCAGGTCGACGCCGCCCGGGCATGCGCGGGGCTGAGCGTCAGCAGCGCGATGATCACGATCAGCCAGTAGGCCGGCAGGATTCGCACGGCCCGGCGCCAGAAATAGAGGCCGGCGGACGGTCCGCTGCCCGCCAGGAAGACGGCCCGCGCCCACGGACGGTACAGCAGCAACCCGGACAGCACGAAGAAGATCGGAACGCCGACGTCACCGCGGCTGACCACCCAGGAGGCCGGCGAGCCGGTGAACTCGAAACCGGTCGGTCCGCCGACATGGGTGACCAGAACGGCGAATGCGGCCAGGACCCGCAGGCCGTCCAGCGCCGCGATCCGGCCCCGAGCCGGCGGCAGCCGGGGCAGCCTGGCCTGATCGGACTGGCCGGCCTGATCGGACTGGCCCGGCTGGTCGTGCTGATCTGCCTGGTCCGGCCGGCCGAGGGCACTCGCCGGGGCAGAATCAATGCCAGCCATGTGTCCGGTTATCACCTATCTGGGCGATTGACTGTCACGATGCTACCCCGAAATGGCCGGATGTCTGATGGCAATCGGTCCTGTTCTTCCTTCCTGCCCGACGTTGGCCCGTTATGGGGATGTGTCCTGATTGCTACTGTCCCGGCAAAAGGATCAGACTATGATCCACCGGAACGGAAACTGGAGCTTTGCTACCACTACCTGCTCAGGCTCTCACTCCGGGAGGATGGATGCGCAGGGTTGCCGGGCTTGTGCTGAGTGGCCTGGGTGCCTTCCTGATCGTCCTGGCACTGCTCACCCGGTTCGTTGTCGTCGGCGAGGTCGTGAAATTCCCGCTCAACGAGCATTCCATTTCCACTGAGGTCGCCACCGGCGCGAGCTATTTCAGCGCGGCGAATCTGATGGAAGAGACGGGCGTGACGCTCCGCGACACGATCACGGTTGTCGGTGACAACGCCTCTGGAACCTCCAGCAGAGCGGTCTGGAACCAGTTCAGTTACCTGTACGACGAAACCAACCGGCAGACCGTGCAGTACTCCACGCAGCGACTCGCCTTCGACCGCCGCTCGGCCGAGCTGATCAACTGCTGCGGCACCGCGGTCGGCACCAGTCAGAGCGTCCGCGTGTCCGGTCTCGGATACGTCTGGCCGCTCGGCGCTCAGAAGACGACGTATCAGCTGTTCGACACCACGCTGCTCAAGCCGATGCCCGCGGTGTACTCCGGCACCGCCGTGGTGGACGGCCTGACGACCTACAAGTACACCGAGACGGTGCCCGCCACGAAATTCGGCACCCAGACGCTGCCGGGCTCGCTGGTGGGCGTCAAGGATGCGCAGTCGGTGACCCTGGATGAGTACGACCAGTCGACGACCACCCAGTTCGTCGATCCCGCGACCGGCTCGCCCGTCGAAGCGCTCTCCGATCAGCATCAGTACCTGGAGAACAGCAGCGGCGTGCAGGTACTCAACCTGATGGACGCGCACTTCGCGACCGACCCGGCGAGCGTCGCGAGTTTCGTCAAGAACGCCAAGTCGAAAGACGCCGAGATTTCGCTCGTCTCGGTCATCCTGCCTGCGGTGCTCGGCCTGGTCGGCCTCATCGTTCTCGTGATGGGCATCATCCTGAGCCTGAGCAGGCAGGAGTATGACGAGTACGACGATGACGACGGCTACGCCGACGAGTACGAGGTGGTGCGCTGACTGCCGGTCCGGGGCCGGTCAGCGGAAGTAGTGGCCCTGTTCGATGTCCTCGATAAGTCCGGGGTGGGCGGGCTTCCAGCCCAGGAGTTCGCGGGTGATGGCGCTGGAGGCGGGCATGTCGGTGCTGAGGACGCGCGCGAGCATGCCGCTGAATTCTTCTGCGGGCAGGGACCGGGCGGGCAGGTTCAGGTTCCGGCCGATGGCCTCGGCGATCTCGCGGACGGGCACGCCTTCGTCACTGACGGCGTTGAGCACCGCGCCGGCCGGAGCCCGCTCGATCGCCAGCAGGTACAGGCTCGCGGCGTCCTTCACATGGACGGCGGGCCAGCGGCTGGTCCCGTCGCCGATGTAGCCACAGACGCCCTGAGCCCGGGCGGCGGCGATGAGCTGGGGGACGAAGCCGTGACGATCTCCCTGGCCGTGCACCGAGCGTGGCAGCATGACCAGGCAGGAGCGGACGCCGGTGGCTGCGGCGGCGAGGGCGGCCTGCATGTTGGCGATGCGCGCCGCGATAGGCCCGGCCGCGACGAGTTCGTCGCGCTCGGTCGCGGGCCGGCCGGGTGTCACGAGTGTCGCGCCCGAGATCACCAGGGGCTTGCCGGAGCCGGCGAGTCCGGTGACGAACGTCTCGATGGCCCGGGCATCGGTCCGCGTCGCAGCCTCGCTCACGCTGGGCACGACGAAGGCGAGGTGGATGACGCCGTCGCTGCCGAGGGTGCCGGCCCGCAGCACGTCAGTGTCGGTCAGGTCGCCGCGTAGCACCTCGGCGCCCAGGCCGGCGACTGCTGTGGCGGCGGCGTCCGAGCGGGCGAGTCCGAGTACCTGGTGGCCGGCGCTGATGAGTTCGGGGACGACGGCCGAGCCGATCCAGCCGGAAGCGCCGGTGACGAAGATGCGCATGGAGATTCTCCCTGGTCGTGCTATCGGGGTTGATGCGATCCGATCGCATCAACTCTAACACCTCATGCGATGCTGTCGCATCACTTAGCCCGTGATGCGATCCGGTCTCCTCGTTTAGACTGTGCTGGTGAGCAGATGGGCGCCGAACGCGCGTGCGCGCCTGGAAACCGCCGCGCTGGACCTGTTCGCCGAGAACGGGTACGAGGAAACGACCGTCGCGCAGATCGCGGATCGCGCCGGCCTGAACCGCGCCACGTTCTTCCGGCACTTCGCCGATAAGCGAGAGGTGTTGTTCGGCGGCGAAGACGTGCTGGCCGGGTTGTTCGCCGACGCGATCCTGGCTGCCCGCCGGGATGCGACGCTCACCGAGTGCCTGCAGGCGGCGTTCGCGGCCGCCGAGGTCGCGATGACCCCGCAGCAGCGGGCCAAGGCCGCCCAGCGCGTGCTGGTGGTCGCGGGAAACAGCGAGCTTCAGGAGCGGGGACTGCTCAAGCACGCCCGGATCGCCAGGTCCATCAACGTCGCCCTGCGCGAGCGGGGCGCGGACGAGCTGACCGCCCGGCTAGGGGCCGAAATGGGGATGCTCGCCTTCACGATCGCCGTTGAGCGCTGGTTGGCGGCGGGCAATGACACGCCGTTTTCGCTCCAGGCCGCAGCGGCCTTGAACGACCTGCAGGTGCGTGCGGCTGAGCTTGATGCCCGGCCCCGCCTGCCCGCCTGACGCGAGTTCAGCGAATCGCAGGACGCGGCCTAGAACCGGCCGGCCGGCTCGATCGGATCCGGCCGGGGCTCGACCGGCTGCGCCGGGGCCGTGCTCCCGGCCAGGCCCGCGGCCGTGACCGCGCTGGTCGCGGCCCGGCTGGCGGCCACGCCGATGCCGCCGCAGGCGAGATCGCTGACCGTAGTGACAACCCTGGTCATCAGGGCCACCGCAACGGCAGTGCCGTGCGGCAGCACCGGGGCTAGTGCCGCGGTCAGCACGACCTCGCGGGCGCCGATACCGCCCGGCAAGACCACCAGCAGCAGTCCGGCCGAGAAGGCCAGCGCATATCCGCCGACCGCGAGCAGCAGGTAACCGCTCCGGCCGGTCATCCCTGACATCAGCAGCCAGACCTGAAGGCCAAGCAGCAGCCAGCCGAGCACGGTCCAGGCCAGCGCCTGGCCAAGGCCAGGCCAGCTCGGCCTGCGTTCCAGCGGCTGCAGCCGGGCCAGCCTGAGGGCGCGATCCATGATGGCCCCGAAAACCGGCGGGCAGAGCCCGGCGACGACCACCGGCACCACTGTCAGCACGTACCAGTAGTGCCGTGCGGTACCGGGTGACGTCAGCGGCAGGGTGACGACTGCGACGCCCAGGCCCGCGCCGATGAGCAGCACGATCGACACGGCGAACGAGGCGATGCTGCGGCGGCGCGGCACGCCGAGATCGCGGGCAATCTCCACCTGGGCGGCGAGGGCCCAGACGGCACCGGGCAGGTACTTGCCCAGTGCCGACAGAAAACTGATCTTCGCCGCGGCCGGAAGGGGCAGCGGAGACCCGAGGTCAGCCAGGATCGCGCGCCAGGCCAGCATCATGCTGGTCGTCCCCGCCATCGCCGCGGCCAGCGAGGCGGCGACGGTGTACCAGCGCAGCCGGGCCAGCCCGGCGGTCACTTCCGGCCATTGCGCGTACAGGCCGTAGCCGCAGACCGCCAGCACGAGCCCGAGGAGCGCTCGGCGCAGCCAGCGGTTACCCGCGATGCGCGACAGGCGGCCCGGCATCCCGACAGAGTATCTACTCTGTCCCGGTTTTTTCCGATGTGCAGCGAGCTCGGGCTCTAGCCGGGCACGGCTGTCGTGTGGTGTTCTATCCCTGGGAGGTGGCAGTGGGATCGAAGGGATTCTGGCGCCGGGCGGAGGAAGATCCGGGCTGGATCGCGGTCGTCGATCCCGATGGCACCGAGCACCGCGCGGGCGACCTTCTCCAGCGGGTCAACCAGCTGACGCACGCCCTGGCTGCGCGGGGCCTGAAGCCGGGCGACGGCATCGCCGCCCTGCTGCCCAACGGCGTGGCGCCAGTCGAGGTCTACCTCGCCGCTCTCCAGGCCGGCTGGTACCTCACCCCCGTTAACTGGCACTTCACCGCGCCGGAGGCCGCCTACATCGTGGCGGATTGCGGCGCCAAGGCGTTCTTCGTGCATGAGCGCTTCGCCCAGCTGGGCACCGACACCGCGGACAAAGCCGGGGTCCCGGCCGACGCGCGATTCTGCTACGGCACCGTGCCCGGCATGACCAGCGTGACCGACCTGCGCGCGGGCCATCCCGGCACGCTGCCCGCCGACCGGACCGCAGGCACCACCATGCACTACACCTCCGGGACGACCGGCCGGCCTAAAGGCGTCCGCCGCGGGCTGACCGGACTGGATCCCGACGATGCGGTGGTGCTCGGCGCCGGGCTGCTGTCGTTCTTCGGCGTTACCGAGGGCCAGCCGAACGCGCACTTGCTGACGTCGCCGAACTACCACACCGCTGTCACCGTCTTCGGCGGCGGGGCGCTGCACCTGGGCCACACGCTGATCTGCATGGACGGCTTCGACGCCGAGACCGCCCTGGCGCTCACGGAGCGGTACCGGTGCACGAACTCGCACATGGTGCCGACTCAGTTCAAGCGGATGCTGTCGCTGCCGCCTGAGATCAGGGCTGCCTACGACCTGTCCTCCATGCGCTGGCTGATCCACGCCGCGGCGCCGTGCCCGGTCGGGATCAAGCAGGAAATGCTCGACTGGTGGGGTCCCTGTGTCTGGGAGTATTACGCCGCGACCGAAGGCGGCGGGACGATCGCGTCACCGCAGGACTGGCTGGCGCATCCGGGCACCGTGGGCACGGCGTGGCCGATCAGCGAACTGCTGATCGCCGACGAGGACGGAAACTCCCAGCCCGCCGGCACGCCCGGCACCGTGTACATGCGGATGGGCTTCGCGGAGTTCGAGTACTTCGGTGACCAGGCGAAGACCGAGGCAAACCGGCTGCACGGCTACTTCACGGTCGGTGACATCGGCTATCTCACCGACGAGGGTTACCTGTTCCTGTGCGACCGGAAGTCCGACATGATCATCTCGGGCGGCGCCAACATCTACCCGGCCGAGATCGAATCCGAGATCATCATGAACCCGAAGGTCGCCGACGTGGCGGTCTTCGGCATCCCGGACGAGGAGTGGGGCGAGCAGATTAAAGCGGTCGTCCAGCCGGCCGCGGGCGTCGAGCCCGGCGACGAGCTCGCCGCCGAGATCCTGGCCGGGCTCGATGGCCGGCTCGCGCGGATGAAGTGGCCGAAGTCCATCGACTTCTCCGCTGAGCTGCCGCGTGATCCGAGCGGCAAGCTGCTCAAGCGGCGTCTGCGTGACCCCTACTGGGCGGCGCGCGCCACCAAGATCTGACCCGGTTGCGCTAGCTGCCGGCCGTCGCTGTCCCGGCCAGGGCGGGCTGCCTGGCCACCCGCTGGAGCATCTCGATCAGGCGTACGGTCGCGCGCGAGTCCGGCGGCTCGCCGTACGTCATCGCGAACACGTGCCGCCGCGCCCCTGGCAGCTCAGTGGTGACGATGCCCGGGTGGCGCGCCGCCCGCAAGCACAGATCCGGCAGGGTGGTCACGCCCAGGCCGGCCGCTACCAGTGCCTGCACCGCGAGGTAGTCGTCGGTCGTGAACGAGATTTTCGGCGCGAACCCGGCCAGCTCGCACTGCCTGACCAGATGCCGCCGGCAGCGTTCGCAGCCGGCGATCCACCGGCTGCCCGCATAGGCGGCGAGGTCAGAGACCGGGCCGCCGGGGTCGCCGGCTGAGCCTGCCGCCGCGGCGGCAACGAGGTGCACCGGCTCGTCCAGCAGCAGGACACCGCGGGTGCCCTCGTCCGCCGGTTCCGGCGGGTCCTGGTCGAGGTCGGCCTGGTAATGCAGGAACACGACGGCCACGTCGACATAACCGGCCCGCAGCATCCGGATGGCCTCGGGGGGCTCGGCCTCGGTCAGCATGAAGTCCATTCCCGGCAGCTCAGCCGCAAGCCTGGCGGCCGCCGCGGGAACGAGAGTTCCGAGCGCGGACGGGAACGCGGCCAGCCGCACTCGCCCTTCCCGCAGGCCGACGTGAGCGGCGAGCTCGGCTTCGGCCGCATCGAGCCGTCCGATGATCTCCTCGGCTCGCTCGGCGAGCAGCCGGCCGGCGTCGGTGAGCCGGATGCCGCGGCCAGCGCGCTCGAGCAGCTGGGTCCCGGTCTCGGCCTCGAGCCTGGCGATGTGATGGCTGACCGAGGGCTGGGCATAGTTGAGCGACCGGGCTGCGGCCGTCACCGACCCGTTCCTGGCGACCGCGACGAGCACGCGGAGCCTGGTCACGTCCAGCATGGCTCAACTATAGACAGGCTCGATCTTTTGGCGCCGCAGTACCAGGCAGCGCCTATCTGAACGCTCATCGCGCCTCCTGCTGCATCATGGTGGCGTGAGCGGACAGAAGATGATCTGGCGGCCAGCACCCGGATGGCCTGACGCGCCGCCAGGCTGGCAGCCGCCGCCCGGCTGGGTGCCTCCGGCAGACTGGCCCGCCGCGCCGCCGGACTGGCAGTTCTGGGTGCCGGCAGGCCCGCGCTTCCCGGCGCGGTTCAGGGAACTGACCCGGCGCGACCTGGTGATCGAGACCACGCTCGTGATGGTCGCGATGCTGTTCCCGTGGGTCGTCAGCGCGGTACTCACGCTCAGCCTGCACGAGATCTCGCACGGCAACCTGACGCAGCTGCCCAGTTACGATCCGCACCAGCCGGTCGTGAATGTCGTGCTCGGGCTCCTCAGCTATCTTCCCGTGGCGGCCGTCGTGCCGCTGGCCCTGCTGCTCCTGGCCCGGACCGGCCAGCGGCCGGCTGACCTCGGGCTGACCAGGGCCAGCTGGCCCGATCTCGGAACAGCGGTCGGTCTGGCCGCCGCCGGACTGGGCCTGGAGTTCGTTCTCGCGATCCCGCTGACTCAGCTCAGGCACTCCGCCCTGGTCAACACCGCCTGCCCGCTGCATGTCCCGGCGTACTACCTGATTTTCGGGCTGAGCCAGGCGTTCATTACGGCGGTGGCGGAGGAGACAGCGGTGACCGGGTACCTGCTCACCCGCCTGGATCAGCTCGGCTGGTCACCGTGGCGGGCATTCTGGCTGAGCATGGTGCTACGCACCAGCTACCACGTCTATTACGGGCTGGCGGCGCTGCTGACCCTGCCGCTCGGCTACTTCCTGACCCGGTCGTTCCAGAAGCACGGAAAGCTCAGCCGGCCGATTCTGGCGCACTTCCTCTACGACTCGGTGACGTTCCTGATCGCGATCCTGGTGCACTAGCGGCCATCAAGCAGCGGGCGGGCCGGGTCGCTGACCGGCCGGCCGGGATCAGCCGCAAGCTGGCGCCGCCGCCAGGCGATCCCGGACAGCGCCTCCAGCACGACCCGGTTGGCGAGGTAGGCGGTGACTTCGGCGTGATCGAACGGAGGCGCCACCTCGACGATGTCGATGCCAGCCAGCGGGAGCTCCATCGCGATGCGGCGGACGGCGTCGAGCAGCTGGCGGCTGGTGAGGCCGCCAGGCTCGGGGGTGCCGGTGCCGGGCGCCATGCCCGGATCGACGACGTCCACGTCGACGGACAGGAACACGCCGTCGCACTCATCGGTGGCGATTGCGAACGCCTCGGTGAGGCACTCATCGAGGCCCCTGGTCACGACCTCGGTCATCTCGAAGCTGCGCATGTGCTGGCCGGCCATCCAGTCCAGCGTTTCCGGCTCCGGCCAGTACCCGCGCAGCCCGATCTGCAGGAAGCGGTCGCCGCGCACCGCCCCTGACTCGATCAGGCGTCGCATGGGCGTGCCGTGCCCGTGCAGGGCGCCGAACTGGGTATTGCCGGTGTCGGCGTGGGCGTCGAAGTGGATCATGGAGATCCGGCCCCAGCCAACGTGCCGGGCGACGCCGGTCGCGTCCGGAAGAGCGATCGTGTGATCACCGCCGAGGATGACCGGGAGCGCGCCGCCGCTGGCGGCCTGGTAGACCGCGTCCTCGAGCCGGCGCAGCGACAGCTCGGTGTCGCCGGACGGCATCTCGACGTCGCCGGCATCGGCAACAGCCAGCTCAGTCAGCGGATCGACCCGGAGCGCCAGGTGCGGCCGGGAGCCGTCGTGCGGCAGGTAGTCGGTGAACCTGATGGCCTGCGGGCCGAACCGGGCCCCCGGCCGGTGCGAGGTGCCGCCGTCGAACGGGGCGCCGATGATCATGATGTCGGTCCCGGCCCAGCGACGCCGGATCGGCCAGCTCAGCCCTCGCAACGCCGAGGAAGGTGGCATCCGGGCCGTACATGCCGCCAAGTCGCGTCATCGCGCATCCTCTCCGCCGCCGGCTGCCCGCGCAGTCAGGCCCACCGTATCCCTGCCGTTAACGTCGCCGTGAGATCGTGCCAGTGCCGGGGGATCACGAGGAACGGAGCAGGCGCTTGATGCAGCGTGCCAGGACAGCAGGCAGCGACCGGGACAGCCGGGCCGGCGACGAGGCCGAGCTCCTGACCGCGGCGTCCGGGCGCCGCATCGAGCTGCCCGGTGTGCTGAACTTCCGGGATGTCGGCGGCTATCCGGCGACCGGGGGCACCGTCAGGTGGCGAATGCTGTTCCGCAGTGACGGGCTGCACCGCCTGGATACTGACAGCCTGGCCACGCTGGCCGGACTTGGCCTGCACACGATCGTGGACCTGCGCACTCACGCCGAGGCCGAGCTGGCTCCGAGCGCGCTGGCCGGCCTGACCGCCCGGCGCCGGCATATCTCGCGTCCTCGGCGGCGACCTGGAGTCGCTGCCGCCGGAGCTCGAGGCCATCTACCGGTACATGATCGGAACGTGCGGCGGCTCGATCGCCGCGGCGATCGGGGCTCTGGGCGGCGCCGATGCGGTGCCTGCGCTTGTCCACTGCAGCGCGGGCAAGGACAGGACCGGCATCGTCATCGCCCTGACGCTGGCCGTGCTCGGTGTTCCGGACGAGGTCATCGCGGCCGACTACGCACTGAGTGCTCGCTACCTGGACCCGGATCGGACGCCGGCGATCGGCCACTTGCAGGCGAGCACTGGCCTGCGGGACGCCCTGACGCGGCCGCTGCTGACCAGCCCGCCTGAGCTAATCCTGGCCGCGCTGACATGGGTACGGCAGAGCGCCGGCTCGGCCGACCGCTACCTGCAGGACAACGGCCTGAGCGGCGCCGACTTGGCCCGGCTGCGCTCCGCGCTCATTGCGACCGGCTAGCGTCAGCCCTATGAGCCTCGATGACCTGGACCGGCGCATCGTGGCCGCGCTCGTGCACGACGGACGCGCTACCTACGCGGAAGTCGGATCGGAAGTCGGCCTGTCGGCGCCGGCGGTCAAGCGCCGGGTCGACCGGCTGCGGGCGTCGGGCGCGATCACCGGCTTTGCCGCTCGCGTTGATCCGTCGGCTCTCGGCTGGACCACCGAGGCGTATGTCGAGCTGTTCTGCCGCGGGCGCACGTCGCCGGGTGACATAGCGGCCGCCGTCGCCAAGCACCCGGAAGTCGCTGACGCCTGCACGGTCACCGGCGAGGCCGACGCACTGGTGCATATCAGGGCCGCCGACGTGCGGCATTTCGAGCAGGTAGTCGAGCGGATCGGAGCCGAAGCGTTCGTCGTCCGGACACGAAGCGTGATCGTGCTGTCCAGGCTGGTGCACAGGCCCGATCTGGTCCCGCCGCGTCAGAGCAGCTAAGGCCTGCGAATTCGTAGGTTTGTCGTGAACTCGGGGTGTCCCCGGCAGCGGTGGGCTACAGTCGTGGCCATGACGGAGCGTCATAACGATCCAGCGGGCAGCGGCCGGTCGATGAGCACGGGTGAATTCCGTGCTCAGCCGGACATCTCAGCGAGCACGGCCGAGTTCCGGGCCTTTGCCGAGAACTCCGCTGACCGGAGCGCGGTCGCGCCGGCTCGCAGCCCGGCCCGGATTGGCCTGCTCATCGGCGCTGTCGTCGTCGTCCTCGCGATCATCGCGATTCTCGGCGCCACGCTCGGCTAGCTGGATCCCGCGGGCAGCACGCCCGCGCCTGCCACTGGCTGACCGCGTCAGTTGCGCTGATTGCTCCCTGCCGATGCTGCCGGTTTGCTGGCTCACCCGCCCTGTCGCCGGCTCGCGGGCATGGCGGCATGTTTGTATTGGCAGTCATGACCACTGGGGGAGACAGTGTCGCCGCCGGAGTGCCTG
Source organism: uncultured Actinomycetota bacterium (assembly GCA_963818995.1). Taxonomy (GTDB): domain Bacteria; phylum Actinomycetota; class Actinomycetes; order Streptosporangiales; family Streptosporangiaceae; genus JAJYUU01. The sequence goes on along the minus strand of CAWFUM010000019.1, from coordinate 214,465 downwards.
CGGCCGGTTCGCAGCAACCGGATGACGAGGAAAAACACCGGCTAACGGCCCTGGAGGGCCTGGCCGCTCTTTCGCTGGATGCCCTGTCCTCGGTGGCCTACGGCCCGCAGGCCATCATCATCGTGCTGGCGACAGCAGGCGCCGCCGCCCTCCATTACACGCTGCCGGTGACGCTCGCGATCGTGCTGCTCCTGGCCGTGCTGGTGATCTCCTACCGCCAGGTCATCGAGGCGTTCCCGAACGGCGGCGGGGCCTATGCCGTGGCCAAGGCGCACCTGGGGGTGAGGCCCAGTCTGATCGCCGCGGCGTCGCTGGTCGTCGACTACATCCTCAACGCGGCTGTCGGAGTCTCGGCCGGCGTCGAGGCCCTGACCTCCGCCTTCCCGGCGCTCTACCCGGACCGGACCTGGCTCTGCCTGGCCGTGCTCGCGGCCATCACCGGCGCGAACCTGTGGGGCGTGGCCGAGTCGGCACGGTTGTTTATTCTCCCCACGATCTTGTTCATTGCGGCCATCTTTGCTGTCATCATCGGCGGCCTGCTGCGCTCGCATCCGCTGCCGTTCCCGGCCGGATCGGCGTCCTCGACCACGATGACTGTCGGCCTCCTGCTGCTGCTGAAGGCGTTCGCGTCCGGCTGCTCGGCCCTGACCGGGGTGGAGGCGATCGCCAACGCGGTGCCCGAGTTCAAAAGGCCGCGGGAGCGGCGGGCCCAGCACACCGAGGTGGGCCTTGGCGTCATTCTCGGCCTGATGCTGATCGGCATCGCGGTCGTGGCGGACAAGTTCAAGGCCGAGCCGTCTCATACCGTGACCACGCTCGCCCAGCTCACCGAGGGCGCGCTCGGGCACAACTTCATCTTCTACGCGATCCAGCTGCTGACCACGGTGCTGCTGGCGCTGGCCGCCAACACCTCGTTCGGCGGCCTGCCCGTGCTGGCATCGCTGCTCGCGACCGACAACTTCCTGCCGCACCTGTTCTTCCTCCGGGCCCAGCGCCAGGTCCACAGATACGGCGTGGTCGTCCTGGCCGTGGCGGCCGCGATCTTGCTGGTGGCCACGAAAGGCGACACTCAGGCGCTGATCCCGCTGTTCGCCATCGGGGTGTTCGTCGGATTCACGCTGTCACAGGCCGGGATGGTGCGGCACTGGCATGAGCGGCGCGGATCGGGCTGGCTCGGGCGGGCCATCATCAACGGCGTCGGGGCGGCGTTCACCCTCGCCGCGCTGGCGATCGAACTGGTCAGCAAGTTCACTGAGGGCGCGTGGCTGGTCGTCATCGTGGTGCCGCTGCTGGTACTGATGTTCAGCGGGGTGCACCGGGTCTACCGGCGCATCGGCACCGCGCTTCAGATCGGCCGGATACCGGCCGCGCCGCAGGGCCGCCATTCACTCGTCGTCGTTCCGGTTGGCACCATGTCCAAGCTCGTCGCCGAAGGGATCTCGGCGGCGCTGTCGCTGGGGAACGAGGTCGTCGCGATTACGGTCTGCTACGACGACGCCGAGGATCACGCCAAGGACCAGCGGCTGCGCGAGCAGTGGGAGCGGTGGAATCCGGGCGTGCCGCTGGTCACGCTGCACAGCAAGAAGCGGTCACTCGGCGCGCCGATCGTCGACTACCTGCAGGACCTGGAGAAGTCCGGTGGCCAGGATGAGCTCGTGGTGCTGATCCCCGAGGTCCTGGCCGCGCATCCCTGGCAGGCCGTCCTGCATAACCAGCGAGGCTTCGTACTCGAGCAGGCGATCCAGCGCGGCACCCAGAACGTCGTCATCTGCCGGCTGCGGTACGACCTGTCGGCGGTAGCCGGGCACGGGGCCGGCGGCAGCGGCGGACATGGCAGCGGCGAAGGCGGGGACGACACCGCGGGACCGGCGGCACGAGGCCCCGAGCTGCCACGGCTGGACCCGCCGCCCGGTCAGCGGCCGCCGGAGCCGGGCTGGCAGCAGCGGCCGGGTTAACAGCAGCCGGGCTAGAATCCGCTGGCCATGCTGGACCACGGCGTCCAGCTGCTGCTGGCGTAGCCGGCGATCGCCAGCTTGCGGCCGGAGGTCAGGATTGCCGCCTGCGGCTCGCCCGACGCATCCAGCCACGCGGTCGGGCTGCCGAGCATGGCCGATCCCAGGCGGGTCCAGCCGGACCAGCTGCCTGCGCCCGCGCCGGTGCCGACCGCATAGCCGATCGCGGCGCCCGCCAGCCGGCTGAAGACCGCGACTCCGCCGCCTGGCCACAGGATCGCCGCCGGCGAACCCTGCGCCCCGGCCGCGCCCGGCAGCGGGCCCGCCTGCAGCCACACAGCCTGGCCGGCGGTCCGGTAGGCCTCCTCGATTCCGCCCGCCGCACTCCGGGCGAACAGATCAGCCTGGCCAGCCGGGGTGATCGCCGCGGCCGGCTCTCCGGCCAGCCCGGTTGCCGTGCCGGCCTGCTGCCATCCTGACCAGACTCCGCTGACCAGGCTGGTGACCGCCAGCGTGCCGCTGGTCGTCGTGCAGGCGACCGAGAGCGGGCTGGTGCCGAACGCGACCGGAGCGCTGGCGCAGCGGCCGCCGATCGCCGCCCAGCCGGGACCAGCTGGTGTTCGCGTTCGCGGTGGTCTGGTGGGTGGTCATCACGACGCCGCGGGTGGTCGTCGACGAACACGCCGACGGCTCCGCCGGGCTCGCCGATAGCCGCCGGATCGCCGGTGATCCGGCCCGGCGAGCCGGACCCGGCCGCACCGCCCCACTCCCAGTCATTGGGCTGGCCCGCCTGCTGCCAGGCGTGCACGACCGCCCCGGTCCGGCTGACCGCGAAGAGCGTCAGGGCGCCGTCCTGGTCCGAGGTCACTGCCGGGTTGCTGACCAGGTTGCGCGGGGAGTTACCGACCGTGCGGTACGGCGACCAGCTGGTGCTGCCGATCGGATGCTGCCACGCGTGCAGCACGGATCCGTTGGCCGCGGTGGCGAACCACTCGGCGGTGGTGTTGCTGTTCATGCCGATCGCGACCTTGAAGGGCAGCGGCGGCAGCGGCGGCAGCGGCGGCGGCGGGGGCCCCGGCGGGCCGGGCGGCGGGGCGGTGCTGCTGCCGCCGAGAGTGACGTCCAGCTGGTCGGCGTCGATGTTGAGCGTTGCGCCGCCGACCGTCTGGTTGTGCCCGCCGAGGTACTGGTGCAGCCGCTGATGATTGGTCCACATGCCGGCCGGCATGTAGCTGCTCAGGGTCGTGGCCTTACCGTCCCAGTCGGCGTAGTTGATGATGTTCGGCTCGGCGATCTTCCCGGCTGCCCTGACCAGGTCGCCGATGTTCGAGAACGACTCATAGATGCCAGCCTGGTAGCCGTCGGCGCGGACCTTGCTGTCCCACGCCGACAGGAAGGCGACGACCTGCTGGCCGCAGCCGGAGTAGGCCTCCATGTCGTAGACGATCGGCGTTCCGGCCGGGATGCCGAGGTTCCTGGCCTGCTGCGCGGCGTCATCCGGCGGCCGAGCGCCCTTCGGCGGCGGCCTTGCTGGCCACGATCGTGGCGTCGCCGAACGCGTCGACGCAGTCCGCCTGCAGGCCGACGTAGAACGGCCAGTAATGCCAGCCCTGCGCCTGGATCCTGGAAATCCAGGCGCTGGTGAGGTTGGCCTGGGCGCAGCCGCGGTTGACGCCGCCGATGTAGATCCCGACGGCGCGGTAGGCCGACTTGAGCCAGGCTTTCATGGTGGCGACCGACGGGGCGGCGCAGGTATCAAAGCCAGCTCCCTGGTAGAGGCCCTGGGCCGCCGCCGCCGGGACTGCCGGGACGGATTGCGGCTTCGCTGCCGGGGCGGCACCGCCCGTCCGCTATGCGCCCGGAGTGGCTTATCCGAATTGAGGCCTGAATTTCCCGGACGGTCCGCAGATCGCTTCCGTATGACAAACTGACCTCAAGGCCGACGGCCGGAATAACGTTAATAATCGTGTGGGTTACGGCATCGTCTGAATTAATCCGGGAAGTGATGCCGTTAAGGACGGCCGGGCGGGTAGCCGTACGCGAATCGGGAGAGCCGGGGCTCAGCGGCAGGATCTGCACAGCCCCGGTCCGGCCGGTGACCTCGGCCGGGCAGGCCGGATCTGCTCCTGGTTCGCCCAGGTAGACGGCGTGCCGGTTGAGCCTGGGACAGATTCCGGGGTGCCGGGCCAGGTCAAATACCGGCCACGATGCGGGCACTTTCAGTGTGATCTGGCCGTAGCGGACGGAACGCCAGGCACCGCGGCGCCGGGATATGCACCGGAGCGGCAATGGCTGCCTGGCCGCCAATTCCGGCTCCGAGAAAGCTAAGGACAAGAGCGAGGACGGCAGAATGCCTGCGAAATGCCATGCAGTAATGTTGGCTGCTGGAACATCACTGCGTGCTGCTTTCCTGATAACCTAACGCATCTAGTATTTGCCATTTAGCTAACGGGTCACCCGGTTCGCGCGTGAGATCAGGCTTGGCCGGGATCGGGCTGGTAGCGGTAGCCCATGCCCGGTTCGGTCAGCAGCCAGCGCGGCCGGGCCGGATCGGGCTCGAGCTTGCGCCGCAGCTGGGCCATGTACAGCCGCAGGTTGCCGGTCGCGTCGGAGTAGCCAGGTCCCCACACGTCGGTGAGAAGCTGCTGCTGGCTGAGAAGCTTTCCCGGATTGCGCAGCATGACCTCGAGCAGGTGCCACTCGGTCGGAGTCAGGCGGATGTCCCCGTTCGCGTCGCCGTGCTCGGCTGCGCCGGTGCTGTCCCGCATCACCCGCTTGGCCGCAAGGTCGACGGTCAGCCCGCCCAGCCGGACCCGGGGCGCGTCGCCGTCAGCGCCGGCCCGTCTGCTGACGGCGCGCATCCGGGCCAGCAGTTCGTCCATCGCGAACGGCTTGGTCACGTAGTCGTCGGCCCCGGCATCCAGCGCCTCCACCTTGTCCGTGCTGTCGGCCCGGCCGGACAGCACGATGATGGGTGCCTCGGTCCAGCCGCGCAGCCCGTGGATGACCTCGACGCCGTCCAGGTCAGGCAGGCCCAGGTCCAGGATTACCAGGTCAGGCGGATACCTGGCGGCAAGCTCGAGCGCTTCGCTGCCGTTCCCGGCGGTATGCACGTTGTACTGGCGCACGCGCAGGTTGATGCGCAGCGCCCGCAGGATCTGCGGCTCGTCATCGATCACCAGGACGGTCGTCACGGCACCAGACTGTCACGCGATGTGGCCGAGGCCGGCCCCCTGGCCGAAGCCGGCGTCGCGCTCCTGGCCGGTCTCCCGGCCGGCGACGGGCTGGCCGGGCCCCGGCTCAGCGGGCGGCACGACGGCCGGCAGTGACAGTGTCATAGTCAGGCCGCCGCCGGGCGTCTCATCCGGTTCGAGTGTGCCGCCCATCGCCTCGGTCAGGCCGCGGGACAGCGCCAGGCCGAGGCCGACGCCGGTGGTGTTGTCGGTGTCGCCGAGACGCTGGAACGGCACGAACATCTGGTCCCGGTGCTCCTGCGGAATGCCGGGGCCGCGGTCGATCACCCGCAGCTCTACCCGGTCCCGCAGGGCGCTGCCGGAGAGCGCCGGCGCCGAGCCGGGCGGGGAATACCGCAGGGCGTTGGCGGTCAGGTTGGCGATGACCCGCTCCAGGATCCCCGGGTCTACGGCCACCTCCGGCAGATCGTCCAGGAAGGATGACGGTGACCGCGCGGGCGGGCGGGCCGAGGTCGTCAAGCGACCGGGCGATGATCTCGGCGAGGTCGGCCGCGCGGGGGAAGACCGCGAGCGCGCCGGCCTGCAGCCTGCTCATGTCCAGCAGGTTGTCGACCAGGTGGGCGAGCTTGTCCAGGGACTCATCGGCGGTGGCGAGCAGTTCATCGTGATCAGCGGCGTCCCACTCGATGTCGTGTGAGCGGAGGCTGGTGACGGCAGCTTTGGCCGAGGCTAGCGGCGTGCGCAGGTCATGGCTGACCGCGGCCAGCAGCGCGGTCCTGACGCGGTCGGCCTCGGCGATCGGCCGGGCCGCCTCGGCGGCGGCGGCGAGACGGCCCTGCTCGAGCGCGGCGGCGGCGTAGGCGGCGAACGCGCCCAGCACCCGCCGGTCCGTGGCCGCCAGCGGCCGGCCGCGCAGGGCGAGCACCAGGCCGTCGCCGACCGGCATCTCCGTGTCGGCGTCCTCCGGCCGGCCGACCGGCACCTCCCCCGAGGCGCAGACCGCGACCCAGTGTCCCTGCTGGTGCTCGAGCAGGGTCACCGACTCCATGCCGAACGCCTCGCGCACCCGGTCAAGCACGGCCGACAGCGCCTGCTGCCCGCGCAGCACGCTGCCCGCCGTGGTGGCCAGGAGCTCCGATTCGGCGCTGGATCTGGCCGCCTGCTTGGTGCGCCGGGCCGCGGTGTCCACCACGGAACTGACGGCGAGGCCGACCAGGATGAAGATGACGAGCGCCAGCGCGTTATTTGCCTGCGCGATCGTCCAGTGGTGCACCGGCGGGGTGAAGTAGTAGTTGAGCAGCAGCGATCCCGCGATCGCCGCCAGCACAGCCGGGATGAAGCCGCCGACTAGGGCGACCGCGATGACGCCGCCCAGGAAGATCAGCACGTCGCTGGTCAGGTTCAGGTTCCCGCGCAGCGCCGCCAGAGCCAGCGTCAGCAGCGGCATGAGCACGATCGCCAGTGCGTACCCGGCCAGCTGGCGGCGCCGGTTGAGGCCGCCGCTGACCCGCGGCAGCCCGCGGCCACGGCCGACGTAGGAGTGGGTCACCATATGCACGTCGATGTCGCCGGACTCGCGCATGGTCCGCAGGCTGACACCGGGACCGGTCAGCAGGGAGGCCAGCCAGCCCCGGCGGCTGACGCCGAGAACGAGCTGGGTGGCGTTCTCCGCGCGGGCGAAGGTCAGCAGCGCTTCCGGCACGTTGTCGCCGACGACCTGGTGGTAGGTACCGCCGAGTGACTCCACCAGACTGACGCTGGCTGGCCAGCGCCGCCGGGTTGGAGCCGGTCAGCCCGTCCGCGGACGTGACGTGCAGGGCGAGCAGGTCTCCGCCGGCGGACCTGGCCGCGATCCGGGCAGCCCGGCGGACCAGCGTGTCGCCTTCCGGGCCGCCGGTCAGCGCGACCACCACCCGCTCCCTGGCTTCCCAGGTCGCCCTGATGTCGTGCGCCTCGCGATAGCGCTGCAGTCCTTCGTCCACCTTGTCGGCCAGCCACAGCAGCGCGAGCTCGCGCAGCGCGGACAGGTTGCCGATCCGGAAGTAGTTGGTGAGGGCCGCGTCGATCTTCTCGGCGGCGTAGATGTTCCCGTGCGCCATCCGGCGGCGCAGTGCCTCCGGCGTCATGTCGACGAGCTCGACCTGGTCGGCGGCCCTGACCACCGCGTCGGGAATCGTCTCCCGCTGCGGCACGCCGGTGATCTTCTCGACGACGTCGTTCAGCGACTCCAGGTGCTGGATGTTCATGGCCGAGATCACGTCGATGCCGGCGTCGAGCAGCTCGGCCACGTCCTGCCAGCGCTTGACGTTGGGCGAGCCGGGCACGTTGGTGTGGGCCAGCTCGTCGACCAGGGCCACCTCCGGCCGCCGGGCCAGCACGGCGTCCAGGTCCATCTCGTCGAAGTAGGTGTCCCGGTAGGGCAGCCGGGCCCGCGGGATGACCTCGAGGTCGCCGATCTGCTCGGCGGTGTGCCGGCGGCCGTGCGTCTCGACGTAGGCGACGACGACATCGGTGCCGCGTTCCTTGCGCCGGTGCCCTTCGTTGAGCAGGGCGAACGTCTTGCCGACACCAGCTGCGGAGCCGAGGTAGACCCTCAGCTGGCCCCGGCTGCCTGGCACCGCGGCAGCCCGGACGTCCGCCAGACCCTCCGAACTCATGACCTCCCCTGACCCGAGCGTCTCATGGCGGCTGGCTAGGGCTGATACCGGTAGCCCATGCCGGGCTCGGTCAGCAGGTGGCGCGGCCGCGGCGGGTCGTCTTCCAATTTCCGCCGCAGCCGGGCCATGTGGAACCGCAGGTAGTGAGTGCTATCGGTGGCGCTCGGCCCCCACAGCTCGGTCAGCAGCCTGGCCGCCGGGACGAGCCGGCCGGAAGACCGCAGCAGCACCTCCAGCATCCGCCACTCGGTCCTGGTCAGGTGCACGGCCTCGGGCTCCTGGCCGTCGGCCTGCCTGACCACGGTGTGGGCGGTGAGATCCACCAGGCAGTTCCCGACCGCGAACGTGGTATCGGTACTGCGGTGGCTGTCCCGGCGCAGGGCCGCGCGGAGCCTGGCCATAAGCTCCTCCATCGAGAACGGCTTCGTGACGTAATCGTCGGCGCCTGCGTCCAGCGCCCCGATCTTGTCGCCGGAGCCCGCGCGGCCGGACAGCACGATGACCGGCGCCGCCGACCACGAGCGCAGCTGGCGTATCACCTCGGTGCCGTCCAGGTCGGGCAGGCCCAGGTCGAGCAGCACGGCCTCGGGGGGATGCCGTGCCGCTTCGACCAGGGCGGCCTGACCGGTCGAGGAGGTGGTGACCTCGTAGCCGCGGGCGCGGAGATTGATCTGCAGCGCACGCAGCAGGGCGGGCTCATCCTCGACGATGAGGATGCGGCCCTCATCCAGTGACCGGGTACTTCTCATCGAGGGCCCGGTTCAGCAGCAGTACGTTGACGACCGGCTCGCCGAGGAACCCGATCGTGCGGCCGGTGGTGTACTGCTTCACCAGGGCCCGCACCTGGGCCGGGCGGACGTGCCGGGCGGCCGCGACGCGGTCCACCTGGATCGCGGCATTGGCCGGTGAGATGTCCGGGTCGAGGCCGGATCGCCGACGTGGTCACGGCGTCGGACGGGATCTTCGCGACCGGCACGTGGTCGAAGGCGGAGATCTGCTGCTGCAGTTGTTCGACGGACTTAATCTGAGCTTCGGGTTACTTCGTCCGAGGTTCGATGCGGCCGAGTACAGCGGGTCGCAGCCATAGTCGCTGCTGGCACCGCTGGTCGCCGCAGATGGGCGCGGCTGGAAGTACTGTCGCAGCGGTTCGCCCTTGGCGTTGATGAATTCCTGGCAGAGCAGGCTCGACCCCACGACCCTGCCCCGATAGCTGACCAGCGACCCGTTGGCTCGGTCGTGAAACGCGGTCTGCGCCACCGCGACCATGAGCAGCGGATAGATGATGCCTGTGAGCACAGTGAAAACCAGCAGGCCACGCAGGGCGGCGACAGTGCTGCCGGACGAATCCGGGAAGGCGGTTCATTGTCAGATCACCTGAATCCGGGGATGAACTGGATGATCAAGTCGATGAGCTTGATTCCGATGAACGGGACGATCAGGCCACCCACGCCGTAGAGCCACAAGTTCCGGCGGAGCATGGCCGAGGCTGAGGACGGCCGGTACCGGACGCCGCGCAGCGCCAGCGGGATCAGCGCGACGATGACCAGCGCGTTGAAGATGATCGCGGAGGTGATCGCGGACTGCGGGCTGTGCAGGTGGAGGATGTTCAGTTTGCCCAGGGCCGGGATAACGCCGGAGAACATCGCCGGGATGATCGCGAAGTACTTGGCAACGTCGTTGGTGATCGAGAAGGTGGTCAGCGCGCCTCTGGTGATGAGCAGCTGCTTGCCGATCTCCACGATCTCGATGAGCTTCGTCGGGTTAGAGTCCAGGTCCACCATGTTCCCGGCCTCCTTGGCGGCCGAGGTTCCGGTGTTCATGGCCACGCCGACGTCAGCCTGGGCCAGGGCCGGTGCGTCGTTCGTGCCATCCCCGGTCATCGCGACGAGCTTGCCGCCCGCCTGTTCCTTCTTGATCAGCGCCATCTTGTCTTCCGGCGTGGCCTCGGCGAGGAAGTCGTCGACCCCGGACTCGTCCGCGATGGCCTTGGCCGTGAGCGGGTTGTCGCCGGTGATCATCACGGTCCTGATGCCCATCCGGCGCATCTCGGCGAACCGTTCGGCGATGCCCTCCTTGACGATGTCCTTGAGGTAGATCACGCCGAGCGCGCGGGCAGTGCCGTTCTCCCGCTCGGCCACCACCAGCGGCGTGCCGCCGACGCCGGAGATGCCGTCGACCATGCCGCCGAGCTCGTCCGGCGGGCTGCCGCCATGGACGCGAACCCACTCGGCGACCGACGCCGCCGCGCCCTTACGGACCTGACGGCCATCGGCCAGGTCGACGCCGCTCATCCGCGTTTGCGCGGTGAACTCGACGAACTCGGCGCCCTGCAGTTCACCCTCGTGCCGTTCGCGCAGCCCGTATTTCTCCTTGGCCAGCACCGCGATGGACCGGCCCTCCGGCGTGTAATCGGCCATGCTCGACAACTGCGCCGCGTCCGCGAGCTCGTCGGCGGCAACGCCGTTCACCGGCAGGAACTCGGTGGCCTGGCGGTTGCCGATGGTAATGGTGCCGGTCTTGTCCAGCAGCAGGGTGTCGACGTCACCGGCGGCCTCAACCGCACGCCCGGACATGGCCAGCACGTTGCGCTGCACGAGCCTGTCCATCCCGGCGATGCCGATTGCCGACAGCAGCGCGCCGATCGTGGTGGGGATGAGCGCGACCAGGAGCGCGACCAGCACTACCAGGGTTTGCGGTGCGCCGGAGTAGTAGGCCATCGGCTGCAGCGTGATGACCGACATCATGAATATGATCGTCAGCGACGCAAGCAGGATGTTGAGCGCAATCTCGTTCGGCGTCTTCTGCCGCTTGGCCCCCTCGACCAGTGCGATCATCCGGTCGATGAAGGTCTCGCCCGGCTTGGAGGTGATCCTCACGACGATGCGGTCGGATAGCACGGTGGTGCCGCCGGTAACGGCAGACCTGTCGCCGCCGGACTCGCGGATGACCGGGGCTGATTCGCCGGTGATGGCGGACTCGTCGACCGACGCCACGCCCTCGACCACGTCACCGTCGCCGGGGATTACCTGGCCCGCCTCGACCACCACGTGATCGCCCACGGCGAGCTGGGTGCCAGGGACCTGCTCCTCGGTGAGCTGAGACTCACGCGGCCGCCAGTTGACCAGGCGCCGTGCCACGGTCTCCCGCTTGGTCCGGCGCAATGTCTCGGCCTGAGCCTTGCCGCGGCCCTCGGCCACGGCCTCGGCCAGGTTGGCGAACAGCACCGTCAGCCACAACCAGACCACAATGGTCCAGTTGAACACCGACGGCCTGACAATGGCCGTCACTGTGGTCAGGGTGGCGCCGACCTCCACCACGAACATAACCGGGTTCCTGACCTGGACCCTCGGGTCCAGCTTGCGGAACGCGTCGGGCGTCGACTTCCACAGCATCCTCGGGTCGAGCAGCCCGCCGCCCAGCCTGGCCCGGTGCCCGATCGTGCGGGCGGAGGTCGTGCCGCCCGCCTGGATTGTTGTCATGGACATCTCAGTGCAGTCCTTCTGCGAACGGCCCGAGGGCGAGTGCGGGGAAATAGGTGAGGCCGATGAGGACGAGGATGACGCCGACGAGCATGCCGACGAACAGCGGCTTGTGGGTCTCCATCGTGCCGGCGCTGGCCGGCACGGGCTGCTGCCTGGCCAGAGACCCTGCCAGCCCGACGGCGAAGATCATCGGGGCGAATCTGGCCACCAGCATGACGATCCCGCCGACGGTGTTGTACCAGTAGGTATTGGTTGCCAGCCCGGCGAAGGCCGAGCCATTGTTGTTGGCCATCGAGGTGAACGCGTACAGGATCTCGGTCAGGCCGTGCGGGCCGGGATTGAGAATCGATGCGCGCGGGCTCTTCAGCGCGATGGACAGGCCGGCGCCAGCGAGAACGGTGGCCGGCGTCGTCAGGAAGTACAGTGCCGCGTACTTCATCTCGACCGGCCGGATCTTCTTGCCGATGTACTCAGGCGTCCGGCCGACCATCAGGCCGCCGACGAAGACGGTCACGATGGCCAGGACGAGGATGCCGTACAGGCCGGCACCCGACACCGCCTGGTGCCACTTCGCCGAGTGCCATGTCGGCGAGCGCTATTCCGCCACCGAACGGTGTCAGCGAGTCGTGGAAGCAGTTCACCGCGCCGGTCGAGGTGACCGTGGTGGACGAGGCGAACAGCGAGCACCCGGGTGTGCCGAATCTCGTCTCGACACCCTCGGTGGCGCCGTGCGCTATCTGCGCCGCAGTAGCGCCGCCGACCGTGTAGTGAGCCTCGAAGAAGCTGATCCCGCCGACCGCTCCCAGCCAGATGATCACCATGACGGCGAGCAGAGCGTAGCCCTGGCGGTTGTCGCCGACCATCTTGCCGAAGGTCCGCGGCAGGCTGAATGCGGTCACCAGCAGCAGGAAGATCTCGAACCAGTTGGTAAACGGGTTCGGGTTCTCGAACGGGTGGGCGGAGTTGGCGTTGAAGAAGCCGCCGCCGTTGTTGCCCGCCTCCTTGATGGACTCCTGGGAGGCGACCGGGCCGCCGGGGATCGTCTGGTGCGCGCCCGACAAGGTGGTCACGGTGTGGTAGCTGGTCAGGTTGTCGATGACTCCGCAGGCCATGAGGATGATGCCGCTGATCACTGCCAGCGGGATCAAGTACCGGATGGTGATCCTGGTGGTGTCCACCCAGAAGTTACCGAGGTTGCTGGTCTTGGACCGCATGAAGCCGCGCACCAGCGCGATAGCGACCACGATGCCGACGGCCGCCGACATGAAGTTCTGTACCGCCAGGCCGGACATCTGGGTCAGGTAGCCCATCGTCGACTCGCCGGAGTAGTTCTGCCAGTTCGTGTTCGTGACGAACGAGGCGGCGGTGTTCCAGGCCAGCGCGGGCGGCACGCCCTTCATGCCCTCCGACAGCAGCAGGTGTGCCTGCAACCGCTCAAGCCCGTACAGGAACAGCACGCTGATCGCGGAGAACGCCAGCATGCTGCGGACGTAGCCGCCCCACTTCTGGTCATTGTCCGGCTTCACTCCGACCAGCCGGTAGATGCCCCGCTCCACCCGCCAGTGCTTGTCGGTGGTGAAGATGTGCGCCATGTAGTTGCCGAGGGGCACATAGCACGCGCCCAGCGCGGCAACCAGGAGTCCGAGCTGGAGCCAGCCGGCGGCAGCAGAACTCATCAGAACCTCTCAGGCAGGACGAGAGCAACGAATAGGTAGACAAGCAGCACGACGCCGCCGATCAGGCCGACCCAGTTCTCAACGCTCAAAGTGCTCGACCCCCTTGACGATGAGCCAGAGCACGGCGAAGACGACGATGGTCAGGCCGACGTAGGCGAGGTCTTGCATTGCAGCCCTCCAGCGGACGCTTACGTTGATGCAGACGTTTAATGCAACCGCGCTGAACTGGGAAAACAGCGGCTCCAAACAGGACCCATGCAGCCTTCGCGGCATTCCTAACGAACTCCATGCGCGCAAAAGCGGGACCGCCCCGGAGGGCAGCCCCGCTTCTGTCCGGGGAAACGAGCTAACTCAAGCCCGGCGTCGCAGTCACGCGGCCAGCTCGCTGAGGATCTCGGCAAACCTGGTCATCGCCGCGCTGATCCACGGCAGCCGCAGCGGGTCGGGGGAGGCCAGCGCCTCTTCCCGCTGCTCGTCGGTATCGCCGTAGAGCAAGCCGGTGGCGAGCCGGAGCCGCAGGCAGCCCGCGCTCTCGCCGAACGCGCTGCCGGGCAGTGTCCCGGCACCGTACCGGTCCAGCAGCAGTGCTGACAGGTCTGCGCCCGTCTGGATGCCGAACCGGCACCGCAGCTGCTCTCGCCACGGGCCGAAGTCGGGATACAAGTAAAACGCCGCCTGCGGCACCGCCACCTCAAGCCCGGCATCCGCGCACAGCCGTGCTGCTTCGCGGCAGACGGCCGCGTGCAGGATCCGGCTGCTGGCCACCCTCTCAGCCAGCTCGGGCGGTTCATCGAGTGCCAGTGCCGCCGCCTGCTGCATGGGACCGGCCGCGGCCGACCAGATTTCGCTGGCAATCCCGAGCAGCCGGTCCCGCAACGCAGCTCCGCGGGGGCCGTCCGGCATCCGGGCGACGCCGAGCCGCCACCCGCCGACGGCGAGGTTCTTGCTCAGCGCGGTCGTGACGACAGTCCGGTGCGGCGCGATCTGGGCTGGGCTCAGGACCGGCGCCGCCGGATCGTGGACGAGGTCACGGTAGATCTCATCGCTGATGATGGTCAGGTCGTGCCGCTCGGCGACTGCGCAGAGCTCCCTGATCGTCTCCGGGCGGGCGAGGCGGCCGGTCGGGTTGTCCGGCAGTGTGACCAGCACGGCTCCGATCCGGCGGCCAGCCCTGGCTCCGGCCGCCACCGCCGCCTCGAGGCCGGCCGGATCGCATACGCCGCCTTCACCGGACACAGCCGGAACGAAGTGCGGCAGGGCGCCGATCAGCGTGGCCTGGGCGGCGTAGCTGACCCAGCTCGGCCGCGGCAGGGCGACATCGGTGCCGAGCGCGAGCAAGGTCGCGTACAGCAGTGCCTTGCTGCCGGGACCGGCGACGACGGCAGCCGGGTCCGTCGGCAGCGACCGGCGGGACCAGTACCCGGCTGCGGCGGCGCGCAGCCGGTGCGCTCCGGCCACCGGGCCGTAGGCGCCATGGCCCGCCATGCCGGCCAGCTCCGCGGTTAGCCGGGGGTGGACGGGAAGGCCGGACTCGCCGAAGGCCAGCGGGAGCACCGCCTCGCCGCGCTGACGGCGCCGCTCCATCGCCTCGTTCGCGGCCAGGGTTGCGGACACGCTTACTGCGGACCGGCGGGAGAGCGCGGGCGCGGCCCGGTCAGCGGGCGCGGGCTGGGTGTCAGGTGATCTCGTGGTCTGGACGGAGACGGCTTCGGTCAGGGTGGCAGGGCCAGCCCAGGGCATGGCGAAAGCTCCTTGCTGCGGGGCTCGGAGAGGACGCGATCTTTCTTCTTCAGGCCGTCAGGCTACCTGCCGCTAAGGCTCTGACCAGCATCTACTGTGTAAAGCATTAGTTAACTCGGGCATGTCTAAGGCAGAGACTAAGCCGGGCTTATGCTGGCTGAATGCTGGACGTACACCGGCTCCGCCTGCTCCTGGAGTTCGCTGAGCGCGGCACCATCGCCGCCACCGCGGCCGCGCTCGGGTACACGCCGTCGGCGGTCTCCCAGCAGCTGACCGCCCTCGAGCGGGAAGGCCGGCGTCGCGCTGCTCGACCGCACTGCCCGTACCGCCGAGCTCACCGAGGCGGGGCGACGGCTGGCGGCGCACGCAGCCGAGATCCTGGCGATGATCGAGGCCGCCGAAGCCGATCTGGCCGCGCCTGAGCCCGCCGGCCGGGTGGCGATCTCCGCGTTCCCGACCGCCGCGGTAGCCTTCGCGCCCGCGCTGACCAGGACTACGCGCGCGCATCCGGGCCTCAGCCTGCTGCTGCGGCAGACGTCAGGCGGCGAGGTACTCAGGCTGGTCAGGGCCGGGCAGATTGATGTCGCGATCGTGGACGACTGGACCGGGCGGTTCGCGGCGGGCCACGCCGCGCTGCGGTTCTACCCCCTCGTCACCGACCCGCTCGTTCTCCTGGTGCCGCGCGGTCACTGGGCCAGCGACCTGCGCCTGCCGGTGTCCCTGCACAAGCTGCGGGACGAGCCCTGGCTGGCGCCCCCGGCCGGCGAGGCGTCCCGCCGTGCGGTCGACCAGGTGCTGGCCGCTGCCGGGGGGGTGGCCGAGGCGCCGTCCGAGTTCGAAGGGCTGGCCACCATCCTGAGCCTGGTTGCTCGCGGCGTCGGCGTTGCCATCCTTCCCCGCCTGACCCTGGCCGGCGGGGACGCCCGGGTCGTGGTCCGCGATCTGCCGGACTCGCGTCCCGCCCGTGACCTGTACGCGGTTGCCCGCGCCTCCTCGGTCCGTCGTCCGGCCGTCGCCGTCATCATCCGCGCGCTGACGGGCGCCGCGCGCGCCCTGCCCGGCGGGCCGCACGCCGCGCCTGCTGAGCCCGCGCACGCCGGGTGAGGAAGTCCGGCGCGCCGGCCGGGCGGTTCCGGGTCAGGACGTGCGCTGAACCCTCACCGCGGCAGACGTTCCGAGCACGCGGCCGTGCGAGTCGTGGGCAGTGACCGCAAAATATGGCCCCGCGCTGCGGACCGTGATGGCCGTCTCGAAACCGGTTCGCCTCCGCCTCCCCGCCTGCGCCAGCGCCCGCCGGGTGCGCCCGCTGCGGACAACCCAGCTAGCGATGTCGGTTGCGCCGTTCCAGCTTGCGTACACGGTGGTGCCGCAGGCCGGATCGGCTCGGGCCGCGGCGGCTGGCCGTCCTTCCGGGCGGGCTGCCCAGCCGGCCCTGAACGCGCGGTAGGACTGGTCGCTGCCGGGGAACCTGCCGTCCATCCGGAGGTCGCCACTGGCGCTGAACTCGGAGAAGTAGGGCTCGTTACCCCATCCGACGAACACCCTGCCCTCGGGCAGCACCTGCATGCTGCCCTGATTGGCAGCGGCGAGCGCCACCGGATGCGTGTAAGCGCGGTGCAGCTTCGCGCTCATGGCCGAGCTGTCGAGGTCGAGCAGTATCGCCCGGGACTGCCGCTCACGTCTCGGGGGCGAGCCGCCGTCGTCGAAGAGACTGAGCATCGCCGGCCCGTGCGGGCGCACATGATGCTGGAAGTAGAACCGGGCGCCCGCGCCCAGGGCAAAGCTGGACTGCCGGCCGCCCAGCCGCCAGGCAACGTCGCCAGTCTGGCGGGACACCTTGTACACCGTGCACGTGTTCCTGGCTGAGACGAGCAGGTCACCGTCGGGCGCGATGGCCAGTGAGTTGATGTGGAAATAGTCGAAGGGCGCCTTCGCGGTGCCGCCGCTGAGCGGGACCAGGGTCTCGGTGACCGGGACATGGTCGAGGCTGTCCCACTGGAACAGCACCTTCCCGGTGGCGATGTCGATCTCCTGAGCCACGCCGCTCAGCACGAATCCGCTGGCCGGGCCTTTGATGGCGGTCAGGTCGGCCTCCCGGGTCCGGTACGCGGTGATCAGCGCGGTGTTCTGCGGCGTGATTGCGAACTCGTGCAAGTCGGCCATCAGCCCGTTCCCGGCCCTGACGGTGGCGATCGTGGCGTACCTGTCGTCGGCGATCACTCCCGCGCCCCGGCCGTGGCCATTCGCGACGGTGCCCTGCCACCAGGTGAGCACGGGCGCGCCGCGGTAGGTCTGCGCCGCGAGGCCGATGCATGATTCCCGCCCGCTCGGCCGGAACCAGACGACCTGGCCGTGGCGGTCCAGGATCATCAGACCGGGCTGGCCCGGCCCCCGCAGCGGGTAGCCGCGCGGAGACAGCAAGACGTACGGCGGTGTCAGAATCGGGTGCTCAGGACCGGCGCTGCTCACCGAGATGACCGGCGGCCTCAGGTCCGGGCGGCTCACGAAATGCTGCACCAGCGCGCCGGGCTCGGCCGCGTGCGGCCCGGGCGCCGTGACCGCATCCGTCCGGTCTGCGAGTCCGCTCCGGCGGCCGCGGTCCGGCAGCCGGCGGCCGACGGTGCCGGCTACGCCGAGCCCGGCGACCATGGTGCCGCCGCGCCCGAGTAACTGCCGCCTGGTCGGTTCATCGTGATCCATGTGCCTGCCTCCCCCGTGAGTAAGCAGGTCCATTTGACCTCCGTGACCCCCGTGGTTTCTGCGACATAAGAAAAGTCCGCAGGCGGAGCTGGCGGCGAATCGGCCGCATCCGGAGCAAAGCCCGGCAGGTTTTCCCTGCTGGCTAAGCCTCGCGTTCGATCGGGCAGCTCATGCACCGGGGACCGCCGCGCCCGCGGCCGAGCTCGCTGCCGCGGATGGTGAGCACTTCGATGCCGTTGTCCCGCAGGTAGGTGTTGGTAGTGACATTGCGCTCGTAGGCGATCACCCGGCCGGGAGCGACGGCCAGCACGTTGCAGCCGTCATCCCACTGCTCGCGCTTGGCCGAGTGAACGTCCTGCGTTGCGGTCAGCACGGCGATCGAGGGCAGCCCGAGGGCGGAGGCAATCGTGTCGTGCATCGCCTCGGGCGGGTGGTCGGTGACTTTCAGCTCGCGGGGACCGATGCCCGGCTCGATCGTGTACGAGGGCAGCATCCCCATGCCCGCGTACTTGACGAAGACGCCGTAGTCGGCCATGGTCAGCACCGTGTCCAGGTGCATGAACTGCCGCGCCTTCGGCATGTCCACGGCCACGACCGTGCTCGCGGCTCCGGCCGAGAACAGCCGGTGCGCCAGCATTTCCACGGACTGCGGCTGCGTGCGCTCGCTCATGCCGGCCAGGACTGCCCCGTTCCCGATCACGAGAATGTCGCCCCCTTCCAGGGACGCGGGGTCGCTGTCGGCGCCGTGATACCAGACCTCGAACCCGCCCTGGCTGAACATCGGGTGCCACTGATAGATCGCCTCGTCGTTGATGGTCTCCCTGGCCCGCGCCCTGGTCTGCATGGCGTTGACGGAGACGCCGCGATAGATCCAGCACGAGGTGTCGCGCTGGTAGAGCAGGTTAGGCAGCGGCGCGAGGACGAAGCCGTCCGGGTCGAGCGAGCGGAAGGCAATGCTGCGCGGCTCCTCGGCGAGCCCGGCGAACTCGCGCCGGGTGATCCCGCCGATCAGGTAAGTGGTCAGGGTGCGGGGGTCAAGTCCGGCAAAGGTGCGGCGCAGCGCGTCAACTGCCAGCGGGCCGTGCAGCCGGTAGTCAAAGACGCGGTCCAGCACATACGTCCTGGCCTCCTCGATGGCCATAGTCTGCTCGAGAAGGTCGGCGTAATAGTGCACCTGGACGCCGTTGGCCCGCAGCAGCGCCGCGAAGTCGTCATGCTCTGCCTGCGCCTCGGTGACCCAGAGCAGATCATCGAAGAGCAGGTCGGCGGCGTTGTCCGGGGTGAGCCGCTTCAGCTCAAGGCCCGGCCGGTGCAGGATGACCTGGCGAAGCCGGCCGACCTCGGAATCGACGTGGTACATAGGCCCCCTTCGGTTGCGGGCTAAGCTGCCCCGGTGAAGTCTGATACCGCGAATTCAGGCGCCGCGAAATCTGACACCGTGGAGCTCGATCTTTCCCGGTCAGCGGCTCAGCTGACCGCGGACATCGTCGACATCGAGTCAGTCAGCGGCAACGAGAAGCTGCTAGCTGACGCTATCGCCCGCGCCCTGGCTGACCTGGCCCGGCTGGACCTGCACAGGGACGGCAACGCGATCGTGGCGCGGACCGACCTGGGCCGGCCCGAGCGCGTCATCCTGGCCGGGCACATCGATACCGTTCCGGTGCACGACAACCTGCCGTCCCGGCTGTCGGACGACCTGCTGTACGGCTGCGGCAGCTGCGACATGAAGTCGGGTGTGGCGGTGCAGCTGCGGCTGGCAGCGCAGCTGGCTGAGCCGAGCCGGGACGTTACCTATGTGTTCTACGACTGCGAGGAGGTCGAGGCGGAGCGCAACGGCCTGCTGCGGCTGAGCCGCACCCGGCCGGATCTGCTGGCGGGCGACTTCGCGGTGCTCCTGGAACCGACTGGCGCGGTTGTCGAAGGCGGCTGCCAGGGCACCCTGCGGGCCGACGTCATCGCCCGCGGCAAGCGGGCCCACAGCGCCCGCTCCTGGCGCGGCGTCAACGCCATCCACGACGCCGGCGGCATCCTCGACGTCCTGCGCGGTTACGCGGCCAGGGAGCCGGTAGTGGACGGTCTCAGTTACCACGAGGGTCTGAACGCGGTCGGCATCCGCGGCGGCGTCGCCGGCAACGTGATCCCGGACGAGTGCGTGGTCAGCATCAACTTCCGCTTCGCCCCCGACCGCTCGGGGGAGCAGGCGGCGGAGTACATCCGGGAGACCTTCGACGGCTGGGAGGTCGTCGTCACCGACGTCGCCGGGGGCGCGCGTCCGGGTCTCGGCGAACCCGCTGCCACCTCATTCGTGGCTGCCATCGGCGGCACCCCGCGGGCGAAACTCGGCTGGACCGATGTCGCCAGGTTCGCCGCCCTCGGGATCCCGGCCGTCAACTTCGGGCCCGGCGATCCGCAATTGGCACACTCCGGCGACGAGCACGTGCCGCTGGCGCAGATCGAGCAGTGCGAGTCGCGGCTGCTCGGCTGGCTCGGCGCCGCCGGCTAGGGTCCCGGCGGTTACTGCGGCGGGGCCGCGGACAGGGTCAGCGTCCGGCTGAGCGTCTGGTCCGAGGTGGTTACCCAGGTCAGCGACACCTTCGAGCCGCCGTGAATGGCAGTCAGGATGTTCATCGGGGACGCCGGCGAGCTCACCCGCTGGCCGTTCACGCCAGTGATGACGTCGCCGGCCACAATGCCAGCGGCGGCAGCCGGGGTCCGGCAGAGCGAACCGAGCACGAGCGTGCCGGACGTCACCGGAGCGATCTTGGTGGGCACACCGGGGTTCGCGTCGTTCGTGACGCACGTCTGCGGCGCCGCGTTGGGCTGGCTCCCGAACGACTGCTGCTGCGACTCCTGCTGCTGAAGCTGCTTCCTCGGGTTGGGTTCATTGCTCTGGGCGCCCTTAGTGCCGCTCGGCACCAGCACGCCGACAAAGCCTGACGTGCCGACGCGCACGCCGCCACCGGACTGCCCGGAAATGATCATCCTGGCAATGGTCATGGCCCTGTTGATGGGGATCGCGAACCCGACATCGGCCGAGGCATTGCCGGTACCGGTGCTGGCCGCGGTGTCCATCCCGATGACCTTGCCGTCGGTGCTGACGAGGGGGCCGCCGGAGTCGCCAGGAATGATCTCGGCGTTCGTCTGGAGCATCCCGGTCAGGCGTTCCTGGGCGAAGCCACTGCCCTCATCGCTGGCGGTAATCGTCTGGTTCAGGTTGGTGATGGTGCCGGGCACGTAGCTGATCCGTCCCGTTCCGTTGGCGTTGCCCATGCCGACCACGTCGTCGCCGATCTTGACGGTCGATGAGTCGCCGAGCGGGACGGTGGTCAGCCCGGATGCGCCTTCCAGCTGGATGACAGCGACGTCCGAGCCCTTGTCGTAGCCGAGCCACTTGGCCGTGTACTGCTTGCCGGTCGCGACCACTCGCGCCGTCAGGCCAGTGGTGCCGTCGATCACGTGGTTGTTGGTGAGAACCAGTCCGTTGTGGCTGATGACCATACCGGTTGCCGCCGCCGCCGCGCCGGTGCCGTCGTACTTGAGATTGCTGGTGATCACGACCAGGCCCGGAGTGACGGCATTCTCAACCTTGTGCAGGGTGCCGCTGGGAATGGCCGCGCCGTTGCCGCCGCCGGCGCCGCCGCCGTTAGTGCCGCCATTGAACCCGGGGAACCCGTTGTTCGAGCCGCCGATGCCCGAGCTCGCGGCAGGCGGAGTGCTGTTGTTGTCGGCGAAAGCCACGGCCAGGCCGCCGGCGGTTGCCGCGACGGCCGCGACCGCGATGTAGGTGATTGCCGTGGCGGCCACGCTGCGCCGCCGGCGTGGCGGCGGGCCGTATCCGCCGGGAGTGCCGTATCCGCCTGGCGGCTGGCCGTAGCCGCCGCCGTATCCGCCTGGCGGCTGGCCGAATCCGCCGCCCGGCTGATAGCCGCCAGGCTGGCCGTAGCCCGGCTGCTCGCCGTAGCCCGGCTCGCCCTGGGCAGGCTGCTCCCCGTAACCCGGCTGGCCCTGTCCCGGATAAGCGGCCTGGGCATAACCGCTCTGGCCTGCTCCCGGATAGGCGGGCTGGCCGTAGCCGGGCGCCGGGTAGCCAGCCTGCGGCTGGCCGAATGGCTGGGTGAAGGACTGAGCGTCGTCGTTGCTGGCGCCGGGATCGCCAGGCTCCGCCGGAGGCGCGCCGCCGGCCGGCGGCGAGGCCTGGGCCGGCTGGGCTGCGTCAGCGCCGCGGGCAGCCTGACCGCCCTCGGGCTGGCCATCGGGCGCTACCTGACCGGACTGGCTCGCGGGTGCCGTCCAGGATTCCCAGCTGCCAGGCTGCTGGCCGTCACTGTTCTGCTCGTCCATCTCCATCACCCTCTGCCCCGTGCATGCCAGCCTATGTCCGGCAGCCCGGTCCGTTTTCCAGCGGCGGACGCCATTGCCCGAATACCGGACCCCACTAGTAAGCACTACAGACCTGGACGTTAGCTGAACGAGCTCTGAGGATCAGCTATCGCGGTTCGCTGAATCTCCCGCTCAGGCCGGCCAGCCGGGCGCTCGCGCCCCGCGCGCACGCTTCGTTCACGCCCGCCACGCCGCAAGAAGATATATCTTGTCATCGAGCCCGTAGAGATATATCTTAAGACCGTCAGGCATCGCCGCACGCAGGAGTCACCACATGTCCGCATCGCCGAGCACTTACCAAGCCAACCTGAGCCGCCGCGAGGAGATGGCCGTATCCGGCGCGGCGATGTCGAACGCGCCCTGGAAGCTCGCCGGGGCTACCGGCGTCATCGTCACCGCCGCCGACATCGTGGCGCACTTGATCTTCTTCCACCTGGAGTTCCTCAACCCGGTGGCGCTAGGGGTCGCGGCCTTCTTCGCGGTCGCCGGCGCCGGCGCCCTGGTCCGCAGCAGGAACAGCCGCGCGGTGCGCTGGGCTCGCAGCAGGCCCTGGCGGTTCGCCGTCATGCCGGGAGCTGCCGCCGCCATCGTCGTGTTCGTCCTGGCCGTCGTCACCGGCAGCAGTATCGCCGGCGGCGTCCTTGACGCTGTCTGGCACGGCGCGCTGGCCTTCGGTGCCACCGGGCTAGTCGGCTCGGTCGTCAGGCCGCGCGGCGACGAGCGAGCCTGATCCAGGCGGAACTCTGATCGAGGCCGGGCCGCCGGGGCCGCTCGTCGCTGTGGCGACGGCGGCCCCGCTTAGCGTGGCGCCTGCTGCCGCCGGCCGGGGATGCCGTGCTCGCCCACCGGGCCAACCGTGAGCCCGCGGCGATCGCACTCGTCGAGCAGGAGCGGAAGTGCGCCGAGGCCCGCCTGCCAGGCACCAGGCGGCGAGGTGCAGCCCGAATCGTGCAAGAGGATGGTGACGCCTCCGTCCAGGTCCCCGAGGAGCGTCTCCAGTACCGACTGCGTGGTCGCTCCGGGGGCCCATTCCCGGCCCCACGCGCCCCACAGCACCGGCGTCAGCCCGAGTTCGCGCGCGGTGCGGACGGCGGGCCCGCTCAGGACGCCATAGGGCGGGCGGAAGAGGCGTGGCCGCACGCCGGTGACCTCCGCGATGAGCTCGGTTGCCCTGGTCAGGTCAGATCGGGTGGCCCTCGGTCCGCGGGCAGTCAGGTAGCGGTGGTCGAAGCCGTGCACGCCGATCTCGTGTCCGGCAGCCGCGAGGCCGGCGGCCAGGTCAGGTGACCTGGCCACCATGCTGCCGAGCAGGAAGAACGTAGCCCGGATGTTGCGGTCAGCCAGCGCGGCCGCGAACCGGGGGGTGGAGCCGGGATCAGGACCGTCATCGAAGGTCAGCGCGACGTGGCTCGGGTCGCCCTGGCCTGCCAGCCGAAGGAACGCCCGGCTGCGGACTTGCCGCAGGCCGGTGATGCCCGGTCCCGCCTGGGCGACGGCGGCAGCGGCAGCCGCGGCAGAAGCCAGCCAGATGGCCCGCCGCCAGGCCGTCGGCTGGCTAACGGCACGGCGGGTCATGTGGCACTCCTTCGAAGCGGCGGTCAGCTGGAGATGGCAATTGTTCCCCTTCGCGACTGACACGCGCCTTTCCACGTCCCGGCCGGCTTGGCCGGGACCCGGGACTATGGGGCTTGTCGCTAGCGCCGAGCCGGAGGGGGACCCGGTTGGCAGTGCAGGCAGCCCGCATCGTCTTTCCCGCAGCAGACCGCGATGAGATCGCCATCGCGACTGCCGAGATCTTAGCGAGCGGCAACCTCACCCTTGGTCCTTATACCCGGCGGTTCGAGGCTGCTTTCGCGGCAGCTCACTCCTGGCCGGACGCTATCGGGAACGGCCCGCACGCGGTCGCCGTCTCGAGCGGGACCGCAGCACTCGAGATCATCCTGCGGGGCATCGGCGTGGCTGGCCGCGACGTCGTGGTGCCCGCGAATACGTTCTTCGCCACCGCGGAGGCCGCCCTGCGGCCGGCGGACGGCCGGTATTCGCCGACGTCGACCCGCTGACGTTCGCGCTCAGCCCGCAGACCGTTGAGGCGGCACTGACGCCCCGGACGGCGGCGGTCATGCTGGTCCACATTGGCGGCCTGATCACCCCGGCAGCGAGCGAGCTGCGCCGGATGTGCGCTGAGCGGGGCATCGCCCTGGTCGAGGATGCGGCGCACGCCCACGGCGCCAGCTGCTACGGCCAGCCGCCCGGAGCGTTCGGAGTCGCGGCCGGCTTCTCGTTCTTCCCGACCAAGCTGATCACCTGCGGCGAGGGCGGCATCATCCTGACGCCGTCCGACGAGCTGGAGCAGCAGGCGCGCATCTACCGGGATCAGGGCAAGGGCAGCAGCGGCGCGAACCATCACGTGCTGCACGGATATGCGTGGCGAATGGCTGAGCAGGCGGCGGCTACCGGGCTCGTGCATCTGCGCCGCCTCGGCGAGTTCATCGAGCGACGTCGCGAGGTGGCGGCCAAGTATGACGCGGCCCTGGCGGCGCTTGACGGTCTCGCCGCGCTCCGCGAGCCAGCCGGCTGCCGGAGCAACTATTACAAGTACATCGCCCTGCTGCCGCCCGGTGCTGATCGCGCCGATTTCCGCCGCCGCCTGGCCACCGAGCACCAGGTACGGCTCGCGGGCGAGGTTTACGACCTGCCGCTGCACCGGCAGCCGGTGTTCGCCGAATTCGCAGGGCCGTCGCTGCCGGTCGCCGAGGACCTGTGCGCGCGGCACGTCTGCCTGCCCGTGCACTCCGATATGACGGTCAATGAGGTTGATCAGGTGATCACCGCAGTATCGGCCGTATACGGCGCGCTAGCCGCCGTTTAGGGAAGAGGCAGGGTGTCCGCCGCGGTCATGAGGGTAAGGGTGCAGCCATGCACATCGCAGTAACGGGGGGCTGCGGGTTCATCGGCTCGCACGTGGTCGATCACCTGATCCGCGAGGGTCACGAGGTAGCGGTGCTCGATACCGATGACCGGTGGCGCAATCCCGGCGCCGGGTACCGGCGTGCCGACATTTTCGATGCTGGCGCCCTCGCCGCCGCGGTGTCCGGGGCCGACGCCGTCTTCCACCTGGCCGGAGCCGCGGACGTCAACCAGGTCGCCGCTGACCCGCTGACGGCCGTCCGGCTGAACGTGGAGGGGACGGCGCGGGTCCTGGAGGCCTGCCGGCAGGCCGCCGTCGGCCGGGTCTTTCTCGCGAGCACGGTGTGGGTGTACGGCGCTGCCGTCGGCTCGGGCGAACTGACCGAGGACGCACCGGTGGACCTGCGCAGTCCGGTGCACATCTACGTGTCCACCAAGCTCGCCGCTGAGCTGCTCGTGCACAGCTACCGGGAGATGTACGGGCAGCACTTCACGATTCTGCGGTACGGCATCCCGTACGGGCCCCGGATGCGCGATGCGCTGGTAGTGGCCAGGTTCGTCCGCGCCGCGCTCGACGGCGCGCCGATCACCATCGCCGGCACCGGCGAGCAGCAGCGGAACTATGTCTACGTCGAGGACCTGGCCGACGCGCACGTCCGCGCTCTGGCGCCGGCCGCGGCCGATCAGACCCTGGCGCTCGAAGGGGGCACGCCGGTCTCGGTCAGGGAGATCGCCGATACCGTGTGCAGTCTGGTCCGCCCGGTTCAGGTGCGGCATGAGCCCGCCCGCGCGGCCGACTACCAGGGCGTGAGCATCTCCGCCCGGCTGGCCAAGGAAGTGCTGGACTGGGCTCCGGTGACGTCATTTGCCACTGGCGTCCGGCTGTATCTGGACTGGCTGGCGCGCGGAGATCGGCAGGCGGCCGGGGCGGGCAGATGACCGCTGACAGGTCGGCCTTGCTGCTGTCGGGCTCCATCGGAATGGGCCACGATGTGCTGGCGGCCGCGTGCGTGTCTGCACTGGAGACGCAGGGCTGGTCGACGACGACCATGGACGCGATGAAGATGCTGGGCCGGCGCGGCGGGTCGGCCGGCGAAACAGTATTCCGCGCCCTGCTCGGCGTTCCCGGCCTGTTCGATGCTTTTCACTTCTCGGCACTGCGTACCGGCAACCGGCTCGCCCGGACCGTGGACGCCATGGCTAAGCGCAAGTTGATGCGCCCGCTCCAGGACCACCTGGACGAGCACCCGGCCGACTTGCTGATCTCGGTGTTTGCCACCGGGGCTGCGGCCGGCAGCGCGCTGGCGGCCCGGTACCCGGCCATGCGGCACATTGTGTTCTGCACGGACGCAACCCCGCACCGACTGTGGGTGCACCGCAACGTGGACATGTACCTCGTCACGTCGGAGGTCGCCGAACTGGCGGTACTGAGGTTCCAGCCGGATGCGCGGATTCAGGTCGTGCCGGCCCCGGTCCGCCTGCAGTTCTACGACGTGCTCAGCCAGGCGGAGGCGCGGGCGGCACTATCGGTCCCGCCGACCGAGCGTTGCGTGCTGCTCATGTCGGGCGCCTGGGGACTCGGACCGGTCGCGGACGCGGCGGCGGCGCTCGCCGATGCCGGCGTGCACGTGCTGGCCGTCGCCGGCCGGAACGAGCGGCTGGCCAGGAGGCTGGCCGCGATCGCGGCCCGGCAGCCGCGGCTGCGCGCGTTCGGCTTCACCAACCGGATCCCGGATCTCATGTCCGCCGCCGATCTGATCATCACCAGTTCCGGCGATACCTGCACGGAGGCCCGGACTATCGGCCTGCCGCTGCTGCTGCTTGACGTGGTGCAGGGCCACGGCCGGGACAACCTCCAGCACGAGCTCGAGCTCGGCAACGCGATGGTGACCTCTGCCGGAGCTGCCGACGTCACCCGGTCCGCGCTCGCGGCGCTGGAGCGAGCGAAGCCCGCGCCGTCCGGTCCGGTCGGCTCCCGTGCCGACTGGGAGTCCGCCTTTGCCGCGGCGCTCAGCAGCTGCGGGCTCTGAGAAGGAACGCGCCGCTCACCGCAGCAGCTGCTCGCGCTGTCACTAAGAGCAGTTCAGCGATAGCGGAGGGTGACAGCGGTAGCAGGTACGCGCCCCGGCCGTGGCCCCCGGCCTGCGCACCCGCCGGACACCGGTAGCGTGTCTGCTGACGTGGTGGCGGAAGCTCAGCAAGGCACGAGCCCGCACCACTGGCCGCGAGCCGGAGCGCGCCCCCCAAGGAGCCCGGCGTACCCGCGGTGGCAGAACGGTACCCAGCGCTGACGCAGCCAGCGCGGCCCGGCAAACTGGCGGAGGCACGGCAGTGACACAAGTGACAGGCGCGCTCGGGCCTGACACGGCAGATGCTGGCAGCCCGGATCCGGGCCTGGAGGCGCCGGCAGGCGGCCGCCGCCCGCTGAGCCTGATCGCCAGAAGCCTCTTCCTGCTAACGAAGCCGCGCATCATCGAGCTGCTGCTCGTGACCACGCTGCCCACGATGTTCCTGGCCGCGCGAGGGCTGCCGTCGGCTCGCCTCATCCTGGTGACGCTGCTCGGCGGCGCGCTCGCGGCCGGCAGCGCCAACACCCTCAACTGCTACATCGACCGGGACATCGACGCTGTCATGAAGCGGACGTCCGGCCGGCCGCTGGTGGTCAGGACGACCGCGCACGGCGGGGCCGCGACGGCAGGCAGCACGCCGGTCAAGCCGGGCGAGGCGCTGGCCTCCGGCATCCTGCTGGGTGCCGCGTCCACGCTGCTGCTCGGTCTGGCGGCGAACTGGCTGGCGGCCGTCCTGGCCGACGCGGCCATCGTGTTCTATGTGCTGGTCTACACGATCGTGCTCAAGCGGCGTACCGCCTCGAACATCGTGATCGGCGGTGCCGCGGGCTGCTTCCCCGTCCTCGTCGGATGGGCGGCCGTCACCGGCCGGGTGAGCTGGTCGGCTGCGGTGCTGTTCGCGGTGATCTTCTTCTGGACGCCGCCGCATTTCTGGGCGCTGGCGATGAAGTACCGCGATGACTACGCCGCGGCTAACGTGCCGATGCTGCCGGTCGTCGCGACTCCGGCCGCCGTCGCAACGAAGATCGTCCGCTATTCCTACGTCATGGTCGCCGCGACCCTGCTGCTCACACCCGCTGCGGGCTGGATCTACGGTCTGTGCGCCCTCGGCCTGGGCGGCTGGTTCCTGGCTGAGGCGCACCGGTTGCGAGGCCGGATCGCCGCCGGCAGCGCGCCCGCGCCGATGCGGCTGTTCCACCTGTCGATCGTGTACCTGACGCTGCTGTTCGCGGCGGTCGCCGTCACCGCCCTGCTGCCCTGGCACGGCTGGTAAGGCCGACCTGAGCCTGACTTAGTCCGACCTGGTGACCTGCGGCTCATACCTCAGGATGACTCGTTTTGCCGGGCCAGCCGCTATTGTGAGGCTCATCGGGGTGCAGCGAAACGGCGGGTGAACGCAAAGATGCGCAAAATGGGTGTTCGGGCACGATGGGCGATCCCGGTAGGGGCTGTCACCGTGACCGGAGTCGTGATCGCGGCCGCCGCCGTGGCGAGCGCTGACGCAGCGCCCTCGCTGGCTCCGCGAACGGCACAGCAGCTGCTGACTGAAGTCGCGCAGGGAACCTCGAAGCCGCTCGGGCCGCTGACGGCCACCGTGCAGGAGTCCGCCAGTCTCGGACTGCCTTCGCTTCCGGCCGCGCTTCAGCCCGCTGGCGGCACGGCTGGCCTGACCAGCGGCGACTCAGTCCGTCAGCATCTGGTACCGCGACGCCAGGCACATCCGGATTGCCGAGCCAGTGCAGGACGGTGAGACTGACCTTCGACTGGATGGCCGGGTGCTGTGGACCTGGAACAGCAAGACCCAGACCGCCACCCGGTACGCGCTGCCGGCCCGCATCACCGGCCTGCCGGGCGGGGCCGCCCGTGGTCCCGCGGCTGGCTCGGGCGCGCGCCGCAAGCTCGTGCCGGACACGCCGTCGGCGGCTGCTGCCCAGATCCTGAAGGCGGTCGGCCCGACGACGGTCGTCAGCGTTCAGCGCAACGTTTACGTGGCCGGGCGCGCCGCGTACCAGCTGTCGCTAGTACCGCGCAGCAGCAAGTCCCTGGTCGGCAGCGTGCTGATCGCCGTCGACGCCAGCCGGCGCATCCCGCTGCGAGTCGAGGTGTACGCGCGCGGCTCGTCCGCGCTGGCCTACAGCATCGGCTTCACCGCGTTGTCCTTCGGCACGCCTGCGGCCTCCAACTTCAGTTTCACGCCCCCGCCTGGCGCCACGGTGAAGAAGCAGACGGTGCCGGGCAACGTCCAGTCCGCGCTGAAGCAAGCCGGGCTGAGCCAGGCTGGCCTTGGTGGCCTGGACCTGGGCGGCCTGCCGCCGGCCTGTCGTCCGGATCGAGCATCTCCGCTGGCAAGCCCGGCCGCGCTGTCGGCCATGCCGAAGAGCGTCCAGAAGAAGATCAGGGCGCAGATGCTCAAGAGCCTGCCGAAGGACATGCCGAAGGCCGTGCGCGCCCGGATGATCCGGCAGTTCAACCACCAGCTGGCCCAGGCCCAGAAGCGCGGCTGCAGACGGGCAGCGCACCCGCCTCCTCCTCCGCTGCAGGCGCAGACAGGCGGCCACGGCATCGGGGCGCCGCGCGTGCTCGGCACCGGCTGGCTCACCGTCGTCGCCACCCCGGCGAGCCCGCAGGTCGCCAGCGCGGTCAGCCAGGCGCTCAGCAAGCCATCGGGCCAGCAGAACACGGCAACGTTCAGCAGCTCGTCGGCATCCTCCGTCACCGCGACAGCCACGGCGACACCGGCGGGCGTTCCCGACCTGGCGGCACTCCATGCGCTGCTGCAGGCGTCCAGGGCGGTGCACGGCAGCTGGGGCCGCGGCCGGCTGCTGCAGACCACGCTGCTGACGGTCCTGGTGACCAGCAAGGGTCAGATCCTGGCCGGCGCGGTCACCCCGTCGGTCCTGTATGCCGACGTCGCGGCTGACGCCGGATAGGTTCCCGCTCGATGACCCAACCGACGGGCGCGCCGGCAAGCACGGTGGGCAGCGGGTTCGCGCTGGCTACCAGCGGGCTGACCAAGAGGTTCAAGGGCGGCCAGCTGGCCGTGGACGGCATCGACCTGGCCGTCCCGGCGGGCTCGGTCTACGGCTTCCTCGGCCCGAACGGATCCGGCAAGACCACGACCATCCGGATGCTGCTCGGCCTGATCCAGCCGACCGCCGGCAGCCACGACCTGCTCGGGCTGCCGATGCCGGAGGGCCAGTCAGCGGCGCTGCCGCTGGTCGGCTCGCTGGTCGAGGGACCGGCGTTCTACCCGCACCTGTCTGGCCGGGCGAACCTGGCCCGGTTTGACGCCGCTGACCGGACCGCGAACAGGGCGACGGCGGACGCCAGGATCAGCCGGGCCCTGGACCGGGTCGGGCTGCTGGCCGCGGCAGACAAGCGCTATAAGGCGTACTCGCTGGGGATGAAGCAGCGGCTCGGCATTGCCACCAGCCTGCTGCGCCCGCGCCGGCTGGTGATCCTGGACGAGCCGACCAACGGTCTTGATCCGCAGGGAACGCGCGAGGTCAGGTCGCTGATCAGGCAGATCGCCGGGAGACGGGATAACCGTCTTCGTGTCGTCCCATCTGCTGGCCGAGGTCGAGCAGGTGTGTACCCACCTCGGGGTCATGCGGGCCGGGAAGCTCGTCTACCAGGGCTCGCTGGCGCAGCTGCGCAGCCGCGACCGGCCCCGGCTGCTAGTGCGGACGCCCAAGCCGGATCTCGCCGCGCGCGTGCTGGGCGAGCTCGGCCTGACCGGGGTGGCCCAGTCGGGCGGCGACGTCAGCGCCGATCTCGGCACCATGCTTCCCGAGGACGTCTGCGACCGGCTCGTGCATGCTGGCGTTCCGGTGGCGGGACTGGAGACGCCCAGGCGCAGCCTGGAGGACGAGTTCGTGGAGCTGACCGGAGAGGGCTTCGATGTCGACTGACGCGTCCGGCGGCGGGCCGGCATCTGGCGTCGACGTCGACGGCCGTCCGGCCCCGGCTCGACCGGCCGGACGAGGAACTGCCGGCTTCGGCTAACCCCGTTCCCGCCTGGATCAGGTTCTTTGCTTCTGAGGTCAGGCTGACGTTCGGCCGCCCTCGTAATCTCGCCTTGCTCGGCGTGCTCGCGGCCGTGCCGGTGTTCTTCGGCATCGTGTTCCGGCTCACGCTGGGGTCGGCCGGCGGTCCCGGCGGCGGGCCGCCGTTCCTGAATCAGCTTGCCGGGAACGGCGTATTCCTGGCTCTGGTCGTCCTCACGTTCACGCTGAGCCTGCTGCTGCTGCCGCTGAGCATCGCCGTGGTGGCGGGCGACTCCATCGCCGGCGAGGCTGGTCTCGGCACGCTGCGCGGGCTGCTGACCGTGCCGTCCGGCCGCACCAGGCTGCTCGCGGTCAAATACGCCGCCATCGTTGTCTTCAGCCTGGCGGCCTGCCTGGTCGTCGCCGTGATGTCGCTGATCATGGGCCTGATCTTGTTCCACGCCGGACAGGTGACGCTGCTGTCCGGCACGACGGTCTCGCTGTGGTCGGGCGTCCTGCGCGTGCTGCTGGTCGCGGTCTACGCGGCGGTGGCCATGATGTCGCTCGGTGCCATCGGGCTGGCCGCCTCGACGCTCACGCAGCATCCCGTCGGTGCCATCGCGGGCCTGCTGGTCATCACCGTGGCCAGCGAGATCTGCGACCAGATCAACCAGCTGTCCGCGATCCATCCGT
This sequence comes from uncultured Actinomycetota bacterium, assembly GCA_963818995.1. Taxonomy (GTDB): domain Bacteria; phylum Actinomycetota; class Actinomycetes; order Streptosporangiales; family Streptosporangiaceae; genus JAJYUU01. The sequence goes on along the minus strand of CAWFUM010000019.1, from coordinate 183,029 downwards.
ACCTGCCGACGCATTTCTGGCTGGCCTGGGACGGGCTGTTCCGGTCCCCGGCGGACTTCTCCGGGGTGGAGCACGGCCTGGTGGCGTTCGCGGTGTATGCCGCGATCTTCGTGACGATCGCCTGGGCGAAGCTCTCCTCGGCCGACGTCACCAGCTGACCAGGGACGCGCGGCCTGCCTGGCGGGCGGCCCGTGCGGGCCGCTGTCCACAGGCTCAGCGCGGCCGGGACGTGACCGGGCCGGCGGGGCGATAGCGTGCAGGGGTGGCTTCCGAACTGCCCGAGATTGACGTGCTGCTCACGGCGGCGGTATCAGGGATCGGCGGCGCGGAGCGCCCGGGGCAGGCGGCCATGGCCGCTGCCGTTCAGCACGCGATGGAGTCGGGGCAGCACCTGGCGGTGCAGGCGGGTACGGGCACCGGGAAGTCGCTGGCCTACCTCGTTCCGGCGCTTCGCCACGCGGCCGGGGGCACCGGGACCGGCACCGTCGTGGTGTCGACCGCCACGATCGCCCTGCAGCGCCAGCTGATCGAGCGGGATCTGCCGCGGCTGGCGGGCTCGCTGTCGAAGCTGCTGGGCCGGGAGCCGGTCTTCGCGATCCTCAAGGGCAGGCGCAACTACCTGTGCCTCAACAAGGTTCACGGCACTGCGGCAGACGAGCCGGAGGACTCCCTGTTCGATGCGCGCTCCGTATCCGCGATCGGGCGGCAGGTGACCCGGCTGCACGAGTGGGCCGCGACCACCGGGAGCGGCGACAGGGACGAGCTCGTTCCCGGCGTGGATGACCGGGCCTGGCGGCAGGTTTCGGTCAACGCCAGGGAGTGCATCGGGGCGCAGAAATGCCCGTTCGGCACCCGGTGCTTCGCCGAGCAGGCTCGCGAGTCGGCCGGCGAGGCGGACATCGTGGTGACCAACCACGCCCTGCTCGCGATCGACGCCATGGAGAACTACATCGTGCTGCCTGAGCATGATGTCGTGATCATCGACGAGGCCCACGACCTCGTCGACCGGGTGACCAGCGTCGCGGCCGGGGAGCTGTCAGCGGCCGCGGTCAGAAGCGGCGGCCCGCCGGTGCGGACGGCTGGCTGCCGAGGATCTCACCGGGCGCCTGCGCGCGGCCGCGGAAGGGCTCGAGCTCGCGCTGGCCGATACCCCTGCTGGCCGTCTTGATGTGCTGGCCGAGCAGGTGGAGGAGGCGCTCGCTGTGGTGCGGGACGCTGCCGCCGCCTGCGCGGCCGACCTGCGCAGCCACGCGGGGTCCGGCGACGACAGCGACCGGGTGGCGGTGGTCAGGGTTGCCACCGTCGCCCTGGACGAGGTTGCCGAGAACGCGAGCCGGATGATCACCGCCTACGGCCCGGAGATCCCGGCCAGAAGCGAGGTGGTCTGGCTGGACCGGCCGGCCAGCGAGGAATCGGCGCGGCCGGACACCCTCAGGGTGGCGCCGCTCCAGGTCGGCGGCCTGCTCGCGGAGCGGCTGTTCAAGCCCCGCACCGTCGTGCTGACCTCGGCGACGCTGACGCTCGGCGGGTCATTCGAGCCCCTCGCGCGCCAGTGGGGCCTGCCGCAGCTCGGCGTTTCCGACCGGGTAGCCCAGCCAGCGGTTCAGCCCGGCAACCTGCCGGGCAGCGGTGATGCCGTTGCGGCCGCCGGGGCCGGGAAGGCGGGCCCCGGAGCGGACGGCGACGGCAGCGGGCTGGACTGGACGGGCCTGGACGTCGGCTCGCCGTTCGAGCACCGCCGCAGCGCGATCCTCTACGTCGCCCGGCATCTGCCGCCGCCGGGCCGAGACGGGCTGTCGGACGCGTACCTCACCGAACTCCGCGAGCTGATCGAGGCGTCTGGCGGGCGGGCACTCGGGCTGTTCTCCTCGATGCGCGCGGCACGGCAGGCAGCTGATGCGCTGCGCGGCGAGATCGGCGTCCCGCTGCTGTGCCAGGGCGAGGACTCGACCGGGCTGCTCGTCAGCAAGTTCGCCGAAGACGAGCCAAGCTGCCTGTTCGGGACGCTCTCACTCTGGCAGGGCGTGGATGTGCCCGGCCGCTCACTGCAGCTGGTCGTGATCGACCGGATCCCGTTCCCGCGGCCGGACGACCCGCTCGCCTCAGCCCGGCAGCGCGCGGTCGCCGCGCGCGGCGGCAATGGCTTCATGGCCGTTGCCGCGTCCCAGGCCGCGCTGCTGCTGGCGCAGGGCACCGGCCGGCTGCTGCGGACCACCGACGACCGCGGGGTGATCGCGATCCTGGACCCGAGGCTGGCCACCGCACGGTACGGGAGTTTCCTGCGCGCCTCGCTGCCGCCGTACTGGAGTACCTACGATCCGCAGATCGTCCGCAGCGCCCTGCGGCGGCTGGCTGCCGAGCCTGCTCCGGCACCGGCCACCGCCGATTCAGCCTGACGATCTGCGGCGCACCGGCCACGCTCGATCACGCCGAAGAGCGCGCGCTGGAAGCGCGCGGTGGCGGTCATTGCACTGGCGCTGGCGGGTAGGCCGCTGCCAGCAGGCTCATCAGTTTCGGGAACAGGGGGGTGAAGCGGCCCTGGCCCCAGGGAAGACCGGGCTCGTTGGCGATGGCCTGGCTCAGCACTCCGGTGATCATGGTGGACACGAGGTAGACGGCTTCGTCGGAGTCAGCGCCAGGGCCGAGCTGCCCGGCAGTGACAGCGTCGGCGAGGGCGGCGCGCTGCAGGGCGACCATCTCGGCGCTGGCCGCCAAGGCTTGCGGGGAAGGCTCGAAGCTGGGAACAGGGCGCCAGAACATCAGCTGGGCGAGCGCCCGGTTGGCCAGCAGCCAGCGTCCGCTGGCCGCCAGCCCGGCGGTGAGGGCGGCCAGGCCGGGCTCGGCGCCGGCCATGGCGTCGCGCATGACGGCGAGGTGCTCGCCCTGGCCCCGGCGGAATAGCTCGTCGTAGACCGCCATCAGCGACGGGAAGTACTTGTACAGCGAGGGGGGCTGGACGCCGAGGCGGCGGGCGATGCCGGCCAGGCTCAGCCCGTTGACTCCCTCCTCGGTCATCAGGTCGGTGGCGATGGCGAGGATCTCCTCAATGGTCTGCTGGCGGCGCCGGGCCCGCCGGTCCGGCCGCCCGGGGATGCTGGCAGCGGCCGCGGACGAGACCGCTGCCCTGTCTGTGCTCATGTCTGCCATCATAGCTCATTCGCCTATTGACAGCCTTAGTTAATGGTCGTAGCTTTAGCTGTGTAGACAAACAAGAGGAGTGAGCTATGCCAGCCAGCACGGGAAGATGGTGGCTGACCACCGACAGCCAGCAGATCGAGATCAACGCAGATCCGGAACGGATCTACGGCCTCATTTCCGACCTGCCCCGCATGGGCGAGTGGAGCCCGGAATGCGAACGGGTTGAGTGGACAGACGGCAGCAGTACCGCGGCGGTGGGGGCCAGGTTCACCGGCTACAACAGGGGTGGCCCGTTCCGTCTCATGCGCTGGTCCAGGCGCGGCCGCGTGCTGACAGCCGACCCGGGCCGGGAGTTCGCTTTCGTCACCGAGGAAGGCGGCCGCGAGTCCACCGTCTGGCGCTACCGCCTCGAGCCCGTGGCCGACACCACCCAGGTCACGGAATCTTACCAGGTCCGCTGGATTCCGGCCTGGGCCCGGATCATCGACGTCCCGACCAACCGGCACCGCGAGCTGCGGGAGGCCATGAGGCACACGCTCAGGCGGCTCCAGGGCGCCGCCGAAACGCCGGCCGGGACGGCTGACCAGCCTGGTACTGCCGAGGGGGCCGGAATCGCCGCAGCCGCCGATGCTGGCCGCGCGGCCCGCCGCCCCGGGTCGCCAGAAAAGGAGAGCGCGCGATGAGTAACGTTCACGTTCCCGTGCAGAAAGCGATCGCACTGCAGCCCGGAGACGGGGAGGCGCTGTGGTTCATGGGCTTCCTGGCCACTATTAAGGCCGCCGGCGAAGAAACAGCTGGTCGTGTCGCGGTTATCCATCACCTCGGCCCTCAAGACGCCGGATCACCGCTTCATGTGCACCACCGCGAGGACGAATGGTTCTACGTCCTGGACGGCGAGCTGACCGTCTGGGTCGGCGGCCAGGTGATCCGCGCACCTGCGGGATCCTTCGTGTTCGGACCCCAGGGCACGCCGCATACCTTCACCGTCAGCTCGGCCGCCGGCGCCAGCTTCCTGCTGGTCACCGAGCCGGGGGGCTTCGAGGCCTTTATGCGGGCCTGCGCTGAGCCAGCCCGTTCCCTCACCCTGCCGCCGCCACCGGCCAGCCCGCCTGACCCCGCGCAGATGGCCGCCCTCGCCGCCGGATACGGCATCGAAATCCTGGGCCCGCCCGGTATCCCGGCACGACAGCCCTGAAATCGCGCGCTCAAAAACAGAGAGTGCCGCCGCAGAGGCATCCGCTCAGGCCTCCGGTGGCCTGCCATGAGGAGACTGGCTGCCTGCCTGCGCGGCAGTCGGCCTGGCAAAGCCGCTCACGGCGCCAGCGGCGCGCGTGACAGGAACGGCGACCTTGCCGATGAGGCCGCGTGCCCGGTCGAGGTCAGGCTCGATGTGCAGCAAAAACCTTGCTGAACATCCCAAGGTAACTGTCGTGAGCCAGGCACAGTTCTCCGAGCGCGTCTTCGGTGAACCACGCGATGGCATCATGTTCGTCCGGCGCGGTGTTGGCGGGAAACCCGGCCCACGCTTCAATCAACCAGATCTGCATGTCAAGCGTGTCGGCACGAACCTCGTGCAGGGGCGGGCCCGTCGGCGCCGCGATGTCGATGCCCAGCTCCTCCCGGAGCTCTCGCGCGAGCGCGGCGCCTGGCAGAGCCGGAGTGACTAGCCTGCTCTGTCCCGCCTGGAGGCGGGCGGCGTCATCCCGCCATCCCGCTGCTCGACCGGATCTCCATCGCCCTGGACGCCCTACCTCATCGTCGAAATCGCTCCGCATGCGCTGACCACGGCAACGTCCGTCGTGCTCGCCGCAGACGCCTATGTGGGCGTTGGCGCTATGCAGGGTCGTCGCTCGTTCCGTTCGCGCGACTGGCACGCTGAATTCATGATCCTGCCCAAAATCCGTGATCCTCGCCTGGTCACGCTCCGCCGTGGCGGGACGCTCACTGATGCAGATCACCGGCGCCTGGCGCTGTGGGCCGCCCAGTGCGCGGAACATGTACTGCATTTCTTCGAGGATGGCCGGCCATCGGATACTCGCCCGCGGGACGCGATCGAGGCGGCGCGTGCGTGGGCTCGCGGGGATTTGAAGATGATGGACGCCCGGGCACGCGGCGGACACGCGATGGGCGCGGCCCGCCCGCTGCGGGGGTCCGCGCGGTATGCCGCCTATTCCGCCGGTCAGGCAGCCTGCGTAGGCCACGTGCCCGAGCATGACCTCGGCGCGGCCGCTTATGCGATCAAAGCCGCGCGAGCAGCGCAGCCTGGCAACCCCAGCGCCGGGCGCGCCGAGCGTGACTGGCAGCGCGATCGACTCGACGGGCAAATTCGGGCACTCGTCCTGGCAGATCAAGCCCGGCGCAACGCGATCTGCTGGTGCGCCTTCGATGACTGACAAGAACTCGCCTGCATGCCGCCGATGGCGCTTTCTGCTCGCCCGGTCTCATGGTGCGCTGGTGGTCGGGATGTGGATGTTGTGGCTCGATTCCGGGCCGATGTGACGAGTTCGGGGGCCCGGGGTGAACGGCCGGGATGCTGGTGGCAACATCGTCGCGCTGCTGGGCCAGCGGGTTGGGGCTCAGCTGCTGGAGCTGGCCATGTCACTGCGCGCAGGCGATGAAATCACCCAGGGCAGCCCCGGGCCCGTCGCCGTCGCCTGGTAGGTGTCCCCAGTCCGCTACCAGCACTTCCCGAATCCGCAGCCGGTGAGCGGGCCGTCCTGCTGAGCCGCTGACGCGAATGACTTCCGCATCTGCCCGCCGACAGGGCGTTCCGTGTCGTCCGGACCTTAAGTTCGGAGGACGCGGCGGAGTCCGCGGTCGACCCGGCTCATCAGAGCTGGCGGAAGGTGCCCGGCCTCTGCGTCCAGGTCGGTCTTGTCCAAGGTGATCAGGGCGGTGACGTTGACGACGGAGTCTTTGGGCAGGCCGGAGGAGGCGGCAGGCAGGAACACGTTCCCGGGCATAGCGGCCAGGCCGGTGTTGGACGTGATTACGGCGGCGATGGCGGTGTTCAGGCGGCTGGCGTTGAACGGGTCAGCCTGGATCACCAAGACAGGACGCCGCTTCGACGGCCTGCTGCCCCGCGGCTCGCTGAGGTCGGCCCAGCAGATGCTCCCGCGCCGGATCACCAATCGTCCCCGGCGGCTAGCAGCTTGCGGCCACCCGCCGTAGCGGCCGCTGCGGAGTCATCGCTGCCCGCTGCCCGCAGCGCTTCATTGACCTGTTCAGTGACCGACCGCGAAGCTAGTTCATCCAGGTAGCGGCGAGCCGCGCAAGCGAAGAATTCCGAGCGGCTGATGCCCATTTCGGCTGCCTGCTTACTGGCCTGCTCAAAGGTATCGTTGGGCACAGAAATCGCTGTCTTCACGCTTCCAGTATAACCGGGTAATACCCGGAGTTCCAACCACCATACGCACGCAGGGGCCCCGCATTCTCATGCCGCTCTTGGTGCGCTGGGTCCTGGCGTCGACCGCCCAGACCTGGTGGCGGAGGTCAGCCGCCGGAACACTCACGCGACCTGAGCCTTCTCGGCGCCCGTTGTGCTTGTGATCGCCATGGCGCTCATGTGATGACAAGATGGCACGGCAGTTGCTCGTCCCGGGTGGTCAGCTCTGCACTGATAGATCACGGCGTGGCCTACAGTCCTTGGCCGTTCGCATGGTCAGAACCTCAGCGGCTGGCACGACACCGGGCGGGCGGCCGAGGTCGCTCGTCTGCGCGGGAGGTTGCGGTGCCGGTTGAGTTCGGGATCTGGCGGATCGACGGCGGCCTTCGTAAGGTGCCGTTCGTCAAGCTTGGCGACGAGAGTCGGCTCGAGGACATCCTGGTGTGCGATGTCTCGGTTCTCGGGCTAGATGTCATGGTCGTTGGACGCCAGGTAACCACGTCCTACGGGAAGCGCATTGACCTACTCGCAATCGATGCCGGGGGAGATCTGTACGCGATCGAACTCAAGCGGGACCGCACGCCGGCGCGAGGTGGTGGCCCAGCTACTCGACTACGGTTCGTGGGTGAAGGACCTGGGCCATGAGGATGTCTCCGCATTGTTCAGCGAGCACCACGGCGGCGCACGTTTGGAGGAGGAGTTCGAGAACCGGTTCGGAGACGTGCTGCCCGACGCGCTGAATCAGTATCACCACCTGGTTATCGTGGCTTCGGAACTGGACAACAGTACTGAGCGGATCGTGCTCTACCTATCCGGCGAGTTCTCCGTGCCGGTCAGCGTGCTGTTCTTCCGCTACTACATGGATGGCGACCGGGAGTACCTGGCTCGAACCTGGCTCAACGCCCCGACCAGCGCGGAAGCCGCCGCCGCCAGGCAGGGCAAAGCTAAGACGCGCGAGCAGTGGAATGGCCAGGACTTCTACGTCACGTGCGGAGAGGGACCGCACCGCACCTGGGACGATGAGATCAGTTACGGCTACATCTCGGCCGGCGGCGGCAAGAAGTACACCAGTCCCCTCAACCAGCTGTTCGTCGGCTGCCGGATTTTCGTCTACATACCTGGCACCGGATATGTCGGCGTCGGCACGGTGACCGACACCGCGCAGCCCGTGACCGAGTTCACGGTCGACGTTGACGGCGAACGCAAGACGCTGCTTGAGGTGCCGCTGCAAGCACCGTCCCTATCCGAGTACACCGAGCCCGACAACATGGAATACGCGGTGCGAGTCGACTGGATAAGAACACTCCCGCGCGACAAGGCAATCAAGGAGAAAGGACTCTTCGCTAACCAGAACAGCGCATGCAAGCTGCGCAACAGCTTCACCCTCGAGAGACTGACCGAGAGATTCGATCTTGATTCCTGAGCTCTTACCGGCTCCGTACTGCACCACGGCGGGCGGCGATGCGGGTGATCCGCTCTTGCCGCCGACCGAGCGTTGAGTCAGCGGTGTTCAGTGTCAGCCGCCGCGGCCACGCAAAGGCTCTAGCCGTCGTCGGCGGCGATGGTCCACGGCGTGACCAGTCGACGCCGTCGTGCGGATCGCTCTAGCCGGGCGCGGGTTCATTTCTCGTAGATCGCCAGAACGTGCCGAGTCGGGTTCGTCATCATGCGGCCCGCTGGCCGTGGCTCTTGAAGACCTGGATCGTGTGCCAGCTGACGTAGGTGATGTCGACAGACGGCTGTCCTGGCCGGACGTCCAGCAGGGGCTGGCCGGCCAGGGCGTCGACAGCGCGGCCCGCCGCGCTAGTGGCGATATAGAGCGGGGACACGGTCACGCGCAGATCCGGGCTGAGGCCGAGCACACCGCAGTCGAAGAGCGCGTGGTGCAAAGAGCACAGCGCGACGGCGTTGGCCAGCTCGTCCGGCCCGTCCTGGCTATGCCAGCGGACGTGGGCTCCTTCGATGGCGACGGGATTGCGGCCGAGCCTGCCGTCGAAACCGCACATGGCGCAGCGGTAAGCGTAGGCGCGCAGCACTTCTTCAGCGAATCCCGGTGCGCGTGGTCGGCGGCCCGATGCCCGCGAGATCTGGGGTGCCTCCATGACGGCGAGGTCAAGGTTGACTGCTGCGCAGATCATCTCGCTCAGGACAGGCGTGAAATGCTGGTCCAAGAGCAGCCGTGATGCTGCCGCCAGGGCCGCGCTGTCAGCAAGAATCGCGGTGACTTCGGGCCGGAGCTGGCCGACAGCGCCGTGGTCAAGGAGCCATCGCGTTCTTTCGGGCACGTCAGCGCCGATGACATCGCCGCTGCGATCGCGAAGCTCCCACAGGTCACGCTCAAGATGCACGAACGGCATGGCCGCTCGCTGACGTTCTAGTGCCGGGCTTCTCACCGGCGGCCCGAAGTCGTTGATGAGCTGACTGACCGGGCCCGCGGCCTCAGCGTAGGAGACCAGCGCCGAGCCGGTGGCCGCGAACCTGCCGAATAGCCACAGCAACAGCAGCGGCTTATGCGGAGCCCGCTTCCCGCCAAGCTGCGCTCTTCGCAGCGCTGACAGCCGCTCCATCAACTCGCTAGGCGTCACCGCCACGTCCCGTGCACTGGCTGTCGTTTAGCCTCGCCGCGCAGTTCGGGAGATCCGGATCCCGGCATGCCGTCATTCTCCCTCAGACGCGGGACCACCATGACTGACCGTAAGAGCAGACTCAGGCGATCATTTCGTATAGCACCGCAGCGTCTTTTGCTGCGATCGGAACGGAGCTTGGTTGCCTGACTGCGGGCGGCGATTGCCTGCAACCTGAGGTTCTGGATCAAACCACCAGCCGTAGACGCCAGCTGCGACCGGGACAGGCGACGGCCTGGCCAGAGCTTCCTGCCGTGAAGACAGCTGCGCCGGGTTTACGAAGGCAGCCGCCGCGGCATCGAGCTCGAGGCTCCGGCTCACCACGCCACTGACTGTCTACTGGTTGCGGCACTTCGCGGCTGCCTCGGGCGTGCGGTGCGCCACCGGACAGCCGCCGTGCCGGTACACCGGAGCGCGCCCTTTGCGCCGGCTCACTGCCCGCCGCTTCCCGCCCGAGCGCAGGGACGTCGCGACGGACCGCTCGACGCCATAGACCGCGTTATCGATCGGATGCATCGCCCGCGTCGCCTTCTTCACGACCTTCGGCGTCGCGGCCCGCTTCACCGCCCGCACCGGATGCGCTGCCCGGCGCACCTTACGCGGCACCAGCAACCTCGACAAGAATCCCACTGCCCGCCTCCTCCCGCAGCGGCCAGACCACCGCGCGCTCCACCAGACAGACACACCACCCCGCCAGCACGTTGACACAACCGGTACGCGAGCAAGGCATCAATCTGTGGCCTGGCAACGCACTCACTCTATGCCGCTGTCGTGTCGCTTTGTGGCTAGGCGTCTTAGCCGTCGCGTTAGGACGGGCGCGACCGGGCAGGCTCTGGTGTCAGGCGCGGCCTGTTGCGGACCAGGCTGAAGCGGAGAGGCGGAACGGCGCCCGCGGCAGGAGCTGGGCGCACCGCTTTCGCAGGGTTTCCCGCTCTGCCTGCCCTAGCTGGCGGACGTATGCGCCGGCCGGCCCGACGCCGAGAGTGAACGGCTCCCACCAGTCGGCGAACGTCAGGTACCGGACCTGGACGGTCAGCAAGCCGGGTTCGATGTGCCGCAGGCCGGCCGCCTCGCACAGTTCGGCGAGATGACCCTCGCGGGCGCCGGGAAGCCCGGCCTCATCGCGCGCGCCCGGGTCGAGGTCGTGCACCGCCTGCCAGAACGTGGCGAGCGGGCCGGCGCCGCCGGCGTGATCCCACACACAGGCGGCGACCAGGCCACCGGGGCGCGTTACCCGTGCCATTTCCGTCAGCCCCGCCACCGGGTCGGTCATGAAATGCACGACCAGCTGAGCGAGCGCGGCGTCGAAGCTGTCGTCAGCAAACGGCAGGCTTTCGGCAACTCCGCGCTGCACGCCGATGCCGGGGAACCGGCTCCGGACCGCTTTGGCGAACGACGCGGACGGATCAATCGCCCAGACAGTGCCGCTGCCCGCGCGTCGCACCAGTTGCCGTGTCAGCGCTCCGGGCCCGGAGCCGACGTCCAGCACCCGCTGACCTGGCCGCACCCGGGCTAGTTCGGCGAACTGCACCGCCAGCGGCTCGGCGAAACGGCCCATGAACCGCGCATAGGAATCCGCGGCGACGTCAAACATCACCACGTCAGGGTAATGCGGCCCTGCCGATGCGCCCCGCTCGGCAGCCCTGATGGCCCGCTGACCACGAGCAACCCGCCACGCTCTCGTCAGGATTATGCCGGTGATCCGCAGCGCCCGAGTCGAGCGCGTTCATTGCAAGCTCTGGCAGCTGGACAGGCAGCTTCTACCGGCCGCGATGGGCCGCTCCGGGTCTAGATTTCCTGGCCGCAGGCTCTCTCTCCAGTCGTTCCAGGATCTTGAGGGCAGCGATGACCAGCTCGTCAGGGCGGCCCAGCATCTCCCGGTCAACAATCTCGTAGATCCAATGGCGGCCCTGGCGCGTCCGGAAGCGCAACTCACCCTCCCACGCGGCCGCGAAGAGGAGGCCGCGCCGGTAAAAGCCCCAGCCGCTGAATACGCGTCGCACTTCCAGCCCGTCGATGGCGGAAAGCGCATCCTCAGCGTCGATACGGATCTCGTCCTCAATCTGGCCCACAGCCGCAGGCTAGCTCCTGAGAAGACCACTTGCCGGTTCGCGGTCACCTGCTAACGTCCGCACGACCGCTCCAAGCTCGCAATCACTCAGGAGGTCCGCGGTGCCTGACACCACCTGCCACATGTCGATATCGGTGGACGGCTTCGTCGCCGGGCCGGACCAGAGCCGCGAGGACCCCCTGGGCAAGCGGGGCCGGGAACTGCATGGCTGGCACATCGGCGACCCGAGAGCCAACGATGCCGACAAGGTCGCGACCGAGTGGCTCATGCGCCCGCGGGGTGCGTATGTGATGGGCCGGAATATGTTCGGCCCGATCCGCGGGGACTGGGACGAGGAATGGACCGGGTGGTGGGGTCCCGAACCGCCGTATCACGCGCCGGTGTTCGTGCTGACCCATCACGGACATGACCCGATCCAGCTGGACGGCGGGACGACCTTCCACTTCATCACTGAGGGCTTCGACGCGGCCTACTCCGCAGCGTGCCAGGCCGCCGGGGATAACGGCGTCGACATCGCGGGCGGGGCCTCGACCGTCCGGCAGGCACTGATCGCCGGCGTGATCGACGAGCTCACCCTCGACATCGCACCGGTCGTGCTCGGTTCGGGCGAGCGCATCTTCGACGGAGTTGAATCCTTCGGCTTCGAACCCGCCGAGGTGCTTCACTCACCGCTGACCACCCACATCCGCTATCGCCGCGTCAGCTGACTCCGCAGGCGCTGAGCGCGCCGATCTGGCCGAGCTGCCCCGGACCGAATAGCGTCCCCAGGCTTTCTCATCTGCCGCGGATGCCCTGCGGTTGGGATACGGAGCTCCTGGCCCGCTGCTGGGACTGCGGGACAACCTGACCGTCTACGACGCCCCCTACGTCGCGCCGGCCGAGTTCATCCGCCCGCGCTGGCGGGCAGACTTCCAGCAGCCTGTGCCAGGCAAATGCAGGCTAACGGCGGACGCAGGGCCCCGAGGAGCGAGCAGATGACGGACGCACTGCAGGCGATTTGTAGCCTTCTCCACGAAGCAGGTGAAACCCACCATCAGGTATTCCGGATCGTCGACGGAGCTGATGATGACTGGGCAAGCTGGTATGCCGACTGGCTCGTGCACCTGTCCGAGCTCCCGGATGCGCTCGGGCTGAAGCCAGTCCGCAGTGAACTGACCTACCTGCTCGTCAGCCTCGACAAGCAGTACACCGCTGAGCAGCCTGCCGAGCCATGGGAGGCCTACTACGCCCGGCGGATTGCTGACCACTTCCGGCCACGCTGAGCCAGCCTGGCGGGAGCGATCTACTGACTCTGCTCAGGCCACGTGCCCCGAGCTCGCGCAAGCAGGCCTTTATTCGTCTGTCATCACCGCCTTGCGTTATTAGTCATGACTTGCCGGTCATATGAATGCAGGCTCGTGCCGCGGACGGCGAAGCCTGGCCGCCTGGGCCGAGCAGGGACGCGGGGCAGGCCGGGTGGCGGTTCTCGGCGGGCCCGATCCTTTGCCAGGTGCGGGTCAGCCGGTCGTCCAGGGGCGAAGCTTGCGGGGGTTGCGTACTGCCCAGATGTGCCTGATGCGGTCACCTGCGACGTCGAAGGCGAACACCGTCACGGTGACGCCGTCTTGCTGAGCGATCAGGCCGGGCTGGCCGTTGACTGTGCGCTCCAGGAGCGTCAGGCCGGGCACCGTGCGGGCGATGTCGATGGCGGACCGGGCGATCTGCTCGGCGCCTTCGGCCGGATGGAGGGCGGCAGTGACGAGTCCGGCGCTGTCGGCGACCGCCGTGGCGCCGGGATCGAGCATGCCGATGAGCGCGCTGATGTCCTGGGCTTCCCAGGCCTTTTTGAAGGCCCTGACGACGGCGGCCTGCCGGGCTGCGGGGCTCGCGGGAGGCTGCGAGGCGCGGACGCGGCGGCGCGCTGAGGAAGCCAGCTGGCGGCAGGCCGCCGGGGTGCGGCCGACGATGCCGGCTACCTCGGCGAAGGAGTAGCCGAAGACATCGTGGAGGATGAACGCGACCCGCGCGGCCGGGGTCATCGACTCGAGCACGACCAGGAACGCCATGGAGAGCGACTCATCCAGCGTGACCCGGTCGGCCGGGTCAGCCGCCATTCCGCCTGGGGACCCGCTGATCCAGGCGGGAGACTCGGGCAGCGGCTCGGGGAGCCACTGGCCCACGTAGCGTTCCCGCCGGGCCCGGGCCGAGCCGAGCAGGTTGAGGCAGATGCGGCTGGCGACGGTGGTCAGCCAGGCGCCCGGGTTCTCGATGGCGTCCTGCTGCTGCGCAGACAAGGCGTACCAGCGGGCGTAGGTCTCTTGCACGGCATCCTCGGCGTCGGCCAGCGAGCCGAGGAGCCGGTAGGCGAGGTTGAGCAGCTGCCGCCGCTCGCTCATGATCGTGTCCAGGCCCGGGTCGGGACGGCTGTCTGCTGGCCCGGATCGGGTGGTCATGGTGTCAGCTACTCCCTCGGTGGCATTCGGCCTCATCAGCTCGACCAGACAGCGCACCCGAATGTGAGGTTGCCGCGTCGCCTCACATTCCGGGGGCTTGGGTTGTCGTACTGCTCAGACGAACACACATCCGGCGAGCAGGAAAGCTCACACGGCAACGCCGACGTGGACGCCTCCTGCCAGCGCCATGCGGCAGCAGCCCGATGCCATCTGCGCTGGGTTCGATGTGACACGGAGGAAAGGAAATCAATGAGTGACTTTCAGGCCATCGCTGACCGGGTCGAGATCGAGGCGCTGCGCGGCGAGGCCGCCGACGCGGCGATGATGCGCGACGGGGACCGCCTCGCGTCGCTGTTCACACCCGCCGGCGTATTGCTGATGCCCAACATCCCCGCCGAGTTCCACGGTCGGGAGGAGATCCGCGCCGGGAGCGAGCGGCTGCAGGCTTTCCTGGACTACTTTGTGCAAACTACGCATCCGGGCACGATCCTGTTTGACGGCGACACCGCGTCCGGTCGTGCTTACATCCAGGAACTCGCCCGCGCCCGCGACGGTCGCCAGGGGCTGAATTACGCCATCTATCACGACCGCTACCAGCGCACCCCGGATGGCTGGAAGTTCACCGAGCGCGTCTTCGAAGTCCGGTACCTCGACACCAGCCCGCTCGCGGGCTCGGCACCCGGCCCAGCGGAGGCGGCCGCAGACCCGCCGGCCGGCGCGACTCCTGCGGGGGAAGGAAGGCCGGCTGACACCTGAAGCTACCGGCGCCGCACCGCGTGATCGTCATGCTGCGGATGTTGTGGTTCGGCAGGGTGCAGGGCGGGCTGGCCAGGTTGAAGATCGTGGCCGCCGGGGTAGCTGTACAGCTATCCGACCAGCACAGAGGGGGAACCGGTGATGTCTGCTGAGGTATCCGGGCGGAGCGCTGGGCCAGGCGCTGGCCGCAGCTGGAGTTGCGGTGCCGTCATTCGCGGCCGAAGGCCACGGTTGTCCCGGCTGCTGCCGGGCGACGTGACGAGATTCGGGGGCCCGGGGTGGACGGCCGGGATGCTGGTGGCCATCAATGCCGCCGGGACTGCCCGCAGCCTGATCCATATTCTCGCTCCGGACAGTGGTGCGCAGTCGATCGCCTCGATGGACACCCGGGTGGACGGGGGCGGCAACATCGTCGCGCTGCTGGGCCAGTGGGGTGGGGCTCAGCTGCTGGAAGCCGGCGTCATCTGGACAGTTCTGTACCGGTACCGGGGACTGGTTCCCCTGATGCTTGGTGTGGTGACAGCAGAGCAGTTGCTGCGGCTCGGAATCGGCCTGTGCAAGCCCCTGGTGACAGCCCGCACGCCGCCAGGTGCGCTGAGCTGGGCACTGCTGCCCGTGGCAGCAGTCGCGCTGGCCATGTCACTGACAGCAGGCGATGAAATCACCCAGGGCAGCCCCGAGCCCGTCGCCGTCGCACAGTAGGTGTCACCAGTCCGCTACCAGCACCTCCCGAATCCGCAGCCGGTGAGCGGGCCATCCCGCCGGGCATGAAGCGGGCAGGCCCGCCGCCACGAGAGTCGGCCAGCAGCGCCGCCGGTGCGGCCGCGATCATCCCGTCTCTCAGCCGCTGGCGTGAAAAGTGGGTTCGCCTCTACATATGGGTGACGGGCCTTGGTCTGTTGATACGGACAGCCTCAGCCACTTCGCTCAGGTTGTTGTTCAGCTGGTGATCGCGCCCTGGCAGCCGGTGCACCTGCGCCTGCGGGATCGCCAGGGCGTACAGGCCGGCATGCGAAGGCGGGGCAGTCTCGTCTCGGAGTCCGTGGAACACCTCCACCCGAAGACCCGGTGGCAGTCGAGCGCCGAGGTCTCTCGGCAGCTCGAACTCGCCGCCAGGCCAGCCGCCCTGGCCGACGAACGGAGCGGCGATCAGCACGATCGCCCCGAGTCCTTTCTCCGGCGGCTGCTCGGCAAGCGCGTTGACGAGGATCGTCGCGCCTACCGAATGGCCGGCCACGACCGCGCCGTCGTCCAAGTCCGTCATCTCACGCCGGATCGCCGCGCTCCACCGGGCATAACTCGGGTCGTCCTCGTCGGGCATGCGCGGGTAGCGGACCTCGTACCCGCCCCCGAGCTCTCTGCGCAGGCTCTCGACCAGCTTGACGTCCCACTCGTCGTGCGCGCCTGCGCCGCCGCCCTGGATGAACAGGATTTGCCGCGTACGTGTCATGGCGATCGCCCCTCACGCCTTCGTGACGACCCGAATCGATACCCACCGCTGGCCGCAGCGTATTTCCTGGTGCAGGCAAGTCTCTCCACAGCCGCGACGGGCCTCGCAGCGAACATCCTCAATTTGGCCGTGGCCGGCCCGTCAGCGGTCGGCGGCACGAGGCCGGCGGACAGCGGGACTCGGTCAGCCGGGCGGTCGCACGCGAAAAACCCCGGTGACGTCGGTGGTCATCCCCGCGATGATGGCCAACGTGGAGGAGGTCGAGGTCGTCGTCGCCCATAACGAGCGCGCGACCCTGCGCGTCGGCGACGTGTTCCTGAAGATCGATGCTGATCAGACCCGCACCGATATCGAGGTCGAGGCGATGGCGATGGCACCGATTCCGACCCCGGACATCCTGTGGCGGAGGCCGCCCGCGCTCGCGCTCGCCGCTCTCCCGGGGACGGCACTCGGCCACCTCGGCGAGCCTTCTACCGCGTCGCTCGGCGGCGTGGGCCGCGGCGGGTGCCGCCGTACGGACGCTGCACGACGCGCCGCTGCCGCCATGGCCCGGCCGGAGCCGCGACGAGCTCGCATCGCGCCTCGACGGCGAATGCGAGTGGCTCGTCGCCAACGACGTCCTTCCCGCCGACCTGGTCACACGCAACCGCCTGCTCGCCGAGACTGCGCTCCGGCCGTGGACACCGGTGTTCATCCACGGCGACCTGCAGGTCGATCACGTCTTCGTCGACGGTGACGAGGTCACCGGGGTCGTCGACTGGTCCGAGGCGAGCCAGGGCGACGCGCTCTTCGACGTCGCCATCCTCACGCTCGGGCACAAGGAGCACCTTGGCGACGTCGTCGCCGGCTACGGCACCGACGTCGACCGCGACCTCATCCGCGCATGGTGGTCGATGCGATGCCTGACTAACGTCCGCTGGCTGGCCGAGCACGGCTACGGCCCGCCCGAAGAGTTCCCCGAGGTCGCCGTCCTGCGATCCCGGCCGTGAGACTGCACGAGACCGCCTCCACCGGTGCCCGTTCCACCGCGATCGCCGGGCCGCATGCCGAAACCGGCGCCTTCCGGGCGGCCAGCACTGAGTCGGCTGCGGACGAAAGCCCGGTCCTCAGAACGCGGTGCTTGCCAGCCAGCCATCCACCACGGCGCTGTCACCGTAAACGGTCACTGCCGGATCGGAAACCGGCCTTCGCCGCAGCAGCACGAGCAGCAAGCTGGCGGCCGGCCCGGTAAGGGCGGCATCGCCCTTGCCATGACGGGGCTCAATGGTCAGACCGCCCGCGTCGTGCCGGATCATCCACTCGCCGCGGCCGCCAAGTCCGTCATCGGTCGCGTGTATGTGCAGGCCGGCACCGGCCGTTAGCGCCTGAGTCCGCTCGTCGGACTCGCCGAGGCCGCCGGTCAGCAGCATCAGCCATTCGTCGATGGCATCGGCAGCTACGTCCGCTTCAATGACCGGCTCGGGCTCGGCACCCGCAGCGAGCTGGGCGTCGGCTCGGTGAACCAGCGTCTCGTGCGCCATCCGGCGTATCCAGTAACCGGCAGGCGTCGGCCCGGCGAACGACCAGACGAGGTCACTGCCCGCTTCCCGCACAGCCTCGACGATCCGCGCCGCGCCGGCATTCAGCCACGCTCGCTGCTCGCAGCGATCATCCGGCAGCTTGCCATCCGGTACTTGGCGGAACGGAATGAACGCGTCGGACCTCGTACGCGTGATCTCGGCGGCCCACCGGTGCGCCCTGCCAACGTGGGTGACAAGCTGACGCAGTGTCCAGTCCGGGCAGGTGGGGATCGGCAGGCTCAGATCATGCTCAGCCAAGATCTCGGCCAGCCCTGCTGTGCTTGCCTCGATCTCGGCGACGTACCGGTCGGCAGTGAGCTGCTGCATGGCGTTCCTTCCCGGTAATCTGCGGCGGCTAGCCTAGCCGCGCCCTGACGCCGGCCGCCCGTCAGGCGGTCGAGCCGAGCCGTCCCATCCGAGGTGCTGTCCGTCCCACGCGACCTGACCACCCTGGATCACGAGTTCCACTTGCTGCAGGCACTCGATGTCCTGAAGCGGGTCGCCGGTGACGGCCACGATGTCCGCGGCCGCACCTGCCTCGATGACCCCGGCTGTTCCGGCCAGCCCGAGCAGCTCCGCGGCATGCCAGGTGCCGGCCTGCAGCGCATGAGCCGCGGGCATCCCCAGCCTGGCCATCAGCGTGAACTCCTCGGCTTGCGATACCCTCGTCCACTCGAAGCCGCCGACGTCGGTGCCGAGCACGATCCGGACGCCTGCCTCCAGGCAGTTCACGAAGGATCGGTCGTGTGCAGCCCGCACGACGTCGGTGATGTGCGAGCCGTGCGCCGCGTGTTCGCGGGTGACCAGGAGGGTCGGCACCAGGGCCGTGCCCCGGGCGGCCATCTCGGCCGCAAGCTCGGGCGAGATCGCGAAGCCGTGCTCGATCGAGTCAACGCCGGCGGCCACTGCGAGCGCTGCCCCGCTGAGCGTTAGCGAGTGCGCGGCTACCGGAATGCCTTGCCGGTAAGGGCCTCGTCGACGAGCACATGGACCTCCTCCTCGGTCCATACCAGCGGGCCGTCCGGATACTCCGCGTCGTCTGCCGGGCGGATCGAAGCGCTCGCTCACATAGATCTTCAGGCAATCGATGCCGTAGGCAATCTGGGTTCGGACCGTTTCGCGGCAGGCAGCGGCGCCGGTGCAGCTGTCAATGCCGACCGGGAACGTCATGCCGTGACGCTCGCCGGGTAGCGGATAGCGGCCGGTCGACCGGATGGCTGGCCCTGCGACCAGCATCCGCAGCCCGGGGACCATGCCCTCGCGGGCAGCATCCCGCAGGCCGACATCAAGGTAGCCCGCCCCCTCGGTCCCGAGGTCGCGGATCGTGGTGAATCCGTGCCGGACCGAGACGGACATCGCCTGCACCGCGCTGGCCGCCCGGTGACCGAGGTTCTCCTCGGCCATCTGCCGCGCCAGTTCGAACTCGTCATAGCTGCTGCGCAGCAGCACGTGGGTGTGCGCGTCGATGAGCCCTGGCAGCAGGCTGGTGCCCGGCTGTTCCAGCACCGGCCAGCCGTCCGGCGCAAAGCGGCTGAGCGCCACTGATGCGCCCGTCCTCGACGAGCACTACCGTGCCGTCAGCCCAGGCGCCCGACCGCGCGTCGAAGACCCGGTCACCGGCGACGGCGAAACATCCGCCCGGCCAGAGGAGCCGATCCCGCTGAGGTTCCCATCCCGGCACCTGCCACTTTCGCGCGAAATCCGACGGTCCGGATCCTACGGCAGCGGCCCTGACCGTCTGATGGCCAACCGGGTCTGGACCACTCAAGCGCCCCGCAACCCGTGTCAGGGACCCGCGCGCAGCGCCCGGCGAGGCGCTGTCGCTGACGACCCGCGTCATGCGGGGAACGGGAGATGAGCGGACGCAGCAGCTTTGAGGTCCGCGGCCGTGGCAACAGCGCCGTCCCTGATCCAGCGCCGCTGGTTAGGCCAGCAGGCGGGTTACCGGGGCTGGCAGGCCCTGCCGGGCCGATGGCACAGCGGCCTCGGCCAGCGTGCGGGCGAGCGGCCGGGTTCTCTCCGTGTTCAGGCTGAATATGAGGAAACCTTCCTAATAGACTAAATCTGACCGTCTTGCCGCTGCATTGGTATCCCCGGTCCGGTCAGCCGGGCGACCCGTCAGGAGAAGCTATGCACCCTCGATTCCGGCTGGCTGTCACAGCCGCAGCGGTCGCGGCACTCCTCGCCGGCGCGCCCGCGGCGGCGTCGGCGGCGCCCTCGCACCGGTCATCGTGGCTGCTGTCCCTGCCATCCCGGCTGTACGCCCCGTATTACGAGTCGTACCTCGCTCCGCACACGCCCGGCATTACCGCGACGGCCGAGGCGGCTGGCGCGAAGTTCATGACGATCGCGTTCCTTCAGTCCAAGGGAACCAAGTCCTGTGCGGCGGACTGGAACGGCGCGGCCAGCCAGCCACTGACCTCTTACAACGCCGACATCGCGAGCCTGCGCGAACTTGGCGGGAACGTCATGTGCCGTTCCTTCGGCGGATACAGCGCTGTACTACCTTTGGCTCGCACGATCACGGAACCGAGATCGCCGGACTTCGTGCACGAGCGTGCAGCGCATCGCGGCTGTCTACGAGCAAGTCGTCCGGACGCTCCGGGTGACCCGGCTGGACATGGACGTGGAATCCAACGCCCAAACTTACGCGGCAGGCGTTAACCGGCGCGACGAGGCCATCGCGATCGCTCAGCGCTGGGCGGAGCGCCACGGAATCCGGCTGCAGGTCCAGTTCACGCTGCCAGTGGAGCCGAGCGGGCTTGGCTCGGCCGGGTTGTCGGTGCTGCGCAACGCCATCGCCGATGGCGTCCGCGTGCACTCGGTCAACATCATGGTTTTCGACTACTACCTGCCGCACGAAGGCGTCATGAACATGAGCCGGACCGCTATCACGTGCGCGAAGGTCGTCCACGCCGAGATGGCCAGGCTGTACCCGGAGTTGAACTCGCGGCAGATCTGGCGGATGGAGGCCATGACGATGCTGCCCGGCATCTCCGACTTCGGCAAGGACGAGACCACGACCGTTCATGACGCCCGGGTACTGATGGCGTTCGAGGAAGAAATGCAGATGAACTCCCTGTCCGCCTGGGCGATCCAGCGGGACAACGAAGGCCCGAAGAGCTGCCTTGGTCAGGCCGACAGCAACACCTGTTCGGGCATCAGGCAGGCGCCCTGGGCGTTTGATCACGTGCTGGCGAACTTCACCCGGCGGTTCTCGCGGAGGCCGTGAGTTAGGTCGGCGGCGATCCCCTGACGCCGAGATGCGCCACGTTCCCGGCCGGGTTGCTGCCCGTGTCAATGGCCGACGCGCCCGTCGATCCGCTCGCGGAGCAGGTTGGCGTGGCCGCAGTGCCCGGCGTACTCCTCGATCATGTGGACCAGTGCCGAGCGCAGCGCGATCCTCGTGCCATCCCGGTTGATCCCCTGGATGCCGAGGTCGGCGGAACTGGCGACGAAATTCTCCGCAAAAGCGACCGCGTCACGCCAGGCCCGCCAGGCATCATCCACCACCGCCGGTCGGCAACCGCGCGAGCCAGCCACCTTCCGGTAGTTCATCGACCAGTTCAGCGGAGGCGCGCCGGCCTGCGCCATCACCCGCCGGAACCAGTTGCGCTCCACGTCGGCCATGTGGCGGATCAGCCCGAGGCTCCCGCTGCGAACCTGCCCGGGTGTACTGCGCGAGCTCGTCGTGGGCGTCGCGGCCGCCTTCTGACCATCCGGCGTATCCCCGCTTGAACGCGAGGACGCCCAACTCGCCCGGAGCTGTGCGGCCGGGCCGGGCCCGCCGCGGGCGGCAAGTGCCGTCGTCATGGCGGCAGCCAGGCCGACGCTCTTGAGCGCGTCCCGCTCCCGGAGTCGGCGCTGGCGGCAACGGCCGGAAAGGCCGGTGCCAGAGGTCGCCCAAACGCATGCGGCCGGTGGCCTTGGGCAGTAATCCCCCGTCCCTGCGCACCGTTCTCGGGCGTGGTAGACCAGTGCTCATGACGGACCTGCCGCATTCGTTCCGCCGCCCGGATGGCGTGGAGCTGGCGTGGCGGGAGGCCGGGTCGGGGCGGCCCTTCGTGCTGCTGCACGGACTGATGGGCAGCGGGAGCTCGCTGGCCGGCCAGGGCCTGGTGCCTGCGCTCGCCGAGGGCGGCTACCGGGTCATCCTGCCTGACCTGCGCGGGCACGGGGACAGCGGGCGACCGCACGATTCCGCCTGCTACCCGCCTGACATTCTCGCCGATGACATGCTCGCGCTCATCGGGTATCTAGGGCTCGACGACTACGACCTGGGTGGCTATTCCATGGGCGGCAAGCTCGTGCTCCGCCTGCTTGCCCGTGGCGCCCGCCCGGTTCATGCGGTCGTCGGCGGGCAGGGCCTCGATGCGCTTGATGCCGAGAGCGCACGGACTAACGGGCACCGCCGGATACTGGCCGCCGTTGCCGGGGAACCGCCTTGCCCGCCGGGTCAGCCGAGGAAGCAACAGCGGACTGGATCAGGCAGAGCGGGGTTGACGCGCGAGCCGTCGGGCTCGTACTCGGCAGCTTCGTGGCGACGGCTGCCGACGCCCTGCGACCGGTTACGGTGCCGACGCTGGTCGTCGTCGGTGACCAGGACAGCCGTGGCCCGTCGGCGGGCTCGCTCGCAGCTCTGCTGCCTTGCGGGCAGCTCGTCGTGGTGCCCGGCGACCACTTCACAGCTCCGGGCGCCCCGGAGTTCACAACGGCGGTTCTCGAGTTCCTCGGAAATCGTGGCCGGCAGACGCATCGCGCTAGCCGACGAGGGCCAGCGCTAGCTGCCTGTCGGCCAGCCGCCAGGACGGTCGCGGGACGATCCGCGCAGACGGCGGACTGCCCCGCGAACCAGGAGAAATGCCAGCGGAACGATCCACCACGGAAACCAGTCATAATGGGGCGGCCCGATCGTCACCGCGCTGGTGACGAATGCAATCGCGACGCCTACGGGAAGCAGCCCGCTGAGGACACCGGGCCCTCGCGGCGGCGGCAGCTTCCGCTGCTCCGGTATCGGTTCAGGGAGGCGGGGAGGTCGCTCATCAGCTCATCCAGCTCGCCCAGGGTCCGGGCACTCAGGGCCCGGCCAGAGCGCTCGTCGAGCTCCTCCGCGGTCAGCCTGCCAGCACCGAAGTGGTCGCTGAGCTGCGAGATGGTCGCATCACGATCGGTGTCGCCCGCCCTGAGCTGCGCCGCCGGCAGCTGGCGCGGACTCATGGTCATGATTCACCTGCCGTTTCCTGCGCCGCGGCTGACGGCCAGGCGCACATGGCTGGGCGTCAGTCCTGCTCCTGTCAACTGTGCCTCACACCGGCCGCGGGCGCGAACTATGGCCTGGCGGATCGCCCGTCAGCAGGTCAGACGGCGCGGCGCAGAGCCCGCGAGGTCGCCGTCAGTGCAGCAGGCCAATAAACCCTTCGACGGCTGCGCGTGACTCTGGCACAGTGGCGCGTCGTGAGCGAGCTCGAGCTGGTGACCGCCGCAGACATTCACCTGATGCAGAACCTGGCGCAGCGCGTCACCGCGGTGCGCCCGGACCTGGTGAACAGCGACGCGTCGTTCGGGGAGCTGGCCTGGATCTGGGGAAAGGGACACGCCAGCGACGGCAGCACCTGGCCACGTCAGCTCTGGTTCTCCGGGGGCGCCCTGGTGGCGTGGGGCTGGGCTTATCTGCCCCACCAGGTGAGACGGAGCGACGGGTCGGTGAAGGACGTCACCAGGGCCTATCTCGGATATCAGGTACATCCCGGCCATGCTCGACGGTGGATGAGGTTATCGGCTGGTATGACGCCGTGGCGGCGCCTCGACCGCACGGTGATGCCGCAGGCTGCTGACGAGCTCGGGCTCGAGCGGTGGGCAGCGCACGGCTACCAGGCCGACCCGGATTCGGCCGGCGACACCGGGTCCTGGACGCAGCTCAATGAGCGAGACCTCAGCGATGTGCCCGATCCATTGCTCCCGGACGGGTTCCGGTTCCGCACAGCGGACGAGGCCGGACCTGAGGCGGCAGTCCGGGCGCACGTGGACGCGTGGGCTCCGTCCTCCTACACGGCCGAGGGCTACGAAGGCGTCCGGGGGATGAGTTCCTACCGCGGTGACCTCCATGTCCTGGTCGAGGCGCCAGGCGGGACGATGGCCGCATCGACGATCATGTGGCTGGACGAGGTCAACAAGACGGCGGAGTTCGAGCCTGTCGGGACGCATCCCGGCTACCGGCGCCGGGGCCTCGGAACCGCACTGCTACTGCGCGGCATGCAGCTAGCGCGGGCAGCCGGGGCCGCTCACATGACGGTCGCCTGCCTGGGAGCACCAGGACACCCGAGCGCGCGCGGGCTGTATTACGGCGTCGGGTTCCGGAAATTCTCGCGGGACGTTCCTCTCATCAAGCCCGCGGCCCAGCCGGATTACGGGTAGCCAGCCGACCGGAGGAGCAGATCGGCGGTCCGGGGCGAAACGCCAGGCGGAACGTAGCCCGCGCACGGACAGCGGCTCCACAAGGTCAGCGAGCCGAGCCGGACCTCGCAGGATTCTGGCGCCCGGTGAGAGGAGCCAGCGTGTCCGCACCGGACGCACGTTCTGCCGCCGGCAACGACGCGGAGTGCCACTGCCAGAGCATGTCGGCCCCGGTCGACAGCCAGCACAGGAAGTAGACCGACGTGACCAGGAAGGCGACAGCCCCGTAGCCGTCACCGGCTAGCGAGGCGACCGCGAACGCGGCGGCAAGGAGGGCCGGCGCAACGATCCCGGACGCGCCCCACCGGCCGGCGCTGTTTACCAGCCAGCGCGGCGGCTTGCGCGGCGGCGCTGTTACTGGCAGCCCGCCGGGGAGGTCGGCCGTGACCGTGGCCAATTCGGCGTAGGTACGCGACGCGAGCGCCTGGCCCACTCGCGCGTCAAGTTCGTCTAGGTCCAGCCGGCCGGACGAAAGCGGCCTTGAGCACGTCGATTGCCCGCTCGCGGTGGCCGTGCGGCGCTCGCGGCCGGCCACGGCCCGTCTCGCGTGCTGCCATCTGATCTCCCGACCCCGCTGTCACCGGCGCTCGCCCGCAGAGTCCGCCATCGCCAGAATCCGGCGGAACGAGGGCTCGGTCAAGAGATCAGGCAGCACCGCCCACGTCCCGTCCCGGCTCGCGGCCGCGCGGCGAGCGCGCTCCGTTCCGCCGCGAGCGGTGGGCTCCCCGAGCCGCGTAAGCGCGCCACGGCCGGCCGGAGGAATCCTGCCGTCCGCCGCTACCCTGCGCGCGCCGGGCACAGTGCCAGGATGGAGGCGGCGAGAGCATAATCGCCCGATCTGAGTAGCGAGGTGCAGTTAATGACGCAGCCGCCGTCACCGCGACCGCGGTTCCCGGCCGGATTCTGGTGGGGGACCGGCAACTCGGCGAATCAGTGCGAGGGCGCCGCGCCGGCGGGCGACTGGCTTGCCTGGAACGCGCCGGGCACGCCCCTCCGTCAGCCGGCGGCAACGGATTCGCCGTCCGCTACGGCGAGGACTTCAGGCTGCTGTCCGGGATCGGGCTGAGGCATTTCCGGCTGTCGCTGGAATGGGCCAGGCTGGAACCGGAGGAAGGCAGGCATGACCAGGCGGAAGTCGAGCGGTACCGTGCGCTCCTGCAGGCGGGCCGCGACGCCGGGATCAGCATGTGGGTGACCGCGCATCACTTCACGCTGCCGGCGTGGTTCGCGGCAATGGGCAGCTTCGGCGACGACCGGGCGCGCACCTACTACTGGCGCCGGCATGTCGAATTCCTCGCCGAGACATTTGGCGACCTCGTGTTCGGCTGGAAGCCGATCAACGAGCCGCATGCCTACGCGCTCTGCGGCTGGCTGCTCGGGGTCCTGCCCCCAGGCCGCCGGAATCTGGCCGAGGCCGCCCGCATGCTGGTCGGAACGCACCTGGCCAATCACGAGGCCTGGCTCGCGCTGCGCGGTGGCGGGAAGCCGGTCGTGACCATCCATAACCTGTCACCCTCAATCCCGGCCAGCGACTCCGAGGCCGACCGGCAGGCTGCCGCCTTCGTTGATGAGCTCGCATTCGGGTGCTGGATCCGGATGGTGCGCGATGGCGTTCTCGAACTCCGCCTGCCCGGCGGCGCCGCGGCCGGGCCTGTCCAGGACCCGGAGTTTGCCGGTGCCTTCGACATGATCGGGTTCTCGTATTACAGCGCGACCGGCGTGCGGGCGAACACCGGTGCCAGCTCGGTCAGCGGAGTGATCAGGGGACCGTATCCGCCCGACGGCCGGCCCGGCCCGCTTGGCTACGTGCCGTGGAGCGGGGGACTGCGGCTCGTGCTGGACAAACTGCACGCCGAACTGCCGGGGAAACCGCTGCTCATCAGCGAGTACGGCATTGGCACCGATGATGACTCCGCGCGCGGCCAGTTCATCCGCGACGGCGTTGGCATCGCCGCTGATGCGCTCGAGCGCGGCATTGACCTGCGCGGCTTCTTCCACTGGACCGGCGTTGACAACTACGAGTGGAATCTTGGCTTCAGCGTGCCGTTCGGGCTGTTCGGCGTGGACCGGGTGCCGCGTCCGAGTGCGGAGGTTATGGCACAGTTCGCCCGCTGATAACAGGGACGCGGTCGCCCGGGCTGGCGGCTGATGAACCGCGAACCCTGCTGTCGGGATCCCGCCAGCAAAGCCCGTTCCCGGCCCGGATCCTGGGGTTATGACTACTGCGACGAAGACCGGGACTGGCTTCGAGGTGCGCGCGATCGAAGCCGGGGTCGTGCGCGAACTGCTGCGCGCCGACGACGCGGGCCAGGCGCCGGTGCTGATGACCGATGCGGAAGGCGGCTCGCCGCTGCGCTGCTGCCTGCGGCGCATCAGGCCGGGCGAGCACGTCGCGCTGGTCTCCTACGCGCCGCTACGCCGGTGGGCGCGCGAGACCGGCGCCAAGCCGGGCCCCTACGACGAGACCGGGCCCGTCTTCCTGCATCCCGGTGACTGCGCCGGGCCGGACGGAACTGGCTATCCGGCCGAGTTCGCGACCAGTCCGCGCGTGCTGCGGGCATACGGCGCCGGCGGCGAGATCCTGGGCGGGCGCCTCGTGCCGGCCGATCCGGCGGCCAGCCCGGTCGCGGTCGAGACAGCCATCGCGGAGATGCTGGCCGACCCTGCGGTCGCCGTCGTGCACGGCCGCGCGCTCGAGTTCGGGTGCTTCCTGTTCGAGGCCCGCCCGGTGGCCGGCCTGGCGGCCTGACTGATAAGGCGAGCCGCGCTACGCCACCGGCAGGATGGTGCAGCGCGGCTCGCCAGCTCGCGGGGCGTCAGAGCACGTCGTGACCGGGGTGCGGCTCCTCCGGCAGCGGTGTGCGCACCGCCGGGATCGAGCCCAGGCGCCCGGCCTGGAAGTCCTCGAACGCCTGGACCAGCTCAGCCCTGGTGTTCATGACGAACGGACCGTAGGCGGCGACCGGCTCGCGGATCGGCTGGCCGCCGAGGATCAGCACGTCCAGCTTCTCACTTGGCCCGTCCATGCTGCGCTGCGCACCCAGGGTAATGGCGTCGCCGGGGCCGAATACGGCCAGCTGACCGGTGCGGACAGGGCGGCGGTCGGCCCCGACCGTACCCGAGCCCGCCAGCACGTAGCCGAGCGCGTTGAAGTCGCGCCGCCAGGGCAGCCGGAACTCGGCGCCGGGCTCGACCGTCACGTGCAGCAGTGCGATGGGCGTATGCGTGGAGCCAGGTCCAGCGTGGCCGTCGATGTCACCGGCGATAACGCGGATCAGGGCGCCGCCGTCGGCGGAGCTCAGCAGCGCGACCTGACCGGCCCGGATGTCCTGGTATCGCGGCGCGGCCATCTTGAGCCGGGCGGGGAGATTGACCCAGAGCTGGAAGCCGTGGAACAGTCCGCCGCTCATGACCAGGTCCTCGGGCGGCTCCTCAATGTGCAGGAGCCCGGACCCGGCGGTCATCCACTGGGTGTCACCGTTGGTAATCAGTCCGCCGCCGCCGTTGGAGTCCTGGTGCCGGAAGACGCCGTCGATGATGTAGGTGACGGTCTCGAAGCCGCGGTGCGGATGCCAGGGAGTGCCCTTGGGCTCGCCGGGCGCGTAGTTGACCTCACCCATCTGGTCCATATGAATGAACGGGTCGAGGGCCTTCAGGTCGACGCCGGCGAACGCACGGCGGACCGGGAACCCCTCGCCTTCGAATCCGGACGGCGCGGTCGTCACCGTGAGCACTGGCCGGTCCTGTGCGGTGGCCTGGTCGGGCGCACTGATGCGGGGCAGCACCAGGATGTCTTCAACGGTCACAGCGGGCATGACTACCTCCTTGGCGCTTACTAGTCTGCCTGGCCAGCCGGCGCCTGGTCTGCGCTGGCCTGCCCGGAGCAACATTAATTGAACGCGCAACATTCCCGGCGGGCGACGGCCGCGGCCTGGTGGAGGATGGGGTGATGGCGATGTTCGCGAGCGTCAGGGCCAGCGCGGCCGAAAAGAGCGCGGCGCGGCCAGGTGACGGCCTCGTCGCGCCGGCCGACGTGATCATGGACCGGGCCTTCACGGTCGATGCGCCTGCCGGCTCGGTCCGGCCCTGGCTGCTCCAGCTGGGCAAGCGCCGGGCCGGGTGGTATCTGACCAGGGAGGCCGAGCGATTCGTGCCGAGATCCAGGCGAGCGGTGAGGTCAGTGAACCCGGCCTGGCTTGGCCTGCGGCCCGGCGACTCAATTCCGGACTGGGGCGGCCGGGACGCGAGCTTCGAGGTCGCGGAGATCACGCCTGCCGCGCTGGTCTACACCTCGCGGCGGGGTCACCTGAACCTCTCCTGGGCGTTGTTTCTCGAGCCGGTGAGCGGCGCCTCCCAGCAGACTCGCGTCTGCCTGCGGCTGCGGATGGCGCCGGTCGGGCACCAGGCGCTGGCGCGCACTGCCGGCAGCCTCGTGGATCTGCTGACGGTGGCCGCCATGGCCGCCGGGCTGAGGGAGAGGCTGGCTGACGGAGGGGCTGGCCGGGGCGGAGGCTGACGGAGGGGCTGGCCGAGGCGGAGGCTGACCAGCTGAGCTGATTCCCGGCCGGTTGCGGGGCGGCAGCCCGGCCCTGACTGTTCGCGGGTCCGGAATCCGAGTTATGCGGCTTTAGCTACCCGCTGGTCAGGTCAGGTTACTCCTCAGTAGTGACGTGCGTCTCATTGGGAAACCAACCGTGATCTCAGTGCGTCATAGCCCTGTAACACACCGTAGTTCCCCCGCTGGGATCGCCCCGAACATCGCCGGGGCCCGGCCGCTCCGCCTCCGCGAGCGTGCCCATCCCGCACCTGACTTCTCCGCCCGGCCGCGCTGGCACGCGGTCCGCAAGCGCAGACATAAAGGAAGGAATCCCCCATGCGAAGCACTGCCCGGCTGACGCAGACTCTGCGCAGCCGCTCAGTCCTCACGGTCGCCGGCGCCGCTGCTGCGCTGGTGGGCGCAGGTACCGCGACCGCTGCTGCCGCGACCGCCGCTGCCCCCGCGACCGCCGCTGCCCCCGCGACCGCCGCTGCCCCCGCTCATCGTGACCAGGCGGCCGCGGCCGTCACCGCCCCCGTGCGGACGGTATCTGCCGCACCGGCCGCAAGCCAGGCTGCTAAGTCCCGCCATGCGGGCAGTACCGGCGTAGACCGCGGCCCGGCGAAGCCGGCTGCGCCCGCACGGCGCCCGGCCGAGTCCTGGTCGCAGATCCAGGAGACCATCGCGAAGCAGATTGGCTCCCGCGAGCCGGCCGCGGCTGACCAGCTTCAGCCGGTCAGCGCCGACGGCACTCAGGCCTGGATGCCGATCAACAGCGACCAGCTGGCCAATGCCACGACCATCGTCAAGCAGGCGCTGGCGAAGAAGATGGGCCTGCGGTCGGCCGTGATCGCCGTCGCGACGTCGATGCAGGAGGCTCAGCTGCAGAACATCGACTACGGCACCTCCGACTCGCTGGGCCTGTTCCAGCAGCAGCCTGACTGCGGCTGGGGCACAGCGCACCAGGTCATGAACCCGGCCTACGCAGCGGGCGCGTTCCTGAGTGCGCTGCAGCGCTACCAGGGCACCAACCCGGCCTGGGCCCACAAGCCGCTGTGGCAGGCGGCTCAGGGAGTGCAGCACTCCGCGTTCCCGTTTGCCTACGCGAAGTGGGAGACGCAGGCCGCTCACCTGGTCAAGCAGATCGTCACGCAGGTGAAGTGACACCCTGATCCCCGGCTGGCCAGGACGGGATTTACCTCCTGGTCAGCCGGCCTCAACCCCCACCGGGATCCGGCCCCCCGCCGGATCCGGCCCCCCGCCGGATCCCGCGCGCCCCGGATCCCCCCCGCCGGATCCCGCGCCCCCCGGATCCCCCCCGCCGGGATCCCCCCCGCCGGGATCCCCGGACCGGCTCCGGCCCCCCGCCGGAATCCGCCGGGATCCGCCGGGTAACCCCCGGCCGGGCCGCCCCCGCGGCCTGCCCCGAGCAGCGCGCCCTGCCCTCTTCCCCGAGGGGCGGGGCGCGTTGCGTTTCGGAGGCCGCGGCCAGCTCGATTCGCCGCCACGGCGCCGAAGACCGGTTTTGATGTAAAGCTGTGCACGCTCCTGCGTGCGTAAGTCTTCAGGATCATGGTCGGGGCCGGGCGCGCGATCCGCGGCTCAGCCCTAGAGCGGCAGCCCCTGCTCCAGATAGGCGAGAGCGGCGTCGATGCGGCCGAACAGGTTCGCCACGTCCTCGAACCCCTCCGCGGTCCAGGTGTTCGCGCTGTCGCTCACGGTCACCGACATGATCGCGCCGATCACGGCTCCTGCCATCGTGCGCACCTCGAAGTCGCCTGCGTCCCTGCCGGTCCGCCGGGTGATGGCATCGGCGATCTGATTGATGGTCCGGACGAACTCATCGATCGCGCGCGCCCGGACCTCGGGAACGGTGGCGGTCAGCTCGGCGGTGTCACGGAACCGCGCCAGGTCATCGGGGGTCAGCGAGGCGAACGTCGCAGCCGACGCCGCCCGGAAGGCGGCAATAGGCCCCAGCTCAGGCGGCTGAGCCTCCAGTGCTGCGGTGGTGACGATGTCCAGGTCATCCTGGAGCACCACGTCTTCCTTGGTCGGGAAGTACCGGAAGAACGTGGCCGGCGAGACCTCGGCAGCGTCA
Organism: uncultured Actinomycetota bacterium; assembly: GCA_963818995.1. GTDB lineage: Bacteria > Actinomycetota > Actinomycetes > Streptosporangiales > Streptosporangiaceae > JAJYUU01. The sequence continues at coordinate 152,526 of CAWFUM010000019.1, read as the reverse complement.
GCTATCTGCTCGATCGTCGTCGCCGCATAGCCCTGCTCCCTGAAGAGCCGGAGCGCGTGCTCCCTGATAGCGGCACGCGTCCTGGCCTTCTTCCGCTCGCGCAGGCTGTCCGGCCGTGCGGGTACCTCGGTCATGCCAGTCATTCTGCCCCGGCGGGATCCCGCTCCGCCGCGGCGACACCGCCGGCTTGCAGGCCGGCCCGGAAGGACCGGCGGCCGCGGCAGCGGAAGGACCGGCCGCAACCGGACTGGAGGGAGCGGCGGCAGCGTCACCGCGGCTCGCGCGGGCCGGCTGTCTCGGCAGGAACAGCGCCGCCAGCACGGCGGCGGCGAGGGCGATCGCGGCGCAGACCCAGAGCATCACATCGACGCCGCTGGCATAGGCCGCGCGCACAGCATCGAGCAACGGCGCTGAGCCGAGCCTGGCCGCGACCGCGACGCCGGTCCCCACGCTGGTCCGCGCCGCCGCCGCGACCGCGGGCGGCAGGGCAGCCAGGCTGAGATGGCTCCGGTAGACCGAGGCGAGCACGGTACCGAGAACGGCAACTCCGATCGTCGCCCCCACCTGGCGGGCAGCGGTCATCAGGGCCGACCCTGAGCCGCTGCGCTCGGGGCTGAGGGCGCTCAGCGCCGCGTTCAGCATGGTGGGCAGCGCCAGGCCGAGACCGAGCCCGGTCGCGGCGAACCAGGCGGACACGAAGCCGGCGCCGCTCGCCGCCGAGGTCGCGGTTCCGGCCGCCAGGGCCGCCGCCATGATCGCGAAGCCGCCCGCACCGATCGGCCGCACGCCCAGCAGCGGCGGCCGGTCGGGCTGTCCGTCCCGCGATGTGCGCGGGCTCTGGAGTCGCTGGCCGACTCCGAGCCCGACCGCGAGGCCGCCGATGAGCGGCAGCATCCGCACGCCGCTGGCCAGCGAGTCCAGGCCCCTGACGTCGAGAAAGAACTGCGGCATCGCGAATGTCAGCCCGAACAACGCGAACGAGGTCATCGTGGACAGCGTCGTCCCCCAGGTGAAGCCCGCTGAGGAGAACAGGCCGAGGTCGACGAGCGGCTGCCCGCCGGGTCGCTGGCCGACCAGGCGCTCCCACCACACAAACAGCGCCAGGAGCACGACGCCGGCCGCCATTGTCGCGACCGCGGCCGTGTCCGACCAGCCGTCCTGGCCGGCCTGGATGAGGCCGTAGGTCAGCGCGGCCAGCCCCGCGCTCGAGATCACGACGCCGGTGACGTCAATCCGGAAGCGCCCCTGGCCGCGGGACTCCGGCATCAGGAACGTGACCGCGGCCAGCGCCAGGATCACGATCGGGACGTTGATCAGGAAGACCGAGCCCCACCAGAAGTTATCGAGCAGCCAGCCGCCGAGTATCGGTCCGAGCGGGTAACCGAGAAATGTCGCGCCGCCGACGATCGCAATCGCCCTGGGCCGTTCGGCCGGGGTGAACATCACCGGCAGGACCGCCAGTGCCAGCGGCAGGATGGCGGCGGCGGCGAGCCCGAGAACGGCTCTGGCCGCGATGAGCTCGCCCGATGACGACGAGTACGCGCACGCCAGCGATGCGACGCCGAACAGCGCGAGCGCCGCGATCAGCAGTTTCTTGCGGCCGATGCGGTCGCCGAGGAGTCCGGCGGGCAGCAGGGCGGCGGCCAGCACCAGGCTGTAGCTGTCGACAAACCACTGCAGGTCGCTCGTCGACGCATGCAGCCGCACCGACAGCGTCGGCAGCGCGAGCGACAGGACGAACAGGTCGAGGCCGACGGCGAGGACGCTGATCGCGAGAGCCCCGAGGGCCCACCAGCGCCGTCGCCCGTGCGCGCCGTCCAGCGGCAGCTCCGTCATGACTCGCCCCCATGAAAGTGCTACAAGCTCTAATACGAGAGAGACTATCAAAAGATAGCTCGCTTCACGATGGGTCCGGAGCGATCGCCGCGGAGGCATCGTGTCCGGGAACGGGCTCGTCCGCATGAACCGCGTTGGCCAGGGGATCTGATTCGCATTGATGCCGTTAGCGGCTGGTCCGGTGCCGGACGCAGGCGGTTAACTGAGAGTCGGGACCACGGGAAAGGAGCCGTGAGGTGTTCGTGCGCAGGGTCATCGTCGGCGTGAGCGGGTCACCGGGGAGCCTTCAGGCCCTCCGGTACGCCGCCGGGATGGCAAGACAAGATGATGCAGTGCTTACCCCGGTGCTTGCCTGGGTGCCGCCGGGGGGCGACCTCGCCGACCGGCGCTATCCGAGTCCGCATCTGCGCGCTGCCTGGAAGCAGTCCGCCTCTGACCGGCTCGGGCGGGCGATCGAGCTCGGTATCGGCGGAGCACCCTCCGACCTTGACTTCAGCCCGCGACCGTCCGGGGCGAGGCCGGTCAGGTGCTGACCGCGCTCGCCACCCGGCCGGGGGACGTGCTGGTCATCGGCACCGGCCTGCACGGCGCGGCCCGGCGGCTGCTTGCGTGCCGGGTAAGCAGGTACTGCCTGGCCCACGCCGCCTGCCCGGTCATCGCCGTGCCGCCAGCGCCGCTTGCCGACGCGGCGCACGGGCTGCAGGGCTGGATGCTGCGCCACCGGCTGCACCACGAAGGCGCGGGGCTGCACGCAGCCGGTGCCTGACAGTGCCGCCGTCTGACAGTGCCGGTGCCTGACAGTGCCGCCGCCTGACGCGGGCTGGCAGACTGAGTTCTGAGTGTCCTCCGGGGCTGTGCCGGGGGGCGCAGGCGAGTGAGGGAGTCAGCGATGCCAGAGCCACAGGGCGAGGAGCTTGCCCGCGTCAGGGCCCGCCGGGAAGACCTCCGCCGGCGGTATCTGCACCCGCTGGCGGAGCGGCCGGCCAGCACCGTCAGCGGCATCCACCACCTGGCGCTGATCTGCAAAGATACCGAGGAGACCATCAGGTTCTATCAGGAATTCCTTGGCTTCCCGCTGGTCGAGCTGGTGGAGAACCGTGACTACGCGGGCTCCAACCACTTCTTTTTCGACATCGGCAATCACAACTTGCTCGGCTTCTTCGACTTCCCCGGCTACGAGCATCCGGCCTGGCAGGAGACGATCGGCGGCGTGCAGCACCTGGCCATCTCAGTCTCGGCCAGCCAGTTCGACGGGGCGAAGAAGAAGCTGGACGAGGCTGGCGTCGACTACCTCGGCCCCGACCGCGGCGCCGACGACAGCATGTACTTCCGCGACCCGAATGGCGTCGGCCTGGAGCTGTACCGCGAGGACCTCGGCACGTTCGAGGGCGAGCAGCTGGTCAGGTAGCCGCCCGCCCCGGCAGCCGCTCGCTGCGCGTCACCGGGAGCGCTGCTGGACGCCCCGCAGGAAGCCGCTCGCGATCGAGTGCTCGCTGCCCTCTTCCGGGATGAGGAGCCAGCAGGCCAGGTACAGCGGGATGCCGCCGAGGTACAGCGGGATGCCGCCGAAATACGCCATCCCGGTGAAGCCGACGATCGTCAGTACCGCGAAGATCACCCGGATGATCGTCACGTCGATGTTGAAATGCCGGCCGATCGCGACGGCGACGCCGGCGAGCATCCGGCCCTTCGCCGGGCGTCGCAGCGGTGCCCGTCCTGGCTCTGAGCCGGCTCGGGGCCGGGCTCGCTGTCGCCGCGCAGGTCTTCGGTAGAGCTATTCATGTCTTCTACAGTGCCCCGGAAAGCTGCGCCCCGATATCAGGAAGCACCCCGATTCAACCCTGATAACCGCCTGGCCGCCGGATTCCGGGCAGGCCGCTCCAGGCTCTGAACGCTGCCGGTCTCCTGATCGCGAGCGCGGCCGTCAGCCGGCCGGGCCTCGCTGGCTGCGGCGAGGCGCATAACCGCAGCTCACGGCGGATGACCAGCCGCAACCCGGACCAGGTTGCGTCGATCGCGCAGACCTTGTTGTCGACCAGGCCGGGGCAGCACGACCTCGCGGATGACCTCGTCGGTCAGGTCGGTGGGCAGCCGGCTGGCCCGCTTGGGCCAGGCGATCCACAGCCCGCAGGCGGGCGCCATCCGGGCCCGCAGGCGCGGCAGGTCAGCCTCCAGGTCGGCGCGCCGGGTCATGAAGGCAACGATCACGTCGTACCGCGCGTCGTCGGCCAGATCGGTATGCAGGCTGGCGACGTCCGGCAGCTCGCCGAGCGTGTCCTCGAATCGCTCGGGCGCGCCGATCAGCGCTACCTCGTCGCCGTCGCTGATGCCGAGCTTGCGCGGCAATGGCGTTCCGGAGTACCCGGCCCCCTCAGGCATGCTGTCCCCTCGCCGTCCGGGCGACCCCCGGACCTTCCCCTGGCACGTGAGCGTCACCTGCCATTGATGCCGGGGCGCGTCGCTCCCGGTGCGCGCCGCCGGAAGACCAGCTTGGCAGCTGCGGTAGCGGATGACGACGGATTGCGCACACCGGTTCCGGCGAGTCGGCCGGATGGCGGGGCCAGACGGAGCAGGCAGGACGCGGGCGGCGATTTCGGGCCGCCGTGCTCGCGGCGGCCAGCCGAGCCGGTCAGAACGCGAAGCCGCCCGGGCGCCCGTTGCGGTCCGCGATCAGGCCCGCCATCGTGGAGATGGCGATCTCGGCCGGCGTGCGCGAGCCGATGTTGACCCCGATCGGCCGGTGCACCTTGCTGATCTCACTGGCCGGCACGCCGAGCTCAGCCAGCGCGGCGATGTGCGGAGCCTCGTGCCGCGGATTGCCCATGATGCCCACCCAGCGCACGCCCGCCGCGAGCGCGTCGCGCAGCTGGACGCCCAGCTCGGGCCGGTGGTGATCAGTCACCACCACGTCCGCGATGTCCGCGCCGATGCCGTCCAGGCTCCCGGCCAGCTCGAAGCCGTCCGCGGCCACCGCCTTAGCGCGTTCCGGATCAGGTTCGACCAGGACGGCGCGGTAACCGGCGTCGGCGCCGTAGCGCAGCAGGTACGACGCGACCGGCGTGGCGAACACGGCCGCGAGGATCTTGACCTGCGCCGGCGCGGGCGCGGTGCCATGAGCGACATCGCAGCTCGAATCGTGCACATGACCCTCGGTCCCGTGCGGGTGCTGCTCGTGGCCGGAGTGCTCGTGCTCGTGATCCGGAGTCGCCATGCCCCCGAGCTTGCCAGCGGCCGGCCGGACAGGCAAATGAGCGCGTCGCGTCGATCGGGCCGCCGATTCCCGGGCAGGATGGACAGCGGCGCCACCTGGCACCTGTGTCGCACAGATCGGAGCAGCCATGCGCCTCAGCGCGCGCAACAAGATCGAGGCAACCGTTACCGGGATCACCAAGGGCGAGGCCACGGCGAACGTCGCCCTGGACGCCGGCGGAGTCCGCCTGGTGGCATCCATCACGGTCGAGGCCGCCGAGGAACTCGGGCTGACCGAGGGCTCGCGGGTGGTGGCCATCGTGAAGGCGTCCGACGTCATCGTCGCTGTCGCCGACTAACGGCGGCGCGTCAGCTCGCCGCGCGCAGGACCGACGACAGCAGCGCGCCCAGGGCCGGGGCAGCGTGCTGGCCTGCAGTCAGTACCTCGCGGTGGTCGACGGGCTGATCGGACAGGCCCGCGGCGACATTGGTCACCAGCGAGATGCCGAGTACGTCAGCCCCGAGGTGCCGTGCCGCGATCGCCTCCAGCACCGTCGACATGCCGACGAGCCCCGCGCCGCAGGTGCGCAGCATCCGGATCTCGGCCGCCGTCTCGTACTCCGGCCCGCGCACGCCCGCGTACACGGCCTCGGCTAGCCCCGGCACTGCTGCCCGCGCCGTGTCCCGGAGCCGGGCGGCATACAGGCCGGTCAGGTCGCTGAAGCGGGACGGGTAGCCGGGCGGGGGAGCGGCGCCGGTGAGCGGTGAGGCTCCGGTGAGGTTGAGCTGATCGCTGATCAGCACGGGCTGGCCTGGTCTGAGCCCGCTGCCGATACTGCCCGCGGCATTCGTCAGGATCACGGTGCGGCACCCGGCGGCGACCGCGGTCCGCACGCCGTGCACGACGGCGGCCGGTGAGTACCCCTCGTACAGGTGGGCGCGGCCCAGGAAGACCAGTACCTGGCGGCCGGCAACCGGGACGGACCGCACGAGAGGAACATGGCCGGGCACAGCCGGCGCGGGCACGCCGATCTCCGCGAAACCAGCCTCGGCGTCGGCGGGGCCGATCGCGTCGGCGGCGGCCGCCCAGCCGGATCCCAGCACGACGGCCACGTCATGCCGTTGCCTGCCGGTCAGCGCCGCAAGTCGCGCCGCACTGGCCGCTGCGGCCGCGTACGGCTCGGGCGCCGGATGCGGCTCAGGGACCGGGATGGAGGTCATGGGGCTCTCCGTCGGTTAATGCGCGGCCGGTACGATGCCGCTCGTGCGCTTCGGCATCATCATCCTGCCTGATCAGCGGTGGCAGCAGGGCGCCCGCCGCTGGCAGCGGGCGGAGGAATACGGCTTCGATCACGCCTGGACCTACGATCACCTCGGCTGGCGCACGCTCGTCGACGGTCCGTGGTTCGACGCCGTGCCCACGCTCACGGCGGCGGCGATGGCCACCACCCGGATCCCGCTGGGAACCCTGGTGGCCTCGCCGAACTTCCGCGACCCGGTGAGCTTCGCCCGGCAGCTGACCGCGCTGGACGACATCAGCGGCGGCCGGATCCTGCTCGGCCTCGGAGCAGGCGCGGGCGGCACGAGCTTCGACACCAGGGTTCTCGGCGAGAAGGCGCTGACGCCGCGCCAGCGGGCTGACCGGTTCGCCGAGTTCGCTGAGCTCCTCGACCTGCTGCTGCGGACTGACCACGTGACCTGGTCCGGCAGTTATTACTCAGCGGTCGACGCGCGGAACCTGCCCGGCTGCCTCCAGTACCCCCGGATCCCGTTCGTCCTGGCGGGCAACGGCCGGCGGTCGATCGCGCTGGCCGCGCGGCTCGGGGACGGCTGGGTGACGACCGGCACGCCGTCGCAGGACGTCCCGGCCTGGTGGCAAGCGGTGGCTGAGGGAGCGGCCCGGTTCACCGATGCTCTAGTCGCGGCTGGCCGCGAGCCGGGCACCGTTCCTGCCTATCTCTCGCTGGACGCGGCCGGCCCGTACTCGCTGGCGAGCATGGACTACCTGACCGACGCTGTCGGCCGGGCCGCAGAACTCGGCTTCACCGATGTCATCGTCCACTGGCCCCGGCCGCAGGGCCCGTACGCGGGCGACGAGTCAGTCCTCGACACGCTCGCGGCCGGACTACTCGGCCGATCCAGCTAGCTGACCCGGCCCGGCAGCTGACCCGGTCCGGAATCGGCGTCAGGCCACGAACAGCGACAGCGTGTCGGCTACGCAGGCCGCCTTCTCCTGGCCCTCGATCTCGATTCGCATCCGGACGTGGGCCAGTGAGCCGAGGTGAGTCTGCCGCACGTCGGTCAGCGTGGCCTCGGCCCGGATCGACGAGCCGGTCAGCACCGGGGACGGGAAGCGCACCCGGTCCATCCCGTAGTTGATGCCCATGGTCAGGCCGTCGATCCGGAAGATCTCGGCCGACAGGACTGGCAGCAGCGACACCGTCAGGTAGCCGTGCGCGATCGTGCCGCCGAACGGACCGCTGGCGGCCCGCTCGATGTTGACGTGAATCCACTGGTGATCACCGGTCGCATCGGCGAACGCGTTCACCTGCTCCTGGCTGATCGTGTGCCATTCGCTGAAGCCGAGGCTCTCGCCCTTGGCCGCGACGAACTCCTCCAGGCTGGCGAACGTGCGCATGCGGCTTACCTCCGTTGTCGTCCGGCACCAGAACGCGGATCCCGGTACCAGGACAATAGCGTCGCCAGCCCTGCCGGGACAGACGCCGCCCGGCCGTGGTCGGCAGCTCAGGGCCGGGCGGCGCCTGGTCAGCCTGCCTTGAAGGAAATCAGCTCGTCCTTCGCGGCGACGATCTGATGGCCGGCCTCGGTGAGGATGACCTCGGTCTTGACCGGCCCGGCGCCGCTGGCGAGCCAGGTTCGCACGACACTGCTCACCTTGGAGCCCTCCACCTTCTCGGCCATGGTCATGTCGATGACGGTGGCGCTATAGGTGCCGGCCGGAACCGTCACGCTCTGCGTCCCCCGCCCTTCACGGTCAGGTGCGCGCCGGCGAAGCTCGACCGGGCCACCGGCAGCGAGTCAGCCGGACCGGCCGGGCGGTCTCCAGGTCTTGCGCCTGCCGCAGCAGCCCCAGCCTCGAGATCGGCGAGTGCCGCCGCACAACTGCGCGGCAACCGATTCCGCGCCGCGCGGCTCGTTCGCGCTGGCAGCCTACGTTTTTTTCGGCGGACCGGCACACCGCACGCGGAGAGTGCTAGATGGTGCCAAACAGCCGATCACCGGCATCGCCCAGGCCCGGCACGATGTAGCCGCGCTCGTCGAGGCGCGTGTCGACTGACGCCGTCACGACCTGAAGGGGAGCGTTCGTGTCCGCGCCGAACGCAGCTTCCAGCCGGGCCAAACCTTCCGGCGCGGCGAGCAGGCAGATCGCCGTCACTGTGGCCGCGCCGCGATCGAGCAGCATCCGGATGACGGTCTCCATCGAGCCGCCGGTCGCGAGCATCGGATCCAGGATGAACGTGTCGCGGCCGGCGAGGTCGGCGGGCAGCCTGTTCGCGTAGGTGGACGCGGTCAGCGTGTCCTCGTCCCGCACAAGCCCGACGAAACCGGTCTCCGCCTCCGGCAGCAGGCCGGCCAGGCCGTCGAGCATCCCGATGCCAGCCCGCAGGATCGGGACCAGCAACGGCACCGGACGGGCGAGGCGGACGCCGTAGGCCTTTCCGAGCGGCGTCGGCACCTCGACCGGTTCGACCCGGACGGATCGGGTGGCCTCGTAGCCGAGCAAGGTGGTCAGCTCGTACGCGAGACGCCTGAACGTCGCGGTATCGGTGCTGCTATCGCGCAGCGCGGTCAGCTTGTGCGCGACGAGCGGATGATCAGCCACCGTGGTCTGCATGATCGGTAGTGTGCCAGCAAGCGCTGCCGTTCCCGGTCATCTGTCCAGGTCTTGACGCCCGAGCGGCGGCCTCCTCGAGCGCGTGCCCGTACTGAGGCGACACCCGATAGCTGCCAACTCCCAGCGGTGGCGGTCACGACGCCGGCGGAAGCCGCGCTCCCTCAGCCGACAACATGCCTCGCTGACCAGCAGTAACGAACCATTCCCCGCCTAATGCCCGTTTTACAACCAGGGAGAACGGAAGGATACCGTGAATTGACTAGACTAGACCAGATCCGTTAGGGTGGCTGCATGTCGGTGAGTTACAACGTGTACGAAGCGAAGACGCACCTATCCCAGCTGCTCGATCGGGCAGCGGCGGGAGAGGAAATCGTCATTGCCCGAGCCGGTCGCCCGGTGGCCCGCCTGGTGGCGCTCGCCGGGGTGGCCGGCGTGCGGCGGACTCCTGGTGCCTGGCGCGGCAAGGTCTCGGTAGCCGCCGACTTTGATCAGCTGTCCCCTGAGATTGAGAAGGCATTCAGGGGCGAGGACGGTTGAGGCTCCTCCTCGATACTCATGCGCTCCTGTGGTGGCTGGCCGACCAAGGTCTATCCGCAGGGTCATGCGACCTGATCGCCGATCCGGCGAATGACGTATGGGTGTCGGCCGCCAGCGCGTGGGAGATATCCATCAAAAAAGCGCTAGGAAAGCTCGGCGCTCCGGACGATCTGGAACAGCAGATCCTGGCATCGGGCTTTGCGCTGCTGGCCATGAGCGTCACTCATGCGATGGCAGCCGGACAGCTGCCCCGGCACCACGAGGACCCGTTCGACCGGATGCTCATCGCTCAGGCTCTGGCGGAGCAAATGACTGTCGTCACCAGGGACAAGCGCTTCGCGGACTACGGCGTCCAGGTCATTGCCGCCTAGCTCAAGGCTGGGCGCATCGTGAGGCCGGCCCGGCAGGCCCGTGCACCAGATGTGAAACTGCGCTGGATCGATGAAATGTGCCAGGGGTGGCAGGCAGCAGCCGCAGTCATCGATAGTATGTTCTACTAAGAGGATGAGCTCGGTTGTCCGTCCGGACTGGTGGTGCTATCCGCTTCAGTGTCCTGCGGGACACCCCTGGGCGCCGGGGCGGGTAACCGTGGGCTGGATGCCCTGCGACTGCCCGAGCGTGACGGCCGGCAACGTACTCGGCCATCTCTGGGTTCGCTGCCGTGCCGATGGCTGCCCGTCGATCTGGTATCGCCCCCGCCACCAGCCGCCCGGCTCTGCCCGGCCGTTAGCCTGGTCGGCGCCGGCGACGGCGGACACTAGCCAAGCTGCAGGGCTATCGGACGGGGCGGAGAGAAGCGCTGTAGACATTAACGCGCTCGCCGCCGGGACTCCATACGCGAACCTCGAGGATCTGTCCCGCCGGCGGTGGAATGAAATGAGCGCGGAACAATCCCCAGCCCGGATACGCACCGACCACGCAGTCGGCCGTGGCGCTGACGGGCAGGGTGACCGGCTGCTCTGAGGCAGTCTGCATGGTCCGCCTTGACAGCAGCTTTCCGCAGGTGTCGTTCCAGACCTCGACGTTAACCGGGCCGGAGGCGGACAGTCGGACCGTGGCCTGGTACGTGCCTGATTTCACCCGCCACTGGAGGCCGTCAGTCACGTAGCCTTGCGTACCGGTCGAGCTCACGTGCCAGTCGGCCTGCTGGCCAGCGAGAACGGAACGCCCGGCCGCGCCGGGGCTGGACCAGGCATCGACGGGACCGTACCCGTTAGGAACGGAGAGCTCTCGCACGCCGGGTGGCGGAGTCCAGCGGAATGCCCAGACTCCGTTTCCGTGGGTGATGAGCCTGGCGTGCAACGGTCCCGCCAGGTTAGCGATCAGGGCCATCGCGGCGGATCGCTGCAGTGTCTCGATTCCTGCGGTAGGGGTGATCACGATCCATACCTGGCCGCTCTGAACTGGGATAGGGCCGGGACCGAACAAAGGCCGGATGTCGAGTCGTCCCGCGAACGGGCCCATAATTCCCTGGGAAGCGATCACCTCAGCCGAGGCGGGGATCTGGTTCTCGACACGAGTAAGTGTCGTCGCGGTAGCGGTCGGCACTCGCAGCCATTGGTCCGGGGTTCGCGGTAGCCAGACGGCTGCGTATCCGACGGCCTGCACGACCACGAACGCACACAGCACAACGGCAATGCGCCGGTGCCGCTCCGCGACCGTAGCCATTGCCGCAACTGTGCCGATCGGCAGGAAGATGTAGAGCGGAAGGCTCTGAAATCCCGGTGCAGCGAACAGGAGTCCGGTGAACAGATTATTGGCAGTAACGATATTCAGCGCCATCGGCAGCAGCCAGAGAAAGCCGAATCCCGGCAGCCCAGACGGCGCGACGTTCGCCCAGATATCGAGCCGCTTAGACCACAACTCGCTGAGGACGCTGCCGGGATGTTCGGCGATGCCCTTGATAAGCGCAGTGAGCCCGAGATGCGCGGTCGACTTGCCGGAGCTGGCCAGATAGGCGTACGACTGCAGCCCGCCGCCGGAGCCAAGGTTGCCGTGGATGACAGTAATGACAGCCGTTGCGACAACCCCGGTGGCGACCAGAATCAGGCCCGGCACACGGTACCCACGTCGCAGCAACGCCCCGACACCGATCGCCGCAACGTAAGTCGCAGCTACGTCTCCGTTCGATAGCAACGGCAAAACCCAGACCCAGGCCCGTCGGCGCCCGTGAAAGAGATCCCAGGCGAGCAGGACGGCAAACGGTATCGCGGTCGTTTCGCTGTGGAAGTCCCACGAGATGGACCACCACGTCCACGGGTTGACGACCAGCAGGAGCAGCCCGATGGCGGCAAGCCAGCGCGCATCGATGCCTTGCCGTCGCCGCTGCGCGAGCTCGCAGAGCCACGTAAATGCGACTGCCTCCGCGATGATGACGCAGATGTCCTGGACCCAGAGCAGCATCACCCCGTGCGGCCAGACCCAGTACAACAGCGCGAGCGGCCACATGAAGAGCTCGGTATGGTCCTGCCAGAAGTAGACGTCCTTAATGGTGTTCAGCGGGTTGAGGTGGCCGTGGGCAATCAGGACCCACGCCTGCTGGAACATCGAGAAGTCGAAAGTCGTGGCGAACCGGCTGTACAGCAATGAGCTCCACGCCAGCGCCAGCGCCAGCTGAAGCACAAGAACCGCATAGCCGATCCGCCGTACCCGAGTCATCGGGACCACCACGGACTCGGGCTCGCGACCTGCGGTGACTGTGGACAGCGGCGGCGGGCAGGGCGGTGCTCATGACTGGAACCTCACGGCGAGGATGGGGGAGTAGCCGTACGGGTAACCGGAGCCGGGCTTCACGAGGTTGGCCTCGAAGTAGACCGGGTTCGTGCTCGCGACCGCGGAACTGATCGTGAAGGTGGCGATGCCGGCCGCGTTGGTGGTCGCCTCGACCGGCGTCTGGCCCTCCTGGCTGTTGTTGATGATGGCGTTGCTGAACAGCAGGCCGCGCTCGGCATAGATGACCTGTCCCGAGGTAGACGGGCAGGTGGCCGACGTGCATGGGCTGATCAAGCCGGTTGACGACCTCGGCGTGCACGGTGATCCGCTGCCCGACGGCGACCGGGCCGGTGACCGCGGCGGGCTGCAGCACCACCCGCCACAGGCTGGCCACGTAGGCGCTGGTACGGCTCACCGACTCCGGCTTGCTGGCGAAGGCCAGCACCTGGAAGCCCGAGCCGATCGAGGGCATCGCGAAATAGCTCGGCGAGATGATGGTGTACCGCGCGGTCCGGCCGGCCGCCAGCACCGGCGGACCCGAGGAGGTCCGCCAGAAGGCAGTCATCGTGGTGCCTTCCTCCACGGTGAAGTCCGGCCTGACCGGATGCGCGGATCGGTTCGTCACGGCCAGGCTGAGCTGGGCGACAGTGGCCAGCTGACCGGTGGTGCTGACCGAGACGATGGACATGGTCAGCGGGCTCGCCGCCGTGAGAGCGGCCGCGATCGCGGCACCGCAGGCCAGGCTGCCGGTGACGGCGATCGCCTTCCATCGGTGCCAGCAGGCCGACAGCGGGAGCGGCCCAGTCGTCGCCGCGGCCACCATCGCGGGCGGGATCAGCATGACCAGGTAGCTGCCGAAGGACCTGGTGGCGAAGAACAAGACAACCGAAGGGAGCAGGAACGTGGCCGGTTTCAGTATCGGGAATGCCGACACGTAGCAGGCCAGAGCCGTGAGCATGACGACGATGGCGGCGACCGAGTAGTCGCGCAGCGATCCGCCGCCAGTCGCCAGCGACATGCTCACGCTGATGAGTCCCTGGCCGGCCGGCACGATGCTGGCCGACAGCGGCGTGGTGATCCCGCGCAGCCAGGCCGCCGGCGAGGCGGCGATGTAGGGCAGGTTCGGCACCAGGAACGTGGCCCCGGCGATGCCCGCGTAGCGCAGCCCGCACCGCGCCGCTGCCGCCCGGTCGCCTGACTGCCGGGCCTGCAGCATGATCCCGGCGACGACGAACGGCGCTACCAGCCAGGGAGTCTGCTTGATCGCCATGGCCAGGCCGAGCAGCACCGGCCCCCGCCACGCCGCCCGACCCCGCTGCGACGGGAACTGGTCCCAGCGCGCGGCGGCCCCCACCAGCAACGGCATGTAGAGGGCGTCGGTGACGCCGCCGGTGGCGTAGGCAATGTAGACGTCGAGGCTCGCGATGATCGCTGCCAGCGGAGCCAGCCGCCGCGGCAGGACGGCGAACAGCACGATGGCGCCCGCGGCCCAGGCGCCCACGTTCATCCACGTCGCTGCCTGGGTGGCCAGGCCCAGGCTCAGCAGCGGCAGGTAGGCCTCGAACGCCAGTGCCGGGTACGACAGGCTGGTGACGGGCGCGCCGTTCAGGCGGAACGTGTAGCCGTTCGGCGAGACGTGGAACATCGGGAAGGCGGCCGCCATCGAGTGCAGGTACGGGTTCAGCCCGTGCAGCGCGAGATTCGCGGCGTACTGGTCGAACGCGATCTCGTCCGTTCCGTAGTCGGGCGCGATGTAGACCTGGAAGTAGCTCCACAGCACGAAGGCCGCCAGCGCGGCGATGAGCACGACCCAGTCGGCCTGGCGCTGCCTGCGATCGCTGAGGACGCCATCCGGCAGCCAGGCGACTATCACCGCGAGCAGTCCGGTCAGGCCGAGGACGGCGACGGCGATCGCCAGCCACGGATTGAAGGTGAGGTAACCGGACAGCCGGAACGACCAGGTCACGATCAGCGCGCCGGCCAGCGTTCTGAGAGCGCGCGCCGCCCAGGTGTTGTCCGGCCGGCGGACCTCGGTGATAACGGCGGGATCAGCCGCCCCCGCAGCCCGGGGCAACTGCTCGGCCGCGGGAACCGGCGCCCGTCCCGGCGCGCGGACGGGCGGCAGGATCGTTGTCAGCAGGAGCCGGGTGCCGTGCTGTTCCCGGTGTCTCCCGCCGTGCTGCGATCTGCCTGGCGACGGAGTCCTAGAACCCAACGACCTGGATGTTCCCGTAGGCAGGGGAGCCGACGACCTCGTACAGCTGGTGGCCGGTCGGCGACACGATCAGCTGGACGCAGTGGCTCGGCGCGGGCAGCACTTTGAGGATGCCGCCGGTTGCCGTATTTACCACGGCGATATTCGACACGGTGGTCGTGCCCTTCAGCACATACAGCCGGGTGCCGTCGGGGCTTACCGCGATCGACTCGCCCGGATCGCCGACGCTGAAGCTGGACTGGATGCTGCCGCCGTGCAGGCTGATGTCGTCGACAAGCCCGTTGCGCTGCAGGACGTAGATCAGCCCGTGCTGCGGATCGGCAGTCAGCGACACCGAGTCCTTCGGGGCCGGGACGGCGCCCGCGATCTTGCCCGTGCCCGCGCTGACGACGGTCACGCTCGCTGAGGACGGCCAGGCGCTCAGCGCGTAGAAGTCGGTGCCGGCCGCGACGACCTGCACAGCGGGCGCCGGCAGGCTGACGGTTTTCCACGCCTTCCCGGCATGGGCGCGGAGCAGGTCAAGCGCGCCGGAGCGGCTCGTCCCGAGCGCGACGGCGAGCATCCCGGACGAGGTTTCGGCCACCGACCGAGCGGAGTTGGTAACCGACAGGCTGCCGGTCTGCTTGCCGCTGGCGGAATTGAAGCGGTACAAGCCGACGCTCGAGCTGCCGGCGACGGCCCACATCGTGCCGCTCGTGGCCGGTCCGCTAGCAGCTAGCAGCGACCTGGGCGCAGCGATGATGCGCTCCGGCAGCACCTTGACCGGCGGGGAGGCTTTGCCTGCGGCGCCTGTCTTCGCGCCGCTGCAGGCAGCTAGCCCGAGTGCCGCAGCAAGCAGGGCCGCCGACGTGGCCGCGGCCAGCACCGCCGGCTTCGTTGACCGGGCCGCGAACACAGCAGACCGGCCCCCGTGAGCGCGGCCAGAGCCTGCGGCCGCGCCGGGCTCCGAGCCCGCCGCGGCCGCGTGACGGCTGTCAGCGCTCACTTGGCCAGCGCAGTCGACGCGCGAGTGCTCAGCGTGCCGCCATTACCGGCCGCGACCAGCACGCCGTTGCCGGGCAGAGCCGATCCGCGCGGAAGCAGTGCGGCAGTCACGGTCAGCGCCGTGGCATCTGTCCCGGTGGTGCGGGAATTCCGCCGCGTCGCGAATGGACGCAACCGCCCGGAGTGACGCACAAGGAACGCCCATTCCGATGAGGAATCGAGGCGAATCGTGACGCTATCGCCATGGGCGATGAATTCGACCGGTCCGACATAGTCGTCGAATAGCGGAGCGACCTCGCCAATTTCATTCCCGGTGAGGCTGGGATCGGTGATCGTCAGCGTCACGCCCCGGGGGAAGAAGCGGTAGATCTCATTGCCGGCTTCCGATCAGGACGCCAATGGCACCGACAGGGGCAAGGCCGCGGCCCCGGCGGCCGATAATCGTACCGCCGCTGCAGGCGCCGCTGCCGCCGCGCGAGAAGGGCTCGGTGAGGGTCACCTGCACCGGCCGGCTGAATATGCCGGCCGGTATGTGGACGGTGATCAGCAGGTTGCCGTCCTTGATCGGCCCGATGGTCGTTGCGGTCGAGGCCGCGACCTGCTGGCTCGTCAGGACGCAGCCATAGCCGCCGGTACCGGGCGGTCCCGGCGGTCCTGGTGGTCCGTAGGCTGCTAGCGCTATGCCGGAATTTGCCACTATCGGCACTAGGATAACTCCGGCGATAGTAGCCATTCGTCGAGTTATTTTCCGCGTCGTGAAAGACATCAGGAGTCAGTCCTCGGCTCGGTTCGTGCAGAATGTGTCAGGCATTTGCCTGTAGCGAAATATAGGCTAGCAGGCCGCTGCACATTGCCAATAGCAACGGGCCGGCTTGTCGGTCGCAGGCCATAGAATTCATCCGTATTCCTCATGGTCTGCGGAATAAATCCTCGCTAGCAGGCGCGCAAATTGCGAGAAATTACTAATGTATTTAGCAGGACAGCGGGATTAGCGCTGGGCTGGTGGACGAGATCCAGGTTCTCGATTAGTCCACGCCGTGCCGCCGCGACGTCTGGGCACTGCCACGGCAGCCACAGGCCATCCGCCGTGCGCCGTCGTGAGCTATGCGGACAGCCGACCCTTAGGAAACTCGGTGCACTGGATGGCTTGCCCGCTCGCCAGCCACGGAATCGATGCGGCGCGGGCTGCCAGGAACGGAGATCCTCCCGCCCGTGCTCCGGCGATAGCGGTGCGTGGTTTCTGTTGTCGGATATACAGCCACGACTTGGGCCAGCATGACCAGAATCGCTCCGGATGCCAACGCCGCCGCGAGCGAGCCTTCGGCCGAGACGGCGCCGCTGACGACCATCAGGCCAGCAATCGCGCTGACGGCGGCAGCGACAGCTAGCGCGATCGCAGTATGCGACGTGCTAAGTCCCACCGCGCACAAGCGGTGTGCCACGTGGTCAGTCCCGCCTTGGGACCAGCTACGTCCAGCTCGCAGTCGCGAGACGAGGACCGTGCAGGTGTCTACAACGGTCACGAATGTCATGAGGAGTAGCGCGCTTGCCGCCACAGGAATCGGCACCGGCCTAGGGTCGCCGCCTCCACACGTGAGGACAGCACCGGCAGAGATCACGAAGCCAATGAACAGCGATCCCGCGTCACCCATGAATATGCGAGCGGGTGCCCAATTGTGCACGAGGAATCCGGCGCAGCCCGCACACAGGGCGATCAGAAGCACGGCCAACTCGGCCTGACCGACCCTGAACGCCAGAACCGCCAGGACGGGAGCTGTCACGAAGGCGACCGCGGCAGCAACCCCGTCCGTGTTGTCGAGCAGGTTGAATGAGTTCGTGATGATAACAATCCAGACCACCGTGCCGACACCGTCGATCCAGTGGCCAATCACCGGCGTGCCGGCGAAGACATCGACGTGGACGCCAGATGCCACCAGTCCTGCCGCGGCACCGCATTCAACTATCAAGCGGATCGCTGGGCTGAGTGACCAGAGATCGTCGATGAGACCGAGCACCGAAACCGCTATAGCGGCGAGGATGACGGCAAACACCGGGGGCGTGCGCGGATGTGGTAGTACAGCTATAGCGCCCAAGGTGCCGATGACAATCGCGACGCCTCCCAGGTATGGGGTAGCGCTGGTATGAATCCGGCCCGGCCGAGGATCCGCAACCAGGCGACGCCAGATCGCTACTCGACGCATCACCGCGGTCAGGGTCGCGACTGCGACGAATGCGAGAACTCCCGCGATAATAGATGGCTGCGCCAATGTCACGAGCTCACCAATTCTTGGGCCTTCTCTAATTCATGCGCGGCGTCCGCGATCATGTCGCGCAAGATGTCGTCTAGCGAGTTGCGCGGCACCCAGCCCGTAGAAGTGCGCAGCTTTGTTGTATCTGGGATACGACGGTCCATGTCCTCGAATCCGGTTTCGTATGCCTGCTCGTAAGGCACTAGCTGGATGCTGGACTGACTTCGACAGCGGGACATGATGAGCTCGGCCAGATCGACAATGCTAATCTCATCCGATGTGCCGACATTGAATGTCCCGCCGACCGCGTTCTCATCGTCCAGAAGCAGAAGCATGGCGGCAACCACGTCAGCAACGTGGGCAAAGCAGCGGGTCTGACGGCCATCGCCGAAAACAGTAAGCGGCTCACCCAGGAGAGCTTGCCTAATGAGCCGCGGAATCACCATGCCGTAGGCTGGGCTCTGCCGGGGACCCACAGTATTAAATAGCCGTGCTACCACCGTAGGCAGGCCGCGTTCCTTGTGATAGGCGTTGGCCAGCATCTCATCAACTGTCTTGGCGGTGCTGTAAGCCCACCGCACAACGCTCGGACTTCCCAGGATGCGCTCAGATTCCTCATGAAGCGGGCCACTGGAATTTCGCCCGTAAACCTCCGAGGTGCTGGCCAGCAAGATCTTCCGGCGGTATCGATGGGCCGCTTCAATCACGATCTCTGATCCGCGAATGTTGGTGGTCAGCGATCGCAGCGGTTGCTCGACAATGAGCTTCACGCCAACAGCCGCAGCGAGATGTACCACCACGTCACATTCGTTCGTGAGCTCGTCGACGATGAGCTCGTCCAGCACTGAACCATGTACGAAAGTCAGCAGCGGATGACCTTTGACCGCGTCTAAGTTGCATGCCCGGCCAGTGGACAGATTGTCCAAGGCTATTACCTTATCGCCGCGAGCCAATAGGGCCTCTACCAGATGAGCGCCGATGAAGCCGCTTCCGCCTGTGACGAGGTACGCCAGCCCATTACGGGTACTCATTTGTCATCCCCCGTCCGCTTCGCCGTCAGCACCAGGAAAGCGCCACTACGCTTCGAGGTCGAGGTGATACTTTACGTGACTGAGGGCAGCTCGGCGGCCTTGACCGAAGATCCGACTAGCAAGCCGGCTACACGCTTAGGTGTGTGATGGCCGACGCTAGCCACATCTCAGGTAGTTGCGCTGTGGCGCCCTGCTAACTGTTCGACTGAAGGGAGAACGAGATTCTTGGGCTCGCTGGCGAATATAAATGAGAATTGGTTCGGCGTGAGAGCTATGCACCAGATGACAGTGCCTGCAGACGGGGAGTCCCGCTTAAAAGAGAGCGCGCGCGCAGTCCGCTGCGCCTGATGGGAGACCCAGTCATGCACGTGAGCGTGGCAACGAAGCAGGGCTCAACGGTTATACGACCGAGTGCTTGGCGGCTCGCGGCGATTCCGTTTGCGGCTGGTGTGATTGTTCGCGTGCTGGTAGTTGTCTTCGTTCAGGTTGTGCACGGAAATTTCCTGTTCCTCGATGATCAGGGCTACGACCAAGTCGGATGGGCTCTTGCTCAGGCGTGGCACGCTGACGTGTTCCCGTCGCCAGCATCGGTCGAATATGCTGGTACGATCTCGTATCTTTATTATGTTTTCGTAGCTGCGGTGTACTTCGTGCTAGGCCACGATTGGATCTTGGTCAAGCTGATTATCGCTCTGCTGTCGGCGCTCTCAGTGCCCGCGGCCGCGGCTATTGGCATTTCTCTGAATGGGCGTCGTCTCGGCATCAGCGCAGCGTGGCTTGCCGCGCTGTATCCCAACGCGGTGTTTTGGGGATCAACCGGTCTTAAGGACGGACCTTGCGCGACAATGTTGCTTGCAGTGGCGGCAATCGCTCTTCGACCACCGACGGCGCGACGTATGGTCAATGCGGTCGCGCTTACTGCGGTGGCCTTCCTGACCCGTCCCGCGGTGGCTGTTAGCGGCCTGGCCATGTTGATGGTGTCGTCCATCGAGTATGGGCTTGGTCGCGCGCGTCCAGCTCAAGTTAAGTCGCGCCTATCCGCTCTGTTCATTGGGGTCCCGGTACTGGTTGTGGCGTCAATCTTTCTAGCTGCCCGTTATGTGCCGATTCTTAAAGCCAGCATGTCGGGTGACTCGGGCCTTTCGCTGGGCACCGGTCCGGTGACAATCAGTTACAGCTTTTCTTTGAAGAATGCTCTCCACGCTCTGTTAGGCCCCTTCCCTTGGTCGTTCGGTCCAGGCACAGATACGGTCTATCGTGCGCTCTATCCCGGTATGGTCATCTGGATCATTATGCTGCCGGCCATTGCGCTCGGGTGCTGGGAGTTGCTTCGGCGAGGGTCGTGGGCGGCACGCGCGGTCGTCGCGTCCGCACTCGCCTTTCTCTATCTGTACATGACAGTGTTCCAAGGTCAGGGATTCTTTCGGCAGCGATTCACAGTCGAGATTCTTTTGTTGGTAGTGGGTCTATATGCCTTCCAGCGGCTCCCGCGCCGGGCCTCGACTTGGACGGCCATCAGTGCCTGCCTCGTAGCCCCGGCGGCGCTAGTCGAAGCGCACGTTCTTCCGCTGGCGGACATTGTCGGTGTGGTGATCGTTGTGGGTACGGCGTGGCTTGCCACACACTCGTTGGCTTCGGTGCGGGTGCGCCGCACCGCGCGCGGACAACGAGGTCCACGGCATGCCCAGCGCGGAAGTCAGGAAGCAGGAGGGCAGAGCGGATCAGAGATCGAACTAAATTTATCGCTAGCACGCGCCACCTCTACAGGCGTGCGAGTGGCGGGACTACGCCTATCAGGTTATGCAGTCGGTTTCGTCGCGAGCATCATGATCGCCCGGGCGGTCGGCCCTACCGGCCGTGGCCTTTACGCCTACCCTGTAGCCCTGCTCGGGCTCGTAATGGCGCTCGCGCACCTCGGACTCGAGTTCGCGCAACTCCACCTGGCGGCGCATGGGAAAGATCTGCGTCATATGTGGGCGGACGCAACGTTGTTCAGCGTATTCGCCGGGGCCGTCGGTTGGATCGGTATTGCAGGTGTCGTCTTAATTAACCCTCGAGTGGCCGACGGCCTACCGTTGTCATGGATCGCGATCCCGATGGGCCTGGTGCCCCTTCTGCTGATGAGCCTGTATTGGGCGAATCTGCTGCAGCTCGATGGTCGATTGGTGGCAGCGACGTGGGCCTCATGGTTTGGCGTTGCGCTGCAAGCTATAGCTATAGCCGTGCTCTTTTTCGCCCACGAGTTGACTCCGTTCCGCGTGTTGCTACTTCAGTGGCTGACAAACGGATCCGCATGGCTTCTGCTTTTTCTTGCCTGTCGGCGCGCTGGCCTTGTGAATCTGAGAATCGATCCGGCTCTTCTCCGCCGGTCGTTGGCCTTCGGAGTGAAGGCGTACGTGGGACAGATCTTCTTCTATCTGGTGCTGCGGATGGATCAGGTGCTGGTCGCCCAATATGCCGGGTATCGTCAGCTAGGCTTGTACGCCCTCGCCACCACTATCGCCGAGTTGTTGTGGCTGCTGACCGATCCACTTGCCGGCGCGCTTATGCCGCACATGGTGCGGGCGCGAGCCGGAGACGACCGGCGCCTCAGCTTCTCGACGGCGCGAGTGAGCATGTGCATCTTGACGATTGCGGCCGTAAGCGTATGGCTTCTGGCCCCACTGGCTATTCCGGTCGTCTATGGGCCTGGCTTCGCGGGCGCCGTGCCTGCGTTGCGGTTGCTGCTACCTGGCGTGGTGGCCCTGGGAGCTGCAAGACCGCTGGGATCTGTGCTGCGTCAAAGAGGGGCGGATGCTGATGACAAGCGTCCTTGGTCTCTGCGCGCTCGGTCTGAACGTAGCCCTCAACCTCACCCTCCTGCCGGAGATCGGAATCCGCGGTGCAAGCGTGGCGTCGTCGGTCTGTTATGCGGCGCTCGCGCTGTCGTACGTGGTGATCTCTCGGCGCCGGGGGGTGGCCGGCTGGCGCGACCTCGTCCCTCGGGCCTCGGATCTGCGCCTCTTGACTCGAAAACGGCTAGAACGTCGAGCCAGGCGACACACCGGTTCGCTTCGTATTGCCTTGGTGGTAGGAAGTCTGAACCGCGGGGGAACGGAAGGTCAGATTCTTGCGTTGGGCTCTGCGCTCGTCTTGCGAGGCCACCAGGTGACGGTGCTCTGCCTCAACACTGCAGGTGATCTAGCGGCGAATGCGCGCGCTGCTGGGATTGGCGTCATTGAGGTCGGCTGTCCTGGCCTCCGGCGGTCCGCGATGCTCAACCCAGTTCCGCTTATCCGCCAAATCCGCCGTTTCCGCAGAGTCCTACGGGAGGCGTCACCAGACATCGTCCACTGCTTCCTGTACTGGAGTTACCTGCTCGGGGTGCCCATCGCGCGAAGTGCCGGAGTCGCCGTGGTGGTCAGTTCGCGAAGGAGCCTCACGGCTGCCTCGAGACGATTCCGGCTCCTGGTCCCCTGGGAGCGATTGTGCGATCGGCTCGCTGACGTGGTGGTCTGCAATTCGAGTGCGGTAATGGAGGATGCCATTCGGCATACACGACTGCCGCGGCGAAAGGCAGTCGTCATCCGGAACGGGGTGTCGCTGCCAGCAGGCATCGCGCCGCCGGGGCCGCGATCCCAGCGCGTGGTGATCGTGGCGAACCTCATCGCGTATAAGGGCCACGACGTCGCCCTCACTGCCTTCGCGCAGGTCCGCGCCCTGTCTCCAATGTTAGATGTGCGGTTGCAACTCGCGGGCGCCGGTCCGGAGTGGGCCTCGCTGCATCTCCGTGCACGCGAACTCGGGATCGAAGGGGATGTTGACTTCCTGGGCTCAGTTGCCGACGTTCGCGCTCTCCTCGCTGCCTGCTCATTCATGGTGCTGCCGTCCACCTCGGAGGGGATGCCGAACGCGGTGCTTGAGGGCCTGGCGAATGGCCGCCCGGTTATTGCCTCAGCGGTCGGTGGCGTGCCAGAGATCCTGGGTGGCGGCGGTGGAATCCTCGTCCCGCCTGGCGATCCTGAGGCGCTCGCCAACGCCATGCGCATGTTGCTGGAGGACCCTGCTCTGGTTGCACGCCTAGGTGCCGAAGGGAGAGCCGTCGCGCATGACAAGTTCGGGATCGATCGGATGGTGGATGAGTCGGTGCGCCTGTACCGGGGGCTGCTGGCCGGTAAGTCGATCCGCCAGCTGCGCATGGCAGAGCCTGAGGACACCCACGCAGTCCCACCGGCAACAACGAGACTCGCGATGGATGCCAAGACACACAGTCACGACCAGCCGGTGGGCCTCGACCAGGTCGTATGCCGATCGAGCCGGGATATCCGCCAGAAAGGAGATCAGTAGATGACTGACAGCCAGGTTGAAATCTCTACGGGAAGCCCGCTTCGCCTTCGGCGCGAACTGGAAATCTTTCGTTCAGACTTGTCGACGAGACAAAAATTGAGGCGGCACGCCGTTCCCTGACGGAAGCACTGGGTGTCACCAACCTGTCAGGCCGCACGTTCCTCGACATCGGGTGCGGTAGCGGACTGTTCTCGCTCGCCGCCCTCCAGCTCGGCGCCCGGGTGCGTTCCTTCGACTACGATCCGGACTCCGTTTCTGCGGCCGCCGGGCTGCGCCGTCTGCACGCGCCAGATTCGGCCTGGGTCGTGGAGCAGGGATCGATACTCGACCAGCCCTACGTCGCCGGTCTCGGGTACTTCGATGTGGTCTACTCGTGGGGCGTCCTCCATCACACTGGCAATCTCTGGCGCGCCGTTGATGTGGCCGCCCGGCTCGTCGACTCAGGCGGGCTGCTGTTTATCTCCATCTACAACGACCAGGGATTCGCGAGCCGACAATGGCGGCGCGTGAAGAAGCGCTACAACACCTCTGGTCGGCTGACTCGGAGGCTGCTCATCGCCGGATCATTCGCCTATCTAGCGTGGCACAGGCCAGTAACTGCCATTGTGCGCATGGTCAGGCGCTCGCGTGACCAGAAATCACGGCCTGTCCGGGTGAGGGGCATGTCAGCGAAGCACGACCTGGTCGACTGGGTGGGCGGGTACCCCTTTGAGGTGGCCAAGCCAGAAGAGGTGTTCCGCCGCATCCACCCGCTCGGCTTCGAGCTTCGCCATCTGAAGACCTGTGGTGGCGGCCTCGGCTGTAACGAATACGTATTCGAGCGGATCCGCTAAAAGCCCGGCGTCACCGTCCGAATCTTCCGCCAATCCGCGACGTTTCTACGCTAGAGCTCGAGCCGAAGTAGCGCCCGTACTCGGATGGCTCGGTTGTGCCCTAGCAATTTTCCGGCAGGTGAGCAGGAGGTTCGTAATCTCGGTAATTTAACCCGCTCTCGTGTCTGCTGCGGGCCAGTGACGCTGCCGCCGGGCGAGGACCCGGACGTCAGTGTCGCTCAGGTTCTTGTGCGCGGTAGCTCGCTACGTGAGCCCGTCCTCTGCCTGGAGCATCAATGAAGGCCCTGTGCCAGAGTTCCAGTTGCATCAGAGCCCAGATGCGGCTGCTATGGTCGCTGCCATTTTCGTGCTGTCGGAGCAGACTCAAGACAGCATCTGGCCGAAAGAAACCGCGAGACCGTGCGGTAGAATCGGTCAACACATCCCTCGACAAGTCCCTTAGGTCAGCTCGGAGCCAGTCCGCCAGCGGGACGCCAAACCCTTGCTTTCGGCGAGTGATGAGATCCTGCGGGAGCCAAGGCTTCATCGCCTCCTTCAGCAGGTACTTCGTCGTTCCCGCCCTGACCTTCAGATGGGACGGCAAGGACGCTGCCCACTCCATCAAGTGGTGATCTAGGAAGGGAGATCTGGCCTCTAGTGAGCAGGCCATGGTGGCTATGTCGACCTTGGTTAAAAGGTCGCCGGGAAGATAGGTATTCACGTCGACATCCATTATGCGGCCTACGTCTGTGCGTGCATGGGATTGAGTAAATATTTGATCGATAAGCTCATAGCTGTCGACGCCAGCCAGCTGCTCGCGTAGCTCTTCCGAGTACAAACAAAATTTCTGCTGCGGCGTGAAGTAAGACATCATCCGGCCATAGCGTCTCTGTGTTGACTCGCCGAGCATCTCAATAGCTCGGCCAGCAGCGAAACGACGCGATGCCGTGTTCTTGCAATTAGCAAGCGACGATCCGAGATGTCGCAATACCGGATGGACAAGCGTTGGGAGACGAATTCCTTGGAGCATACCCATCAGAGCATAGCGTCGATAACCGCCAAAAGACTCGTCACCTCCGTCGCCAGTCAGTACGACCGTGACGTGCTGACTACTCATTTGGGCCACGTAGAAAGTTGGAATGGCAGAAGCATCAGCGAACGGCTCATCGAAGTGCCAGGTCAGCGCTGGAAGGATGTCAAGGCCAGCCGGTGTCACGACAAACTCATGATGGTCAGTTCCGTAGTGCTCTGCTAGCTTCCGAGCATGTAGGCGCTCATCGAATAGGTCATTATCAAAACCGATAGCGAATGTCTTGACTGGCAAAGGCGTCTGTCGAGCCATCGCAGCAACAACTGCCGAGGAGTCAACACCTCCTGACAGGAACGCCCCCAGTGGCCGTTCACTGATCATCCGCACTTTAGTAGAGTCGAGCAGCAGCTCACGCAGCTGCTCAGCTGCTTCCGGAACGGACGCGACAGAATTCTCAGTGCAATCGAGGCGCCAGTAGCGGCTGACCTCGGTCACCCCGTTCCGCCAGCTAAGCAAGTGACCCGGCGGCAATTTCTGAATTCCTTGGTAGATCGACCATGGTGCCGGAACGTACTGGTACGTGAGGTAATGATGGAGTGCGATTGGATCGACCCTACGAGGGACTGCGCGGTTCTCTACGATGGATTTTAACTCCGATCCGAAGCTAAGTGATTCTCCATCGGCCCGCCAGTACAAGGGTTTCTTGCCTACGCGGTCTCGGCCGAGCAGCAGACGGCCTTCGGATCTGTCCCATATTGCGAATGCGAACATTCCACGTAGGTGATCGACGAATTGGTCGCCATACTCCTCGTAGAGATGAACGAGGCACTCGCTGTCGCCTTGGCTGGTAAAGCGATGGCCGCGACGGCCAAGGTCGGCTCGCAATTGCTGGAAGTTGTAGATCTCGCCGTTAAAGACTGCGGCAATTGTGCGGTCTTCGTTATAGACCGGCTGCCGGCTCCCGGCGACATCGACTATCGCCAGCCGGCGCATGCCAAGCGAAGCATGGCAGTCGTCATAGAAGCCGAGCGCCGTCCGGACCGCGATGAACCATTACGTCGCACATTGCTTGACTAGACCGGCGTTTGGCTGACCCACGGATACGATGCCTGCTATCCCACACATTTGCGCCTCAGCAGATCTAGAGTAGATGCGGACGTGCTCGTCGACCATGCGATTCACGTGCAGATTTTCGCGACTCCAGGACTGGGCCCGCCTAGCCAGGCGCACGGCATATTGCGGAATCAGCGATTATTCGCTCGATAGCATCGGCTAGCGCATAGGGTCGGAGGGCCGCACGAGGATCCCGCGATCTTCGAGAAGTTCAGGCGTCCCTCCAACGCTGGTCGCGACGACTGGCCGTCCTGCTGCCATCGCCTCCATGACTGCATTGCTCATTCC
Organism: uncultured Actinomycetota bacterium; assembly: GCA_963818995.1. Lineage (GTDB taxonomy): Bacteria > Actinomycetota > Actinomycetes > Streptosporangiales > Streptosporangiaceae > JAJYUU01. Next base: position 126,348 of record CAWFUM010000019.1, on the reverse strand, counting down.
TTCGTGGAGCGAGGGAAGCACGACCACGTCTGCGCGTGCTAGGAGTCGTCCGACCTCGGTGCTCTGGCCGAGGAATCGGGCATCCACGTTTAGCTGGGCCGCGTGACGTTCGAGTTGGGCGCGTTCTTCCCGTCACCAGCCAGAAGAGGGTGCATGGTCTGGCCCGGGATTGCAGGCGCGCTACCGCTTCGAGGAGATAGCGGTGGCCTTTATATGCCTTGAGATTAGCGACGCATAGTATGACCGGATGAGTCGTCTCGATGTCGGCAGGCGCTAGCTCGGTGAAGGCTGCGTCAGGTAGTCCGTTGTACACGACAGCGATCTTGCCGATGGGCACCCTGCTCCTGGCGCACGGCGTCCGCAGCCACCGCGTTGGCGTTGGCGATGAGTAGGTCCGTGGCCCGAGTCGCGAGGCGTTCAGCCGCTCAGCAGAATGCTTCGGCCCTCCTTGAATGTGCCCAGGCTCCGCCGGCCGGCGACGAGGACTGGAACCCTCGCGATTCGTGCGGCCGGCGCGGCTATGAGGTAACTGTGCAGGAGAAAAGCGTGAAGTACGTCCGGTCGGTCCCGCAGGAGACAGCGGACTAGTCTGGCGAATGCCGATCGCGTTTCGCGGCACCTGCCACGCGGCCGTGAAGCGGCAGAATCCGAGGTGGATCACCGGCACGCCTGCTTCGCGTAGCGCGATCTCGCGCGGGCCGCCTTCGAACATGACCAGGACGGTGGCATCGATTCCTCGGGCGCGAAGGCCTCTGCGCCAGCACCACCAACTGCTTCTCAGTGCCACCGAGACCTAGCTGCCCGATCATCAGATGGACCTTCGCAGGCGGCGTTCCGCTACGCCGAGGGAGCCTCGAGTCATAGCGCTCTGATTACTCAGCATCACCATGACGTTACTAGATGTGTCGCTACACTGGCCGTGGATTGAACGGGGGACACGGATGGCTGGTCAAGTTGAGCCGCTACGGGTGATGCGGATCATCGCGCGGATGAACGTTGGCGGTCCCGCGCTGCAGGCGGTGACGCTCATGCGCGGGCTGCCCGCCGAGAGCTTTGATCAGCGGCTTTACGCTGGTTTCGTCGGGCCGGACGAGGCTGACTACATAGATCTGCGTGCCCCCGGCGTGGAGGTACACCGGGTACCGACGCTGGGACGGCGTATCCGCCCCGCCGATGACGTCCGTGCCCTTGCATTGCACTGACGGCTGAGATACGCCGGTTCCGGCCGCACATCGTGCACACTCATACGGCCAAGGCGGGGACCTTAGGTCGTATTGCCGCCGTTCTGGCGCGCGCGCCTGCCCGCGTGCACACCTTCCATGGGCACCTGCTGAACGGTTACTTTCCGCCGCGCACGGCGCGGCTTGTTGTCGCGGCAGAACGCATACTCGCCAAACACACTGATCGGCTTGTTGCTGTCGGCGGACCAGGTGCGCAACGAACTGCTCGAAGTCGGCATCGGCAGATCGCGTCAATACTGCAGTGATACCTCCCGGCACTCGACTCGGCTCCCTGCCTGATCGGCGCTCTGCGCGGAGCCAGTTGGGCCTACCTGCGACTGCCCTGTCGTGGCCTACGTCGGCAGGCTGACCCGCATAAAGAGGCCGGACCGGATGGTGGCCATCGCCCGCCAAGTTATTGCCACTCTTCCCGCTACTCGGTTTGTAGTCTGCGGTGCCGGCGATCTCGAGCCCGAGGTCAGATCGGCGGCGGGTGACCTAGGGCGGATCAATGCATCTGCTGGGTTGGCGGGCAGATGTGGAGACTGTCTATGCCGCAGCCGATCTGGTTCTGCTGACGTCCGACAACGAGGGAATGCCTGTTTCACTCATCGAGGCGGCGCTCGCAGGGGTGCCGGCGGTTGCGACCGATGTTGGCAGCGTAGCGGAGGTCGTGCAGCACAATGCCACCGGCATTCTGCACTCAGCGCGATGCAGATGCTCTTGCCCGGAGCGTCGTGCGGCTGCTGCGGGATGACCCGCTCCGGCTCCGGCTAGGCGCCGCCGCAACAGCGTGGAGTCGAGCACAATTCGGGCCCGACCGGCTGGTGCGCGATGTACGAGCGCCTCTACGAAGCAATTGCCCTGGAACAAGGCTGGTGGCCAGATGCACGGAAGATCGCCCGGCACACTGGTCCTCAGCATGCGAATACTCTGGATGGAGTGAAGCTGTGAGAGTCCTCGATCACGGGAGCGGCAGGTTTCATTGGCGCCAACCTGTGCCGTCAGCTCAAGGCTTATCCCGAGGTGCGAAATGTCGTCGGGCTAGATGATCTTAAGCACTGGGCGTTGTCAGCAACCTGGAGGGGACAGGCGCGGATCTGGTAACCGGCAGTATCCTCGACCGAGATCTGCTCCAGGATCTCGTGGACGGCGCGGATGCGGTGGTGCACCTCGCCGCCCGCCCCTCGGTGACTCGCTCAATCGAGGATCCTGTCGCCAGCCATCAGGCCAACGCCACCGGCTCTTTGAATGTGTTAGAAGCGTGCCGTCGCCGCTCCGTATATCTGGTCGTTGCGTCATCGTCATCCGTCTACGGCTCGGTGGAAGCGCTACCCAAACATGAGGAACTGCCCACCCGTCCGCTCAGTCCCTATGCCGCGAGCAAATTAGCCGCGGAGGCGTATCTGCTCGCCTACCAGGCAGCCTTCGGACTGCCAGGGCTGGCGCTGCGATTCTTTAATGTCTATGGCCCCCTGCAAACGGCCGGACATGCGTATGCCGCCGCCATCCCAGCTTTCATTGACTCCACGATGCGCAGAAAGCCTGTAATCATCCACGGCGATGGCCGGCAGACTCGGGACTTTACGTTCGTAGGGACTGTGGTGCAGGGTGCTCGCTGACGCTGTGCGCTACCGGGTCAGCAATCCGGACCCAGTCAATCTAGCGTTCGGCACGAGGACGTCGATCATTGAAGTAGCTCGGCGCGTGGCCGCAGCAGTCGGTGTACCTGCCGACATCCGGCACGGCCCCGCGCGTCCAGGCGATGTCCGTGACTCGCAGGCGTCCTGCGATCGCTTGCGCAACCCTCTTCCCCGCAGTCAGGCCGTCGGGCTCGATGAGGGCCTGGAGCGAACGGTTGCATGGTTCAGGCAGATGGAAAGTCATACGGACGCCGCCGCGATCCGCGTCAGGGCTCATGCAGCTACCCGCTCAGTCAGTAGGAAGCATCGGCTAACTGCCGATCCGCCCGGCAACGTTATCATTCCGGTGGGCCACGGGCTACCGGTAATAAGCATAAATGTCCGCGCGAAAATGGCGCGGGCGGGCGCTGGCATTATTAGGAGCCGAGCCATGCTTTCGTAGACTCACGCGGCCTAAGGAACGCGCCAGCAGCCAATCCCGAGACTTGGACTGCGGCTGGCGCTGAGTGCGGAATTCTGATTTCAGAGCTGGTGGCTCGTTCAGTCTCTGTCACAAGTGCTCAACATTTGGACCCGTGCATCGATTCCGTGTATCAAAGAGATAGTCCGCGCACTGTGCAAGTTCGTAGTCGAAAACGTCGTGGTCTGTAAGGATCACTACCGCATCGGCGGCATCTGACCTCCTGCTCAGTCAACTCCACAAGACTCGCTCCTTGCGGCAACAGGAATGTGTCGGCGAATGGGTCGACAGCTGCGACATCGGCCCCTAGCTTGTACAGCCCACGGGACGACCTCGATAGCCGGTGACTCACGTACATCGCCTACGTTCTTCTTGTATGCCAGACCGAGTAGTAATATTCTGCTGCCCTTTACTGACTTGGACCTGGCGTTGAGTCCCTGGATGATCCTATGCACGATGTGCTCGGGCATATGATCGTTAATGTCATTAGCTAGCTCCACGAATCTGAAGTTACGTCCGAGAATCTTCTTCACCTGCCATGACAGGTAGGACGGATCGATGGGCAGACAGTGGCCGCCAACACCTGGCCCGGGCGCGAAGCGCTGAAATCCGAACGGCTTCGTTGCCGCGGCGTCGATTGCCTCCCAGACATCAATCCCCATCTGATTGGCAAACATTGCGAGCTCGTTCACCAGCGCAATATTTACATGCCTGAAAGTATTCTCGAGAAGCTTGGTGAGTTCCGCGATCCTCGGCGAGGAGACTGGCACAGTCGCGTCCACTATGCGGGAGTAAAAGTCCTGTACCCTGTCCAGTGAGGCTGCATTAACTCCCGATATCACCTTAGGAGTATTCCCGAGGTGCCAGCGCGGGTTTCCCGGATCAATTCGCTCGGGGCTATAGCCGAGAAAGAAGTCACTGGCCGCATTGAGTCCGCTGCCGTCCTCAAGTAACGGCCCGAGGATATCCTCTGTGGTTCCCGGATATGTGGTGGATTCGAGGATGACCGTGCAGCCTGATGTGACGTATGTCGCTAATGCACGACCAGCTTCTTCCACGTAGCCGAGATCGGGAGCGCCGTCACGTAATGGCGTTGGCACGGCGATTACGCAGATATCGAACCCTTCAGCGGCCGCGTAATCTGAGGCTGCGGAATATCGCCCGCTCTCTAGCGCGGCCGCTAGCTGTGCGGAAGTAACGTCCTCGACGTACGAAGTTGCGTTGCGATCTGCTTGACCCGGCGAACGTCCTGATCTATTCCGATGACGTTGTAACCAGCTTCGACCGCGCGCATAGCCAGCGGTAGCCCGACGTATCCCTTGGCCGATTATAACGACCTTCTCAGACATGGCATCTCCCGACAGCTTGCTTGAGCGTCTTGCGAGGCGTATTGACCTGAATACTGTAAGTCACTCATGCTGGCGGAGTGCCGATACAAGAAATTTCGTCGCGCTCTCAGCTCTTTATTTTCCCCACTCATCTCGCGTGGCCAGTTGGCTCGCCCGATTCTTGACCGGTCGGGTTCTGCCGGTTCGGCCGATCCAGTCGGAAGGCTGCCTGTCGTCCGTTATGCCTAGATGGAATAGGAAGGCAATGAGAGGCGTAATTTAATTTATTCGCCGGGTGCTCTGGCGCATCGGAGACCTGGTCCATGCGCTCCGCTCAGAGATGCGGAGGCGGGCAAGTTTGGGCGCCGCCGCGCGTCGGTACGGCTGGCCCAAGGGGGCGGCATTCAGAGCCGTCCGATCTGCCGCGCGCAGACTTAGGCTGGCTGCTGAAAGGCCCCGGCGCTCGACCCGATTGGTCGAGCCCATGGCCACATGAGCCGACGGCACCGATGTCGCAGTCGTTCACCAGGGGCGATGTCGTGCACGCCTTCGGCCCGCAGGTGCCGAACGATCGGGTGTCGCGGGTCACTTTGAGAATCTCGACCGGAGCGACAGTCAGCCGCCATGTTGCGGCCGTGGCCGAAGGTGCTCCCGCTGAAGGGCCCGGTCTCTCGCCGCTGCCCGGTCTGAATTGCAGCCTGGAGCCCTAGGCACGTCGACGTGGATGCTGATCGCGAGCCGGGGCTCCCGCGGTGCTGGTGATCGACGACCCGGGATCGGTCATGACGCGCCTCGTAGTACCCGTACTGCTGGCCGTACCCGCCGCTGCTTGCCGAGCCACTTCGTTGAGGACCATCCCGATGACCGGTGCCTCGACCTGCTCGAGTTTCTCGGCGGCCCGCTGCAGTTCACCGCGCCTGGTTCGGCCGGAGGCGACAACCAGCAATGTCGCATCGGCCTGACGGGATAGCACAACGGCGTCGGTGACTGGGAGCACCGGCGGGCTGTCGATGAGCACAATGTCGAAGCTGGCCTTCAGCGGCGGCGAAGACGTCGTGCGCTCGCTGCCCGTTGAGCAGCTCGGCAGGATTGGCGGGAACCGGTCCGGAAGCGAGCACGCAGAGCCGTTGGTTGCCCTCGACGGGCGAACAACCTGCTCCAGCGTGTGCTGACCGAGAGCACAGTGGTCAGGCCAGCGGACTCGTCAACGCCGAGGAACTTGCCGATCCTGGGCCTGCGGAGATCACAGGACACAAGCACTACTCGGTTCCCGCCTGGGCGAAAACTGCGCCCAAATTGGCAAGCGTGGTCGTCTTGCCTTCTTCGGACGCTGGGCTAGTAACGAGGATCGTGCGCAGCTCGCGTTCTTGGCGGGCGAACTGCAGCGACGTTCTGAGCGACCGGTAAGCCTCAGCTGCGGGTGACGTTGGATTGGAGATCGAGATGACCAGCGGCCTGTCCCGGCGCTTCCAGGAGGGAACATGCGGGACGACCGCCAGAACGGGGACGCCCGCAGTCTGCTCGGCTGCCTCCTGGGAGATCAGCGCGTCGTCCAGATTGTCCCGCAGGAACGCGCCTCCGAGCCCGAGTACCAGGCCTGCGGCGAGACCCAGTTCTGCGTCCCGCGCTGGCTTCGGGGAGCTCGGAGCTGTTGGCTGCTTGGCGGGATCGTCAAAAGCCACCGGTGCGGTATTGCCCGCCTCGTCGACCTGCAGCTGCGCCAGCTGCTCGCTCAGCACTGCCTGCTGGTCCAGTAGCGCGCTCAGCTGGGATGCGTTGCCAGAACCGGACCGGGCTGCCGCTATCTCCTTGTGCAGCGTCTTGATATGAACCTTGAACTGAGTTTCGGCGCTCGTCATGGTAGCGATGGCCGTGCTGGCCTGATTGCTGGCGAATGCGCTGGCGTAGGTGTTGGCGATCAGTGCGGCTCTGGCAGGGCTGCGACTGATAGCGGTAATAGCGATGGCATTGGTCTGCGCGACCTCGGTAGCCGTCACGGTTGGAATGCTGCCGAGTTTGTGCAGTACTGTGCTCTCCACTGGGGCAGCGGTTACGAGTAACAACATCGTCTGCACCTGAGTGGTGGTCACAGGCTGCTGTATGGACCCCGCCGCCGTGCTCTGCGTTGTTGCCTGAACGATGACCTGAGCTGTTGCGGTGAACTCGTCAGGCTGCCGTCAGGGAAAAGCCAAGGCTTACCGCTAACCCGGCGAGAGCGATGCAGATGACCCACCATTTGCGCCGGCGGATGATCTGGCCGTATCCGCGCAGGGTAGGGGCTGCCCCCGGCTCGGTCGTCATGCATTCCCTCCGTTTAGTCATTACTCGGATGACTTCGATCTCCCGCAAGGCGCTACTTCCCCGAACGGCAGCATCTCCGAACAGTGAGTGTATAGGTGGCTACGCTAGGTGAGACTTGTTTCTGGTCAGTCGGCAGGAGGGCATGCCATGCGATCGCCGCTACTCACCGCAAGCCGGTCGTTAGCCACATGACCGAGGTGCTGGTGGTGTGCCGGGCGAATGTGTGCAGGTCGCCGATGGTCGAGGCGATGCTGTCAGATCGGCTGAATGCTCTTGGTGGAATCGGGGTGCGGTCGGCTGGGATGCTGAGCGCCGGATGGCCGGCCGACCCGGCTGCCGTACGCGCGATCGCTAGGTACAGGTTAAATATCGCTCCGACACCGTAGCCGGAAGGTCACTGTTGACGAGCTTGTGAGCGCCGATCTCGTTCATTGCTCTGGACAGGGATTGCCTGCGTGCGGTCGTCGTGATGGCGCCAGACGCCTGGCCGCGCGCCTTCACGCTCAAAGAACTGGTTCGAAGAAGTGAAGCCCTCGGCGGGCGGCGTGCAACTCAGCCAGTCGCGGACTGGCTGACGTTGGTGCATCAGGGCAGAACGCGCACGGACCTGCTCGGCAGTTGCGCCGATGACGATGTCACCGATCCGACCGGCGGCCCGCAGCGAGACTATGACCGCGCTGCAGCCGTGCTCAGGTCGCTTGTCGCATCGATGATCGGGTACTGCTGGCCTGACGCGCCCCGGCGTAGCTGGAAGCCGTCCGCCTAGCGGCGAATGGACGAGCAGCCAGCTGCCTGCCGTGCGCCACCCAGCAACCCAGCGCCTAGCTGAGCTAGACCGTGAGGTAATGCCCACATCGAGCTGCTTTGCCAACGGCCTGCCGCGGGCGGTCCTGGCCGCCACGGCTGCAAGCCCGAAGTCGCGACCGCATCGGGAATCGCACAATGTCCGACGAACTGCTGATTTTTCGGCGGAGAGGGCCTCGGAGCCCGCACCGGGGGGCGCCGAAGCGGCGCGGCCGAAGATGGGCACTTCGTACGCCGCCATCCTCGCTGGGCGGTAGGGAGCGCCGACCCCACAGGACCCGGGCAAGCGCTAGAAGCGCGCAGAAGCAGCTGGTGTCCGTTATGCCGGCGCCGAAGACTGCAATGCCCTCGCTAGGTGCGACGCCCGGACGCGGAGCGAAACAGCGACAAGCTAGATGCTCGCCGGGCCGGAGGCAGGGAGGGGGCGGCGCGGCCGGGCGTCGGCCTCGATGCGCGCCCCGGCTGCCATTAGCAGGTAACCGCACTATTAGACATTTCGAGTCCGGTTCCGACCCTCCGCTGCCGAGCATGATCGTTGCGATTTCACTTCCGACTTATACCCTCTAGTCATCCGATGTTCACTGTGCTCTGCCGGTAGTTCTCACAAAGAGGCCTTGAATAGTGTTCGGCATGAGACTGGGCTACATTACCTTGCGTGCAAACGCATCGCCGGGTTAGCGAGAGCTATTCGGCGAGGCACGCCGAAATCTCAGATCTCGGCTGCGGCGTCCCGCTGAGCAACGTGACGACGTCCACTAATGGCACTAATTTTATGCCAAATCCTTGGGGGCGGTAGCGTAATGTCGGATCAGTTCACCTCTGAGTACTTCAGCAGGCAGGCCCAGGAGGCCGCTGAGCCCGATTCCGGTGCACCGGCCAGGCGTCAGCGCCGGCATCGGATCCGGCTGCTGAAGCGAGTCGTCATCTCGGCGGCTGTTGCCGTCGTCGTTCTCGCGGGCGCACTGGTGGGCGGCTCGTACCTATTCGTTAATCACCTGGCCAGCAGCATCCATCGGATCAACGGCGTCGTGGCGCTCACTGCGGCCGACCAGCCCCTGGTGCCAGCCAGGTTCAAGGGAAGCATGACGATCCTCCTGACCGGATCTGCCACAGAGCCTGCTCACAGAGGCGGGCGCGGCGCCGACGGGTCGTCGACAGCGGGCGAGTACTCGAGCGGGCTTATCGCTCTGGTGCATCTCAATGCCAGCCACCGGGGCGGTTCCGTTGTCTCGATCCCCGCGAATGCGCTTGTCTATGTTCACGGGCACGGAAATATCGAGCTGGGCGACACACTGGCGATCGGTGGCCCGTCGCTACTAATAAGGACCGTAGAGAAAGTCACCGGGGATCGCATCAATCACTATTCTGTGCTGGATTTCGCCGGTGCTGCGGCGGTCGTCCGCGCATTGCATAACGTGCCGGTCGATGTGCCCTATACGACCATAGTATGGGATTCACATTTCTCCGGCCGGAATCAACTATCTGAACGCCGCGGACGTCCTGGCCTATGTCAGGCAGCCTGAGGTCAGCGAGATCGGTCGTGAGGAACTGCAGAGCAACCTCATCCGGGCGATGCTGGACAAGATCGCCAGAGCCGACAGCGTCAGCACTGACTATCACGTCATCCGCGCGCTGGCATCGGTGCTCAGTGTCGACAGCAGCTTCAGTGATTCCCAGCTGATGTCGCTGGCCTTGCAGTTGCGGCACCTCCGCGGACACGACGGATCCTTCGTCACCGCTCCGACGCTGGGTGGCTCGGCGCGACAGGGTGGTGACACCCCGGTGCGCCTCAACCTCAGGCTGGACGCAAAGCTCTGGCGGGCGATCCGCACCGATTCTGTCGCCGCATTCGCTGCCAGGTATCCGTTCACGATCACGCCCGTCGACCCGGGCTGACCGGCTAGCCGGCGGTGATGGCGCCGGCCTGCACGATGCCCGGTGGTGCGCCGGTCAGGTCGAGGAAGCGCTCGTCTTCCGGCTCGGGGAGCGCCATCGCGCCGGCGCTCGGTGCCGGACGGGGCCGCCGCGGGTGACCGGCGGCCGAGGTGCCACCCCGGCCCCGGTAGATCAGCAGGCCGTTGACGGGATCAGGCACGGCGTCCAGGGCGGCGCGAACGACGGGCAGGTCCCGGAAGGCTTCCCATTCGCCGGCGCTGGCGAAGCACACCTCGAAGGCGACGCCCCACCGGTCGGCATGCCAGGTTCCGTCGAGCGCTCCGTTAGTCAGAGCGGCCTCGATGAGCTCGGAGTCGTGGGCCTTCTGCCACTGGAAAGCTGAGAACTCTCCGTGCAGGACCTCGATCGACCACCATTCCGCCATATCTTGCGATGGTACGTCTGGCCCGGCGGCACGGGGAAGGGCTCAGCGCGCGGGCTACCTGGCAGCGGAGCGGACGTCGCTCGTGAGCTGGCTCGCCGACAGCCAGCCGTCGTGCTTCCAGAGGATCTTCCCGGCCGCCGACGTCAGCACGAACCAGGGCTGATCCTGCACGCCGTAGCCATCGGCCAGCCGCCCGTCCCGGTCGAGCGCGACCGGGTAGGACAGCGGCCTGCCGATGCTGGCGAGGAAGCTGCTCACCGTCTGCGCTGACGGCTCGGTCGCTTCCTCGTCCACGGCCACGAGGCCTGGCAGGCCGGCGCCGGGAGCGGCCCGCGCGTACTGACTGAGGCCAAGAAGCCTGGCTTTGAGATCGGAGGTCTCGCTCAGCCAGGTGGCGAAGAACATGACCAGGTGTGCCTTCCCCGGCCCGAGCGTCACCGACCCGGACGACGCCGACCCGGACGACGCCGACCCGGACGACGCTGCTCCCGGCGAGACCGCGGGCAGCGTGACCGTGGTCGCCGGGGTCAGGCCGCTGATGTAGGCCAGCGACTGGATGCTGGCGAGCGACGGACGGCCGGGGAGCAGGGCGGAAGATTCCTGAGCCATGATCTGGGCGGCCTGGGTGATGCTCGCGTAGGCCATGGTGGTCATGTAGAGCTTTCGCTCACGGCCCCTGGTGTCGATGATGAACACCGCCGGCGTGTGGTCGACGTTGCCCTTCTCGATCTGGACGTAGATGTTGTAGTCCTTCCAGACCTTGGCCAGCTCGGCGTCCGAGCCGGTGAGGAAGTCCCACTGATTGACCATGCCGTGCGCCCGGGAGTAGGACATCACGTCCGAGATCGAGGTCGCGGCCGGGTTGGCGTCGATGCCGATCAGCTGGACCTGGCGGCCGGCCGTGCCGAGAAGCTGCCGGGCCGCGAGCATGCTCTCGGTCGTCAGCGGGCAGACGGTCGTGCACTCGGAATCGGTGAACGCCAGGATGACGACCTTGCCGCGGAACGCGCTCAGCGACATTCGCTGCCCGAACTGGTTGGTCAGCGTGAAGTCAGGCGCCGGGATTCCGCTGAGCGATGAGCCGGGATCCAGGTCAGGGTTGGCGGCTGCCTGCCGCTCCGCGGCGGGGCCCGCCTGGCCGGACTGGCCCGCGGCAGAGCCGTCCGAGCCGGTGCCCGAGCCGCATCCGGCCACGGCCAGGACGGCCGCCATGGCTGCGCCGATGAGCAGGGCGGCGAGACGGCGCCGGCGGTCAGGCTGGCGCGACGACAGGGCGTAGTAGAAAAGTCGCACGGAAGAGATACTGCCACTCAATTCCTGCCAGCCGGGAACTGGCCCGTCAGGTGGTCAGAACCTCGCGGTCTCGACCAGGCCTTCCATGCCGGGGTGCTGGGCCGGGTAGGTGCCGACCGCGACGCAGGTAGTGGCTGCGGGACAGGTGACAGCGGCCAGCGCCGGCGGGCCGAGTGCGCCCTGCGCCTGGCTGCCCACGGTCCGGTTGTTGCCGGGCAGCGGGCCCTTAGCCGCGGCCCAGGCCGAGCCGCGCCAGGTCAGGAGCAGCAGCCGGGCGTCGCCGGCCGTGTCGGTGTACCGGCCCGCGGCGACGCACGCCGACGGCGATGAGCAGCCAACCGAGACCAGGTCCGCGCCGGGCTGGCCCTGGCTGACGGCGGCGCCGGGCGGCAATGGCGCCCTGGCGGCCGTCCACGACGGGCCGTGCCCGGCGATCAGCAGGCCCTGGTACCCGCTGCCGTCAAAGTAGCTGCCCACGGCCACGCACGCGGTCACGGACGAGCAGAAGATCTGCCGGAACGAGGTCGCCGGGCTGACAGCCGTCCGGCCGGGCAGCGGAGTCGCGATGGCTTTCCAGGATGTGCCTGAACCGGTCAGGATCATGCCCAGCTGGCGGGCCGAGAACGAGCCCGCGGCCTCGCACACCGTCAGGCTCGGGCAGGTGACTGCCGACAGGGTCGCGCCGGGCGTGACGGCACTGGGCGGCAGCGCCGCCCGGATGGCCTTCCAGCCGGACGCCGACTGCGTGACGATCATTCCCTGCTCGTTCCCGGCCTGATCGGTATAGGTTCCGACGGCGACGCAGTGGCCGGCCGCCGGGCACGCCACCGAGGCCAGGTGCGCGGCGGGCTTGCTGCCCGCATCGGCGGGCAGCGGTGCGCGGCTGCCCGACCAGGATGACGCGTGCCCGGTCAGCAGCAGGCCGTAGGCGGACTTCGATGAGCCGGTGTACTGGCCCACGGCCACGCACCAGGAGACGGCCGGGCATGCGGCGGAGGACAGCACGACATGCGGGTGCGTGGCGGCCGATGCGGGCAGCGGCGCCCTGGTCGCGGTCCACGAGGCCCCGTGGCCGGACAGCAGCATGCCCTGCTGACTGCCGCCGGTGTGATAATCGCCGGCGGCCACGCAGTTAGACGCCGACTGGCAGCTGATCGTGGTGAGGGTTGCACTAGTGGAGGAACTGGAGGGAAGCGGCACGGTGGCTGCCTTCCAGCCGCTGCCCGATCGGTAGACCAGCATGGCGGCGGTGCCGCTGAAGCCGACGGCGGTGCAGGTGTCCGCCGAACTGCAGCCGACAGCCAGCAGGTCGCCGGTCTGCACGCTGGCCGTCAGCGGCGCTTCGGCCGCGCTCCAGGCAGCCGAGCTGCCGCTGCCGCCGGAGCCGCCCTGACCCGATCCGCTGCCACCCGTCCCGGCGTGGCTCCTGGCCAGCTTGAGCCACTCGAAGCTGCCGTAGAAGCCGTTCAGGGCGCTCCAGGTTTTCCCGCCGGCCGAGACGGTAATGGTGTTGAAGCCGCGGGCGGTCGCGTTGTCCGATGGGTCGCCCTGGTTCAGCGTTGTGATCGACCAGCCCGACTTGGTCGTGCTGACCTTGGTGACGATGGCCACTTCGGTCTGGCCGCCGTTCGGCTTCTGCTTGCTCCGGCCGCCCCACATCGAGATGATGTCGCCGGCCGCGGGCACGACTCCGGCCGACCCCGAGCTGCCGACCCGGAAGGAATAAGCGGCGGCCGCGAGCGAGACGAAGTTGCCGCCCTCCTGGTTCTCGAAGAGGGTGCGGCCGGTGATCGTGTACAGGAAGCGAGCCGCGAGCTCGGTGCACTGGAAGCCGGCATAGCTGTCGAACGGCGTCTTGCCCGCGTTCTTGGCTGTCGACTTGCGCTCGCAGGCGTAGACATCGCGATAGCTGCCGAGATTAATGCCGCCGTAGCCGGGGCACCAGGCTGAACCGGTGCCCTCGCCGGGCGTGAACGTGGTGGCCGCGGCGGCCAGCGCCGGGGGAGCTACGGCAGCCAGGGCCAGGACGGTGACCGCGGCTGACAGTGCCGCCGCGGACAGGGCGGCCGCGCTGGTGATTCGCCTGCGAACCTGCATGCTGGTGTTCTTCTCCCGTGAGTCTCACTTCCCCGGCTCGGCCGATGCCGTGATGTCACGGTCGCAGCGGATCAGCAGGCCGCGCTGGCAACCGGGGTGCCGGGCCGGCACACCGGTATATCGACGGCCGGCCCGCGGCGTTACGAACGACGGAGATCGGCGGCCCGCAGGCGCGCGCTGATCCGGCTCAGTGCCGCGGCGACGCAGCCAGGCCGCTCGGCCCACGGGAAATGCCCGGCGCCGCCGGCGACGCTGAGCCGGGCCTGACGAAACAGGGCGGCGGTGGACTCCGCGACCTCGGCCGGGAAGGGACTGGCGCCGCCGGCCACGATCTCAGCCGGGCCGCGGTAGCGCGCGAGGCCGGCCGGCAGTGCGCCATCGTCCTTGCGCCGCGGTGATGGAGGCAATGGTCTGCTGGTAGCACTCCGGCCAGAAGCGGAAGCCGGGCGGCGGCGGGGGCGCGGCAGCCGGATCGCCGTAGTAGCCGGGCCAGGTGAGCCGGAGCGACTCCGCTGCAGCGGTCTCGCCTTCGGCTGTGCCAGGCCGGGCCGCGGCTAGCTCGTCCAGGTCAGCGATCCGGGCCAGAACCTGCGGGCCGATGCGCGCCGCCAGCTGCCGGGCGAAGGCGCCGAATCCGCCGTCGCCGGTAGCGCCGAGTGTGTCGATCAGGACCAGGCCGCGGACCCGGTCCGGTGCGGCCGCCGCCAGCTGCATCGCCAGGTAGCCACCCCAGCTGTGGCCGAGGACGACTGCGGAACCGAGGTTGTGCTGGTCCAGGACGGTGAGCGCGTCAGCAGCGTGCCGCCCGACGGTGAACGGTCCGGCCAGCGTCGACGGCGGGGCGCCGCGCTGGGTGTACCGGAGCGCGTCCCAGCCGCCGAGTTCGGCAGCGAGCATGCCGCTGTAGTCGCTGAGGCCGGGGCCGCCGTGCAGGACGAGCAGCGGCTCGCCGCGGCCGGACCGGTGGCCGGCGATGATCCCGCCGGGAACGACCACCTCGAACGGCAGGCCGGCGGCAGGCTGATGGTGAGGGCCAGCATCGTTCCCGGCACGATCAGCTGCCATCGGGATAGCCGCCTCGATGCAGCACCATCGGGAAATGCGGCAGGTTCGCCGGCGGCCGGACACTGGCCCGCCAGCCGGCCGGTCGGTATCCGAGTATGGGCAGGCAGTCAGGCAGCCAGGCGCCGAGCCGGCCCGCGATCTGGCGAAGCGAACCGGCCAGCCCGTCGACGTCGGGGCCGCCGAACCGGTCGCGCCAGCGCTGCTCGATGACGCCGGTCAGCGGTTCCCAGGCCGCGTTGGCCCGCAGGCCCCTGGCGGTCGCCCGGACCAGCAGGTCCTGGTGCCGCGGCCGGCTGGCGGAAGCCTCCGGGCCAGCCTCAGCGGTGAGGTATCCCCACCGGCGCATGCCCTTCAGGTTCGTACCGGAGCGGGCGAGCCTGGCGATCTCGCCGGCCCGAACAGGCTCGCTGCCGACGTAGCGCATGCAGTTCAGCCACATCACCATGGAGACCAGCCAGACGCCGCCCCGGCTGCCGCCGTGCCTGGTGGTGCGGTGCACGATCCGCCGCTCGGCCTCGTTGTCGAACTCGATCGTGAAGGCCACGAGAGCCTGGGACAGCAGAGCCGGCAGCGGCAGCTGGTCGTCCAGGCGTCATGCCTCAGCAGATTACCGGCCGCCTCAGGCGCGGTGCGCGGCCTGGTGCGGGCGGGGACGCTCGCCCGGCTCCGCTTCCAGATCCCGCACCGGGGCCAGCCGGACCAGGCAGTTATAGGTCACGACGGCGATCGCCAGGTGCATCACGAACAGCACGGCCACGGCCTTGGCCGGCTGTCCCTTGACCAGGATGTAGACGTCCGGCAGCCAGAGCACCAGGGTGACCAGGATCGCGGCCCGGAGGAACACCCACCGGGGGTCCGAGCTGACTCTGGTCACGATCGGCCAGCCGATGCAGGCGATGATGACGCCGATCACGGTCAGCCGGGCGTAGTCGTGGAACTGGAAGTGCACATAGCCCCGCGTCGACGGGAACACGGCCTGGCCGATCACCACCAGCAGCGCGTCCACGGCCACTGACCCGACGATCGCCGCAATCGAGGCGAGCAGCACGCGGCCCCAGCTGGGCTGCCGGTGGCGCGGCGCGAAGTCGATGTGCACAAGTGAGGTAAGCCGAGTCAGCATGACCAGAAGATATCCGGCATCGGCACCTGGCCTGGACGCAAGGGGTGCCGCCATGACCATTCCGTGGGCCCGGCGTTACCTCAGGTCCGGGCCCGCCGTCGTCCCCGGCGCAGACGGGCGCCGGGAAAGTAGCATGGCCAGGTCGGCCAGAGCGGCCGGCTAGCGGTGAGAGAAGGTTGCGATCAGCGCTACGCAATCCGGGTGACCGCAGTGACCGGCGTCGCTGACAGCACGCCGGCTGCGGTCATTCACACCGAGGACCTGACGAAGGTCTACCCCGGCACGGACTTCGCGGCTGTCGACAAGCTCAACCTCGACGTCCTGACCGGCGAGATCTTCGGGCTGCTCGGGCCGAATGGCGCGGGCAAGACGACAACGGCCGGAATGCTCACGACGCGAGTCGTGCCGACATCGGGGCGGGCCCTGCTGGCCGGAATCGACGTGGCCGCGCATCCCGCGCTGGCCAAGCAGCTGAGCGGGATCGTGTCGCAGCAGAACACGCTCGACCGCCAGCTGACGGTCTGGGAGAACCTCTACTTTCACGGCAGGCTGTTCGGCATCGGCGCGCGCGAGTCCCGGCGGATCGCCGACGAGCTGCTTGAGCAGTTCCAGCTGTCCCGGTGGGCCAAGGCGTCGGTGTACGCCCTGTCGGGCGGCATGGCGCAGCGGCTGATGGTCGCGCGCGCGATCTTCCACCGGCCCTCGGTGCTGTTCCTGGACGAGCCGACCGCGGGCCTGGATCCGCAGAGCAGGCTGGCGCTGTGGGACTTGCTCGGCGAGCTGCACCGGGCGGGCCAGACGATCCTGCTGACCACGCACTACATGGAGGAAGCGGACCAGCTGTGTGACCGGGTCGCGATCATGGACCACGGCAAGATCCTGGCGCTGGACACTCCGGCGGCCCTCAAGCAGTCGATCGGGGCCGACAACGTGGTCTCCGTGCGGACCGCGGGCGACGCCGGCAAGCTCGCTGAGCTGCTGAGCCAGGACGTCGACGGAGTGACGCGGTCCCGCCTCGTCGACGGCGGCCTCGAGCTGCACGTCAAAGGCCGGGACCGGCTGATCCCGCGAATCGTCCTGGCCGCCGAGCGCGGGGGCTTTGATCTCGCCGACCTGTCGGTGGCCGAGCCGACCCTGGAAACCGTCTTCATCAACCTGACCGGCAAGGAACTGAGGGACGAATGACCACGTCCGTGACCTCGCAGGCCAGGCCGCAGCCCGCGGCCATCGGGGGCGGCCCCACGCGGTCGGTGGCCGCCGCGAGCTGGACGGCTCTGGGCGCCCTCATGCTCCGCGACCTGGTGGTGCTTCGGAAGCACCTGTGGGAGTTCATCCTGCGGACGCTCATCCAGCCGTTCCTGCTGTGTTTCGTGTTCCTGTATGTCTTCCCGAAGATCGGCCAGGGCATCGGCGGACATGGCACGGCGCAGGAATCCGCGTTCGCCACCATCCTGGTGCCGGGCGTCGTGGGCATCTCGGTCATGTTCCAGGGCGTGCAGTCGATCGCGCTGGCGATGGCGCAGGAGTTCGGATTTACCAGGGAGATCGAGGACCGGGTCCAGGCACCCTGCCCGATCTGGCTGGTCGCGATGGCAAAGGTGCTGTCCGGGGCGGCCCAGGGAATCCTGTCGGCGGCCATCGTGCTGCCAATCGCCTCCGTCGTGCACGCGCCCGGTGTGCACGCGCACCTGACCCTGCACTGGCTGCTGATCCTGACCTTCGTTCCGCTGGCCTCCGTCGCCATGGCGGGCCTGGGCCTTGTCCTGGGCACGAGCTTCGAGCCGCGGAACATCGGCCTCATGTTCGGCTTCATCATCCTGCCGATTACGTTCCTCGGCGGCACGTACTACTCGTGGACCAGGCTCGCGCCGGTGACTGTCGGCGGCTGGCACTGGCTGCAGACGATCGTGCTGATCAACCCGCTGATCTACGTCAACGAGGGGATGCGGGCCGCGTTCACCGCTGCGCCGCACATGCACCTGTACGTGATCTACCCGGTCGTCGCCGGCTTCGGCGCGGTCTTTCTCGCTATCGGGCTGCGCAACTTCCGCCGCCGCGTCCTGTCCTGACGCGGCGGCCGTCAGTCCGCTAGCTGGCAACTCCGATATGCCTTCTGATGGCCGCCGGGTCCTCGAGCAGGGCCAGCATGCACGCTGCCAGGTCGGCCCGCGTGATGCTGAGACCAGTGCGGCGGGCTGGCCTCGGTGGCTGTCCGGTACGAGCCGGAGGCCGGCTTGCTGGTGAGCCGCGGCGGCCGGACGATCGTCCAGTCCAGGCCGCTGGTCTCGACCTCGGCCTCAGCGGCGAGCATGTCGGCGCAGATATGCCGCAGGAACGTGCGCCGCGCCACCGGCTTCACCGCGGATCGCAGGAAGAACCCGCCGTCGTCGGCAGCGATCGATCCGCTCACCATGATCAGCCGGCCGGTGCCGCCCTTCTGCATGGCGGCAACGATGCTGTTGATGCTGTCGGTGATGACCCTCGTCGGGCCTGTTCCGCGCGGGCCGACCGAGGTGAGCACCGCGTCCGCCGCCGTTATGGCGGGCTCGATCGCGGCCGGGTCCATGATGTCGGCTGTCAGGACGCGAAGCCCTGGTCCTGATGCGACGGGGAGGCGGGCCGGATCCCGGACGACGGCCGTGACCTGATGCCCGGCAGCTAGCGCCTCCTGGACGAGGCACGCTCCGACTCCGCCGGTTGCGCCGAAGATAGTGAGTTTCACAGTCCTCTCCTGCCTGCCGCTGACCCGTTCGCGAGTACATTGGCTCTGAGTTTCGTATAATACGAGAACCGTATCATATGAAGCTCGTATTACCTTAACCAGGGGAGACGGGCGGCACCGATGGCGACGGAGCGTTCAGTGGGCAACGGCAGCGGCAGGGCCGGGGGAGCGGGCAGCCCCGGAACCGGCGGGAGCAATGCCGGCGAGCGCCGGTCCGGGCAGGAACGGCGGCGGCTGAGCCGCGTCGTGAAGGAGTCGCTGCGCGAGGTCGGGTCTCAGCTGTCCCGGCTCAACCACGGTGTTGGCGGCCGGCTCGACATGCGGGACAGCGATCTGGAGTGCCTGGATCTTATTAGCCGCCACGGTCCGCTCAGCCCGAGCGCGCTGGCCCGTCGTGCCGGGCTGCACCCGGCGACCGTGACGGGAGTCCTGGACCGGCTCGAGCGAGGAGGGTGGATTGCCCGCGACCGCGACCCGGCCGACCGACGCGGCGTCGTCGTCAGGGCAGAACGCGGCCGGGGGGCCGAGGTCCTGAGGCTCTACCTGGTGGACTCCGGGATGAATCCGGCACTGGACGAGATTCTCGGCGACTATTCCGAGGCGGAGCTGGCGGTGGTCGCCGACTTCCTGCGCCGCACTGCGCACGCTGGCCGCACCGCGGCTGACCGCCTGCTTCATCCCGGCGAGTGACTCATAGCAAGGCGTCCCGCGAGCGTGACGTGACGCGTCCGCAGCAGCCCGGCTCCGTTCACCTGGGCGCAAGGCGGGGTTGGCCGTGGCGCCACCGGCGCGGCGTACATCTTCTGAGGTTCCTACGCCTGCAGCACGGGGAAGAAGGCACCTTGCTCTCATCAGTTCCGCGTTTCGCGAAGGTCGCGGCTGCGGTGTCGGCCGGCCTGGCGAGCCTTGCGCTCGCCGGACCTGCTCTCGCCACGCCGCGCGCTGTCGCCGCGCACTCAGTGACCGGCCACCCTGCCGCCTCGCCCGCGCCGCGCTTCCGGGCGCGCGTGGTGATCAACGGCGCGAAGCTGTGGCACTCCTACCGGTCAGCGGGCTCCTCGACCTGGAAGAAGGAGCACCTGACCAGCCCGGACGACATCACCGTGATCGGTCACCACCTCTTCACGGCGTTTCAGAACGGAGTCGGCCCGCAGGGTCAGGCCAGCCCGGACGGCAACACTGACAGCACGGTGGTGGAGTTCACGGCCGGCGGCCGGGTGATCCGCCAGTGGGAACTGCACGGCAAGTGCGACGGCATGACCGCCGACACCGAGTTCGGGATTCTCATCGCGACCGTCAACGAGGATGCCCACTCGAGTATCTACACGATCATTCCGGCAGCGCCGGCGGGCGCTCAGGTTGTTCATTACCGCTACAACCGTGATCCGCTGCCGCACAACGGAGGCACGGACGCCATCTCCGTGTCTCACGGCCGCGTCCTGATCAGCGCCTCGGCTCCCGGCACCGTGGGCAAGGCGGCCCCGCAGCCGAGCTATCCGGCCGTGTACTCGGTCACGTTCCATCCCGCCCGGCACCTGGCCACCGTCAGGCCGCTGTTCTACGACGAAGCACGCGCCCGGCTGGCTAACGTGACGTCCGCTGACCACGGCACGCTCGTGCGGCTGGCGCTGACCGACCCGGATTCCAATGAGATCGTGCCCGCCTCCGGCCCGCGGTTCGCCGGCGACTTCATGCTGACCAGCCAGGGCGACAAGGAGCAGATTTTCGTGCGGCGAACGGACCGTCCTTTCGGCCAGCTCGCGGTCCTGCGGCTATCGCAGTCGGTCGACGACACCGCCTGGGCCCGTGCGTGGCACGGCCGCCTCTACGGCACCAGCACGGGCAGCGGGACCGTCGATGTGGTGACCGGCCCGTTCCGGCCTGGCACCGTGCTCGTCGCGGTGACGCCGTGCGACGCCGGCAACGCCCCGGCCACGTGCCCGGCTCCGGGGTTCCCGTCCAACTACCTGGGCCAGCTCAATCCCTGGACCGGGAAGATCACCAGGCTGCCGCTCGGCGGGGCGCAGTTCCAGCCGCAGGGCCTGGTGTTCGTTGCTCCCGGCTGGAGCGTCCAGCAAGGCTGACCGGCCCGCTGTTCCCCGGCACGGGGCGGGCGCTGCCGCTGCGGCGGCGCCCGCCCCGCGGACCGCGCTGGAGCCAGGCCGGGTGGAATGCCCGCACGATCAGACGGTGACCGGCTCGCGCAGCCGGCCGAGCAGCTGGTCGCCGACCCGGACCACTTCCTGCCGGTACGGAGTATCGGACAGCACGAAGTGCGTGATGCCGAGATCCTGGTACTTCCGCAGCGCCGCGGCTACCTCGTCGTGGCTGCCGACCAGCCAGGTGGTCCACGCGCCGCCCGCCCCGAATGTGCCGGGCGTGGTGTAGAGGCAGGAGTCGAGCACCTCGCCCCGCCGGGCCAGGTCCAGGAGGCGGGCCTGACCGACGGCCCGGCGCCGGTGGCCGTCATCGAGGTTCTTCCCGCTGCTCGCTGCCATCTGAGCCACTTTCGCCTCGGCGTCGTGCCAGGCTTCCCCGGTCGTGTCGCGGACCAGTGTGGTGATGCGGAGGCCGAACTCCAGTGGCGCGTGTGTCCGGCCCAGCGACCGGGTCAGCGCGGTCAGCCGGTCGATCCGCTCGGCGACACCGTCCAGCGGCTCGCCCCAGAAGAGCTGCACGTCGGCCTCGGTGGCCGCGACCTGCTCGGCAGCGGCTGAGGCGCCGCCAAAGTACAGGCGCGGGTGCCGGCCGTCCGCGGCTCCGTACGGCGGCGGACTCAGCGTCGACTCTTCGACCGAGAAGTACTGCCCGCGGTAGGTGACGCGCTCCTCGGTCCACAGCCTTCGCGCGAGCTGCATGAATTCCCTGGTTCTGGCGTAACGCTCGGCCTGATCGCCCTCGGCGTCGCCGTAGGCCGCGAGGTTGTCCTGGCCGCTGACGATGTTGACCAGGACACGTCCCTGGCTGAGCTGGTCGAGCGTCGCGGCCGCGCTGGCAAAGTGGGCCGGCTGCCAGTAGCCAGGCCTGATCGCGATCAGCGGCTTGAATCTGGTCGTCCGGGCCGCCAGCGAGGTGGCCACAGTGAACGTGTCGGGACGGCCCCATCCCGTGCCGATCAGTGCCCCGCTCCAGCCGTGATCCTCGGCGCTCTGCGCGAGCTCGGCGGACAAGTCCAGGCTCGTCCACTTGTTGGTCTCGTCGTCGCCGCGGTGGCCCGCTTCGACTGTGTTCGGGATGTACCAGAGGAATTCCAGGCTCACGGCGAGACTCCAGTCGGTGCCGGCGTTGACTCAACCAGTATAAACGATAGGAATACTCGACTTAAGGTCGTCGGCCGCCCGGCCAGGGCGGGCAGCCGGCAGCTGGCCGCCGCGGCGCCGGGCGCTAACGGAGCCTGGTTGCTAGGCCTGCCGGGCGCTGCCGCTCGTGACGGTCCGGGCCAGAATGCCGAGCGTTGCCCGCAGGGCGCCTTCGGAGATGACCGGGAAGATCCCCGCCTCGCGCCAGTGCGGGTCGATCTGTGACCAGTCGTAGTACGAGGTCACCAGCGTTCCGCCGCCGTCGGCGGGGTCCAGCCGGTAGCCGTACACGTGGCCGATCTGGGGCCGGATCCGGCCGAGTATGGTCCAGGCGATCTCCCGCTCGGGCTCGAACACCGTGATCGTGACCGTGACGTCGTAGCGGCCCAGTTCCGGGAAGTCGTTGAGCGCCTCGCGGTCCATGTGCACCACGAACGTGTCGCCCGCCGCCCTGGCCGGCTCGCCCTCGGCTGACTGCAGCATGCCGGAGCTGTCGATGGCGACGTGGCCCTGCGGATCGCACAGCAGCGCGAAGATCGCCGCCGGATCCGCCTCGATGGTCCGCTGGACTTCAATCCGCTCGCTCGTCATGGCCACATCTTGTCACCGCCTGCCGGGCGGGCGCCCGGCCCCGGCTCGCCACCGGGTCCGGGCGAGTACCCCGATGCCCTCCTCCAGGTGCGGGATCCTGTGGCGCCGCCGCTTGACTTTGCGTTTCAAAGTGAGCTAGCTTTGAAGCGCAAAGTAAGCACGGGAGGTCGCGATGAAGCCCTACTACGAAACCCATGCGATTGGTGCCCTCTACCTGATCATCCTGTTCGGCTGGTACAGCGCCGAACTGATCGAGATGCTGCGGCAGCGGCAGTGGCGCACGTCGGCGCGCGCGGCCGGGCAGCGGAGCTACTGGCCGGCTTTCTGGGCGGGCGCGGCTGTGGTTGTCGCCGTCTTCTTCCTCGCACCCCGCGTCGCGCCCGCGGCCACGATCGCCGATCCGGCGGCCGGCTTTGCGGCCGGCCTGGTCCTGATGGCCGCGGGGATCACCCTGCGGTTGTGGTCGTTCCAGACGCTGGGCCGGTACTTCACGTTCTCGGTCCGGGTCAGTCCCGACCAGCCAGTCGTAACCTCAGGTCCGTACCGCCTGGTCCGCCACCCCGGCTACGCCGGCGGCATCCTGGGCACGTTCGGCATCGGCATCATCTGGGGCAACTGGATCAGCCTGGCGGCGCTCTGCCTGTTCACCGTGGCAATGATCATCTGGCGGGTCCGCACCGAGGAGCGCGCCTTGCTCGCCGCGCTCGGCGACCGCTACCGGCGGTACGCCGCCACCCACAAGCGGCTCATCCCGCTGATCTGGTAGCAGGCAGCCGATCGCGAGCCAGCCGCAGGCCGGCACTAGCGGGAGAGAGGAAACATGAATGAGGACGCGGGCACCAGCGAGGAGCTCGACCTGCACAGCGCGTCGGCCATCATCCAGGACGCCGGCGCGCGGGCGACGCGCGCCCTGATCGTCCGGCGTCCGGTCCTGTTCGCCGTCTGGGGCATCGCGTGGATGGCCGGAGACGGCGCGATCTGGCTGTCAGTGCGCAGCCAGCGGCCGTACGCCGGGCCGTCGCCGGCAGCACTGGGGGAACTGACCGTCGTGATCGTGGTCGCGGCACTCGCCACGGTGATCCTGGTCGGGCGGGCGGCGAGCGGCGTCGGCGGCTTGTCGGCGCTGCACCGGCGCATCCTGCTGGTCGCGTACCTCGCGGGCTTCGTCGGCGTCCTGATCCTCGAGGCGGCGATCGATCACGCAGGCGCCAGTCCCGCTGTCGTCGGCGTCTACGGCGCCGCCGCGCCGACACTGCTGGCCGGTGTCGTCATCGCGGCCGGCTCGGCCCTGCGACAGGACTGGCAGCTGTTCTGGCTGGGCTGCTGGCTTCTCGTCGTCGGGGCCGGAGCCGGCTTCGCCGGCCCCGCTTCCGTGTGGGCCGTCATCGCGCTGGCGGGCGGCATCGCGCTGCTGCTGATGGCCGCGGCGGGGTGGCGGCTGAGGCGGTCATGACGGAGGCCGACCTTGACCCCGTCATCCACGCTCCGGCCCGGCTCCGCGTCATGGTGACGCTCGCCACGCTTCCGGACGGAGACGACCTTTCCTTCACCCGGCTGCAGGACCTGATCGGGCTGACTCCCGGAAACCTGATCACGCACCTGCGCAAACTCGAGGAAGCTGGCTACGTGACCACGGTGAAGACCGGCAGCGGGGTTACCGCGCGGACCGGTGTGTCGCTGACACCGGACGGGCGGACGGCGCTCGCGCGCTACACCGCGACACTGCGCGACCTCCTTGACCTGGCCGGCGCAGCCGGGGACGGCCGGCTGAGGCCGCAGCGTCGCGCCCGGACAGGAAAGCGTTGACCAGGCTGGTGAAGACCTCGGGCTGCTCGGCGAAGCACAGGTGCGAGGCGTCCTCGATAATCTCCAGCTGCGAGCCGCTGATCCGCTTCGCCATCTCGGCCAGATGGCCGGGCGTGCACTCGTCGTAGCGACCGCCGACGAGCAGGGCCGGGACCGCGATCTCGCCGAGACGGTCCATGATGTCCCAGGTCTTCAGCGTGCCGGTGACCGTGAACTCGCTCGGGCCGTTCATCGTCGTGTAGACCTGGTACCCGGCCTCGGCGAAGGAGCGCTCCAGGCCGGCCGGCCACGGGCTGAGCCGGCAGACGTGCTCCCGGTAGAAACCGAGGATGGCGGCCTGGTACTCCGGGCAGGCGGTGAACCCGTCCTCCTCGTGCTGGCGGATAACGGCGCGTACATCCTCCGGCTCGGCCGCGAGCAGCTCGTCGCAGTCGGCAACCCAGCGGATCATGCTCGCCGGGCTGCCGCACAGAATGAGGCTGCGCAGCTCCGGCTGGCGGTCGAGCAGGTACTGCATCGCCAGCATGCCGCCCCAGGAACTGCCGAACAGGTGCAGGTCGTCGAGGCCGAGCGCGGCCCGGACCTGAGCGAGTTCCTCGACGAACCGGTCGACCGTCCACAGCGACACGTCGTCCGGCCGGTCGGCGTTGCCGCAGCCGAGCTGATCGTAGAAGATCACCTGGCGGCGGTCGGCGAGCGCCTCCAGCGCTTCCAGGTAATAGTGCGTGAAGCCGGGACCGCCGTGCAGGCAGAGCAGCGGCGTCGCGCCGCCGCGGTCGCCGACTGACCGGTACCAGACCCGGCCGCCCGTGACGTCGAGGTAGCCCTCTTCTTCGGTCATGCGGCCTCCCCAGTGGCAATCGGCCGGGCGGCAGGCACGGCTGCTTTCTCATCAAAGACGCGCCGCATCTCGCCCGGGCGGGCAGGATGCCTAGCGTAAAGGCAGATCAGGGCGATCGCGGTCATGATGCCGGTCAGGATCGTGCAGGAACACGAACGCGGTGCTGTCAGGCCGCGCCGGCGGGGCGCTCCCTCAGCCGCGTGGTGCTGGTGATACGGGCGGCGAGTGCCGCGGCCTGCTCGCGGATCTCCGGAATGGCCGTCGTCTCGTACCACAAGCCGCGAAGCGGCGGCCCGAGAGTGAACAGTGTGCTGCTCGGCTGCCCGGCCCTGTCGAGCAGGGCTCCCGCAGGTGTGGCGTCGAGGCCGAGCCCGAGTGCGTCCGGCCGGGCCTGCCCGGTCGCGAAGAGATCCCGGAGCAGCGGCGTGGCGCTCGCCCGGATGTTACCGGTGGCGCCGGTGCCGTTGATCAGCCAGGCAGCGTCCAGCTCGATGGTGTCAGGGCCGGTGTCGGCCAGAATCCGGAATGATCCCGGTGCGGTCGTCCGCACTGACCGCACCTGGCCGCGCAGCACCGTCAGCTGCCCGGTCGCCCGCAGCATCGCGATCCGGCTCGCGGTGGCGGGCGGAACCAGGTGCCTGTGCACCTCCCAGTAGCGCGCCACATGCCGCAGGAACAGGCGCTTGTCCTCATCCGGGAGCCGCCGCCAGAGCCCGCGCACATAGGGACGGAGGCCGGTGACGACGGCGTGCCAGCGGGCCGGGTCGCTCTGGATGGTTGCCCGCACCTGCCACATCAGCTCGGTGAGCCGGACCGTCCCGCAGGTACGGGAGAGGACCGGAAGCCACAGCTGGCGGGTCGCCGGCGGCGGGCTGGGGTGGGAGCGCGGCAGCAGGCCGTGCCGTGAGATGGCATGCACGACTGTTCCCTGGCGGGCCGCGGTCAGCGAGACCGCCAGGTCGAGCATCGTCAGGCCGGTCCCGACGATGACGACGGGCGCTCCCGGGCCGGCGTCGCTGAGGACGCCGTCGAGGGCGCCGGGGGCCCAGGGGTCGGTCACGACGCGGTCGCTGGCCGGACCTCGAAGGGCAGTTGCGCCGGTGCGTTGCCGGTGGCAAGCACGACGACGTCCGCGTCGAGGTATTCCGGCCTGCCGGTGGCTCCGGACGCCTCGCCGGCGGCGCCCGCGAGGAACAGCCGCGCCTGCCCGGCCGTGCCGTCGGCGGCAGGCCGGATCGCGACGACCTCGTCACTGAGGCAGCTGAGCCGCGCGTACGGCAGTGCCTGCCTCTCGGCGTCGGCCAGCAGGTCCCGCAGGTACCGGCCGTAGTCCTGCCGCGGCAGGAACGTTTCCTGGAGGTTCGCGGGCGGCCTGACGCCGGGCCCGGCATCGGCCGCGTCCCGCCAAGCCCGGCCGGCCCACCGGACCAGGTGATCGGGGTCATCTGGCAGCCCGCTGAGCTGCCCGGCCATGACGTTCATGAGGTGCGCGGGGCGGGTGGTCGAGTAGGCCAGGCCGAGTCCGTGGCGGCCGTGCCTGTCGATCAGCGTGACCCGGACCGGCAATTGCTGCGCCGCGGCACCCCGCAGCAGCTGGACCGCGGTGAGCGTGCCGCTCGCGCCGCCGCCGACTATCGCTATGCGCGGCCCGCGAGCGTCCGGGCGGCCAGGACCATCATGCATGTCCTCGAGTATAAGCTATTTTATCGGTAGGATAAATAGCTAAGAGTCAGCCGCCCGGCCTCAGGCGCCGATGCGGCAGCGCTGACCGAGAGCCTGCAGCTGCCGGTAGGTGCTGCCGTGGAACACGAGCGGCATCACCTCGGAAGCGCCAAGGTCATGAACGCGCAGCACGACGATGTCGTGGTCGCCGGCCGGGATCTCCTGCTCAATCGAGCAGTTGAACCAGGCGCTCGCCTCGCTCATGATGACAGCGCCGTCGTCGGTTGCCTGCCAGTCAAGGCCGGCGAAACGCTCGCCGTCGCGTGAGCTCAGCTGCCGGCTGGCCCCTTCCTGGTGATCGGCAAGCACGCTGATGCCGAGGCGCCCGGCCGTGCGCAGCCCCGGCCAGGTCGTCGAGCTGTGCGCGATGCAGACCGAGACCAGCGGCGGCTCGAGTGACACCGAGACGAACGAGTTGGCCGCCAGCCCGGTCGGCACGCCGTCAATGACGGCCGCGACAGCGGCGACCCCGGTGGGAAAGTTCGCGAACACCTGCCGGAGCTGCGCCGGGCCGAAACCGCCGGTCATGCCAGCCCCTTCGTCGTCGCCGCGACGGCCGGGCGGGCCCGTTCGAGCCAGCTGTCCAGAGTGTCGCTGGCGTCGAACTCGGAATCCAGCAGGAACAGGCCGGCGGTCGGGCAGGTGGCGCCGATTTCGACCAGCACTGGCTTGAGCAGGAGGTCGGCTGCCAGCGCGTGCCTCCAGTGGCCGCCGAGCATCAGCGGCACCGCGGTCCCGGTCATTGAGCCTGCCCCGAACCGGTCAAGGAACAGCTTCAGCAGGCCGGTGTAGGTCGCCTTGTAGGTCGGGCTGGCCACGACGACCAGGCCGGCGGCCTGGACGGCGGCGACGAGCTCGGCCACGGCCGGGTCTGACCAGTCCAGCAGGGCCGGCCCGAGATCGGCGAGGTCGACGCTGAGATCAGCGGGGCGCCCGGCCAGCCGCTCGGCCACGATGTGCGCGGCCTGGTAGGTGCGCGACCGCGGCTTGGGATTGCCCACCACGACTGCGACGCTCACCATTGCCTCCCTTTCCTGCCCGCCTGATTGCGGTTGCCATGCCTCACCGGGCGCTCCATTCCGCTGCCAGCAGCTCGTAGGACCGCACCCGGTCGGCGTGATCGTGGGTGATGGTGGTGACAATCAGCTCGTCGGCGCCGGTGGCATCGCGCAGCTGCTCCAGCTGGTCGGCGACCTGCTGCGGTGAGCCCACGAACTGCGTGTCCACCCGGTCGGCCACGAGCTCCAGGTCCTCGTGCGTCCAGCGGTGGCACTGTGCCTGCTCCGGTGTCGGGAACTCGATCGCGCCCTCGCCGGACCTGATGCTCCGCACCCACAGGCCGTAGCCGGTGGCCAGCTCGCGCGCCGTCCGCTCGTCCTTCGCGACCACGACGTCGGCCGACACGCAGACATAGGGCCGCTCCAGTTCGGCCGACGGCCGGAACGCCGCCCGGTAGCCATCGGCAGCCTCCAGTACTGTCCCCGGGCTGACGTGGTAGTTCGCCGCGAACCTGAGGCCGTTGCGCCCGGCCACGTCGGCGCTCTGCCCGCCGCTGCTGCCCAGGATCCAGACCTGCAGGTCGGCGCCCTCGCCCGGAACCGCGCGGGCGCCGACGCCATCGGGTGAGGTGTAGGTCCCGCGCAGCAGCGCGAGAATGTCGTCGATCTGCTCGCCGTAGTCCTGCGGCTCCGCATTCGGCAACTGCAGCAGCTTGCGCTGCAGCGCGAAGCGCGGCGACCTGAGCAGGGCTGCCGGGGAGTACTTCGGCGGGATCAGCAGTCCGGACGGCGCCCGCCCGTCGACGACCGGCGTGGCTCCGGCACCAGGCTGGCCGCCGGCCAGGTACCGGGCCGGCGGGCGGCCGCCGGACCGGCCGAGACCGAGGTCGAGGCGGCCGGGATGCAGCGCGTCGATGAGGCCGAACTCCTCGACCGTCGACAGCGCGGTCCGGTGGCCGAGCTGAACCGCGCCCGAGCCGATCCTGATGGCTGAGGTAGCGGCGGCGGTCAGCGCCAGAACCACCGCGGGCGAGGTGCCGGCCACGCCGGGGTTGAGATGATGCTCGGCCACCCAGTACCGCGTGTAGCCGAGCCGCTCGGCCTGCTGAGCCAGGTCGATACTGTTGCGCAGCGCGTCGGCCGCCGTCGAGCCCGACGGGATCGGGACCAGGTCGAGTACGGCGAGCGGAGTGTTCGCCATCAGGACGCGTCCCGCCAGCCAGTCGCGGTCAGGCTCGCCGCGGCGCCATCCCGGCCCGCCCGCGCGGACCCCGGCCGCCGCGGCGCCAGGCCCAGGTTGTCTCTCAGCGTCGTGCCCTCGTACTCGGTGCGGAACACGCCCCGCTCCTGCAGCAGCGGCACCACCGTGTCGGCGAACTCGTCCAGGCCGCCCGGCGTGATGTGCGGCACGAGGATGAAGCCGTCGCTGGCGTCGGCCTGCACGAACTCGTTGATGGTCGCGGCGATGCTCGACGGCGAGCCGATGAACGACTGCCGCGCGGTGACCTCGATGATCAGCTCCCGGATGGACAGGTTCCCGGCCTGCGCCCGAGCCCGCCAGTCCCGTGCGGTCGCGACCGGGTCCCGGTGCATGCGCACGCTGGCCCGGCCGCGGGCGGTGGTGTTCTCGCCCGGATCCGGGTCCGCCTCGGGCAGCGGGCCGTCCGGGTCGTATCCCGACAGGTCCCGGTTCCACAGCTGTTCGAGGAAGGCGATGGCGGTCGCGCCGCTCACCTGCTGCAGCCGCACCTCGTGCGCGAGCTCGCGCGCCTGCGCGTCAGTGTCGGCCAGCACGAACGTCGCGGCCGGGAGGATCTTCAGCTGGTCGGGGGAGCGCCCGTAGCGGGCCAGGCGGCCCTTGACGTCGGCGTAGAAGGCCTGGCCGGCTTCCAGCGTCGAATGGCGGCTGAAGATCGCGTCGGCGTCCGCGGCGGCGAACTCCCGGCCTTCGTCCGAATCGCCAGCCTGGAAGATGACCGGGCCGCCCTGCGGGCTGCGGGGCACGTCGAACTGACCGCTGATGTCGAAGTGCTCGTCGTGATGCGCGAATCCGCCGGCCGCGCCGTCGGTCAGGAAGACGCCGGAGGCGGCGTCCGCGACGATCTCGCTGCCCTGCCAGGAGTCGAACAGCTCGAACGCCGTGGCCAGGAACGTCCGGGCCCGATCGTACCTGGCCTCCTGCGGCAGGAAGCCCGCCCGGCGGAAGTTCTCGCCGGTGAACGCGTCCCAGGAGGTGACCACGTTCCACGCCGCGCGGCCGCCGGACAGGTGATCGAGGCTGGCGAACTGCCGCGCCACCTCGTACGGCTCATTGAACGTGGAGTTGATCGTGCCGGCCAGTCCGAGGTGGTCGGTGACGGCGGCGAGAGCCGCCAGGATCGTGAACGTGTCCGGGCGCCCGACGACGTCCAGATCGTAGATCTTGCCGTTCTGCTCGCGCAGCCGCAGCCCCTCGGCCAGGAACAGGAAATCGAACCTGGCTCGTTCCGCCGTGCGGGCGAGATGGGCGAACGAGCTGAACTCGATGTGGCTGCCGGCCCGCGGGTCGCTCCAGACGGTCGTGTTGTTCACGCCGGGAAAGTGCGCGGCCAGGTGCACCTGCTTGACGGGCTTGCCTGCTGCTGGCGAGGTCATGGTGAGGTCCTTCCTCAGCTCTCAGGCGGTGGCGTAGCGGTTGGCGGGCCGGCGAAGGCCGAGCCGGCCGCGCAGCGACGACCCCTCGTACACCTGCGGGAACGCGCCGCGACGCTGCAACTCAGGCACGAGGCGACCGGTGATCAGCCTGAGGTCGTGCGGGATGGCCGCGGGCCGGAGCCTGAATCCGGTCAGCCCGGCTGACTGCCAGTCACCGATCAGGTCAGCCAGGGCGGCTGCCGTTCCCGTGAACGTCAGGGCGTCACTCCGGTACGCGACGCCGGCCCGGTCGTCGAGCCTGGCCTTGCGCTGCGCCGCCCGGCCCGCGTCCTCGTCCAGATGGACGAGCAGGTCGGCGAACAGCCGGACGGGCTCACCGGAGCGGCCGGCCGCGGCCTCCGCCGCGCGGACCTCGGCCACGATCGCCGCGGCGCCGGCGGTGTCGCGCGGCGTGACGAAGCCGATGTCGGCGCTGCTGGCGAGCAGCTGATAGGCGATGCCGACGTGGGCGAGTGCGGCGACAACCGGCTGGCCCTGCGGTGGCCGCGGCGTGATCGACGGGCCCTTGACCGAGAACCAGCGGCCGGCGAAGTCGATGTAGTGCAGCTTGCCGCGGTCGACGAAGCGGCCGGTGGCCACGTCGCGGATCTCGGCGTCATCCTCCCAGCTGTCCCACAGCCGCCTGATGACGTCGACGTAGTCGGCGGCCTCGGCAAACAGTTCGCGGCTGAGCTCCGGGCCGGCCGGCAGCGTGCGGCGCCCGAAGTGCCCGGCCTCGTCGGTCCTGGCCGAGACCTTCACCCGTACGCCGGCCCGGCCGGAACTGATCCAGTCGAGCGTCGCGATCGCCTTGGAGATGTGGAACGGCTCCGTGTGCGTCACCGTTACCGTCGGGATCAGGCCGATGCCGCCCGTCCGCGGGGCGACGCGGGCGGCGATGAGCACGGCGTCCAGCCGGCCGCGGACCTGGTCGGTGCGCTGGTCGGGCTGGTGGCGGTCGCCGGACTGCAGGCTGAGGCCGTCCTCGATCGTCACGAAGTCCAGCAGCCCGCGCTCGGCTTCGGCCACCTGATCGGTCCAGTACGCGGCCGTCAGCAGATCGGCGGGCCGGGCGTCAGGCTCGCGCCACGCGGCTGGGTGCCAGCCCGCGCCGTCAAGCGCCACCGCCAGGTGAACACGCTGCGCTCCGGGAAGTGTCATCTGCTCGTCCTGACTCCGCTCGGCTCCGGCCCCGGCCCGGCAGCGACAACGAACGCGAACTTTGGGCTATTCCGACAGCTCAGGTCTGCGCGCATGGCAGCGCACCGGTGCGCCTTGCAAGGCACGCCGCCGGAGTCACCCGTCATCGGCCGGCCGCCGCTGGCCATGTCCGGCGGCCCGCCCGGCCCGCTTCGCCCCGACCCAGCCGTCGCACTCTGTTCAGGCCTTTCGCTTTACCTATTTAAGTAATCGGAATACTTGACTTTATATCACATGCCGGGCAGATTGAGGAAGAAGGCAGCGACGACGAAAGGTGCTCAGACAGATGACCCAGCTACTCCACAGCCCGGTAAGCCTGGTGCCCGGCGGGGACTACCAGCATGTCGAGGTAACCCAGGTCGGTGGTGTCATTGGCGCGATCGTCGGCGGCATCGCAGTCGGGGGCGACGTCCAGCCGGCCGCGCTGGCCGAGCTGCGGGCGGCCTTGCTCCGGCACCGCGTGGTGTTCCTGCGCGACCAGCAGCATGCGACCGACGCCGACCAGCTTGCGTTCGCCCGGCTGCTCGGTGAGGTCACCAGGCCCCATCCGACCGTGACCGGGGATGGCCAGGCGATCCTGCCGATCGACTCCGAGCAGGGCAAGGCCAACAGCTGGCACACCGACGTCACGTTCGTGGACCGCGTTCCGGCGATCAGCGTGCTGCGGGCGATCACGCTCCCGCCTTACGGCGGCACGACCGTCTGGGCCAACACCGTGGAGGCCTACCGGCGGCTGCACCCGGCGCTGCAGGCGCTGGTCGCCAGCCTCCGCGCCGTGCACTCGAACCTGTACGACTACGCGGCGCAGCGCCCGACGATCGGCGGCGTGGACGTGAAGGAGGAGAAGTACCGGGAGGAGTTCCGGCACCTGGAGTTTGAGACCGAGCACCCGGTGGTCAGAATCCATCCGGAGACCGGCGAGCCGTCCCTGCTGCTCGGGCACTTCGTCCGCTCGTTCGCGGGCCTGAGCACGGTTGACTCGGCGGACCTGTTCGAGCTGCTGCAGCGTCAGGTGACGCGACTGGAGAACACCGTGCGCTGGTCCTGGCGCGACGGTGACATCGCGATCTGGGACAACCGCGCGACGCAGCACTACGCGGTCGCCGACTACGACGACCTGCCCCGGCTGCTGCACCGGGTCACGGTCGCCGGCCCGATCCCGGTCGGCATCAGCGGTGACACCAGCGTGGTGCGCAAGGGGGACGCCAGCTTCTACTCCTCGCTCGCGGCCTGACCCGGGCTAGCCCCGGCGGCGCGGGTCAGCCGAGTGACCGGCTGACCCGCGCCGCTGCAAGCTCACTGCAAGGCTGGCGAGCCACGATCGTCTTCTGCGCGACAGTCAGGAGACGACGATGGCACGTACGCAGCTGCCAGCCACCCCGGTGACTGGCACAGAGGTAATCAGCACATTCCTGGACGCCATCCAGAAGGCCGCGATCGGCCAGTGTGACGCGTGGAGCACTGACGCGACGCTGGACGCAACCGTGCCCGGCTGGCGCATGCAGCTATCCGGCCCGGACGCGATCCGCGCCGAGTATGCCCGCTGGTTCGCCGATCCGGCCCGGTTCGAGGTGATCCGCCGCCTCCCGGTCAGCGGCGCGACCGACGGCGACGGCGCGACCGACGGCGACGGCGCGGCCACCGAAGTCGTGGAATACACGCTCAGCTGGTCGGAGAACGGGGTGCCGCACGCTGCCCACCACCTGCACGTACTGACCGTGCGGGATGATCGGATCGTGGCAGACACCGTGTTCTGCGGCGGCCGCTGGCCGGCCTCGCTGCTGGCGGAGATGGAAGCCGCTCATGACTGAGCAGGCGGGTATTCCGGCCAGCCGGCGGCCGGAGGCGCTGGCCGGAATGCTCGCGCGCGCAACCAGCCGGGCTCCCGTCGCCGACGCGCCCGGCAAGTCGGGTGCGACCCTGGAGCGGCTGGAGATCGCCGGCCAGCGCTACGTGCTGAAGCATCTCGACCTGGCCAGCGACTGGACAATGCGGGCATCGGGCAGCTTGCGCGGCGCGCCTCTCGAGCTCTGGGAACGAGGCATCCTGGACCAGCTGCCCGGATGCATCAACCAGCCGATCGTGGCGGCGGCGCCGGAGCAGCGCCAGGGACCAGGCCGGTCCGGCGGCTGCGCACTGCTGATGCAGGACGTCAGCGAGTTCCTGGTCCCGGTCAGCGATGACCCGGTTCCTGTCGGCCAGCACCGCCGGTTCCTGCGGCACATGGCGGCGCTGCACGCGGCCTTCTGGAACTGCGGGCCTGAGGCCGACGTCGTGCCGATGATGCACAGGTACCTGGAGCTGTCGCCGTGGATGGCCGAGGCCGAAGCGGCCATCGGGTCGGATCACCTGGTGCCGCGGCTGGTAGCCAAGGGCTGGCCGATGCTGGCCGAGGTCGCGCCGGCCGCCGCGGACGTCGCCATCCCGCTAGCGCGCGATCCGGGGCCGCTGGTGGAGGCGCTGCTGAGCACGCCGCAGACACTCGTGCACAGCAACTGGAAGCTCGACAACCTCGGGACCGACGATCACGGCCGCACCGTTCTGCTGGACTGGGAGCAGCCCGGTCGCGGCCCGGCGCTCAGCGACCTGGCCTGGTACCTGGCCATCAACTGCCGGCGCCTGCCGGAGTCCAAAGAGGACTCGATCGCGCTGTACCGGCAGGCGTTGCAGGCAGCTGGCGTCGACACTACGCCCTGGTGGGAGACCCAGCTGGCGCTCAGCCTGCTCGGCGCGCTTGTGCAGTTCGGCTGGGAGAAGGCGCTGGGCGGATACGACGAGGAGCTTGCCTGGTGGGAAACCCGGGCGATCGCCGCCGCGGCACTGCTGAGCTGACCGGCAGCGTCCGGGCTGCCTACGACGCCGTGCCCGGATCGTGGGCTGCCGGACCCGAGCCGGTTTACTCGGCGCTGGCCACCGCCCTGGCCGGCCAGGTCGCGCCGCTCCTTCGGGGCGCGCGGGTGCTCGACCTCGGGGCTGGCACCGGAGCGGCGGGCCGCGCGGCGCTGGCGGCCGGCGCGGCCGCGGTCGTCGCCGCCGATCTCGCGACCGGCCCGCTGCGCCAGTGCGGTCCGCGGCTGCGGCCGGTGGCGGCCGACGCGGCCGCTCTGCCCTTCAGGAACGACAGCTTCGGCCTGATCATGGCTGCGTTCAGCCTCACCCACGCCAGCTCGCTGGACGCGGCCCTGGCCGAGTCGCGGCGGGTCGGGCGGGCCGTCGTGGCCAGCACGTTCGCGCCGGGCTGGACGCACCCGGCCAAAGGCGCGGTCGATGCGGTGCTCGCCCGGTTCGGGTACCGCCCGCCGCCTGGTACCAGGCCGTCAAGCAGGACACTGAGCCGCGGCTCGGCGATCCGCAGGACTTCAGGCGGCTCGCCCTGCTGGCCGGCTACCGCACTTGTGAGTCGACGGCCGTACGGGTAGAAACGGGGCTGTCGGCGCCGGCTGAGCTGGCCGCGTGGCGGCTAGGCCTGGCCCACGTCGCGCCCTTCGTCGCCGGGCTGACCGAAGGCCGGCGGGACGAGTTGCGCCGCAGCGCTGAAGCCGCACTCGGCAGTCCTGAGCCCCTGGTGGTCGCGATGCTGGTGCACCTGGCGAGCTAGTCCGGCCGGTGCCTCCCGGCTAGCTCGCCGGCCTGCTGCCAGACCGCAAGCCGCGCGCTGACCGCCCGGTCCAGCTCACCGCCGTGCTCGCCGGCGCTGGCAGCCAGGCGGCGGGCGCGCTCACTGGCCCGTGCCAGCCAGCCCGGATGACCGAACGCGGCGCCGATCTCGCCGGTCCAGTGCCACGCCTCAAGTGCAGCCGAGCGATCCAGCAGGTCGAGATCCGCCTCGATCGCGGCCGGGTCGGCGGGCAGGTCCAGCATCCGGCCGGCCAGGTGCACCGTCAGCCCGGCGACACTGGCATAGCGCGGCACGCCGAGCGCGGTCGCTGCAGCTGCCAGCTGGCCGGCCACCGACCGGGCTTGCTCGGCGTCACCGGCCAGGAGGGACCGCCGGGCTGTCAGAAGCTGGTGCTTGAAAGCCAGCCGCCAGCCGAAGACGACGTCGCCGCCGAGGAGGTCCGCGGCCTCGGTGAGCAGCACCTGCGCCCCGTCGGGGTCCCCGGCCTCCAGGCGAGCCTCGGCCAGGTCCTCGAGCGCGGCGACCGTGACCTCGGTCGTGCCATGGTGCCGGCCGACGTCAAGCGCCTCCTGGTGCAGGTCAAGTGCCTGCTGCTCGGCGCCGAGATTGCGCAGCACCCAGCCGGCGAAGTTCACTGCCCGGCCAGCGAACCGCGGCACCTGACGGCGTTCCACTTCGGCCGTGTACTCGCTGAACGCCGAGAGTGCCGCGGCAGCGTCTCCGGCCAGGGCCCGCGCATGGCCGGTAAACAGCAGCGCGTGCAGCGTCGCCGACGTGTGCTCCACGCCGATCTGCCCGCGCGCAGCCGGACGCAGCAGCGCCAGGGCCTCGCCCGTCCGGCTCTGATGTGACCGCAGGACCCCGAGCCAGGCGGCCGCGGTGACCCGGTCCGCGCCCTCGGCGATCGCGAGCGCCTCGGTCAGCAAGCCTTCCGCCCGGGCCAGGTCGCCGGCCGCGTGCCAGGTACGACCGCCCACGGCCAGGCAGCGGGCCCTGGTTGCCGCGTCCGGCGCTGCCAGCGCGCCGTCCGCCGCGAACTGAGCCGCCTGCGCGAAGTGCCGGCCGAAATAGGACGCCCAGGCCCCTACCTCCAGGCCCGCCGGACCTGCTGCGGCGGCCCGGCCGACGTCCGACAGCGCGTCATCGTAGCGACCTCGGCGGGTACGAACCCGGGCCCGGGCCAGCCAGGTCTGCGGATCCGGATGCAGGCTCAGCGCGTCGTCGAGCAGCGACTCAGCCGCGGCGTGGTCGAAGCGCTCGGCGGCGCGGGCGGCAGCATCTCGCAGCGCGCCGGCCGCCAGCTCGAGGTCGCCGCCCAGCCGGGCGTGCTCGGCAACGACCATCGGATCACAGGCCGGCCGGCGGCCAGGATCCGGCCCGCGTGCCGGTGCAGCAAAGCGGCCCGCCCGCTGGTGGCGCTCGCGGCGAGTGCCTCGCGGAGCAACTCGTGCCGGAACCTCAGCTGGCCGTCCTGCTCGACCAGGAACTGCTTGGCGACAGCTTGTTCCGCGTCGGTCAGCAGCTCGATGAGCGGACGGCCGAGTACCGCGGCCAGCAGATCGAGATCCAGCTCAGGCCCGAGCACGGATGCTGTCCGCAGGGTCGCGCTTGCGGAGCCAAGCTCATCGCACCGCGCCGATACCGAGTCGACGAGTGAGCCCGGCAGGTCGCCGCCTGCCGCCTGTTGTGCGAGCTCGGTCAGGAACAGCGGATGGCCCCTGGATCGCGCGTACAGGGCGTCCACCCTGGCCGCGCCCACCAGCTCGGTGGCCGCGTTCCTGGTCAGCACGTCCAGATGTACGAAGGCTGCCGCGGGCAGGGCGTACCCCTCGCCGGAGCGGACGGCCGCGATCACCGTGCTGGCCAGCCCGGCCCGGCGGATGAAGCGCAGGAAATCCGGCAGCGCCCGCCCGGCCAGGTGCGCGTCGTCGATCAGGACCACCAGCGGGGCTCGCGCGGCCAGGCGGCCGAGCAGCCGGGTCAGCGCCCCGTACAGCACCGCCGGACCGAGCATGCTGTCGGCCAGGACCGGCAGCGGCTGCGGATCGCGCAGTGCGCCGAGCAGCGGCGCGAGCATTGGCTCATCGCCGGCCAGCAGCTCAGCGGCGGCGTCGTGGCCGAGCCGCCGGAGCAGGGCAGACAGTGCGTTCAGCAGCGAGTCGAGCGGCATCGACCGGTCGAGCGGCCCGCAGTCGGCGGTGAGAACCGTGTCTCCGGCTGCTTCCCGCAGGCGCGCCCAGGCTCGGAGCAAGGTGGTCTTGCCGATGCCGGCCTCACCGTCGATGACCACGATCTCCGTGCCGCCGCCGCGGGCACGCGCCGTGACCGCATCCAGGAAGGCGAGCTCGTCGTCGCGGCCGACCAGGGTGATGGCGTCAGTACCGGGCCCGCTGGCGACCGCCAGCTCACCTCGCAGGATCGCGGTGCCGAGCGCGGCCGTCTCGGGCGACGGATCGGCGCCAAGCTCATCGGCAAGGCGCTCCCTGACCATGGCGTACGCGGCCAGGGCGGCAGCCGACTGGCCGCCCGCGACAAGACCGCGCATGTGAATGCGCAGCGCGGTCTCCTCGTACGGGTCATGCTCGAGAGCCGCTGTCGCCGCATCGCAGGCCGCGATCCAGTCGCCGGCTTCCAGCAGCGCGCCCGCCGCGGCCAGCCGGGCCCGGGCGGCCAGCCGGCTGAGCTCGGCGCACGTGCGCTCCGCCCAGTCGCCGGGCGGCGGAGCCACAGTGGCGCCGCGCAGCAGCGAGAGCGAGACCCTGGCTGCGGCGGCGGCTCCGATGATGTTGCCCGCTGCTCGCCGGCGCTCGGTCTCCTCCGTCAGGTGACCAAGCTCGGCCGCGTCGAGCCAGTCGAAATGCAGCAGGTAGCCGCCGTCCCGGTGCTCGATGCGCTCCCGGCCGAGCACCGACCGCAGCCGGCTCATCAGGACCGCCAGCTGATCCTCGGGCCGGGACGGTGGCGCGTCGGCCCACAGGGCGTCCAGCAGTACGTCGGCACGAACCGGCTGGCCCTGTCCGAGGGCCAGCAGGTGCAGGGCAGTCCGCGCCTTCCTGCTGCCGAGCCCGGCGGCCTCAATGCCGTCGACGCCGAATTCGCCCAGGAGCCGCACTGCGAGCGACTTCATAGCTTCATCAAACCTCCTGGCAGCGCCCCGCCGCTATCTGCGCTGCACAGTCCGTGCACAGTCGCTGCGGAGCCACTGCAAGGTCCCTGCAACCACCGGCTGGCACCGTTACTGGCAGGGCGCGAGACGGAGCGCCAGCGACGGAAGAAGGAATAGGTCATGACTGCACAAGCGGAGCAAAAGAGCTTCTCGGCACCCGATGAGGTCAGGAAATTCGAGCAGGGCGAGATGCGGCTGCTCAAGATCGGCGGTGCTGAGATCGGCCAGCTTGTCCTCGAGCCCGGCTGGCGCTGGTCGGAGCACGTCAAGCCCATCGCGGGCACGCAGCTCTGCGAGGCGCCGCATTTTCAGTACCACGTCCAGGGCACGCTGCACGTGGTGATGGCCGACGGCAGCGAGTTCGACGCCAGGCAGGGCGACGTGACCGCGCTGCCGCAGGGCCACGACGCCTGGGTCGTCGGCGATGAGACCGTCATCCTCGTCGACTGGTTCGGCGCCAGCAACTACGCCCGCTGACCGGCAGGAGTACGGCTCGCCGGGCGGTGTCAGCCGGCCGCTGCCCGCCCGGTCAGCCGCGCAGTTCGGTCTTGAGTATCTTGCCCGACGGGCCCTTGGGAAGCTCTCCGGTGAAGCGAACTTCACGCGGGTACTTGTAGGCGGCCAGCCGTTCCCGGCAGTACGCGATCACGTCCTGCTCGTCCAGGCTGGCGCCGTCGGCGAGGACGACAACGGCGACGACCTCCTCGCCGAGCCGCTCATCGGGCTTGCCGATGACGGCCGCCTCGCGGATGCCGGGGTGGGCGTACAGCACCTCTTCGATCTCCCGCGGGTAGACGTTGTACCCGCCGCGGATCACCAGGTCCTTGGTCCGGTCGACGATGAAGAAGAAACCGTCAGAATCGGCGTAGCCGAGATCGCCGGTGTGCAGCCAGCCGCCTTTCAGCGCCTCCGCGGTTGCCTCGGGCCGGTTGCGGTAGCCCTTCATCACGTTGTGGCCCCTGATGAGGATCTCGCCGATCTGGTCCGGGCCCGGCGGCAGCGGCTGGTCGCGGGAATCGGCGACGCGCATCTGCACGCCCCAGATCGGCTTGCCGACCGACAGTGGCTTGCGGTCACCGGGCCGGTTGAACGAGGCGGTGCTGCCGGTCTCTGACAGTCCGTATCCCTCCAGCACCTGGATGCCGTACTTGCCCTCGAACGTCTGCATGACATTCTCCGGCAGGGAGGCGCCGCCGGAGACGGTGACGCGCAGCGCGCTGAGGTCGCGGCCGGCGACATCCAGCTGAGCCAGCGCGTGCAGCATCGTCGGCACGCCGGCGATGACCGTGCACCGGTCCGCCTCGATGGCGGACAGCACCGCGGCCGGGTCGAACCGTCGGCACGACCGACAGGCAGCCGCCGTAGCGGACGCTGACGTTGATGACCGACGACAGCCCGAACACGTGGAAGAACGGCAGGACCGCAAGCGTGACGTCGTCGGGCCGGGCGCCGAACAGCTGGCCGGACACCGTGCAGTTCATGTACAGCAGGAAGTGGGTGAGCTCGGCGCCCTTCGGCTTGCCCGTGGTGCCGCTGGTGTAGATCAGCACCGCCGTGTCGTCGGCGTTGCCCGGCCAGATCTCACCGCCGGGCTCGGTCAGCGGCACCTCGCTGATCAGTTCCGTCACCCGCCGGGAGCTGTCGCCGGCCGGCGGCTCGCCGACCAGATACAGCGGCAGGCCGGTCAGCTCGCAGGCCTTGGCCGCCTCGGTGTGCAGCCCGGCCAGGCCGATCATGATGCTGGCACCGGAGTCGGCGAGCTGATGCTCGATCTCCGGGGCCTTCAGCAGCGGGTTCATCGGCAGCACGGTCATCCCGGCCTTGAGCGCCCCGAAATACGCGGTCAGAAACTGCGGCACGTTCGGGAGCTGAATCGCGACAACCTGGCCGGGGGACAGGCCGGACTCGGCGAGCCCGGCACCGAGCCGGCCGCTCTCCTCGTCGAGCTCGGCGTAGCTGGCTGTGCGTCCGCCGGCGCTGTAGGCGGGCGCGCCGGGTGTTGCCGCGGCCGTCTCCCGGAGGATAGTCGCGAGGTTGAAGCTCATGGCGCCACCGAAAATCGGGCCTTACGGCGAGGTAAGTGAGACATATACTAAAGGTGTATCAGAAGGTTGCCTAGGGGTCGCGAGGCCAGCCGGGACCGGCCTGGCGCGACAGGATCGGGCCGCGATGTCCGGAGTCCGCTCAGCCGCTTCAGCTCGCAGGCCGGCCGAGGACGGCCGCCGATCGTCCGCCGCCCCTGCGGCTGCTGCTCACTGAGCCTGCCCGCAGCCTGGCTGAGCTGGCCAGCCTGCCCGTTGCCGCACCGTGGCTCGCGTTCGCGCCGCGCGGCGACGGCCACGGCGTCCTGGTCCTGCCCGGCCTGCTCGCGACGGACGCGAGCACCGGGCTGCTGCGCCGGTTCGTCCGCATGCTCGGCTACGAGGTGCGGGGCTGGAGCCTCGGTCGCAATCTCGGCCCGACCAGCGAAGTACTCGACGAACTGCCCGCGATGCTGTCGGACCTGGCCGCGCAGACGGGCGGGCCGGTGTCGATCATCGGCTGGAGTCTCGGCGGCATCTACGCGCGGGAGATGGCCAGGCTGCATCCGGCACTGGTGCGCCGGGTGATCACGCTGGGCAGCCCGTTCGCGTCAGGCCGGCCAGCGCGTGAGTCACGCTGACCGCGCCTATCAGCGCCGGGCCCGGCTGCACGACAGCGGCCGCGCGCCGACCCGCGAGCAGGTCGCCCGGCCGATCGGAGTGCCGTCGACCGCCGTCTACTCGCGGCGGGACGGCATCGTCTCCTGGCGTGCGTGCATCGAGCCCGCCACCGCGCTGCATCAGAACGTCGAGGTCCGGTGCGCCCACCTGGGCTTCGGCGTCGACCCGGCGACGCTCTGGCTCATCGCCGACCGCCTCGCCGTTCCCGCCGGGCAGCTGACCGGCTTCCGGCCGCCTGCCGGGCTCCGCGCGCTGTACCCGTCCCGCGACGAAGGTCAGGAGTAGCCAGAATGCAGCAGCTCACCGGACTCGATGCCGCCTTCCTCGCGCTGGAGACGGCCAACTCCACCGGTCACGTCGGCGGCATCTGCATCCTGGACCCGAAGGACGCGCCGGTGCCGCTGACGCTGGCGCGGCTCACCGAGGTGCTGGCGGCGCGGCTGCCGCTGGTGCCGGTTCTGCGCCGCCGCCTGCTGAACGTGCCGCTCGGCTTAGACCAGCCGTACTGGGTTGACGATCAGAACTTCGACATCGAGTACCACATCAGGGAGATCGCGCTGCCGCGGCCGGGCTCGGAGGCTCAGCTGACCGAGCAGGTCGCACGGCTGCACGCCCGTCCGCTCGACCGGAGCAAGCCGCTGTGGGAGATCTATCTCATCACCGGCCTGGCCCGGCGCCGGGCCGCCGTCTACACCAAGATTCACCACTCGGCGATTGACGGCGCGTCCGGCGCCGAGTTGCTGACGATCCTGCTTGACCTGACGCCGGACGGCCGCGAGCTGCCCGCGAGCAAGCCGTTCCTGCCTGCGAGACCGCCAGGGCCCGCCGCGCTGACCGCGCTGGCCGCGGCTCGCCTGGCCTGGCGGCCGGTGCAGACCGTCCGCTTTACCAATGAGCTGGTGCGGGTGCTGCCTACGCTCGCGCCCGCCGTCAGCAACCTGGTCGGCGGCATGCTCGGCATGAACCGCGGCGACGGCGAGGTCATCCCGAGCAGGCCGGGCCGCGCACCGGCCACGCCGTTTAACGGCCCGATCACTCCGCACCGGCGGATTGCGCTCCGCAGCGTCGATCTGGACAGCGTGAAGGCAGTGAAGAACGCGTTCGGCGTCTCGGTTAACGACGTGGTGATGGCCATGTGCGCGGGCGCGCTGCGACGCTGGCTTGCCGACCACGGCGCGCTGCCGGACGCGCCGCTCATCTCGATGATCCCGGTCTCGGTCCGTGATCCCGGCAGCAAGACAGCGATGGGCAACAAGGTCTCGGCCATGCTGGCCGCGCTGCCGACGAACATCGGCGACCCGGCCGAGCGGGTCCAGATCGTGCACGCCACGACCAAGATGGCGAAAGCTCAGCAGGCGGTCATCCCGCAGGGCCTGGTCGACCAGGTCAGTGATTTCGCGCTGCCCGCCCTGACCGCGCGGGCGGCACGGGTCGTGTTCGCGACCGGCGTGCTGCGACGGCTGCCGCCGTTCAACCTGTGCATCTCCAACGTGCCCGGCCCGAACGTCCCGGTCTACCTGTGCGGCGCCAAGCTGCTCGCGCACTATCCGGTATCGGTGATCACCGACGGCCAGGGCCTGAACATTACGCTGGTCGGCTACCTGGGCCAGCTGCATTTCGGGCTGGTGTCCTGCCGTGAGCTCGTCCCCGATCTCGACCTGCTGGCCGATTACCTCGTCGATGAGCTCACCGAGCTGGTCCGGGCGGCTAAGCCGGCCGCAGCCGCCAGCTAACCGGACGGCCCGGACTGACCATGCGCGCGGAGGTGTGCGGCGAGCTGCGGGCCGTGCTGCCGGAGGGAACCGGGCCGCCGGCGGCGGTGCCGCCGCCGGTTTTCGCGGCCGCCGTGAGCATCTTCCTGGCCGGCCGCCGCCTGGACATGCAGGCGCTGGCCCGGCACCTGCGGGTCAGCCGGGCCACCCTGTACCGGCGGGCAGGCAACAGGGAAGAACTGCTGGACGCCGTGATCTGGTGGCGCGCCCGGCGCATGGTCGCCCGGCAGCTCCAGCTCACGGGAAGCCTGCGCGGCGCCGACCGGATCATGGCGGTGATCGCCGGAGCGCTGCGCGCCATTGAGTCTGACCGGCCGCTGCGCGCGTTCGTCGCCGCCGATCCTGACGCGGCGCTGCGCATCCTCACCGGCGGCCGCAGCGCGGCCGCCGGCGGCATGACCGCGGCGCTCGGGCGGCTGATCGAGCGGGAGCGGGGCCGTGGCTGCTTCGCTGCCGAGCTGGACCCGGACTCGCTCGCCTACGCGGTCACCCGCATCAGCGAGGGCTTCCTGTACGCCGACGTGCTCGCCGACCGGCCGCCCGACATCGAGCGCGCCATCACGGTCATCCGGGCGCTGCTCACCGGCCTTGACCGCGCCCCGGCTCCGGTCAGCCCGGCGGTGACGGGCGCCCGGCGGATTCTTGCCTGCCTCTGCCCGCTCTGCGACAGTTGTTCTGTGCTCGCGGCCTACCGTGCCGAACTCCTGGTCTTGCGGAAGCGACCCGCTGCATTAGCTCTGCTGCTGGTCACGCCGGTGCTGGTGCTTGCCACCGATTACGTCGCTGAGTTCATCTGGTACCTCACGCTGACGCCGTCGCAGTACGCGGACTTCGGCTCGCCGGCGCAGAACCTGCCGTCGATGCTGCCGAGCCAGTTCTCCATCATCTCGGTGTCTCAGTTCGAGCTGACCGGCACGGCTCCGTTCATCGTCCTCGGTGCGACTGGTGGCCGGCGGCGACTGGGCCCGGGGGACGATCAGGACCTCGCTGCTGCAGGGACAAGGCCGGGCGAGCGCTTTCGGCGGCCAGGCGCTCGCCGTCGTCACGGCCATCGTCGCCAGCGTTCTGACCACCTTTGCCGTCGCCGCGGGCGCCAGCTTCGCCATTCTCGCTGCGGAGTCGCACTCGGTTAACCCCATCGCTGCGGCTGCGCCGCCGATGCTCGTGGTCGCGGAGTCCGCCGGCACCGCGATGCTGATCGCGATCAGCTACGGAATGCTCGGCCTCGCGCTCGGAGTCGCTCTGCCGCAGCGCGGCCGGCGCGATCACCGTGGCGGTGCTCTGGACGCTGATCATCGAGGTCAATCTCTCCAACCTGGCCCTCTACACCGGCGGCC
This sequence comes from uncultured Actinomycetota bacterium, assembly GCA_963818995.1. GTDB lineage: Bacteria > Actinomycetota > Actinomycetes > Streptosporangiales > Streptosporangiaceae > JAJYUU01. Next base: position 82,249 of record CAWFUM010000019.1, on the reverse strand, counting down.
CGCTGCGCACGATCAGTGACCTGATGCCGGGAGCGAGTGCGGTCACCCTGAGCGGCCTGTACGGCACGCCGGGCGGCGGAGCCCTCTCGCAGAACTACGAGCCCGTCGGGATCAGCGAGGCCGTGCTGACCCTCCTCGGCTACACGACCGCCGCGATCGTGATCACGATCCTCGTGCTGCGGCGTCGCGACGTGACCGCCGGTCGGGCGGCGCGGTGGTCCCGGCACCCGGCGCGGCGGCCCGCGCCGGGGAGGCGAGCGCGCTGCCGGCGAACACCGGCGGCTGCGCCGGCGGCGGCTGCAGGCGTGCTCGCCTCGCTGCGGGCCGAGCTGCTGATCATGCGCGGGCGGCCGGCCATCTGGGGACTCGTTCTCGTGATGCCGCTGGACATGCTGATCGACAGCTACGTCACCCAGTTCGTTCTCTACCGCACCGCGAACGGCCCGGTCGGCATGGTTCAGGGGCTGAACCAGCAGACGTTGCTGGTCTCGCTGATGCCCAGCCGGTACCTGACCAGCGCGCTGACTGCCTTCGGCTCGTTTTCCGACGTCTACGGGGCTGCCGTCTTCATGCTCATCGGGGCGCTGGTGGGCGGCAGCGACTGGGGACGCTCCACCATCAGGGCTGCCCTCCTGCAGGGTCCCGGACGCCTGCGCACCTGCCTGGGCCAGTACCTGGCAATCGCCATCGCGCTGGCCGGAAGCGTGGTCCTGACCTTCCTGGCGGCGGCCGCGGCCAGCGGCATTTTCGAGCTGACGAGTTCCGGGCCGCTGACCGCTGGCCAGAATGCGTTCCCCGGCCCGGCCCAGCTGACCGAGGCGGTGGGCGCCGGCGTCGTGCTCAGCCTGGCTTTCGGCGCCATCGGGCTGACCCTCGGGGTCGTGCTGCGCAGCGCCGGAGCGGCGATCGGGGCGGTCCTGCTCTGGACGGTCGTCGCCGAGCCGACTATCCAGTACCTGGACACCCAGTTCCGCGGCGTGGTGCTGCGGCTCTACGAGGTGCTGCCCGATGCCAGCGTCAACACGATCGTCAGGCTGTTCAGTCACGGCGACCTGACGATCTACGGCGCCCCCGTCATCGAGCCGCAGGTCAGTCCTGTGCTGGCGGTCCTGATCCTGTGCCTGTACGCGGTGGTGTTCGCGACGATCCCGGCCGTCATTACCCGGCGCCGTGACGTCCTGTGAGAGGTCGGAGGACACGTGTCCGGTGAGCTCGCCGTCGAGGCACGGGCCGTCGTAAAGCGATTCGGCGCCGGCGTGGTCGCGGTCGATGGCCTCGATCTCGCCATCCGGTCCGGCGAGACCTACGGCCTGATCGGCCCGAACGGTGCCGGGAAGACCACCACGCTGCGGATGCTGCTCGGCCTGGTGCGTCCGACGTCCGGGCTGATCAGGGTGCTGGGCCGGCCGCCGGGCGATCCGGCCGGCCTGCGCCGCCTGGGAGCGATGGGGGAGACCGCCTTCTATCCGTTCCTGTCCGGCCGCGACAACGTCCGGGCGGCGGCCCGGCGCTGCGCAGTCGCCGATGCCAGGGTCGACGCGGTTCTCGGCCTGGCCGGGCTGACCGAGCGGGCGGACGACGCCGTGGCCGGCTACAGCTTCGGCATGCAGCAGCGGCTGGGCGTCGCCGTCGCGCTGCTCAAGGATCCGCCGCTGCTGATCCTGGACGAGCCGGCCAACGGCCTGGACCCGGCGGGCCAGCTGGATATGCGGAGCCTCATCAGGGCGCTGCGCGGCGGCGGCCGCACCATTGTGCTCAGCAGCCACGACATGAACGAGGTCGACGAGCTCTGCGACCGGGTCGGCATCATCAGCGGGGGCCGCCTGCTCGCTGAGGGGCCGCCGTCCGAGCTGCGCGGCCGGGCCCGGCTGGCCGTCCGCGCCGAGCCGGCCGGCGAGGCGGCCCGGCTGGCGGCAGTGCTCGCCGAGGTCAACGAGGCCGAGCTGTCGGGCGGCGCGGTGCTGATGACCCTGCAGGACGACAGCGCGGCGGCGGCCGCCTCGATTAACCGGCAGTTCGTCGCGGCCGGACTCGAGGTGAGCGAGATCCGGGCCGCCCGCCGGTCATTGCAAGAGGTCTTCCTGGACCTGACCGGCGGCCGCACCGGCGGGGCGGATTCGCTGCGCGGCCCGCGGAGCCGGCCGAAGCGGCGAGAGCAGCGACGCCGGCGCCGGTCCTGACGCCGGATGCTCGCTGCCCGCGGCGCACCAAGGTGATACCATAATGGTATGGCTATGACGCTCCGCTTGCCGCCCGAGATCGAAGATCAGCTCAAGCAGGTCGCCGAGACTGAGCACCGCAGCGTTCAGCAGACGGTGCTGGTCGCGGTCGAGGAGTACTTGTCGATGCGCGAGACCGCAGAGATTCTTGCCGATCCGGCGGCCCTTCGTGGCCTGGCCGACGCACGCGAGGCTGAGCAGACGGGCGACGTCGTCTACGGCACGGAGGCGGCGCGCGCCCTGCTGGCTGAACGCAAGCGGTGAGCGCTGACACCTACGAACTCGGAATGACGCGCCCGGCCCGGCGGACGGTCTCGGAACTGCTCCCTGAGGATGTCGCGACCGCGGTCGTCGAATTCATCACCGGGCCCCTGCTTGAAGCGCCTTACCGTGTCGGCAAGGCGCTCAGGGACACCCTGTCCGGGATCCACAGCGCACGGCTTGGGACGCAGCGCCGAGTGCTGTACCGGATCGATGAATCAAAGCACGCCGTGATCGTGCAGGACATCCAGCGCCGGTCGGCCGCTTACCGCCGCCGGTAGCACGAGCCACGGCCGCTGCTCAGGGAGTAAGGCCGAGCTCGGCCAGGATCGCCTCGGTGTGCTCGCCCAGAGCGGGGACGGCGCCCATGGCGGCCTCCCGGCCGGGTACGGTCACCGGCGGCAGCAGCGACCGCACCGGGCCGCCGGGCGTTTCCACTTCCCGCCAGCGGTCTCGCGCCGCCAGCTGCGGGTGCGCGGCGAACTCGGCCGGAGTCCGCAGCCGCGCGTTCGCGATTCCGGCCGCGTCCAGCCGCGCCTCGATGTCGGCGGCCGCGAGCGTCCCGAGCGCTGCCTCGATGATCGGCGTCAGCTCGCCGTCGTGCGCGACCCGGTCGGGGTTGGTGGCGAACCGGATGTCGGTGATCAGCTCAGGCTGGCCGAGGATCTCGCGGCACAGCACGGCCCACTCCCGCTCATTCTGCAGGCCCAGAAAGACCTGGCCGTCAGCGGCGGCATAAGGCCCGTAAGGCGAGATCGAGGCGTGCCGCGCGCCGGTGCGCCGCGGCGGCTCGCCGCCGTACACGCTGTACAGATAAGGCTGGCTCATCCACTCGCCGAGCGCGTCGAGCATCGCGACCTCGACGGTGCTGCCGGCACCGGTGCGCTCTCGCTCGTACAGTGCGGTGAGCACCCCGGTGAAGGCGTACATCCCGGCCGCGATGTCAGCGACGGAGATTCCGGCCTTAGCCGGTTCGGCCGGCGTGCCGGTCACCGACAGCAGCCCGGCCTCGCACTGAACGAGCAGGTCGTAGGCCTTCCTGGCGGCGTAAGGGCCGTCCGGGCCATACCCGGAGACCGAGCAGCAGATCAGCCGCGGGCGGGCTGCCCGCAGCTCGGCGGCACCCAGCCCGAGGCGGCCGGCCGCGCCGGGGGCCAGGTTCTGCATGAAGACGTCGGCGCGCGCCAGCAGGGCCGCCAGCACCTGCTGGCCGCGTTCGCCCTTCACGTCCAGCTCCAGCGACTCCTTGCCGCGGTTCAGCCAGACGAAATAGCTGGCCTGGCCTCGCACCGACCGGTCGTAGCCGCGGGCAAAGTCGCCGTCCCCGGCACGCTCGACCTTGATGACCCGGGCGCCGAGATCGGCCAGCTGCCGGGTGGCGAACGGCGCGGCGACCGCCTGCTCCAGCGAGACAACGGTGATGCCGGCCAGCGGCAGCGTCTGCGTGCTCGCGGTCGGTGTCATCGGCATCCCCGGCGGTCGATCCGGCCGCGTCGGGCGCGGCCGGCTCACCACACCTTACGTTCGCCTCCTGGCCGCGTGCTGACTGCCCGCGGGCTAGCCGCGGCGGGCTCATCGGCCAGCCGGTCAACCGCGCGGGCCAGTGCGTCCAGCGCCGGGGTGGCCGCCGCCAGCGCGCGGCGCTGCTGGGCGGTCAGCGTGGACAGCGCCAGGTGCAGCACGCCCGCGTTCGTCGCCTGCCAGACGCGGACCGCCTCCCGTCCGGCCTCGGTCGCGGTCAGCTCGATCGCGCGGCGGTCTCCGTCGGCGCCGGCCCGGATCACCATGCCGTGAGCGACCAGGGCATTGACGATGGTCGTGACGGTGTTCGGGCGCATGTGCAGCAGCTGGGCGAGCTGGCCGGGCCTGGCACCCTGGTGCTCGGCCAGCGCCGAGAGCAGCTCCAGCTGCGCGACCGCCAGCGGGTTCTCGGGATCGGCGACGCTGGCGCCGCGACGCAGCGCCCGCCGCAGCCGGGCAATGCCGTCCGCCAGCCCGTCCGGCTGGGCGCGGCCGCCGGGCGGCAGGACCGGGGCTGGCTCAGCCGTAGCTCGCACGCTGGACCTCCTGAGATGCTCTGAATATTAACTACCATGATAGTAGGAAACGAGGGTTGCGACAGCCAGTCAGGCCCGGAACACGCGGTGAACACGCATCGCCAGCGCAAGCCGGTCAGCCGCGGCCGCCGGGAGCCGGTGCCGTCCGGCTGCTGCTAGCCGCGGGCCAGAATGCCGGCTGCCCGCCGGGCGAGCGGGATGACCCGGTCGCCCTTGAGCCCCTGACGCAGGTCGTGACTGTTGCCCTGCAGGTACCGGTTATAGAGCTGGGCCACCACGATCGCGGTCTTCCAGCAGCCGAATGCCTCGTACCAGGCTGATCGAGCTCACGTCGGCGCCGGTGACGGCGGCATACCGCCGGACGACTTCGCTGCGGTCCGGCAGGCCCATGGTCTCCTGGCCGGCCGGATGGGACGGCCGGTCGTCGGGGTCGTCCGACGGGTCGGGCCAGTAGTTGAGCAGCGTGCCGAGATCCACCAGCGGATCGCCGAGAGTCGCCATGTCCCAGTCGAAAACCGAGTGCACGCGGTCCGGGTCGGCCGGGTCGAACTGGCAGTTGTCGATCTTGAAGTCATTGTGGAGCACGGCCGCCCGTGCGGGCTCCGGCCTGGCTGCGGCGAGGTCGGCGCCCACCTCGGCGACGATGCTCGCGCCCGGCTGCCCGGCCCAGGTAGCCGCGACCGCGTCCCAGCGCTGCCGCCAGCCGGTCACCTGCCGCTCGACGAAACCGTCCGGACGGCCGAGATCGGCGACGCCCGCCTCCTGCGGGTCCAGCAGGTGCAGCTCGGCCAGCGCATCGACGACGGCCAGCCCGATCCGCCGGCCGGCGTCGTGATGAGCGGCCATGCTCGGCGGCACGCTGCCCCAGACCACCTCTCCGGCCCGGTACTCGATCACCAGGAAGTCCGAGCCGACGACTGAGTGGTCCTCACACAGCAGGTACGCCCGCGGCGCGCGGTCATAATGCCGCCACAGCCGGGACAGCGCCCGGAACTCACGCTTCATGTCGTGGGCGCCGACGGCGATCGTGCCGAATGGCGGACGGCGGATGACGAGCCGCTGCCCGGCGAATTCGAGCAGGTACGTCAGGTTCGCGGCGCCGCCCTGGAACTGGCGGACGGACACCAGCGGGCCCGGGTCGTCGAGCCGGTCACGCAGGTAAGCGGTCAGTCGCTCCCAGTCGAGTTCGTCTCCGGGGCGGACCGGAACGTGCTCGTCCGGGCCCTCCGGGGCCGCAACGGGCTGCCCGGCGTGCCCGCCGTCATCGGCTGAATCTGCCACGAGCTCAGCATAGCTACCGTCCGACCAGTTGGTTTGACCTAGAACGGTCTAGTCATTTCGGGTGGTTCTCCGCTAGCCCGCGCGCGGGGCTGTGGACAACGCCGGATTTCCGCATCCCTTTATCCACAGGCAGTTTCGAACCTGCTGGTCGCTTTATTGATGCGATAGCCCGGCTGGGCTATTTGCGCGATTTTGGTCAAGTTGGGTCATCTGGCCGGCCAGGCTAGCCCAGGTAAATCTGTCAGGCCTGGCGAGAAGCAGCACCCCCCGCATGCCGCGTAACCGGGCGTAGAACCGAAGTTAGGCAGGTAGTGCGGTCAGCCCCTCAGTCCGCAAGCAGCACAAGTAAGACAGCCGGCCGCCATCGCGCCCGGCATGGCCTGCTCCGGCTTCCCGGTCGCCGGACCATCACGATCATGGCAGTCACCGTCCCGGCCATCGCTCTGGCGGGCGCGCTCGTGGCATCGCAGTCGGAGCCGGGGCCGGTCAACCCGGTAGCCAGCAGCATGGCCGCCTACCACCTGCGGCCGATGCTGTCGGTGGCCGCGCTCGTCCGCGGTCAGGGATCGGGAAATGCCGCGGGCCGCAACGCCAGCCAAGGCCAGTCCGACGGCCACGCCCGCGCGGGCCGCCAGGCCGGCGGCAAGGCCGGCAGGCCGTAGCGCGAAGCCGTCACCGGCAGCACGCAAGGCGGCGGTCCAGACGCTCGCCTGCTCCGGGTCCGGCGGGATCGGCGGCACCGGGATGCTGCCGTACAACTACGCGCCGATCGTCAACTTCCTGACGGCGCACGGCTATACCGCCGTTGCCGCGGCCGGCGTGGCCGGCAACATCTATCAGGAATCAGACGGCAATCCGGAATCGGTCGGCACCGGCGGTGGCGGCCTCATCGGCTGGACCCCGCTGCCGTCGGGATTCGTCACCGGCAACGTGGCGGCGGACCTGCAGACGCAGCTAGCTGCCCTGCTCACCTACAACGAGGGCTGGGCGCAGTACATCCCGCTGCTGAACGCGGCGACGAACGCAACCGATGCCGCCTACGTCTATATGACGTACTTCGAGCGGCCCGGACTGCCGGCGACATCAAACCGGGAAGGCGCCGCGGCCGCGGTGGCCCAGGCCTGCGGCATCTCCTGATGCCCCGCTAGCCGTCCGGGCAGTGCGGCAGCCCCGGCCCGGCACGGGCGGGGCTGCCGCGCCCCGCCTGACCACAGGACTCAGAGTCGCTCGATCTGCCACACCCAGCCGCGCTCGGGGTCGTGCACCGGCCTGACCACGGCTGGCTCCGCGGTGTCCGAGAGCTCCGAGATCACCCTGACCAGCTGGCGGTGAAAGTCAGCAGGCGTATGCGCCTGGCCCTCCGAGTGATCGAGGACGAGGGTCACGGTCGCCTGGTCATGGCCGGTCATGCGCGCGGTGATGTTGCCGTTGTAGTCGCGGCCGACTCCGGTAATGGCGGCGGCGCGCAGGATGTCGCTGCCGTCGTCTTTGGCTACCCATACATCTGGCGCACTCACATTGCTCGCCTGCCTTCATCGCTCATCGCGGGATTCGCGCGCTGGACGACCACGTCCGCCTGCTCGTCATCTTCCCGCATACCGGACGGTCGCTGCGCTCATCCGGCCCGCAATCCGGGCCGCGCTAGCGCCGGGGCGACCGGCGGCCGCGGCCGTAACGCGCCGACAGCGCCACGGCGCCGCTGCCGAAGGCGGGACCCGTCGCGGCAACCTCGGCGGGAGCCGCCGCGAGTGGCCTGGCCAGCGCTGGCGCCGCGAGGGCGGCCGGCGGTCCGGCGATGGCGCGGAGCGCGGTTGAGCTCGGGGTGACGGTTGCCGCCAGCGGGACAACGCCGGCTTTGGTCATCAGGGCCCTGACGTCGCGGGCCTGAGCCTGAGTCTGCAGCGTGACCACGACGCCGCCGGCCCCGGCCCGCGCCGTCCGGCCGGACCGGTGCAGGTAGGCCTTGTGCTCAGCCGGGACATCGGCGTGGATCACCAGGTCGATGCTGTCCACGTGAATGCCGCGGGCGGCGATGTCGGTGGCCACCAGGACGCGGACGCCGCCGGAGGCAAATGAGGCCAGGTTCCGCTCGCGGGCGTTCTGAGCCAGGTTGCCGTGCAGCTCGGTCGCGGGCACCCGGGCGATGACCAGCTGCCGCGCCAGTTTCTGGGCCCCGTGCTTGGTCCGGGTGAAGATGAGCGTACGGTTGCTGCCGCTCGCCAGCGCGGCGACGACTGCGGTCCGGTCGGCCGGATTGATCGTCAGCAGGTGATGCACGAGAGTCGCAGGCGCCTCCGCCGGGTCGACTGAGTGCCGGGCCGGCTGGGTCAGGAACCGGCGCACGAGGACGTCCACCGCGCCGTCAAGAGTGGCCGAGAACAGCATCCGCTGGCCCTCGGCCGGGGTGGCGTCAAGCAGCCGCCGCACGGTGGGGAGGAATCCCAGATCGGCCATGTGGTCGGCTTCGTCGACCACGCTGACCTCGACGTCACCGAGGTGGCAGTGACCCTGCTCGATCAGGTCGGCCAGGCGGCCAGGGCAGGCGACGACGATGTCGACGCGGCCGTGCAGCGCTGCTACCTGCGGGCGCTGCGAGGTGCCGCCGAAGATCGTGCTGACGCTCAGGCCGACGGCCCTGGCCAGCGGCACCAGCACCTCCTGGACCTGCGACGCGAGCTCGCGGGTGGGCACAAGCACGAGACCGCGCGGTCGGCCGGCACTCGTATACCCGTCGGCCAGCCGCGCGACCAGCGGGATGCTGAATCCGAGTGTCTTGCCCGAGCCCGTGCGTCCGCGGCCGAGGATGTCGGAGCCTGCCAGCGCGTCGGGAAGGACCGCGGCCTGAATCGGAAAGGGAGTGTGGATACCGGCCGCGGCGAGCGCGCCGACCAGCGGCGCCGGGACGCCGAGCGCCGCGAAGGTGGCAGCACCGGCGGAATCGCCGGCGGCCGGGCTGGCTGCGACACGGAGCGTGGTGGCAGCGCGCGCGGCCGTGAGGGGCGGGCCCTGGACGCCCGCGGAGGTCTGGCTTCCCGGCGGCGAGACGGCCGCCGGGCCGCGTCGTCGGTGCCTTCGGCGCCCGGAACGGGCATGCTCAGTCGGCTGAGCTGTCATGACTATCGTCTCCAGATCGGGTGGCCGCAGGTGTAGCGGGCCGCCACGATGGTGGAAACCAGCTCGCTCAATTCCGAGCGATGTACGACCGGCGCGCCCGAGCGGCTGCGCCTCACTGCTCTCGCAGTTCTTCCTTAACCCTAGCGCACCGTGCGCCACACCCTCCCGGCGCAGCGGCCGGGCGTGATAATCGGCAACATTAGTGCGGGCGCGCGAGCGCGGCGGCACTGGAAGGCGCATACTGTGAGTTAATGAAACCTACGCGCGCCGGGCCCACGAGGCGCTACCTGCCGGGAAGTCCCTTCAACGTTCCCGTCGTCGAGACTCCCGTCGAGACGTACGTCACGAGCGACCTGGTGACCCACGATAAGTACGGCCTCGGTACCGTCCTCGGAGTTGAGGAAGATACCGCCATACTGGTCGACTTCGGTACGCACCGGATGCGCATTGCGCTCCCGTGCGCCAAGCTCGAGAAGCTGTAACCCGAGCTTTTCGGGGCACGCCGCCGGTGCGGCACTCGCTCCGCGACGTTCGCCACTGCGGCGGACTGGCGTCCCCGTCGTCAGGGATGCGACGTCAGGGACGCATCGTCAGCGGCTTTCCGACATGAGTAACCGGGCTGCGCAACGCATTTCTGCGGCGCAGCCCGGCTCATGAGCGCGGCCAGCCAGCCGTCTGAGGGACGGCTGGCCAGCTTGCTGACTGGATCAGTTAAAGGGGCTGAACCTGCTCAGCCTGGGGGCCCTTCGGTCCGCGCGCTGCAGTGAACTCCACCCGCTGGTTCTCGTTCAGGCTGCGGTAACCCTCAGTCTGAATTGCGGAATGGTGGACGAACACGTCGGCACTGCCGTCGTCGGGAGCGATGAAACCGAATCCCTTGTCGGCGTTGAACCACTTCACGGTGCCCTGAGCCATCTGTTTTTCCTCCTGCTAAACGATCTTCCAGAATGCACAATGCATGCATCCCCGGTCGCACGACCGCCTGCTGGAGAGACCCTGGCGATGGCCAGGCTGAGGCACCCGCTGTCAGAATTCGCAGGCGCTGTGACACGTGAACGAACTTCGACTACAACCACGACCATTAAACACCATCGGGCCGGTGCTGCGACCACAGCCGGCGCCGGCCGCGCGGCGAGCTACTTCCGGCGCGCCCGGGGGCCAGGGCCGGCCGGGGGCTCGGGCGGCTCGGCGGCGTCAGGGCCGGCCAGCAGCGTCAGGACCTCGCCCACGGTGCGCTCGCGGCTGCTCGGCTCCGGCAGCGGGAGATGCGCCTGGATCTGGTAGCGGTTCCGGCGGCCGTCCTTCTCCTTGACGATGTAACCCGCGTCGGCCAGATCGATCACGATCCCGTAAGCGCTGCGCTCGGTGATGCCCAGCCGGGCCGCGATGTCCCGCAGCCGGATCCCGGGGTCGCCGGAGATGCACAGGAGCACCCGGGCATGATTGGTGAGGAACGTCCAGCTAGTGGTCAACGGCTATCTTCGATTCCGGAATTAGATTGCTAGTTATGTTGCACTAGCGTAGCGTGAAATGCAACGCGCCGGCGCTAGCCGTCGCGGCGGCCAGCTCGCCGGATACGCCAGCTCGCCGGATACGGAGGACCCCACGTCCATGGCCTGGTCGTCGCCGCAGGGTGTGCTCGTGATCGCAGCGGCTCCCGGTGTCTGCCGGGATCCCTGATGCTCGGGAGGGTGTCCATGCCCCGTTCCCGTTCCGAACTTGCTGTCGTTGGCCTACGGACCCTGGGCCGGAGGAAACTCCCACTGAACGCCGGACCGCCGGCGCGAAAGGATATGACCATGCCTGAGGTGACCGCCGGCTGCCAGCCGGCCGGACGAACTGGCGCGGCCCGGTGATCGCGTGCGATCTCCCGCTGGTTCGCCCCCGCCGTGCTGATGCAGCTCGCGGCGCCGGGCCGGTCCCCGGCCTGCGCGTCTCCTGCCGGGCCGAGCGGGGCTTCTTCGTGGCCAGCCTCGGCGGCGCCCTCGACGGTGCCGTCGCGCCGCCGCTGCGCGAGTACCTGCTCCGCCTCGTCCATCAGTGCGTCGGACGGCTGGTCATCGACTTGTCGTCGGTCAGCCACGCTGATGCGCACGGCCTCACCGTGCTGATCGGAACCGATCGCCGCGCCAGCCTGCTCGGCGGGCTGCTGCGGCTTGCGGCGCCAGCTGCCGGCGTTGCGAGCGCATTGAGCACGACCGGCCTGGACCGGAGGCTCAGCATCTACACCACGGTTGAGGCGGCGATGTCCGGCCCGGTCCCGTCATGACCGCCGGGGACCTGACCGCGCCGGTATCCGCGGGCGCCCGCCCGGCGGATCGCGGCAGCGACTATGCCCGGTTGTCCCGGCAGGTCCGGCTTGCGGGACTGATGGAGCGGCGGACCGGTCACTACGCCTGGCGGATCGCCATCACAGTGGCGCTGCTGATCGCGGGCTGGGTGGCGTTCGCGCTCGTCGGCGACTCCTGGTGGCAGCTGGCGGTCGCCGTGTACCTCGCGGTCATGTTCACCCAGCTGGGCTTTCTCGGCCATGACGCCGGGCACCGGCAGATCTGCACGTCCAGGAAGGTCAGCTATCTGCTCGGCATCCTGCTCGGCAATCTCGGCATCGGCCTGAGCTTCGGCTGGTGGGTCAGCAAGCACAACCGTCATCACGCCAACCCGAACACCGAGGGCGAAGACCCCGACATCATGATGAGCGCGCTGGCGATGACGGCCGGGCAGGCCCGGGCGAGCCGCGGCCTCGCCGCGGCGGTCTACCGCTGCCAGGCCTACCTGTTCTTCCCGATGCTGCTCGGCGAGGGCTGGAGCCTGCACGTGGCGAGCATCCGGGCGGTGGCGAGCCGCGGCCGCAGGACCGGGCGGCATCAGGCAGCCGAGGTAACGCTGCTCTTCGTCCACATCGCCGCCTACCTGGCCGTCGTCTTCGTCGTCCTCAGCCCGGTCAGGGCCATCGTGTTCATCGTGGTCCAGCAGGGCCTGTTCGGGCTGTACATGGGCGCCTCGTTTGCCCCGAACCACAAGGGCATGCCCATCCTGCGCCCGGAGGAGGAGCACGACTTCCTCCGCCGCCAGGTGCTGACCTCACGCAACGTCCGCGGCGGCTGGTTCACTGACCTGGCGCTCGGGGGCCTGAATTACCAGATCGAGCACCATCTTTTCCCGTCTATGCCCCGCCCCAGCCTGCGCCGGTCGCAGCCGCTGATCAGCGAGTTCTGCCGGCAGCACGGGATCGCTTACAGCCAGGCCAGCCTGGTGGGCTCCTACGCGCAGGCCGTGCGGTACCTGAATGCCGTCGGCCGCCAGGCCACCACCTGACCCGCCGCCTCGACGGCCGCCCTCCTGGCCCGCTCCACCCGGATACCGCGGGTGCCTGCCATGCGCTATTGCAAGTCATTCGCAATGACTTCTAGACTGGCGCGAGAGTGACCAGCCGCCGGAAGGCACCCGATGACCGAGATGACTGTCCGCCTGGCCCGGATCCGCGATGGCCTGACGCCGTCGGAGTGGTCGCGGGTCGGTGCCATGGTGGCGGTGATCATCGGCCTGAACGTGGCCGGCTGGGTCATGCTGGCCGCGGCCGTCGCCGGGCACTACCACATCAGCAATTCCGCCGTGTTCGGGTTCGGCACCGGGATCCTGGCCTACACCCTGGGCATCAGGCACGCCTTCGACGCCGACCACATTGCGGCCATCGACAACACCACCCGCAAGCTCGTCAGCGAGGGCAAGCGGCCGCTGTCGGTGGGGTTCTTCTTCTCCCTCGGTCACTCCAGCGTCGTCTTCGGCCTGGCGGTGCTGCTGAACTTCGGCATCCGCGCCCTCGCCGGGCAGCTGAAGAACAGCGGCTCGGGCCTGCACACCGTGACCAATATCGTGGGCACCTCGGTGTCGGGATTCTTCCTGTACCTCATCGCGGCGCTCAACGTCGTGATCCTGGCGGGCATTCTGCGGGTCTTCCGTGACATGCGCTCCGGCAAGTTCAGCGAGGAAGAATTCGAGGCTCAGCTCGACAAGCGCGGCCTGATGAACCGGTTCTTCGGTCCGCTGGCCCGCCGCGTCGACAGCCCGTGGAAGATGTACCCGATCGGCGTGCTGTTCGGTCTCGGGTTCGACACCGCGACCGAGGTCGCCCTGCTGGTGCTGGCCGGCACTGCCGTTGCCAGCGGCCTGCCGTTCTACGCGATCTTGTCGCTCCCGATCCTGTTCGCCGGCGGGATGTGCCTGTTCGATACCGCCGACGGCTGCTTCATGAACTTCGCCTACGACTGGGCCTTCGCCCGCCCCGTCAGGAAGGTGTACTACAACCTCACCATTACCGGCCTGTCCGTGTTCGTGGCGTTTTTCATCGGTACCGTCGAGCTGCTCGGGCTGCTTGGCCAGGAAGCCGGCCTGACGGGCGGGTTCTGGTCCTTCATGGCTGGCTTCAACATCAACAAGGCCGGGTTCGTCATCGTCGGAGTGTTCGTCGTGACCTGGGCTGTCGCGCTCGCGATCTGGCGGTTCGGGAAGGTCGAGCAGAAGTGGGACCTGGCCGCCGCGCAGGCCGGGCCCGGCGACTAGCCGGGGCCGGCAGGCGGACTCCGGACCGCCCATAGTCGAAGATCATTGCTAGTTTCCGAATTCCGCTGTAGCGTTCGGGACGAGGTTCGCGGACGCCCGGACCGGGCGTCGCGGGGGAGGATTGTCATGCGGGCTCTTGGATTCGTGACTGCGGGCGCGATTGTTGCCGCCGCGGCCGCCGCCGGAGTGGCGTTCGTGATCGGGCTGCCGGACATGCGGCGGTACATCAAGATGAAGCGGATGTAGCGCGCCGGAGTTGCTAGCGGGCCTCGGCCTGCTGCATCACGGGCGCGGGCCTCCGGTGCTGCTCGATCCGCCCGGCGCTCGGCCAGCGGACACCGGTAACCCAGCCCGCGCGCTCGAAGACGCGGATGAGCTCGGCCGACAGATCCAGCTGGCCGCGGTCGACGCCGTGCCGGGCGCAGGTCGGGTCGGAGTGGTGCATGTTATGCCAGCTCTCCCCGAATGACAGGACGGCCAGCGGCCACAGGTTGGTGGCCCGGTCATGCCGCCGGGTCGTGAACGGCCTGGTGCCGAGCATGTGGCAGAGCGAATTGACGCTCCAGGTGACGTGCTGGAGCAGGAAGACGCGGACCAGGCCCGCCCAGAGAAGGGCGAGCACCGCTCCGCGGGCGCCGCCGATCGCCCAGCCGATGCCGAACGGCAGCGCCAGCGAGACAGCGCAGAGCGCGGGGAAGGCCTTGGAAACCGCGCGCATGGCCGGGTCCGCCAGCAGATCCGGCGCGTAGGTCTGAGCCGATGTCGGGTCGTGCGAGAACAGCCAGCCGGCGTGGGCGTGCAGGAGGCCGCGCAACTGGCCCGCCGGGCCGGTGCCGTACCGGTACGGCGAGTGCGGATCGCCGGGCCGGTCGGTGAAGGCGTGATGACGCCGGTGCGTCGATACCCAGCCGTTGACATCGCCCTGGAAGCTCATCGAGCCCGCGACCGCGAGGGCAACTCGCAGCGCCGGCCGGGCCGTGAAACTGCGATGCGTGAGGCACCGGTGGAATCCGACGGTTACCCCGAACCCGGTCAGCAGGTAGAAGAAGAGTGCCAGCCCGAGGTCGGCGAACCCGACGCCGCGGCCCCAGAGCAGCCAGACGGCTACGGCCAGCCCGGCGAAGGGTCCCACCACGATCAGCGAGATCACGCTCAGCTGCACGATTCGCCCGGTCCTGGCCGGCGCGGGCAGGCCCAGCGCGGGAAAAGCACTCGTGCCGTCATACGGGACCTGCGTCGGAATTGCGCCCATGCCTCGCCTCGCTATCTCGGATTGCAGCGAGGCGGATCTCAGGTCAGCGCATGGTCTGGACCAGATCGGAAACTCGGTCAAGCTGCCACTCAATGCAGTGGGGATCAGCATACGCGGCCGCCGGCACGGGCGGGGTCTGCTGGGAAGCATGTTACTAGAAACAAGTTGCTAGTATTATGGCGCTGCTGTAGCGTCGCGACTACGCGCCGGTCTCAGTTGCCGAAGGAGGCTCGCTATCCGGGGTTACCGGAGGAGTCCATGCCGAGGGCCTGGTCGTCATGGCCGGCTCGCCGCTGGCCGGGCTGGTCGAGATGACCAGTAGTACCGTCCGGAGCTCCGCTGCCAGCCAGGTCAGCTACCCGGCTCTGGTCACCCGGCGCGAGGGGGATGCGGTCGTCGCCGTTCTGGCGGGCATTCTCGACATCGCCTACGCGCAGACTCTGCGCGAGCAGCTGGTCAGCGTTCTTGCTCCCGGCAGTGCGCTGGTGATTGACATGTCGCTGGTCAGCAACATCGACATCGGCGGCGTGGCCGTGCTGGTCGGGACCGGGCGCCGGGCCCGGCAACTCGGCGGCTCAATGCGGCTGGCAGCCATGACGCCGGAGGTGGCTGACGCTGTGCGCGCAGCTGGCCTGGACCGGCAGCTTCAGAGCTTTCCCACGGTCAGGTCCGCAGCCGGGACCTGAAGATCAGCCGCGCAGCAGCTCGCATCGCGGATTCACCGACGACAGGGAGCTGGCACCATGCCCACGAGGTACGCCCTGCTCAGCACTTACCCGCCCACGCAGTGCGGCCTGGCCACATTCACCTCCGCGCTGCGGGCTCAGCTGGCCCGGCCCGGCGACGAAGCCGCGGTCGTGCGCGTGCTCGACGAGCCCGCTCCGCCGGGTGCCCGCGAGGTCGTGCAGGATCTGGTCGCCGGGTCCGGGACCAGTGCGGCTGCCGCGGCCGAGATGCTGAACTCCTTCGACGTCGTGATCGTGCAGCATGAGTACGGCATCTATGGCGGGCCGGACGGCCAGGATGTGGTACCCCTGCTCGAGGCCCTGTACGTGCCGGTCATCGTGGTTCTCCATACAGTGCTGGCTCATCCCGCCCCCCGGCAGCGGGCGGTACTCGATGCCGTGGTGGCGGCAGCCAGCGCGGTGGTGACGATGACGCACACCGCCCGGTCCCGGCTGCTGGACGTCTACGGCGTGCCGGCCGGCAAGGTCAGCGTCATTCCGCACGGGGCCGCCGACAACCGCGTTGCCGCCGGAACAGCGCGGGTCGCCCGGCAAAACGTGCTCACCTGGGGCCTGATCGGACCGGGCAAGGGCATCGAGCACGCGATCGATGCGATCGCGCTGCTTCGCGACCGCGGGCTGCACGCTGACTACGTGGTGGCAGGCCAGACTCATCCGCGGGTGCTGGACCGCGAGGGCGAGGCCTACCGGCAGTCACTGATGTCCAGGGCCAGGGACCGGGGGCTGCAGGGGCGGGTGCATTTCGATGACCGGTTCCTGCCCGCCGGCGCCCTCAGTCAGCTGATCGGCGCCGCCGATGTGGTGCTGCTGCCGTACGACTCGCTCGAGCAGGTGACGTCGGGCGTACTGATCGAGGCGGTGACCGCAGGCAAGCCGGTGGTGTCGACCTGCTTCCCGCACGCCGTCGAACTTCTGGGCGCGGGCCCGGGCCTGCTGGTCGGACGCCAGGACCCGGCTGGCATCGCCCGCGCGCTCGGCCGGGTACTGACGGAGCCCGGGCTGGCCGCGAAGATGGGCCGGTATTCAGCGGACCTCGCCCCGCAGTTGCTGTGGCCCGCGGTCGCGCGGTCGTACCGTGAACTGGCGTCCTCGCTCGCCGTGGACAGGGAAGGAGCGCCCGCATGACCAGCCCGGCCGCTCCGTTCCGGCACCTGCAGCGACTGACCGACACCGTCGGCCTGCTTGAGCATGCCGAGGGCATCGTGCCCCGGCATGACCTGGGCTACTGCGTCGACGACGTGGCCCGCGGCCTGGTGGTCGTGTGCCGTGAGCCGTCGCCAGCGCCCGACATCGTCACGCTCGGGCGGCGCTACCTGTACTTTCTCGCGCAGGCCCAGGCCGCGGACGGACGGTTCCGCAACCGCCTCGGGTACGACCGCCACTGGCACGATCAGCCGGGGACGGAGGACTGCTGGGGCCGGGCGCTGTGGGGCCTCGGCACGGCCGCGGCCCGCGGCCCGACGGCCGGGATCCGCGACGACGCGCTGCTCCGGTTCAGCCGCAGTTCGGAAGTGTCCTCTACCTGGCCGCACGCGATGGCATTCGCGGCGCTCGGGGCCGCCGAGGTACTCGACACCTGGCCGGACCACGCCGGCGCGCTGAGGCTGCTCGACACGGCCGTTACCGTCATCGGCCAGCCGTCAGCGGACCCGGGCTGGGCCTGGCCGATGCCGAGGCTGACCTACGCAAACGCCGCGCTCGCCGAGGCCGTGATCGTGGCCGGCTGGAAGCTGGGCCGGGACCAGGTACTGAATGACGGGCTGCGCATGCTCGACTGGCTGCTCGCACTCGAGACGCGGGCCGGGCACCTGTCAGTCGTGCCCGCTGGGGGCTGGAGCCGGGGCGAGGCGCGCCCTGGCTTTGATCAGCAGCCGATCGAGGTTGCCGCGCTGGCAGATGCGTGCGTCCGGGCCGCCAACGCGACGGGCGACGCGAACTGGCTGGCCGGACTGGACATGAGCGTGTCCTGGTTCCTCGGTGACAACGACGCGAAAATCCCGCTCCTCGACGAGCGAAGCGGCGGCGGCAGCGACGGCCTCAGCCGCGACGGGCGCAGCCGCAACCAGGGCGCGGAGTCAACCCTCGCGATGATCTCCGTGCTCCAGCTGGGCGCGAGGCTGGCCGCTCGCGGGCGAGCGCAGGCGCCATCTGCATGAGTGAGCTGCTCACCCGGTGGGACTGCCGGCTGGCGCCGGACCCGTCGCGCACGCTCGGCCGCCTGTTCGTGCCCGGCCAGGAGGCGCTGATCAAGGGCGAATCTCGCGCGATGGCCGTCATCGACCGCATCCTCCGCCTGAGCGAGGACGAGGCCGAGCGCGCCTTTGAGCGCACGCTGGCCCGGTTCTCCGCCCGGTACCGGGACCTGGCCGGGACGCTGGAACACAACTTCCGGCAGGTCGCGCACCGGATCGGCGACGACATACCGGTTGGCCGCTCCCGGCGGCTGCTGATCGGGGCGTATTTCACTCAGGAGTACGCCCTCGAGGCGGCGGCGCTGTTCAACCCGTCCATAGTCGCGCACCCGGACCAGGCTGGCTGCGCGCCGGGTGACGTGCGCTTCGTGATGAGCCTGCGCGCCGTCGGCGAAGGTCACCTGTCGAGCATTGAATTCAGGACGGGTGTCGCAAGCGACGCGGGCCTTCGTCTCGACCCCGCGGCCCGTTTTCTCGACACCGGCCGGGTCTACCCCGTTTCCTACGATCGTGATCTTTTCCGGGCGCAGCTCGGCGAGGTCGCTGTCGATGACGAGAACGCGCGTTTCCTGTGGGATCTGCTCCCGTCCCGCTTCACCGCTGCCGAGCTGGACGTGGCACTGGCCGAGCTCGCCCGGCAGCGCGTCACCAGGGCCGACTCCGCGGTACTGGCCGGCCGGGTCCGGCGCATTGCCGAGTCCAGCTACGTGGTGGAGTTCGACGAGCGCACGGCGCTGTCCGAGCGAGTGCTGTGGCCGGCCGGCCCGGCCGAGTGCCAGGGCATGGAAGACGCCAGATTCGTGCGGTTCACCGATGGCGGCACGGCGGCCTACTACGCGACCTACACGGCCTTTGACGGCTCGCACGTCGCGCCGCATCTGCTGCAGACCGCGGACTTCGCGACGTTCACCGTGTCCCCGCTGTCAGGCCCGGCGGCCAGCAACAAGGGCATGGCGCTGTTCCCGCGTCGCATCGGCGGGCGCTACGCGGCGCTGTCCCGCTGCGACCGCGAGAACAACGCGATCGGGTACTCAGCCGACGGCTACCGCTGGGGCGAGGCCAGTACCCTGCAAAGTCCGGTCCGTCCGTGG
Source organism: uncultured Actinomycetota bacterium (assembly GCA_963818995.1). Lineage (GTDB taxonomy): Bacteria > Actinomycetota > Actinomycetes > Streptosporangiales > Streptosporangiaceae > JAJYUU01. The sequence goes on along the minus strand of CAWFUM010000019.1, from coordinate 63,473 downwards.
GAGCTGATCCAGCTCGGCAACTGCGGCTCACCGATCGAGACGCCCGCGGGCTGGCTGGTCTTCACCCACGGGGTCGGGCCCATGCGCGAGTACTCCATCGGGGCCATGCTGCTCGACCTGGAGCGGCCCGAGCGCGTGATCGGATCGCTCAGTGAGCCGCTGCTGGTCGCGGACGAGTCCGAACGCGAGGGTTATGTCCCGAACGTTGTGTATTCGTGCGGTGCGATGCTGCATGGCGACCGCGTCGTGCTGCCGTACGGCTGCAGTGACTCATCCGTCCGCATCGCGACCGTCGACCTCGGCCTGCTGCTCGAGTCGCTCACCCCGGCCGGCCGGCGGCATTCCGCGCTCCCGTAAACTAGCCATCTGCCTGCAATGACGCCGGGTCCGTAGTTCCGGCTAGCCGAGCAGGCGTTGCTCCGGCCCCCGGTAGCGCCTCCGTACCCGCACGGACGATTGCGTACAGGGAGATCTCGTTGGAGCAGTCAGCCCGTCAGCCCGGCGCCGGTCAGGGCGCCAGCTCCGATCATCGCTGGCTCGTCCTGGTCATCGTGGCCGTGGCCCAGCTCATGGTCGTGCTGGATGCGACCGTGGTCAACATCGCGCTGCCGTCGGCGCAGCGCGCGCTCGGCTTCCCTAATGGCGACCGGCAGTGGGTCGTGACCGCGTACGCGCTGGCGTTCGGAAGCCTGCTGCTGCTGGGCGGCCGGCTCGGCGACATGTTCAGCCGCAAGCGGGTGTTCATCACCGGCATGATCGGGTTCGCCGTCGCCTCGGCCCTCGGGGGCGCTGCTACCTCGTTCGGCATGCTGGTGACCGCGCGCACGCTGCAGGGCGCGTTCGGCGCGATCCTGGCCCCGTCGGCGCTGGGCACGCTGGTCAGCACGTTCCGCGATCCGCGGGAGCGGGGCCGGGCGTTCGGCGTCTTCGGGTCGGTCGCGGCCGGCGGCGGTGGCGTCGGCCTCATCCTCGGCGGCGTTCTCACCGAGTACCTGTCCTGGCGCTGGACGCTGTACGTCAACCTGATCTTCGCCGCGATCGCCGTGACCGGCGCGCTGATCTACATGCGGACGTCCAAGCCCGTCAGCAGGCTCCGGCTGGACTGGGCCGGGACGCTGCTGGCGTCGGCAGGACTGTTCTGCATCGTGTTCGGGTTCTCGCACGCGGAGACGGCGGGCTGGGGCGCGCCGCTGACCGTGGGGTCGCTGGTCGCCGGGCTGGCGCTGCTGGCCGGCTTCGGCTACGTCGAGCAGCACATCAGCCATCCGCTGCTGCCGCCGCGGGTGATACTCAGCCGTGCTCGCGGCGGCGCCTATGTCTCGGTGGGCGTCGCCGGCATTGCGATCTTCGGCGTCTTCTTGTTCCTGACCTATTACCTGCAGACGGTCAGGGGCTACAGCCCGGTCGCCGCCGGGCTGGCCTTCCTGCCGCTGATCGCCTGCATCCTGCTCAGCTCGAATATCTCCAGCATCATCCTGCTGCCCCGGTTCGGGCCGCGGGCCCTGATTGCCTCCGGGATGCTGCTGGGGGCCGGCGCCATGGCCTACCTCACCCAGCTGTCGGTGACCTCGGGCTACGCCGTCAGCGTCCTGCCGTCGCTGCTGGCCATGGGACTGGCTATGGGCATGATCATCGCCCCGGCGATCAATACCGCGACGGCCGGCGTGCCGCAGCAGGATTCCGGTGTCGCCTCGGCCCTGGTCAACACCATGCAGCAGGTCGGCGGTTCCGTGGGCACGGCCGCGCTGAGCACGATTGCGCTCACGGCGACGGCCGGCTACCTGGCATTGCACCACTCCGGCAGCCTGGCGCTGGCCACCGCGGCCACGCACGGGTACATGGTCGCGTTCGCCGTATCCGCCGGCCTGTTCGGCGCGGGCGTGATCCTCGCGCTGGTGCTGCTGCCGTCGAAGCGACGGCTTGAGGAGCTGAGGGCCGCGCCCAGCGCCGTCGCAGCCGCGTCGGCCGGCGAAGACGAGGCCGTTCCTGCTCCCGGCGCCGCGGCGAGCCCGGCGCGGCGCAGCTGACCCGCGCCGCCACTGGTCAGCCGGCGGTGAGCACCTGGGTGAGTCCGGCGAGACCGGAGATCACGAGCTCCGGGCGTGGCCCCCACGGATCGAAGAGGGCATCCGGATGCCGCCGGCACCAGGCGGTCCGCAGGCCGGCCCCGGCTGCCCCGATGATGTCGAACGGGTTCGACGACACGAGCAGCACCGATGACGGCGGCGGCGAGTTCCTGCGCGCCAGCAGGTAGCGGTAGATGCCGGGATGCGGCTTGTACACGCCCGCCTGCTCGGCGCTCACAAGGTCATCGATCAGGCCGGAGTAACTGCTGGTGAGTTCCCTCAGCCACGCGAGCGGGCCCACGCTGAAGACGGTGATCGCGTGGCCCTGATCGCGCAGCGCGGTCAGGGCCGGCCCGGCGTCGGGGTAGGGGAGCAGCCGGCGGTAGGCCCCGGCGAGGTGCACGGCACGCGCTTCCGGCAGCGAGAACCCGGACTCGGCGAGTGCGCTTGCCAGGCTCCACCGGGTGAGGTCGGCGAATGACGGGAACTGCCCCATGGCAGTGACCCGGAACATGTACTCGAGCTGCTTTCGCCGCCAGAGGGCCGCGACGTCATCCGCGCGATCGCCGCACTCAGGTGCTAGCTCCCGGCTGACGCTGCCCGTGTCGGCCAGGGTCCCGAACATATCGAACGCCAGGTCCATACCGGCACTGTCGCGAGCCGGCCGGGCCGTGTCAACGGCGCGCGGCGAACCCGCCGGGCGGGTGCGCGCTGTTACGGCCTGCGGTAGGCCAGCCGCGGGTCGCTCGCCTCGCCGGATGTCACCGGCGGACTGGCCGGAACGGCGCTGGCGGGAAGGATCCCGAAGGCACTGGCCACCGCGAGCGCCCCGGCCCGGTTGCGTACGCCGAGCTTGCGGAAGAGCCGGGTCTGGATGTTCTCGACGGTCTTCGGCGCGATGCCGAGTGCCCGCGCGGTCTCCCTGATGGAGTGACCTTGCGCCCCGGACCTGAGAATGTCACTCTCCCGCACCGTCAGCTCGGGCAGATCTCCGCGGCCAGGTGCGTGCTGATCCCACCGGGCGCGGACAGCGCCGATCAGTGGCCGCATCGGGGAGGAGTCGACGACGAGGTAGCCCTGACTCGCCATCCGGAGCACCGACAGGAAATGGTCGTCGATCGTCTCGGCTGACACGAGCGAGCTGGCGCCGAGAGTCAGCGCGTCGGCGACCTCGGGCGGCCCGAGGGGCTTACTGTGCACGAGGATCGCGGGCACGCCGAGGTCGTGCACCACACTCCAGCCGTCAGGCTCCGGGTCGACCAGCGCCGCCACGATCGGGCCCCGGTGCCAGCGGGCCCAGTGGGCGCGGGCCAGCGGCTCGGGTTTGTGCACCAGCACGAAGGACTGGGCGCTGCGGACGAGGACCCGCAGCACCTGGTCGCGGGCGGCGCCGGCCTCGCCCGCCACGACCGTCAGGACCGCGAAGTCATCACTGGGCGGTTCGCGGCGCTCCGGAGCAGGGCCGGGGCGCTGGTCCAGGATGCCCAGTGACGCCGCCCGCGACACCGCGTGCGCGCCGCTGTTGACGTCCAGCTTCGCGTAGATGCGGCGCTTGAGGTTGTCGACCGTCAGCGGGCTGATGCCCAGCAGGCTGCCGATCTCCGGACCGCTGTGCCCGGAGGCGGTGAGCATGAGGACCTCGAGCTCACGGTCAGTCATGCCGCCGGGCGTGGGCCGCGCGTGCCGCCCGGACCTGCGGCGGACGAGCGCGAGCACGGCTTCCAGGCCGTGGGCCTCCGGCACCAGGGAGGCGACGCCCGCCTGGCAGGCCGCCGTCAGCGCGGCCTGGCTGGCGTCCCGGTAGGTCACGATCACGTTCAGCTCGGGGAAGCGGCGCATGAGATTGCCGACCGGGCCGGAGATCTCGCTCAGGCGCGGGCCGGCATCAAAGATCGCAACGTCCGGGCGCCGCAACTCACACAGCGCGGGCATCTGATCGGGCTCGGCTACCATCCCGACCACGGAGACGCCCGGCCGGACGTTCAGGCACGACGATAACGTGTCGCGCAGCAGCCGGGACTGCGACTGCACTGCAACCTGAACGGTGACGCGAGCGAGGGGCGCGGCCATTCTGTCCTGAGCCTGCTATCCGGTGTCTCGGCACTTAACGGTTAGCGCGATATCGGATTCTACTGTGGTTGTGGTCACCTTACCGGGCAGTTCTTTTTAATCCGTATATCTCCGCTGTGACCGGAAACTGTGCACCGTACTGACGGCCGCGGCCCGGTGTCAGTCCGCGATGCGCTGAACCAGCACCCCGGCGGGGCGGCCGGCGGCGCGCCGCCGGTGCCGGCCAGGACACCTTCCGCGGGCAGTAATCCCCGGCTGTCGGGGCGGGCAGCGCATCAGGGGAATGCCCCCCGAACGGACCCCTCAGCCCCGTACGGTCAGCTCCCCGGCCGGCCCGGTCGGCATGCCTGTTGCCTTCAGCAACGCCAGGAGTTCGCGCTGTTCCGCCGGCGTCACCGGCGCTCCGGTCGCGGCGAGCGCGGCAGCGAGCTCGATGACGAGCTCGCCGTATTCGCCGCCCTCGTCCATGAGCCGGAGTCCCGCGAGCGTGCTGTCAGGCAGCCTGCTCGCGAACTGATCAGGCAGGGCAGCGGCCCGGCGGGCAACCTCAGCCGCATCCATCACGTGTCCTCCAGTCCGTTCTTCACTACGCCGGGAGAGCCCTCGCGCGGCCATGCGGTCCAGATGTGGCCGTCCGGCTCGATGATCGCGGCGATCCGCACCCCGTCGCGCTCGCCGCTGACGCGCCAGCGGTCGTTCCAGTGCTGGCGTTCCGGAGCCTGGCCAGGCTCGCGGGCGACGCCGAGCACGGCGCCGATGATGCGGTCGTCGGTCCAGTCTGCGGGAAATTCTGTCTTTCCCCGCTGGCCGGCGCCGTACCGGTGTCCGCCGCCAGTCTGGTCGCCGTCCAGAATGTGGCTGCGCCGGTCGGTCGTCAGCCGGATGTCGCCGGCCCGCAACCGGTCAGCAGAATGGTCTCCGGTGCCGTCTGACGGGCGGTCCGGCGGGCGGGCGGCCGGACGATCCGCGAAGCGGTCCGGCGGGCGGGCGGGCGGACGATCCGCGAAGCGGTCTGACGGGCGGTCCGGCAGGTCTGGGCGCCCCGGTGTCGCCGGGCGGTCACCGACAGCCGGACGGTCGCCGGAAGACGGACGGTCACGGGCCGCCGGCCGCCGCCGGTCACCCGCATAGCCGGGCGCGGATGGATGCGACCGGGGCAGCTCGGCGATGCGGGCCCGGAGGTCGCGCGCGTCCCCCTGAGCCTGCCCGTCCGGCTCTGAGCCCGGGTGGTCGGCTCTGGTCTCAGCCGCGCGCCGGCCCATGGTGCTCATCCGGCGAGTGTGGAGACATCACGTCGTCCATCTTTGCCCTGCCGGAGCGGGCTGATGGCCGTGATCTACGCGCTTCCCGGCCGGGGTAGCCGCCAGGCAACTCGGCGGTTACGCGAGCGCGGCGGCGGCAGCCTGTGCCGCCGCGGTCAGCGGCTGCCGGATGCCCGGCGCGTATTGACGCGGCACGCGCTCGCCGGTCAGACTGGCTGCAAACGTTTGCGATAGGTGGCGCCGGACAACTGGCAAGCCCGTCGCCGCTGCTGATCTCGCCCAGGGAGGCGCATATGCCCGTCGTTCGCACGGCAAGCCAGCTCGATCGTCACAGCGGCGCGGGCTGGGTCAGTCAGAGCTGGGCCGGTGCTGATGCCTTCGGCGTAGCTGTGCCGATGCGCGCGGATCGTTATCAGCTGGAGCCAGGCGCAGGCAGCCCGCAGATCCCGCTCGGCGGTCAGGAAGCTGTCGCCTACGTGATCGCCGGAACGGGCTCAGGCCGCGCGGCGGGCGAGGATTTTGCGCTGGCGCCGGAGAGCATGCTGTGGCTGGCCGGCTCCGCTGGCCTGGAGTTGCAGGCGGGCCCGGCTGGCCTGGACGTTCTCATCGCCGAGTCAGCAGCGATCGGAGCGACCGCTCCGGCCCCGCTCCGCAAGGTGCTGACCGCCGCCGAACTTCCGCATCTGGTGTCGACCCGCGACACCCGCGACCGGCTTGACCTGGTCACCGAGGATGTGCCGGTCGGAGCGAAGCTGATCCGGGCGGACCGGATCAGCTACCACCCCGGCGACACAGCGGCCGCTCACTACCACACCGACTGCCATCACGTCTTCTGCGTGCTGGCCGGGTCCGGCCTGCTGTACTCCGGCGAGCAGTCCTACCGGCTCACTGCCGGCGACAGCGCTCTGGTGGGACCGGGTGAGGAGCACTGGTTCGAGAACGACGCCGACGTGAACTTCTCGTTCGTCGAGTTCTGGGCACCGCCGCCGGCCGACACCGTCTGGACGGTGACCGGGGATCGCTGCACCTGGGCGCCGGCGGGCTGACGTCCCGGACGCCCGCGGACGATGAGCCCCGGGCTGGCCGTCAAACTCAGGGAGCTGACGTGATACGCAACGCCTGGTACGTCGCCGGGTTCTCGGCGGAGTTCGCGCCCGCGACCATTACCGGGCAGGTGATTGCGGGGCGGCCGCTGGTGGTGTGGCGGACGGGACAGGGACAGGCGGTGGCGCTGGACGCGCGTTGCGCCCACAAGCGCTTCCCGCTCTGGGAGGGCAGGCTGCTCGACGGCGACGTGCTGGAGTGCGCCTACCACGGATTCGCCTATGACCCGTCCGGCCGGTGCGTGTCGATCCCGGCTCTGCACGAGCCGGGTCAGGCCATCCCCAGGACCGCACGCCAGCGGGAGTTTCCCGTGACCGAGCAAGACGGCGTTGTCTGGCTCTGGCCGGGTGATGCCGAGCCCGCAGGGAACCCGCCCCGCACCCCGGAGATCGGCTCTGCTGACTGGGAGACCATCAACACCGGGGCCATGGAAGTGGCGGCCAGCGCGCGGCTGCTGATTGAGAATCTGTTCGATCTCACCCACTTCTACCCGCTGCACGCCGGCAACATCGGTTCGCTGGCGGACGCGCGGGTGCCAGTCGAGATCGAGCGCGGCGAGCGCGACGGCCTGCCGTACCTGAAGACCATCAGGCGGCGGAACGGCTTCACGCTGCCGCCGATGACACGCGACCGGTTCGGTCTCCATGTCGCCGACCAGGTGCAGGAGCACACGATGGTGGGGCCCGGCCTGTTCCATGTCGTCGTCACTGTCGCGCCGCCGGGACGTCTCGGCACGGGCGAGGACCAGGGCTTCGTGCTGTACCAGAGCATCACTCCGCGGGATGAGTCCAGTCACGTGTGGCGGCGGTCAACGTCGTGCCGCGCCGGTGCCACCTGGGCGGGTTCGCCCGGCGCGAGCCTGGCGGAGGCGATTGCCGCGGGCGCGCCCACAGTGATCGATCAGGACCGGTGGGCCATTGAACAGCAGCAGAAGATGTTCAGCTATCCCGATGAGGAGTACCGGGAGGTGCACATCAAGACCGACGGGCCGGTGATCATGGCTCGCCGCATTCTCGACGACCTGGAAACAGCGGAGGGATCGCCCGGACCGGCGCAGGTGCGCAGTCAGCCGCCGCGGCGGTCATCGGATGTGGCGTGACGGCCGCCCCGCCGCCTCCGGCCTGGGGGTTCTGCGAGACCTGCGAACGGTGGCAGCTCAGTGCCGCGTGGGGAACTCCGCCCGCCTGCCCTGTGTGCGGCGCTGGGCCGCGTCCGCTCGAAAGCTGGGCGGATGGGGCGGCCGGCTTACCCTGCTTCTCGAGCTTCCGCTCAGCGAGGCGGAACCGCGCGCGCCGGCCTGATCGGCGGACGCATCACCTGGCCGCGAATGCTGAGCGCCACGAGAATCAGGCCACCCGCGAGTTCCCGGCCGCTGCCGTCTGCAGCGGCGCGGTTGCCGCGGACGGCGACAGCGAGGCCGGATTCACGAACGTGCTCCCGCCTGGCCCGGCTTCCACCGCCTCGTGCAGCGCGCTGCCCTTAAGGTACTCGGGCCAGCTGAGGAACCATTCCGTCCAGCCGTTGTCCCAGGTGCCCCCCTTGGGGCTGGCCTTGATCGTGATCGGATCGCCGGGCACGGCGAGCTTGTAATAGGTCTCGGCGTCCGCGGGGGACAAGTTGACGCATCCGTGACTGACGTTCTCGAAACCCTGCTCCCCGACGGACCAGTACGCGTCGTGGTAGTAGTCGCCGCTGAAGGTGAACCGCACCGACCACGGGACCAGCAGGCTGTATCCGGGTCCGGTCATCCGCACCGGGTTCCCCTTCTCAATGGTGAGATAGCTGCCGTCCGGGGTGGCGTCGCCGGGCTTGCCGGAGCTAATCGGCCAGTTGTAGCGGAGCTTGTCATTGACATAAATCTGGGTCCGGTGCGTTGCCGTGCTCGCAACTGCGACGACCGAGTCGCCGATGTCAAATGTCTGCGTGAGCGTGTGGTCCCCGTACATCCCGGGCGCGCCTGCCACGCCGTTCAGGTGCCCGGTGAAGGTCACCGTCGTATTCGCGGGCCAGTAGTCGCGCGGCCGGAAGTCGAGTGTCTGATCGCCGTCCCAGTACCACGCGCCGACGACCGGCTTAGAGGTCGTCAGCTCCAGTGAGCGCTCGACGGCGGCCTTGTCTGTGATCGGCTCGCTGAACGTCAGGATGACCGGCATGCCGACGCCGTACTTCTGCCCGTAGCCCTCGAAGATTTCGGTACGGAAGGTGCGGCTCGGAGCCAGCGTGCGAAACGTGCTGGTCACGGTCTTGCTGCCGCTTCCGGGCTCGGCAGCAGTCGCTCTCACCTGGTAAGTGCTGGACACGCTGAGCGCCCAGGAACTGTGCCAGCTCCGCCTCGCTGCCGCGAAGCTGCCGGGCACAGTGACGCCGCCTGCGCGGACGCTGACACTGGTGAGGGTGCCGCTGGCCGCGGTCACGGTGATGCCGGCGGACGGATCAGCGGCGCTGGCGCCGTTCGCCGGAGTAATCGTGATGGCAGGCCCGCGGCCCGCGGCGGCGCTAGCGGTTCCCGGCCCGCCGCCGGACACGCTGCCTGGCTGGCCGCCGCTCGAGCACGCCGCGGCCAGCACGGCCAGTACCGCCAGGCCGGCGGCACCGGCGAGCTTGTCCCGGCGCGTGATCATGCTCGTGAGCCGCACGGTGAACCTCCCCGGGGCTGTTGTCACGATGGGGTTAGCTTCGTAGTCCCAGCCGAGGCTACGACATGTACTGCGCCGGCAGAAATCCGCGATCGCAGGCTCGGTGAGTACCGGCTGGTCAGGCAGCGACAGGGGCCGGGCATTAACCGAACTCATGAATGTGAACGGGCGCGCCGCGCGTCACGGTGCAACGCGATCTTCTTCACGCCCGTTCCGCTCCACGGGCGCCGGCCACTCAGATCAGGATGCGGAGCACGGCGAATGCCCGTTCCCATTCCTCGGTGTGCACGGCCTTGATCTGTGTGTCGAGGATCTTGAATACCCTGACAAGGGCGACGGTGATGCCGCCGAACAACTCAGGCAGCCGGGCCTGGGTTTCATCGCTGAGGGCGGAATCGAGCGGTGGCCGGGCGGCGACGTACTCGAGAATGGGCTGGAGGTCGAAGTCCTCGTCGATGCGGCGGAACTGGTGCATGCAACCCTGCAGCCCGCCGGCCACTGGCAGATCCCAGGGCTCGATGATGTCGCGGGCGTTCGCCTTCGCCGCTGCCTGACCGATCAGGAGCATGTCGTAGATGGCTTCGTTCACGAAGTCCAGGTAGCGCTTGACGTCGTCGCGGTCAACCTGGACCGGGCCGGCCGCGCGGAAGAATTGCTCAAACTTGGTAAAGCCCATCACCGGCATGACGGCTCCTTCCTCAGCATCCACTCGAACGCCGGCCGGGTCGCCCATGCGCTGGGCTGGCGTCCAGAAAAGCTCGACGATGGACACCTCGCCGTCGGAATCGCGACGAAGTCGTATGCGCTCGTCTGTCAGGAAGTGCAGGGGCGAGCAGTACATGCGGCTCGACCGGTCGCACCAGGATTAGGTGCGGATCGCCGGATGTCGTCACTGCTGCCTCCGTTCCAGGTACGTACTGCAAGGCTCCCTGGCGAGTCGGTCCGGTACATCGTCAGGGCGGCTAGTTCCGTTTGCTGCCTGATAGCTCGTGCCGCGCCCAGCCAGCATGCTGGCGCTCATGATCCCTCGCGGCGATACGCAAACCCGTCAGCTGGTGCCCTCGGCGTCGATTCCGGGCGTTCTCCGTTTATTCGGCTCAACCTCGGCCCCGGCGGATGAAGGCCGTCCTCCAGGTCCGCGACCAGGTCGTCCTACTCTGGCGGACCAGCTCCTTTCGTACCGCTCCGCTGCCCCTCGTCCGGGTGCCCGATCGCGCTGAGCCGGGGCTAGACTGGGTGGCCGCGAGGGAGCGGCTCATGATGAGCGCGTCAGCTGCGGGTAATTGCGTCGTCTGGCTTCGGGGGACCGGGCCGCAGGCGGAGCGGCACTACACCGGGCGACCGGGGACACGTGCCGACTCCGACCGAGCGCTCACCGTTCAGGCCGGAGTCATTCTGACCTGGCAAGTCCTGCGCCCAGGGGTTCCTAGCCGTGGTCGGCGCTGATCATGCCGGGCGGGATCAGGTGACAGCCGTCCGGAGCGATGAGATCGCTGCTCTCCGCAAGCTCCTGACGCTGTCGCTCCAGCTGAATATGCAAGACGACCAGGACCGCATCCTGGAGCTGGTCGGGAGCGCGGCGGAGTCACTGGTGCCGTGCACGACCGAGGGCATCCTGCTGGACCTGGCCTGGCAGGAGATCGGCCGACAGGGCTGCGACCTTCCGCCTGCAGATGTCACGCGGGCCGCCAGATCCTCGGCTGGCGGGCGCATTGCGATGGACGGGCAGCCATGGGCCTGGGCTTATCCGATTCCTGCCGGGCACGGCTGGGCTGGTTGCCTGGTCGTTGGCGCCGCCGACGAGCCGTCGGAGAGCGACCGTTTGCTGCTTCAGGCTCTGGCGCGGCAGGCAGGCGTGGCCCTGGCCAGCGCCCGCCTGCATTGCCGTGAGCGAGCACAGGCAGCGGGCTTGCGAGCCGCCAACCTGGCCCTGCGCCGCAGCATGGAGATTCATGACCGGCTCACCCAGGTGGCACTGCGGGGCGAAGGGCATGACGGGATAACAAGGGCGATCTACGAACTCACTGACCACGCTGCCGGGATCGAGGACTCATTCGGAAACCTGATTAGCTGGGCAGGTCCCGGCCGACCGGATCCGCCCGCACAGAGTCCCGCGGATCGCCAGGCACGACGGCCAGGGCGGATGATGCGGGCAGAGGGCACGACGAGAAACGGCGATCACCTTATCTCGGTCGCCCGGCTCGCCGGTGTCCCGGTGGGCATTCTCGTGCTTGCCGATCCTGACCGGACCGCCGGGGAAGCTGAACGGGTTGCCGTTGAGCACGCCACGATGGTGCTGGCCATGGAAGTTGCGCGCATGCAGACACTGGTCGAGTCGCAGGCTCGCGCGCGCAGCAATCTCGTGCTCGAACTTGTCACAGGAGCGGACGCACAAGTCGCCAGCACTCTTGCGCAGGCGCTGGGCTACGATCTCGGCCGGCCGCATCGGGTCGTCGCGCTTGAGGGCGTGCCCACCGCCAGCGGTCAGATAGACACCTTCTTCCATGCCGTCAGCCGGGCGGCCAGAACTGTCCGGGTAGGGTCACTGGTGGCCGCGAGGCTGGCCGACGTGGTTCTGCTGGCGGACACGGATGCGCCCTGGGAACGGTTCCACGCCTGCGTCATGGCTGAGCTTCACGGAACGCGCTGCTCGATAGGCGTGGGCGGACTCTGCCACGAGATCGCCGATTTCCCCCGGTCCTATCGGGAATCCCAGCTGGCGCTCCGGATTCAGAAGGCAGTGGGCGGGAGCGAGCAGATTACGCTTTTTGACGATCTTGGTGTTTACCAGGTCCTGGCCACAGAGACGGACACCTCCGGCATGGAGTCCTTCGTCCGCGACTGGCTGGGCGGACTCATGGACTACGACGCCGAGCACGGCTATCAGCTGGTCAGGACATTGAGCGAGTACCTGGCCTGCGGCGGCAACTATAGCGCGTCAGCCATGGCGCTCTCGGTGCACCGCAGCACGCTGAAATACCGCCTCAGGCGCATCCGCGAGGTATCCGGCCATGACCTCAGCAGCCCTGACACCCAGTTCAACCTGCAGCTAGCAACTCGAGCCTGGCACACGTTGCGGGCGCTACGCCAGTCCTGACCAGGTTCGCCCCTCGTGGCGTTAACGCCCCGCTATCGCAAGATTCCTGCATATGCCGAGTCGTCCGGGTGGCGAGTCTCGCGCACGCGTCCGTCCGCCTTGCACTAGCCGGTCTGTGGATGTGAGGGCCGTGCCGCTCGCGGGAGTGTAGTGGCGACGAAGCAACTAGCCCACCACTCGTAAGCGCAGGAGGCCTGCCATGGTGATGCTTCCCGCCCGGACCATGAGACGGACAGCCGGCCGGGCCGATCCGGCGCGCGAATTCGAGGACATTTACGAGCGCATAGGCCAGCTGCTGAATGGCGCGTTCGGGGATGCCGCCCCGGTCGCTGCCGAAATGCCCTGGTCGCCTGCCGCGGACCTCACTGAGTCCGATGACTCCTATGTCGTCCATATCGAACTGCCGGGCGTGCACAAGGACCAGCTGAACGTGCAGGTGATGGACAGGGAGCTGGAAGTCACCGGCGAAATTGAGCCACCGGCTGACGGGAAGCGCCATCGCAGCTCTCGCCGCACCGGCCAGTTCGCGTACCGAACTGTCTTCCCCGGCGACATCAAGGCCCGCGAGGTGACCGCGGAGCTTGCCGACGGCGTGCTGACGGTCAGAGTTCCGAAGTCGGAGGAGGGCCAGCCCAGCCGGATCGAGGTCACCAACCGGCCTGAGTCAGTCGCGTGAGCACGTCTCAGCCGTTCAGGAGGTAGGTATGGCAACGGCAGTCGGCATCGATCTCGGCACCACCAACTCAGTGATCGCGGCAACGGAGGCCGGGAAGCCAACGGTCATCCCCAACGCGGAGGGATCGCGAACGACGCCGTCCGTGGTCGCCTTCACTCCTCAGGGCGAGCGGCTGGTCGGTCAGCTGGCCAGGCGCCAGGCGATCCTGAATCCCAAGGGCACAATCTATTCCGCCAAGCGTTTCATCGGCCGGCGTTACAGCGAGATCCAAAGCGAGCTGAACGCCGTCTCCTACGATGTCATTGCCGGGCCGGACGACGCGGCCAGGTTCCGCATTAGCGGCAAGGACTATGCGCCTGAGGAGATCTCCGCGCTCGTGCTGCGCAAGCTCGCGGAGGACGCGTCGAAGTTCCTGGGGGAGAAGGTCACCGAGGCGGTTATCACGGTGCCCGCCTATTTCAACGACGCTCAGCGTCAGGCGACCAAGGACGCGGGCAAGATTGCCGGACTGGAGGTGCTGCGGATCATCAACGAGCCCACGGCGGCGGCGCTGGCCTACGGATTGGACAAGAAGAGCAACGAGACGGTTCTTGTGTTCGACCTCGGCGGCGGGACGTTCGACGTCTCCATCCTCGACATCGGGGACGGTGTGGTTGAGGTCCGCTCGACGGCCGGTGACACGCACCTGGGCGGTGATGATTTCGACGGCCGGGTGGTCGACTACCTGGCCGACGAGTTCCAGCGCGACAACGGGATCGACCTGCGTAAGGACCCGCAGGCGTTGCAGCGCCTCTTTGAGGCGGCAGAGAAGGCCAAGGTTGAGCTGTCCTCAGTCACTCAGACATCGGTCAGCCTGCCGTTCATCACGGCGGACGCGTCCGGGCCTAAGCACCTTAACGCCACCCTGATGCGGTCTTCCTTCGAGAAGATCACCGCTGATCTGGTCGAGCGCACCACCGCTCCGGTCAGGCAGGCCCTGGCAGATGCCAAGCTGACCGACAATGACATCGACGAGGTCATCCTGGTGGGCGGGTCCACGCGCATCCCGGCTGTTCAGAGCCTGGTACGGCGGCTGACGGGCGGCAAGGACCCGAACATGACCGTCAACCCGGACGAGGTCGTCGCGCTGGGCGCGGCGGTGCAGGCTGCCGTGCTCAAGGGCGAGGTCAAGGATGTCCTGCTGCTCGATGTCACGCCGCTGTCGCTGGGGATCGAGACCCTGGGCGGCGTGATGACCAAGATCATCGAGCGCAACACGACGATCCCGGCCCGGCGCACGGAGGTGTTCAGCACGGCTGAGGACCAGCAGTCAGCTGTGGACGTGGTCGTGCTTCAGGGGGAGCGCGAACGGGCCGCGGACAACCGGGTTCTCGGCCGGTTCCGGCTCGAGAACATCCGGCCTGCCCCGCGGGGCGCGCCGCAGATCGAGGTCACTTTCGACATTGACGCCAACGGGATCCTGAACGTCTCGGCCAGGGACAAGGACACCGGGGCCGAGCAGCGGATCACGATCAGCGAGAGCTCCAACCTGGACCAGGCCGAAGTCGAGCGGATGATCAAGGACGCCGAGCAGCACCGCGACGAAGACAAGCGCCTGCGCGAGGTCACCGATGCGCGCAACGAGCTGGATACTGTCGCGCACCAGGTGGAGAGCATGCTGGCCGAGCGCGGGGATGCCGTGCCCGTGCACGAGAAGGCACGGGCGGAGAACCTGGTCGCTGACGCGCGGCAGTTGATGAAGGAAGAGACCCCGGTCGACCGGATCCGGACCCTCACCGCCGAGCTGCAGCAGGTGTACCAGAGCCTCGGGGCGGCAGGCCAGGGACCCCCGCCGGGTGAGCAGGAGCCGCCGCCGGTTCCCGGCGATGACGACGTGATCGACGCCGAATTCAGCGCAGATGAGTGAGCACGCAGGCGGACCGGAGGCCGGGCCAGACCGCCAGTCGTCTCCCCCGCCCGCCCGGCTGCGGCAGGATGCCGCAGCCGGGCAGGGCACTGGCCCTGGCGGCCCGGGCCCTGACGCCGACGCGTCGCACGGCCGGGGATCACCTGGCCGGGAGGAGCCCGGCGTAGCCGACGCCGCAGCACGGATTGCCGAGCTCGAGGACCTGCGACTGCGCGCACTGGCTGACCTGGAGAACTTGCGCAAGCGGTGCGCGAGCCAGGTCAGCCAGGCCCGGGCGGACGCTCAGGTGCAGGTGGCCGGGCAATGGCTGCCTGTGGTCGACAACCTCGAGCGCGCGCTGGCTCATGCGCACGCCGATCCAGGTTCCATCATCCAGGGGATAACGGCAGTCAGAGACCAGGCCATTGGCGTGCTCGCCCAGCTCGGATACCCCCGCCGTGACGACCTCGGGACCCCGTTCGACCCCGCCCGGCACGAGGCTGTCGCATCCCGCGAGGCCACGGGGGTGCCGGACGGCTCCGTTGTCGAAGTCGTCCGGCCTGGCTACGGCGACGGGGACCGCCAGTTGCGGCCCGCGCAGGTTGTCGTCGCAAAGGCGGTCTGATGCCTGGAGACCGGGACTTCTACAAGATCCTGGGCGTGCCGAGGAACGCTAGCCAGGATGAGATCCAGAGCGCTTACCGCAAGCTGGCGCGCGCCTATCACCCGGATGTCAACTCCGATCCGGCGGCTGAGGAACGATTCAAGGACGTCTCCGAGGCCTACGACGTCCTGTCTGATCCGCAGACCCGCCGCCGCTACGACGCATTCGGGCCTGACTTCCGCCAGGTTCGCGACGACGCCGATCCCGAGACCTGGCGCCGGTCCCGGGCCGGGTCACGCGCCGGCGCCGGCGCCGGGCGGGCGGCCGACGGCGGCGGCTTCAGGTACGCCACCGGCGCTGACGTGGACCTCGACGATCTGCTCGGCGGCCTGTTCGGAGGACGTGCCGGAAGCAGCTGGGGACCGGTCCGGGGTGCCGACCAGACGGCCGAGATCGAGCTGAGCCTCGAGGATGCCTACCGCGGCGTCCGCAGGTCGATCACCGTATCCGGGCCTGGCGGACCGCGAACGCTGGAGGTCACGATCCCGGCCGGCGTCACCGACGGCCAGCGGATCCGGCTGGCTGGCCAGGGCGGTCGCGGGAGCGACGGTGCTCCCCCCGGCGACTTGTACCTCGTCGTGCGGATCGCGCAGCACAAGATCTTCCGGCTGGAGGGCCGCGATCTGCACGTCGAACTGCGGCTCGCGCCCTGGGAGGCCACGCTCGGCACGTCGCTCGCCGTTCCGACGCCCGGCGGCGAGGCCAAGGTGAAGGTTCCGCCGGGCACATCGAGCGGCAAGCGGCTCCGGCTCCGCGGGCGCGGCATGCCCAATCCCAAGGGCAAGCCGGGTGACCTGCTCGCCGAGGCCCGGATCATGGTGCCGCCGAAGCCGACGAAGGAGGAGCAGCAGCTATTCAGGCAACTTGCCGCCGTATCCGACTTCGACCCGAGGAGAGGCTAGTGAGCTATGCCCTGGTCCGCGCGGCGCGGCTCGACATTGACTCATTCGGCGCGGCCGTCGGACTGCACCCAGAAATGATCCGCAGGCTGGTCGTGCTCGGTGCCCTCGATGCCGCCCGTGATTCCGGGGGTCGCCTGTGGTTCGCTCCGGAGCAGGTCGGATCCGTGGCCAGGATCCAGCGGCTGCGGGCCGGGTTCGGCCTTAACTACGCCGCCATCGGACTTGTGCTCGATCTGCTCGACCGGATCTCAGCGCTTGAGGCGGCCCAGCGGCGGCCTTCGATGGCCAGGAGGGTGGTCAGATTATGGACCCGAACCGGCTGACTCAGAAATCAACCGAAGCTCTGCATGATGCGCAAACCAGAGCGCTGCGCTTCGGCCATACCGAGGTCGACGCCGAACATCTCCTGCTCGCGCTGCTCGAGCAGCCAGAGGGCATTGTGCCGCGCCTGCTGACCCAGGTCGGCGCCGATCCCGACCGGCTGAGCAAGGCGCTGGAGGCCGGGCTTGAGCGACGCCCCCGGGTCAGCGGGCCCGGCGTGGCGCCCGGCCAGGTCGCCGTCACTCAGCGGCTGTCCCGGCTGCTCGACGACGCCGAGCAGGAAGCCGGCCGCCTGAAGGACGAGTATGTCTCGGTCGAGCATCTTGTCCTGGCGCTGCTCGCGGAAGGCCCGGCGACAGGCGCGGGCAAGCTCCTGCAGGAGGAGGGCGTGACCAGGGCCGCGTTCCTGCAGGCACTTGCCAGGATCCGGGGTAGCCAGCGGGTCACCTCGGCTACGCCAGAGGTCGCCTACGAGGCCCTGGCGAAGTACGGCCAGGACCTGGTGGCGGATGCTGCGGGCGGGCGTCTCGACCCGGTGATAGGCCGGGACGCGGAGATACGGCGGGTGATCCAGATCCTGTCCCGCAAGACCAAGAACAACCCGGTGCTGATCGGAGATCCCGGCGTCGGCAAGACAGCGATAGTCGAGGGCCTGGCGCAGCGCATCACCCGCGGTGACGTGCCCGAGGGCCTGCGGGACAAGACAATATTCAGCCTCGACATGGGCTCGCTGATCGCTGGTGCCAAGTACCGCGGCGAGTTCGAGGAGCGGCTCAAGGCAGTGCTGAGCGAGGTCAGGGCGGCGGCCGGGCGCATCCTGCTGTTCGTCGATGAGCTGCACACAGTTGTCGGCGCGGGCGCAGCTGAGGGTGCCATGGACGCGGGGAACATGCTCAAGCCGATGCTAGCCAGGGGCGAGCTGCACATGATCGGCGCGACGACGCTGGATGAGTACCGCAATCACATCGAGAAGGATGCTGCCCTGGAGCGCCGCTTCCAGCCCATCATGGTCGACGAGCCCGCAGTTGAGGACGCGGTGTCGATCCTGCGCGGGCTCCGTGAGCGGCTCGAGGTCTTTCACGGGGTGAAGATCGCCGACGGCGCGCTCGTGGCGGCCGTGACGATGAGCCACCGTTACATCTCCGACCGCTTCCTCCCAGACAAGGCCATCGACCTCGTGGACGAGGCATGCGCGGTGATCCGCACCGAGATCGACTCGATGCCGGCCGAACTCGACGAACTCACCCGCCGGGTGATGCGGCTGGAGATTGAGGAGGCGGCGCTGGCCAAGGAAGACGATCCCGCGAGCGTGGCGCGACTGAACGACCTTCGCAGGGAGCTTGCCGACTTGCGGGCAGAGGCGGACGCGCTGAGGGCCCAGTGGGAAGCCGAGCGCCAGGCACTCCGCCGGGTGCAGGCGCTGCGCGAGGAGATGGAGCAACTGCGACAGGAGGCCGAGCAGGCCGAGCGCGACTATGACCTGAATAAGGCTGCCGAACTGAGGCTCGGCAAGCTGCCGGAACTTGAGCGTCGGCTCGATGCGGAGGAGCAGGGCCTGGCGGGCAGGCAGGGCGGCCAGCGTCTGCTCCGCGAGGTGGTGACCGAGGACGAGATTGCCGCTATCGTGGCCCGCTGGACGGGCATCCCGGTCAGCCGGCTGCAGGAAGGCGAGCGCGACAAGCTGCTCCGCCTGGAGCAGATACTGCATGAGCGGGTGGTGGGACAGGACGAGGCGGTGCAACTTGTCACCGATGCCATCATCCGGGCGCGATCGGGGATCCATGATCCTCGCCGGCCGATCGGCTCGTTCATCTTCCTCGGTCCCACGGGAGTCGGAAAGACGGAACTGGCCAAGTCACTGGCGGCGGCCCTCTTCGACACCGAGGACAGCATGGTCCGCATCGACATGACCGAGTATCAGGAGCGGCACACGGTTAGCCGGATGGTCGGCGCGCCGCCGGGATACGTCGGCTACGAGGAAGGCGGCCAGCTGACCGAGGCAGTGAGGCGCAAGCCGTACTCGGTGGTGCTCTTCGACGAGGTCGAGAAGGCCCATCCCGACGTGTTCAATACCATGCTCCAGGTGCTGGACGACGGACGCCTGACCGACGGGCAGGGGCGCACCGTCGACTTCCGCAATACGGTCATCATTATGACGTCCAACATCGGCTCGGAGTACCTGGTAGAGGACGCAACGGCGGATGGCGAGATCAAGCCGGACGCGCGCGAGCGCGTGCTGGCGGCGATGCGAGCCCAGTTCCGGCCCGAGTTCCTGAACCGGCTGGACGACATCGTGCTTTTCAAGCCGCTCACCGAAGCCGAGATCGAGCACATCGTGGACCTGATGCTCTCCGATCTGCGGGCCAGGCTCGGCGAGCGGCAGATGACGCTGGAGGTTACCGCGGCAGCCAGGCGCTACATCGCCAGGCAGGGCTTCGACCCCATCTACGGCGCTCGGCCGCTGCGCCGGTTCATCGCCAGGGAGGTCGAGACCAGAATCGGCCGCGCACTTCTGGCTGGCGATGCCCGCGACGGCGCAGCGATCGAGGTGGACTATGCGCAGGGAGATCTGACCGTCGGCTACCGCAACCCCGGATGATCCAGAGGCGGGTCGTACTGGGTCCAGTGGCCCTGTGAATCTGCGGGATCCCATGGCCCGATCCCGCCACGACAGTCCCTCCGGCTCCTGAATAAGCGCAGCCTGTCGAAGGCGAGCCGGATCGCCATGGCGCCCTCGCCCACGGCGGCAGCGACCCGCTTGGTCGAGCCACTGCGTACGTCTCCGACCGCGAACACACCCGGCTCGCTTGTCTCGAGCGCCGTTGGCTGCCAGGTGCCCGCAGCAGGCGGCTCGCTGCGGGCACGTACCGCGTCTTCCCCGGTACGGACGAAGCCGTGCTTGTCCAGCGCTACGATGCCGCCGAGCCAGCCGGTGGACGGCGCAGCCCCGATGAAGATGAACAGCGCCCGGGCCGGGATGACCTGCCTCATACCTGCCTGGTCCTCGACTGCTACTGCCTCCAGGCTGTCGGTACCGATGAGCTCGCGCACCTGTGACTTCACTAGTACCCGGATATTGGCCGTCCGGTCGAGCTGGTCGATGAGATACCGGGACATGCACTCGGCGAGGTCGCCGTCCCTGGCCACCACCGTGGTCTGGGCCGCGTGCCGGGACAGGAATACCGCCGCCTGGCCGGCGGAGTTGCCGCCGCCGATGATGACCACGGGATCATCCCGGCAGAGAAGTGCCTCCACCTGAGATGCGGCGTAGTAGACGCTCGTCGGCTCAAATTGCTCCAGCCGGGGAATGTCCGGCCGCCGGTATCTGGCGCCGGTCGCGATAACAAGGAGTCTGCCGGTCACTGACCTATCGCCCGCCAGCCTGACCGTGCACTGGCCGTCCGTCAGCTCGGCGCCAGTAGCCTCGCCCGGAATGGCGAACTGTGCGCCGAACTTCTCCGCTTGCAGCATGGCCCGGACGGCGAGCTCGTCCCCCGATATGCCGGACGGGAAGCCGAGGTAGTTCTCGATGCACGATGAGGTACCCGCCTGGCCGCCGCTTGCAGTCCCTTCGATAACCAGTGTCCGCATGCCATCTGCGGCTCCGTATACCGCGGCGGACAGTCCCGCCGGCCCGGCGCCCACGACGATTAGCTCGCAGGCAGCATCCCGCCGCAGCGGCGCGGGCAGGCCGATGGCCGCGGCCAGTTCCGCGTTGCCCGGATTGCGGAGCACGCGCCGACCGAACAAAATCACGATAGGCGTGTCCTCCGGACGGATGCCGAGCTGCTTGAGCAGCGATTCCGCATCAACGTCGTCCTCCAGCTCCAGCCACCGGGCGGGCAGCCGGTTGCGTGCCGCAAAGTCGCGCAGCCGTCGCGCGTCCGGCGAGTACCGCGAGCCAATGATCCTGACCCCGACGCCCAGCTCAACTAGCAGCGAGCGACGGCTGAGGTAAGCGCGCAAGATCAGGTCCCCGAGCGCAGGGTCGCGAGCCACGAGTTCGCGAAGCCGGTCAACTGGCACGGCCAGCACCGCCGCCTCGTCGAGCGCCACGGCACCGTAATAGGCAGCCTCGCCGGTCAGCAAGCCCAGCTCGCCAAGGAACCGGCCAGGGCCGTGCACGCTGATGACCCGGTTGCCGGTCATGCTGTCGGCTTCGACGACCGCCACCGTTCCGCTGAGAACGACGTAAAACTCGCAGTTGCGGTCACCGGCATGAAACAGGTGCTCGTCCGCCGGCACGATGCGCCGCTGGCCAAGCGCGGTCAGCCGGGTGATCTGGTCCGCCGTCAGCCGCGGGTAGGCGCCGTAGCTGTCGGGTGTCTCGGCTGGCATCTGACCATGCTTCTCCGCGCCTGCAGGCGGGCCGGTCTCCCCTGGGCTGACCTGGTGATCGCTCATGCCGTCAGACGTAAGACTCGTCGACGTAGCACCAGCGCCAGTCCTCACCCGGCTCGAACGACCTCACGATCGGGTGCCCGATCGCGTACGCATGGCCCCTGGCGTGCCGCATCGGAGATGAGTCGCAGCACCCGACGCGCCCGCACGTCAGGCACAGTCGCAAATGTACCCATGGCGTTCCCAGCCTCATACACTCCTCGCACCCCTGCGGGGTGCGGGGAGTGACCGGGCGCACCAGGATCAGGTGCGGATCGCTGACTGTGGTCACGGCTGCTCCTGCGACTGAGGTGATATCCAGCCATGCTCGTCCCGCCAGCGCCACCTGCACATCATCAACCCGGCTAGTTCAGCGGAGACGAATGCCGGTCTGCCCGGCGCGAGATTGCTCAGCCCAGGGACCTAGCTGATCTGGGGATACGGCGCGGCTGACCGGCCGCCACGCTGTCTAGCGGCGGCACGGCACTGCGACCGCCGGCGGCGATGAGGCAGGGGGGGAACCAGGTGAACCGGCTCGGTGCGACCGCTCGCACCGTTGCCCAGCGCGCGCCGGAGACGCTGACCGTCGTCCGTTATCGAGCCCAGCCCACGGCGGCGACGATAGCCCGGCTCGCCACCACGGCCATCGTGGCTTACCTGCTCGCGCTGTTGCTCCCGGTGACCTCACGGCCGGTTCTGTCACCGCTCACCGCGATGCTGGTCGCTCAGGTAACGCTGTACCAGACGGTCCGCAATGCGGTGCGCCGGGTGGCCAGCGTGCTGGCCGGCGTCCTGGTCGCGGTGGCTTTCTCGGCGCTCATCGGATTCACCTGGTGGAGCCTCGGGATCACGATCGTCGCAGGACTGAGCCTGGGCTACGCTCTGCGGCTCGGCGACCACATCCTCGAGGTTCCGATCAGCGCGATGCTGATCCTCTCGGTGGGAACCGGGACAGCAGCGGAGAGCCGGATCATAGAGACGTTGCTGGGTGCGGCGGCCGGCTTGCTGACCGGTCTGGTTTTTGCCCGGCCGACGGTGCAGCCAGCTGAGGAGGCCATGAGCGACCTCTGCGAGCGTATGGCTTCGCTCCTGGAAAGGATGGCCGCAGGCCTGCTGGCCGGATCGGTACGCGAGCCGTCAGTCGGCTGGCTAGCCGAATCGCGTGACCTGGCCAGGGAAATCAGGGGCGTGGACGAGGCGCTGCGGCGGTCTGAGGAGAGTGTCAGGCTCAACCCTCGCCGGGTCATGCTGCCGCGGACGGAATTCAATCTCCGGCACGTGCTGGAGACGCTTGAGTACGCTGCGATAACTGTCCGGGGGATCGCGCGTTCACTTGCCGACAGCGCCGGCCTTGCCGAGGACGACAGCCCGGTTCGCGATCAGGACATCCGAGACCGGCTGGCTGCAGTACTGGAGGAACTGGCCGGGGCAGTCCGTGCCTATGGCAAGCTCGCCAAGGCGCACAGTCCGGCCATCCACAATCTGGTGGCACCGGAGATGCGTGAGCACCTGGCAAAGGCGCGTGATCGGCAAGCTTCGCTCAGTGAACTGCTTGGCTCGGATCCGGCAGTGCGTCCGGTCGGCTGGCCGCTGCGCGGAGAGCTGGTCAGCCACCTCGATCGGCTGCGCGCCGAGCTTGAGGCGGCGGCCCGCGTGAGGAGCACCCGCCGCAACGGGCGCACGGCCGGGCGTGGCGATCGACCTGGCAGCGAGGACGCCGACGGCTGGGCGCGGGACGCTGACTAGCCGCCGCCTTCCGGGCCTGCGGGCGCTCCGAAAAGTCCTTATCTGGCCCTCGTCCTGTCAGGACAGCACGTTGGCCCTGGCCGGACGTAGCATTCCGCCCGCTCGTCGCGAATCCTGACAGCGAGGTGCTGCTTGACGGGCACTACTACCCAGGGAGGTGAGCCGCGATGGGGCTAGACGGGGGCGCCCAGGCCTACATCCGTGACCTGGAGGAACACCTCATGCGAGCCGTGTTCGACGGCGTCAGCGAGATCCGCTCGGATGCCGCCGTCCTGCTTGTCCGCGGTGCGCTGGAAGCCGGTGACCGCTCCCGGGCCGCCAGTCTTGTCCAGGCGACCCAGAACCTGGGTGCCGGGAAGCAGCGGGATAACCCCGACATGGGGGCCGCGGCAGAGCACGCCCGCGGCCTCATGGACCGCGATTCGGCGAGGCTGAGGCGCGCGGCCAGCGAGTACTCTTCGCCAATGTCTCGGGCCAATGCGACCGAGGATGCCGGCCAGGCCTCTGCCGCGCAGGGCGATGACAGCTGCGCAGCGACCAGGCTACGGGAGGCTTATGACCAGTACGAGCAGCTGGGCTGCGCCGAGGGCATGGCGCGCGTTCGGTCTCAGCTACGCGCCTGCGGGGTAAGGGTGCACCACTGGAAGCGAGCTGACCGGCCGGCTTTCGGCTGGGCGAGCCTGACAGATACCGAGCGGCGGATTGCCGATCTGGTATCGCAGGGGCTCAGCAACCGCCAGGTAGCGGGACAGGTGTTCCTGAGCACCCACACGGTTGCGTTTCACCTGCGCCATATCTTCTGGAAGCTTGACGTCAGCTCGCGCGTGCAGCTTGCCCGGCTGTTCGCAGAACACCAGCCGGAGCGAGCAGGCGATGAGGCCGAGTCTGACCGAGGTTCCGTTGGCCTCGCTGGCTGAACACCGAGGCGGGGGCACGCATGAAAGCTGCCCGCGGGCTCAGGGGGAATCAAGTGGTCCAGCGACAGACATACGACGAGCGCAGGCGCGCAGGTCGCGCACAGCGCCCCGAGGTGCCGCGCTCCTCGCACGCTAGGTGGAGCTCGCCGGCCGGCCGCGCCGACCCGATCACTCTTCTGGAGGAGAACAACCGCGCAAGGCTGCCCGACCTGGTCCCCGTCCGCTATGGCCGGATGCTCGCGTCGCCGTTTGCCTTCCTGCGCGGATCCGCGGTGATCATGGCACATGACCTGGCAACAACTCCGCGCACCGGGCTGACGGTCCAGGCCTGCGGCGACGCACACCTGGGCAATTTCGGCGTATTCGGTACGCCGGAGCGGAATCTGGTCTTCGACGTGAACGACTTTGACGAGACTCTGCCCGGCCCATGGGAGTGGGACGTCAAGCGACTGAGCACGAGCACGATCCTCGCCGCCAGGAACCTGCACTCTGGCAGACCGGACGCGGCCGCGATCGCGCGGTCCGCCGTGCGCTCCTATCGCCTGCGGATGAGCGAGCTGGCGTCAGCCGGGCCGCTCGACGTCTGGTACGACCGCGTCGACGTCGCAGCAGTGCTCGCCATCGCGCGGCGGGACCGAGCCAAGGACCTCAGGCAGCAGTTGCGTGTCGCCAGAGTCCGGCAGCGCACAAGCCTGCGCGCGCTCCCGAAGCTGACCAGGGAAGTCAACGGCACGCGGAAGATCATCGATGATCCGCCCCTGATTGGTCACCTCGACCCGGAGACGCTCGACGGAGCGGCGATGATCGAGGGATACGCCCAGTCGCTGCCACCCGACCGGCGGCCGCTGCTTGAGCGTTACAGCGTGCTGGACTGCGCCCGCAAGGTCGTCGGCGTCGGCAGCGTCGGCACTCGCTGCTACCTGGCCTTGCTCGCCGACCCGGATGGCCGCTCGCCGATCTTCCTCCAGCTCAAGGAAGCTCTGGACGCGGTACTCGCGCCGCACGTCGGCCATTCTGAATTCGACCATCAAGGACAGCGTGTCGTGGTCGGCCAGCGGCTAATGCAGGCCGCAAGCGACATCTTCCTCGGCTGGACCAGCTATCGCGAACACGAGTACTACGTGCGTCAGTACCGGGACATGAAAGGGTCGGTCAACCTCGATGCCATGACGCTGAGCGGGCTCGCGAGCTATGCGCAGGTATGCGGCCGGACGCTGGCCCGCGCCCACGCGCGATCGGGCGACGCCGCGATGCTCTCGGGCTACATGGGCCGCGGAACGCGGTTCGAGGACTCGGTAACCGCGTTCGCCGCGTCTTATGCCGATCAGGTGGCCGAGGACCACCGCATGCTGGTCGAAGCCGCCAAGTCCGGGCGAGTGACCGCGACGCCAGGCTTGTGAGGACCGCAGGCAGATGTGCCGGACGGTGCTGACCGGCCCGGGCTGGATCTGCTGGTCATGCGGGGGATGTGCCGGAAGGTCGGCCAGGGAAACGTGGCCGGCATGGCGAATAACGGCGGTGGCGCCGATGCGCTGGTGATCTTCGGCATTACCGGGGATCTCGCCAGGAAGATGACTTTCCGCGCGCTCTACCTGCTTGAGGAGCGCAAGCTGCTCGACTGCCCGGTCATCGGGGCGGCCAGCGACGAGATGACAACCGCGCAGCTCGCCGAGCGCGCGCGCTCGGCAATCCTGAGTGCCGGGGAAGGATTCGACGACACGGTATTCGGCCGTCTGGCCAGCCGGATGTCGTACATCAGCGGGGACGTCACCGACCCAGCGATGTACGGGAAGCTCACGGCGATGATCGGCTCGCGCCAGACGCCGGCGTACTACCTCGAGGTGCCGCCGTGGCTTTTCGCGCCCATCGTCGAGCAACTGGCGGCGGCGAAGCTGCTGCGCGACGGCCGGGTCGCCGTCGAGAAGCCGTTCGGCTCAGACCTGCACTCGGCCCGAGAGCTGAACAGGCGGCTGCACCGGGTGCTGCGAGAGGATCAGATTCTGCGCGTCGACCATTTCCTCGGCAAGGAACCGGTCATCGGCATGGAGTACCTGCGCTTTGCCAATTTCGCGCTTGCGGAGCTGTGGGACCGGAAGAGCGTCTCGTGCATGCAGATCACGATGGCCGAGGACTTCGGTGTGGAGGGCCGCGGCAGATTCTACGACGCCGTCGGCGCGCTCCGGGACGTCGTGCAGAATCACCTGCTGCAGGTGCTTGCGCTCGTTGCCATGGACCCGCCGGCCGGCAGCAGCGCGGATGACTTGCAGGACAAGAAGGCGGAGGTGTTCCGCGCGATGCCGGCCGCGCACCCGCGGCATTACGTGCGGGGCCAGTACGAGGGCTACGCCGGAACCCCGGGCGTCGCACCGGATTCTGCAACCGAGACGTTCGTCGCGCTGCGGCTGGAAATCGACAACTGGCGATGGGCGGAGGTGCCCGTATTCCTGCGAGCCGGTAAGGCCATGCCGCAGCGCGCTACCGAGGTGCGGCTGCTGCTTCGTCGCACCCCGCAGCTGGCGTTCCTGCCGAAGTCCGGTCTGGCGGATTTTAATCAGATCGTCCTGCGCATCGATCCTTCGCCTGGCATGCGGCTGCACCTCGCGGCCATCGCCCGCGAGTCATGGCGTGCTGTTCACCTGGACTCGTCATTCGTCCGCGATCTCGGCGAGCCGATGGAGCCCTACGAGCGGCTCCTGTACGCGGCGATCACTGGCGATCACCAGCTCTTCGCCCGGCAGGACAGCGTTGAGGAGACGTGGCGCATCGTGCAGCCCCTGCTCGACGATCCGCCGGAAGTCCGCTCCTACCAGCGGCTGTCCTGGGGACCGGCGGCGGCGGATTCCCTGATTCGCGGCCATCCGCGCTGGCAGGAGCCGTGGCTTGCCCGAGACTGAGAGCCGCACTGCCGGCCGCTTTGTTGTAACGCAAAGCCCGGCGGGCGCACTGCCGGGGCCAGCCCGCGGATGTTTCTCAGCTGGCCAGCACGGCGAGCCTGTGGCGATCGCGGCAGACTACCCGTTCTGACGGTGTGCCACGTGATCGGAGCGATGACCGTAGATATGTAGGCCAGGAGGGAGGCCCGGCCATGTCAGGCACTACCCGTACCGCGGGCGGCGCGATCCGCAGCGTCATCCCGGCGAGGGTGGATCGGCTGCGGTGGACACCGTTCCATACCCGGATGGTCGTCGCCCTCGGGGTCGCCTGGATCCTGGACGGCCTGGAAATCACGATCGCCAGCTCAATCGCGGGCGACCTGACCTCCAAATCGACCCTGGGCCTGTCGTCGACCGCCGTTGGCGCCATCGCGACGGTCTATCTCGCCGGCGAGGTTGTCGGTGCCCTCGGATTCGGCCGGCTGTCGGACCGGCTAGGCCGCAAGAAGCTCTTCGTGGTGACGCTGGGCGTCTACCTCGTCGGCAGTGCCCTCACTGCGGCCACCGCTGGCCACACGGCGGGCTGGCTGATCTACATGTACCTGACCCGGTTTGTCGCCGGGACCGGCATCGGCGGTGAGTACGCGGCCATCAACTCGGCGATCGACGAGCTCATCCC
Source organism: uncultured Actinomycetota bacterium (assembly GCA_963818995.1). Taxonomy (GTDB): domain Bacteria; phylum Actinomycetota; class Actinomycetes; order Streptosporangiales; family Streptosporangiaceae; genus JAJYUU01. Next base: position 36,195 of record CAWFUM010000019.1, on the reverse strand, counting down.
CGCCCGGTACCGGGGCCGAGTCGACATCACGGTCAACGGAACCTACTGGGCCGGAGCGATCATCGGCACCCTCGTGACGTCCCTCCTGCTCAATGAGCTTGCCCCGGGCCTCGGGTGGCGGCTGGGCTTCCTGCTGGGTCCCGTGCTGGCCGTCGTCATCATCTTCGTCAGGAGAAATCTCCCGGAGAGCCCGCGATGGCTGCTCATGCACGGCAGGCCCGCAGAAGCGGAGGGAGCGATTCGCCGGATTGAGGCGGAAGCCGAGGCCGCCGGTCAGCAGCTAGCCCCGGTGGACCCCAGCAAGGCGATCGAGGTCAAGCCGACCGAGCGGACCAGCTATCTGACGCTGGCCTATGTTCTGTTCAGGAAGTACTGGCGCAGGTCGGTTCTCGGGGCCACGCTGATGATCACTCAGTCGTTCCTCTACAACGCGATCTTCTTCACCTACACCCTCGTGCTGACGAGGTTTTACCATGTGAGCGCCGGCAACGCGCCCCTGTATCTGATCTTGTTTGCGGTCGGGAACCTGCTCGGCCCGCTCACTATCGGGCGGTTCTTCGATACCATCGGCCGGAAGCCGATGATCGCCGCGACCTACATCGGATCAGGCGCGATGCTCGCGGTTACTGCTGCTTTGTTCGAGCAGCACTTGCTCACAGCCACGACCCAGACCATCGCGTGGTGCGTGATCTTCTTCTTCGCATCCGCGGGTGCCAGCTCGGGGTACCTGACCGTGAGCGAGGTCTTTCCGCTGGAGGTGCGCGCGCAGGCGATCGCCGTGTTCTTCGCCATTGCGCAGTGCTTCGGGGCACTAGGGCCAGTCCTGTACGGTCATCTGATCGGCAACGGTACCGAGACCACTAACCTGTTCATCGGCTATCTGATCGGAGCGGGCGCGATGGTCCTCGGCGGCATCGTCGAGATCTTCCTGGGCATAGCGGCGGAGGGCAGGTCGCTGGAGGACATCGCCAATCCGCTGTCCATGGTCCGCCGGGCGGTCCGCTCCGACTCCGGCATGACGGCAGGAAGTGCATGCCAAGTCTGGCGCCCGAACCAGACTGACTGGGCACCTGAATGGTCAGACAGGTTGGGCGTCGTCTCCGCCGGGCGGCGCCCGGCACCTCAAGATCGCCGGACGAACAAGAAAGCCCAGGGCCAGGGGCAGTAAGGCACGGGTGCGCCGCCAGGGACTTGAACCCCGAACCCGCAGATTAAGAGTCTGCTGCTCTGCCAATTGAGCTAGCGGCGCGTAGGACCACGTGAGCTTAGCGCAACTTGCACACCGGTGCGAATCAGGCTCCCCGCACCGGAGGCCAGCTGGCCGTCGCCGAGTCCGGCCTAAATGTTACTCGATCAGCCGGTCTCACTCGCCCAGGAACCGCCCCATAAAGGCCGCCGCCCTGGACGGCCGCTCGGTGCGCGCCTCTTCCCGGTCGGCCAGGCTCATCGTCCGCAGGCCGGCATTCAGGCCGAGCCAGCGCAGCGGCTCCGGCTCCCATTCGGGCGACCGGTGGCCCACCCAGGGGAGCCGGGTGATGTCGCTGTCCGCGTCGGTGATCAGGTCCGCGAGCGTCCGCCCGGCCAGGTTCGTGGTGGCGACGCCGTCGCCGACATAGCCGCCGGCCCAGCCGATCCCGGTCTCCCGGTCCAGGCCCACCGAAGCGCACCAGTCGCGCGGAACCCCGAGGGGCCCGCCCCAGTGGTGCGTCACCTTCGCCTCGCCGAGCGCCGGGAACAGCTCGGCCAGCGTCCGCCGCAGGGCCGTGAACACAGCCGGCACCTGGTCGTAGGCGGGCCGGATCGATGACCCGAGGTGGTAGGGAGCTCCGCGACCGCCGAACGCGAGCCGCCCGTCGGCCGTCCGCTGGCCGTAGATGATCAGGTGGCGCAGGTCGCCGAACGTCGGACGGCCAGCCAGCCCGATCTCGTCCCACACCTGCGCGGGGAGCGGCTCGGTGGCGATCATCAGCGAGTACACCGGGGCGACCGCCCGCCGGTAGCCCGGCAGGCGCGGCGTATAGCCCTCCGTCGCGCGCACCACGTGCCGTGCCCGGACCGTCCCCGCTGGCGTCACGACCTGGCCCGCGGACAGCTCACGCACCGGCGTCCGCTCGTACACCGACACGCCGGCCGCTCGCACGGCAGCCAGCAGCCCGCGGGCGAGCCGCGCCGGGTGAATGGCGGCGCAGTGCGGCGTATACGTGCCGCCGAGCACGTGGCTCGCCCCGGCCATCGCCGCCGCGTCGGCTGCGCTCAGCAGCCGCAGGTCATCCTCGCCGAAGCCGAACTCGCGCGCCTCCCCGATTTCCGCCTTCGCCCGCTCCACCTGGGCCGCCGAACGCGCCAGCATCACCGTGCCGCCCTTCGCGAAGTGGCAGTCGATGCCTTCGGCGGCCGCGACGGCGCCGACCTCGTCGACGGTCGCGTGCATGGCGCGCTGCATCGCCACGGCGGCATTCCTGCCGCCCATCCGCTCGAGCTTGGCCAGCGACGCCGGGAACAGCGCCGAGCACCATCCGCCATTCCGCCCGGACGCGCCGAACCCGGCTATTTCCTGCTCGCACACGACGATCCGGAGCGCCGGGTCGCGCCGGGCCAGGTAATAGGCGGTCCACAGGCCCGTGAAGCCGGCACCGACGATCGCGACGTCGGCGTCGGCATCTCCGGCCAGCGGCTCGCCGGGCGTCAGCGTTCCCGGCACGGTGTCATGCCAGAACGACAGCGACCGGTACGTATCAGATCGGACCATGCGGTCCATCGTGGCAGGTGGCGGACTCGTCCTGGCCATCGGGCATGCTGGTGTCATGGGCACTGAGATTTCCGTCGCCGGCACGATTCCCGAGCCACGCAATCCGGGCGAGCCGTATCAGATATGCGTGGTCTGCCTCGGCAATATCTGCCGGTCCCCGATGGCCGAGGTCGTGCTCCGGGACGAGCTCGACAAGGCCGGTCTGGGCGGAAAGGTCGCCGTCGACAGCGCCGGAACCGGCGACTGGCACGTTGGCGAGGCAATGGATTCCCGTGCCCGCGCGGAGCTTTCCCGGCGCGGCTACGACGGATCCGGTCACGAGGCGCGACAGATCCGCGCGTCCTGGCTCGACGACTACGACCTGCTGCTGGCCATGGACCGGAGCAACGTCGCCAATCTGCGGACCATGGCGGCCGGCGACCCGGCGCTGACTGGCCGGATCCGGCTGCTGCGAGCGTTCGATCCCGGCTCGCCTCCGGGAGCCGAGGTTCCCGACCCGTACGACGGCGGCCCGGACGACTGGACGGAGGCGTTCGGGCTGGTGGAGGCCGCCGCCCGGGCGCTCGCCCGCCAGCTGTCGGCCGAGCTCTGACCGGCCAGGCTGGCATGACACCGGCAGCGCCGGACGCGGTCGCGGCGGAGGTTCTCGCCCGCCTGCTTGGCTCTGGCGTGGTCGCGGTCACGAGCCTCGGGGACCAGCACGGCGCCGGGCATTACCGGCTGACCCTGGCCGACGGACGCCCGGCTTTCGCCAAAATTCACCTCCCGGCCGGGAACGGGGCAAGTGGCCCGCCAGCTCCAGGCGGATTCGCGGCCGAGGCCGCTGGCCTGCGCTGGCTGAGGGAGGCGGATGCCGTCCCTGTCCCGGCCGTCCTGGCCTGCGATGGCGGCGGCCTGGTCATCGAGTGGGTCGACAGCGACCGTCCGAGTTCGCTCGCGGCTGCCGCATTCGGCCGCGAGCTGGCCCGCCTGCATTCGGCTGGTGCCGAGCACTTCGGTGCCCCGTGGCCGGGCTCGATCGCGGGGCTGCCGCTGCCGAACGAGCAGGCCGACGGCTGGCCGGAGTGGTACGCCGCGAACCGGCTCCTGCCGTACGCGCGGATCGCCAGGGACCACGGCCGCCTGACCGCAGCCGATACCCGGCTGGTCGAGTCGGCCGCGTCCCGGTGCGCGGACGTGGCCGGCCCGGCTGAGCCGCCCAGCCGCATTCACGGTGACTGCTGGTCAGGAAACGTGCTCTGGTCCCATGGCCGCGGCTGGCTGATCGACCCGGCCGCGCACGGAGGCCACCGGGAGACCGATCTCGCCATGCTGGCGCTGTTCGGGGCTCCGCACCTGCATCACATCCAGTCGGCCTACCAGGAGGCGGCGCCGCTGGCGGACGGCTGGCGGGACCGGGTGCCATTGCATCAGCTGCATCCGCTGCTGGTGCACGTGTGCCTGTTCGGCAGCTCCTACCGGGACGCCACTCTTGAGGCGGCCCGCGCGGTACTCGCCGCTTGACCCGTACTGGGCTCAGGTCTCGGCGCCCTGGCCGCGCCCGGCCGCATGAGCGGCGACCCAGCCAGTCTGCCCGCTAGCGTCACCAGCGAGGCTGCTCCCCGCGTGGTCGTCGCCCGGCGCCTCGCGAGCCAGCCCGGCGCCGTTACCGTGCACGCCCTGAGCGTCGGTCTCATCCTCGATCTCATCGGCGTCGCCGTCGAAGTCCTCGTCCACGCCCTGGACGGCTTCGGGTGACAGCGGCAGCGCGATGCAGAACGTGGCGCCTTCGCCCGGCTTCGACCGCACCCAGGTGGCGCCGCCGTGGGCCGTGACCAGCGCGGCGACGATGGCCAGGCCGAGGCCGGTCCCGCCGGTGGTCCGCGCCGCGTCGGCCCGGTAGAACCGCTCGAAGACGTGCTCGGCCTGCTCCTTCGTGAGCCCGGGCCCGTGATCGGTGACCTCGAGCACGGCCGCGGGCTGCGACTGTGCTGGTGCTGGTGCTGGTGCTGGTGCAGGTGCAGGTGCAGGTGCAGGTGCAGGTGCAGGTGCAGGTCGCAGCCGCAGCCGCAGCCGCGGGGGCAGCCGGGTCTGGCGGCGGCGGTATGTGCTCGGCATCCCAGGGCAGCGCGCCGTCCGTGCCGTCCGCGGTGGCGGCCGTAACGGCAGTCGCTCCGCCTGCCTCGGGGCCCGGCGACTCACCTGCGCTCGCGCCGGCAGCCGCGGCGGCTGCTGCCGGGGCCTCGTCGAGATTGCCGGACCGGACGAGCACGTCGATCGCCGTTCCGTCGGGGGTGTGGGTCAGCGCGTTGCTCATCAGGTTGCCGATGACCTGGCGCAGCCGGACCTCGTCACCGATGACCAGCAGCGCCCGGCCGGAGCCGACGGTGAGGTGAATGCTGCGGTCGGGCGCCACCACGCGCGCGTCGTGAACGGCGTCCGCAGCCAGCGTCAGCAAGTCGACTGGCCTGGTCTCAAGCGGTCGCTGCTGATCCATCCGCGCCAGCAGCAGCATGTCCTCGACCAGCACGCCCATGCGCGTTGCTTCCTGCTCGACCCGTCGCATGATGCGGTCCATGTCGGCTGGCGCAAGCTGGCCCGCGTGTACCGGGCTGCCGCTGGGCATGACCTGTCCCTCAATGGCCTCGCCACTGACCGGCTCGCCTGCGCAGGCCGGCGCGGCCGCCCCGCCTGCTGGCGGGGGAAGGGCAACCCCGCCGCGCTGGCGGTAGTACTCCGCGAATCCGCGGATCGCCGTCAGCGGAGTCCGCAGCTCATGACTAGCGTCGCCGACGAACTGGCGCATCCGCTCCTCGGAGCGCTTCGCGGCCGCTTCGGATCTCGACTGGGCGTGGAACGCCGACTCGATCTGGCTCAGCATGGTGTTCAGCGACCGGCCGAGCCGGCCGACTTCAGTACGCGGGTCCCGCTCCGGCACGCGGCGGCTCAGGTCCCCCGCCGCGATAGCGCCCGCCGTCTGCTCGATGTCCGTCAGCGGCCGCAGGCTTCGCCGGACGACGGCCACGCAGACGATCGCCAGCAGGGCGATAACGGCAAGGCTGGCGAGCAGATCGATGGCAGCCAGCTGCCCGATCGTGGTGTATTCGCTCGTTGCGTTGATAGCGAATACGACGGTGCCGTTCGAGCCGTTGGGCAGCGAACCGCTCTCCATGTAGACGCGCCAGTGATAGTTCCCGGACGTGGAAGGAAGCGTGATGATATGGCCGCTGTTCGCGCTGAGCCAGGCCTGACTGGTCTGCAGGGCCGGCCCAGGGATCCCCTTCGGCGGCCCGAACGGATTGTGGCGCCCAGGGCCGCTTGAGTAGCCAGCTAGCGGAGTTATGACCTGATGCACCACTCCCTTGGTGGTGATCCAGTCGACTGCTACATCTGTCTGGCCTGCTTGCTGGCCGGTCTGCTGGTAGGCAATGACGTTGGCGACTGCCTTATCGAACTGGGACGTCAGGTTGTTGTCGACCGGGCTTAGCAAGTTGTTCTTCAAGATCACCAAACCGGCGATGCTGATCACGGCGAGCGCTGCGGCCACCAGGGCTAGCAGCGCGGTGATCAGTTTGACGCGCAGCGGCGTCCGGCTTGGCACGCCCCGGACGGACCGCCAGAAGCCTCCGCTTCGCTGTGCTTGTTCCACGACCTGATCAGAACCTAAGACGAGTGCGGGAGTCTGAGCACGTAGCCGACTCCGCGGAGGGTGTGGAGCAGATGCGGCTCGGTCGTGTCAACCTTGCGGCGCAGCACGGAAACATAAGACTCGACGATTCCGGTGTCACCGCGGAAGTCGTAGTCCCACACATGGTCGAGGATCTGCATTTTGGACAGCACCCGGTTAGCGTTCCCCATGAAGTACCGGAGCAGCTTGAACTCGGTGGGGGACAGCTGGATCTGGTTGCCGCCGCGCCAGACCTCGTGGCTGTCCTCGTCGAGCTCGAGGTCGGCAAACTTCAGCCGGGGCGGCGGCTCGCTGCCATCGCCCCTGGTACGCCGCAGCACAGCCCGGATCCTGGCGATCACTTCCTCGAGGCTGAACGGCTTCGTGACGTAGTCGTCGCCGCCCAGCGTGAGACCGCGGATCTTGTCCTCGGTCGAGTCCCTCGCAGTCAGGAATACGACGGGGATCTGAGCTCCGCCACCGCGTAGCCGGCGAATGACGTCGAAACCGTCCATGTCGGGCAGCATGACGTCGAGCACGATCAGGTCGGGACGGTGCCGCTGAGCGGCCTGAACCGCCTCGTTCCCAGCGGCCGCAGTAACAACCTCGAAGCCGGAGTAGCGAAGACTCGCCGCGAGCAGCTCGAGGATGTTGGGCTCATCCTCGACGACCAGTAGCCGCGCATCGGGCTGCCGGCTTCCGTTGGGCTGGCTATTCATGTGGACATTGTCCGCCCGCCCCCTGAACGTTAGCTGAACGTGCCCTGAGTCTGCCCTCCGCAGATGACGGACAGTAGCCGCTCGCACCAAGATCACCTACCGCTGACACTTTTCAGTTCTAGGAGCCGAAAAGTGTCACCGATAAGTGATCTTGGCCGCTGGCCCTCAGTTCCGGTGGGCGGCCGACGTTGCCGAGCGGCGCGAATGGCGCCGGCTGGCCACGCGCACCAGCGGGCCGACGCCGATCACCAGCCAGATCACGTTGACGGCAGCTGACGGCCAGGCGTGGGCAGCGGACGTGCTGACGGCGAGGCCCGCGGATCCGAGGAAGTTCAGACTCAGGTATACGCGGCCGTCGGCGGCGATCCGGTGCCGGAGCAGCAGCAGATAGGCCAGCAGCAGGCTGATGGCGCCGAGCCAGCCGATCACGGCAATCACCCAGGTCACGGCAGGCACCTCCGGACAGCCGAGACGGACAAGGAGTTCGTGAGAGTGCAGGCGGAGCCGCGGGCAGGGAGGATCACGGGTCCATTCTGGCCGCGCAGTGATATTAAGTGAATTGCAATCTCATTCAGTTTGAGTGAAGCTCTGCTTATGTCACTCGATCCTCGCAGGCTGATGGTCCTGCGCGCGGTCGACCGGCACGGCGGGGTTGTCGGGGCGGCGGAGTTCCTGCGCGTCTCGCCCTCGGCGATCTCGCAGCAGCTGGCGGCACTCGAGCGCGACATCGGCGTCGCTCTGATTGACCGCTCTCGGCGCGGCGGTCAGCGTCCTGTCGAGCTCAGCGCGGCCGGCCGTCGGCTGGCCGGTCACGCGGCCCAGCTGGTCCAGGTACTCGATGACGCCGAGGCGGACATGGCCGGCTTTGCCGGGGCCGCGGTCGGTCCGGTGACGATCGCCGCTTTCTTCACCATCCTGAGCGGCTATGTCGGGCCTGCTCTGACCCGGCTGGCGCGGGCCCATCCCGGGATCAGGGTCCGGGTCCTGGAGATGGACGAACCCGAGGTGCTGCCCGATCTGCACGCCGGGACCGTTGATCTGGTCTTCGTTGAGGACGACGCGCAGCACCGGCGGCGACCGCCAGCGGGTCTCCGCTACGAGGCGCTGCTAGATGATCCCTTCAGGATGGCTGTGCCGGTGGACTGGCCGGACGTCGCGGATCTCACCGATGTCGCAGTCCGCCCGTGGGTAGACGGGCCGCCGGGGTCCGCGCTCGGGCAGGCCCTGGCCAGGCTGCGACGGACGACGGGAATGGAGTTCCCGGCCGCGCACCACTGCACCGGCTTCACCGCAGCCCTGGCGGTGGCCGGGGCAGGGCTCGCGGGCGCGCTGATTCCCGACCTCGCGCTGGCCGTGGCACTGCCCGAGCAAGGCGTGCGGATCATCACCCCGGCTGGCATCGGCTCGCGTCGGCTCGGAGTGCTCTACCGCCAGTCGCGGCACGAACCCACCCCGGCCCTCAGGGCCGTGCTCGAGGTCCTGCGCTCAGCCACCGTCAGGCGCGCCCCGTCCGCTTCGTGACCAGGCGGCCGGCGCCGGGAGGCCGGGACGCTCAGGTGCCCTGCTGAGAACCGGTGATGAGAGACTTCGGCACCGGCTGGCCGTTCTGCAAATCGGTGAACAGCCGCCTGGCCCGGGTGCTGTCCCACAGGACTGCGTCGCCGACCGGCGTGGAGTAGTTCGCGGTCGCGAGCGGCACGGTAGTGGTCAGCGGGCTGCGCAGCGCTTCCGCCGCTCCCAGCAGCTGATACAGGTTGGTGCCCTCATCCACGGTCAGCGTGCCGGCCACGCCGCTCGCGGCGGGCAGCGCCTTGAACGGGTTCAGGAACACGCCGGGGCTGGTCATCTTGGACAGCAGCGCCCTCAGGAAGATCCGCTGGTCTTGCTCCCGCTGCAGGTCCTGGCTGGCGAAGTTGTGCCGGTCCCGGACGTAGGCCAGCGCCTCGCCGCCGGTGAGCACGTGACAGCCCCTGGTCAGGTGCAGGTTAGAGGCCTTGTCGTAGAGCGAGTGAACCAGGCACATCCGGACTCCGCCGACGTCATTGACGACGCGGACGAAGCCGCCGAACCCGATGTCCATGAAGTGGCTGATGTACAGGCCGGTGTCGGACTGGATCGTCTTGGCCAGCAGGGCCGGGCCGCCGATGGAGTACGCGGCGTTGATCTTGTTCATGCCGTGGCCGGGGATGTTCACGTAGGAGTCGCGGGGGACGCTGATCAGCAGTGGCTTCCCGCTGGCCGGGATATGCAGGATCAGGATCGTGTCGGAGCGCTCGCCGGACGCCTGGCCTGTCCCGAGCCGGCGCTCCTGGGCCCTGGTGAGGCCCTGGCGGCTATCCGAGCCGGCGATCAGCCAGTTCGTGCCGGATCCGGCAGCCGGCGGCCGGCATAGTTGACCAGGATGTTGGCCCTGGTCAGCTTCGAGTTGAGGTAAAAGTACGTGCCGATGCCAGCCACGAGCAGCAGAGCCACGATGACCGCGATCACGCCGAAGATCCGCCGCGGCCGGAGCCATCGCCGCCCCCCGGCCGAACCGGGCCGCCCGGGGCCGCCAGGGCGCGCGGGTGACCGCGCGGGCGCTGCCAGTCCTCCGCCGTACCCGTCGCGGCCGGAGCCGTAGCCGCCGTTGCCGCCGTTGCCGCCGGAACTGGCGGGCGGCTGCTGCGGCCAGGAGCCGGGCGGGGGTGCCGGGCGCGAACTGCCAGCGCCCTGACCGTGCTGGTCGGCCCCGTACTGGCCTGCCTCGTACTGACCGGCCCCGTACTGACCGGCCCCGTACTGACCGGCACGGTACTGGCCGCCCGGATGCTGGTTCGCGGGAATGCTCACGGTCTCCTCGCCGCCAGCGTCAGAGCCGCTGCCGGTGGCGCCCTGATCGGCCGGGCGCTGCCCGTCGCGGAACCAGTTGTCTGGCAAGTCGCTCATCGGATCCCGCCTATCAGCCAGTCGCTGTCCCCATCGTCTCTACCTGCAAGACGCCCCGGCAGCCAAATCGGTGGTAACAGATGTGATACAAGGCGCCGGGGAACGGTCATCCCCGGCCTTCCCACCAGATCGTGACGACATCCCGGCCCGCCGAGCCCAGCTCCATCGGCCGCTCCGGGTCGATTCCGGATTCCACCAGCGCACGGGCGACCTCGTCTGACCGGTCTGCCGGAAGGCACAGGCGCCGGCGGGTGACGTCAGTCAGCTCGGCGAGGCTGCCGTAATCCCGGCCGCCGGGCCGCTGCCAGCTCACCGACTCGGCGCGAATGCGCATCGCCGCAAGTATGGCCAGCAGGTCATCCGCGGTCGGATCGTCCGGCCGGGCCAGCCCGTGGAATCGCAGCCAGAGCGGATTGAGCGCGGACAGCGGGTGGACGGAGGTCATCTCGAGTACCACAATCCGGCGCGCGGCTGCTGTCAGCGCGGCCAGAAACGGCTCGATATCGGGGACGTTATAGGAAACGTGGTAGCACACAACGACGTCAGCCTGCCCGGCCCTGGCCGCCGCAGCCGGCCAGGTGCCTGCGATCAGTCGCGGCGTGACCGCGCTGCTGGCGGCCCGGCGGCTGAGTAGCTCCAGCATGTCCGGTTCGGCGTCGACGGCCGTCAGTTCCGTGCACCGAGCCAGCAGCGGCAGGCTTGCCGCCCCGGCTCCGCAACCCACGTCGAGCACGCTGCCGGGTGGATCGAGTGCGGCCCGGGCGCGGTCGAACGACGGCCCCGACGGGGCGGCAGCGACGCGGTCGGCCCGCCGGGCAAAGACGTCGCGCGGCAGGACCCAGGGCGAGTCGGCCGACGCCGCCTTGATGTGCTCGGGGATCGCCCAGGAGGCTAGGTCTGACCGCCAGCGCTGAAGGAGTGCCGGGAGGTCTACGGCTCCGTTCCCGCCGTTGTTCATGTGCCGAAGGCTACGGCCTTTGCCGGGCTCCGCGGCCGTCGTGAGGCCGGGCCACGGGCGGGCAGGCGGGTGGGATGAGCCGGGTCCGGCCCGCTTGCTGCCACGCTGGTGGCCTGTCAGCCCCGTCCCATGGGGTTCTTCGACGACGCGCCCCCGAGCCTCGATGAGCCCGGCCAGGGGACACCGCGGGATTTGCCCGGGCCCGAGTTCCCGCGAGTGGCGGTGGCCGAACCGCTGGTGCTGGCCCGGACTGGCGAGGTGGCGGTCGCGGTGACCGCGATCTGGGCCTATACGACGGGATTCGAGTTCTGGGTGCGGGCCCAGTTCCGCGAGTCCGGGCCGGCGCCGGGGCGGGAGCCTGATGATGAGTCGCTGCACCTCGGCGCCGGGTTCGCCGATGGCCGGAAGGTCGTCAGCACCGGGCGTTCGCCGGGTACGCCGAGTCCGTTCCCGAAGGCCTGATTCTGCGGCCGATCGGCTTCGGCGGCGGGTGGCGGTACCGGAACCGCAGTTACTGGCTGGCTGGCGCCGCTGCCGCCAGCCGGTCCGGTGACGTTTGCCTGCGAATGGGCGGCCTTCGGGATAGCCGAGGAACTCGCGGTCACCGACGCTGAGCTCATCGTGGAGGCGGCCAGCCGCAGCGTCGTCCTCTGGCCGGAGTGAGATCCGCTCTGCCGGTGGCGCGAGCGCGCCAGCGGCAGTCTGGCTCGGGCCGGTTGGCCGGTGCCTGGCGCGGGAAGGGCGCACAGAGGAGTTGCCGCGGCCGTGGCGCGGGCTCGCACCCTGGCCCGGCGGCATACGGGGAGGCCACGATGGCGAATCAGCAGCGCCGGCCGGTCAGCGACACGCTGGGCGGGCCGGATCCGGGCGGGCACGAGGATGAGCTGGGGGAGGACCGTCCGGGAGCCGAGGATGAGCTCGGCGCGGACCAGCCGGGCACCGAGGACGTGCTCGGAGGCGACCAGCCAGGTCAGGAGGACGAGCTAGGGCCAGACGAGCCGGGCCGGGAGGACGAGCTCGGCGGCCGGCCGTAGCTGACGCGCCTCTCTGGGCGAGGCGGCCTCCGCGCGGGGCGAACCCTGTGCGGCGGACGGACCTTGCGCGCCGGGCGAACCCTCCGGGGGCAGGGCGGCCGCTGGGCGGGCGAACCCTGTGCGGCGGGACCCCTGTGCGGCGGGACCCCTGTGCGGCGGGCGAACTCTCCGGGGCAGGGCGGCCTCTGGGCGAACCCTGGGGCGGGCGAACCCTCTCGGGCGGGCGGGCCCTCTGTGCCACGGCAGTCCGCCCGTTTCCAGGCGTTCAGAGGCCGCGGTGTCTGCAGGGGCGGCTGCGACCTCGAAACGCTGGCGGCCGTGTGCAGGTAACTGCCGCTGGACTGGCCGGGATGTTTCGGGATATTTATGCGTTATTCGGGCGGCCGTCGGCCCGATGCGGCGAGCCTCAGCGTCCATCAGGCGCCGGGAAAGGGCGCGAGTTACCGATCGGTGCCCTTTGAGGGGCATGAGTTGCCAACTCAGGCCCTATGGCGCCGCGGGCGGCAGCTCGGGGAGCGATCAGGGGGCCGGTCAACGGTCCGGGACCGGCGGGGGCGCCCGTTCGCGTGCCCGAGCCGGCCACGGAGGCAGCTCGGGGGTCCGGGGACCGGCAGAGAGCGCCAGTTCGCGCACCGGGCCGGCCAAGGAGGCTAGTTCGGGGCGGGGGACCGGCAGAGAGCGCCAGTTCGCGCACCGGGGGCGGCCAAGGAGGCTAGTTCGGGGCGGGGGACCGGCAGAGAGCGCCAGTTCGCGCGTCGGGGCCGGCCAAGGAGGCTAGTTCGGGGGCCGGGGACCGGCGAGAGGGCTGGTTCGCGCCGCATCGGGCTGGCGGGGGATGCGCAATGACCCGTTTACCTGTTACGGTCGACAATCGACCACTAAGTTGCGGAGATGCGGGCGCCCGCGGCCAGCAGGGCGGCTGCTCCGCACGGGCGGACGGCAGAAGGAGCAGCACATCGTGAAGATCCGGGTGACCGATCGGGCTCCGGGGGCGGGCGCGCGGCCCGGGCACCGGTCGTGGCGATGACACAGCAGCCCGGCGACATTCGCTGGGGCATCGTGGGCGCCGCCAACATCGCCAGGGCTCAGTTCCTGCCGGCCCTCCGGGAGAGCCGGCGGCGGGCGCGCGGTTCTGGTCGGGAGCCGGGACGCGCAGCGGGCGGCCGCGTTTGCCGCCGAACACGGCGTCGAACGTGGCGTAGCCGGATACGAGCAGATCGTCGAGTCCGCGGACGTGGACGCTGTCTACGTTGCGCTGCCGAACTCCCTGCACGCCGAGTGGGCGGGCCGGGCGCTGCAGGCGGGCAAGGCGGTGCTCTGCGAGAAGATGCTCACCCCGCGGCCCGAGCAGACAGCCGCGCTGCTTGACCTGGCTGCCGCAGCGCCGGGCGGCCTGCTGTGGGAGGCGTTCGTCTTCCCGTTTCAGGCCCAGCACCAGCGGGTCCGCGAGCTGATCGCGGACGGCGCTATCGGCGAGGTGGCCGAGATTGTCAGCGCTTTCCACTTCCAGGTCTCCAGCCCGGCGAACATCCGGCTGTCGGGGGAACTGGGCGGTGGCTGCCTCGCGGACGTCGGCTGCTATCCGGTCCGGCTGGCCGCCGAGCTGTACGGCCCGGCCGGCGCCACGGTCGTCGCGGGGGCGGCAGTGACCGGCGGCGGGGAAGTCGAGGTGGACGCGGCCGGGATCGTGACCTGGGGCGCCGCCCGCAGGCTGATGCTCACCTGCGGGTTCAGGCGCAGCTACGACACCTTCACGCGCATACTCGGGGATCAGGGCCAGCTGCATCTGACGAACCCCTTCCATCCGGGGCCGGCCGACACCCTGGTCGTGCACCGGCGCGGGGGCGAGCCCGTCGTGGAGCAGCCGACCACCGACGCCTGCTCGTTCACGGCGGCCCTGCGGCACATCCACGCCGTGGTGCGCGGCGAGACCGCACCCGTGCATCTCGCGTCCGGGTCGGCCCTGGCCGTGGCGCAGGTGGTCGACGCGCTGCAGACCGCCAGCGGGCTGCGGTGACGGCCGTGCCCGAGCTCACCATTGTCATCGGCTCCTACCTTGAGCCCGAGCAGGCCGGCCGGATCGCCGCCGCGCCCGGCGTCCGCGTGCTGTACGAGCCGGACCTGCTGCCGGCGCCCCGGTATCCGAGTGACCACACCGGGCGGCGCCCGGACCTCGGCGAATCCGGCCTGGAACGATGGCGGGCGATCGCCGCTCAGGCTGACGTCTTCTTCGATTTTGACTGGCTGGAGCCGGAGTCGATGGCCAGCCGCTGCCCGGACCTGCGCTGGATCCAGGCCACCAGCGCCGGGATCGGCGGCTTCATGCTCCGCACGGGCCTGAACGACAGCGGCCTGACGGTCACCACCGCCGCCGGCATCCACGCCGTCCCGCTCGCTGAGTTCGCGGTGGCCGGCGCCCTGTACTTCGTCAAGGGCCTGCCCGAGCTACGGCAGCGGCAGGCCGCCCGGCACTGGGAGCGGTACGCGACTCAGCGGCTGGCCGGCCGGCGCGCGCTCGTCGCCGGGCTCGGCGGCATCGGCCGCGCGGTCGCCGCCTCCTTCGGCTGCCTGGGCGTGGAGGTGTGGGGCCTCGGCCGCGACGGCGGCTCTTATGACGCACGCGGGCGTGACCAGGCTGATCACGCGGCCGCAGCTCGATGCCGCGCTGCCTGAAGTCGACATCATCGTGCTCGCCTGCCCGCTGACGGACGAGACCGAGGGCATGATCGGCGCGGCGCAGATCGCGCTGATGAAACCGGACGCGATCGTCATCAACGTTGCCCGCGGCCCGCTGATCGATCAGCCGGCCCTGACAGCCGCGCTGAGCGCGGGGCGCCTCGCGGGAGCCGCCTCGACGTGTTCGCCACCGAGCCGCTGCCGGCCGACGATCCGCTCTGGGCGCTCGACAACGTGATCGTCTCACCGCACTCGGCCTCGACCCTGGCCACCGAGAACGCCTCACTGGTCGACCTGTTCCTCGATAACCTGCGCCGCTTCCGGTCCGGAGCGCCGCTGCGTAACCGCTATGACCCCGAGCGGGGCTACTGAATGCTCCGCCCCGCGCCTCGTTCCCGTTCCCGTTCCCCGCACTTGGCATCACTGCGCCGGGCACCGTGCGCGCCCGCGGCTCACGAGAGGAAACCCCCGCCATCATGAACACTCACGAGCTTCGCGTTGCCGTTGTCGGAGCGGGCAGCTGGTCCGAGCGGGCCCACGTGCCCGGCTGGCAGCGCGATCCGCGGGTCGAGGTCGCGGCTGTGGCTGACCTGAGCGCAGAGGCGGCCGGGCGAGTGGCCGCCGAGTTCGGCGTCGCCCGGGCCGTCACCGACTACCGCGAGCTGCTCGACGACCCGTCCATCGACGTGATCGACGTGGCTACCGGCAACGAGGCTCATTTCCAGATCTCCTGGGATGCGCTGGAGGCGGGCAAGCACGTGCTGTGCGAGAAGCCGGTCCACCGCGACGCCCGGCAGACCAAGGCGGCAGCGGAGCTCGCGGCCGCCAAGAGCCTGAAGACCAAGCTCGGCTTCACCTTCCGCTACGCGCCCGCGGTGATGTACGCGAAGGAACTGATCGATTCCGGCTTCGTCGGCGAGCCCTACGTGTTCAACGGCTACGAGCAGAACAGCCAGTGGATCGATCCGGCGACGCCGCTGCGCCAGGCTGAGGGGGCGGAGCCGGACGGAGCCGAGATCACCGTCTCGTCCATCGAGGGCTACGGCGCGCCGATCATCGACATCATGCACTGGTGGGTCGGCCGTCCGCTGACCAGCGTCGTCGGCACCATGCGCAACTTCGTGCCGGTGCGCATGGTGCGCGCCAGCGGCCAGATGCAGCGCATGAACATCGACGACGGCGACATGTGGATCTGCGAGTTCGACACCAACGTCATGGCCTCGATTCAGTCGTCCTACGTGACCGTCGGCAACTACCCCGGCATCGAGGCGCGCCTCTACGGCTCCGAGGGCGCCGTGATCGTGCGCCTGGTGGAGGAGTTCGGCATCTGCCAGACCATCAGGACGGCGACCAAGGACTCGGTTGAGTTTGCCGAGCGCGAGATCCCGGAGCGGTACTTCCCGGCCGGCGGCACCAGCCGGGAGCCGTGGCCGTTCCTGTTCTACTCCAATCTGGTCCGCAACTTCGCCGACGAGATCCTCGGCGGCGGCGACGAGAACCAGGGCGACTTCGCCCAGGGTGCCATCGTGCAGCGGACCATCAACGCGTTCGAGCGCTCGGCGCGCGAGCGCCGCTGGGTGCCGTTCGACGAGGTGGAGGGTGCCTGAGCCGGTGACAGCCGGAGGACCGGCCGAACTCGGCGCGGCGCACCAGTGGGGGGAGCTCGCGGGCGGGCTGGAAGCGGCCGGCCCGCTGCTGGCGGCGGCGGTCGCCGCGGCGCAGGAAGCCGGCGCCAGCTACGCCGACGTCCGGCTGTCCGAGACCCAGGAGCTGCGCCTGTACGCGGTGTCCGGCCGGGCCCCGGACGAGCGGATCGAGGGCAGTCTCGGCCTCGGCGTCCGCGTTCTCGTCGACGGTGTCTGGGGCTTTGCCTCGCGGCCGTTGCGCGAGGCCGCCGACGCGGCCGAGGCAGCGAGGCAGGCGGCCGCGAATGCCCGCGCGGCGGCGGCCGGGTCCCGCGAGCGGGTCGTACTCCCGCCGCGGGCAGCCGAATCCGGCTGTTATCAGACCGCTGCCGCCACCGATCCGTTTGCCGTCCCCGCCTCGGCCCGCGAGCGCATCGTCGCCGACGCGCTGGCCGCGGCCATGGCGCCAGCGGGCGTCGTGCAGGCGCAGGCAGGAGTGAACGCCAAGCGCAGCCACCGCTACTTCGCCAGCACCGAGGGCTCGCGCCAGGAGCAGCACTTCGTTGAATCCGGCGGCATGGTGCTCGCTCTCGCGGCCGGTGACCAGGTGGTGCAGCGGCGCAGCTATCCCAATTCCTTTCACGGCAACACCGCGGCGGCCGGCTGGGAGTACGTCGAGAACCTGCGGCTGCCCGAGCATGCGGCGCGAGTCGGCGCGGAGGCAGTTCAGCTGCTGACCGCCCCGGTGGCGGATCCGGGCACGGCCGACCTGGTGATCGGCCCGGCTCAGCTCGCCCTGCAGATCCACGAGTCGGCCGGCCATGCGCTCGAGCTGGACCGCATCCTCGGCGATGAGGCCAACTTCGCGGGCCGGTCGTTCATCGGGCCGGACGCGCGCGGCCGCCTGCGGTACGGATCGCCGGCCGTCGGCATCGTGGCCGACGCCACCGTGCCGGGCACCCGCGGCAGCTTCATGTTCGACGACGAGGGCACCAGGACCAGGCGCACGATGCTGGTCACCGAGGGCATCGTGACCGACTTCCTGTCCAGCCGGGACAGCGCCGCCCGCATCGGCGCCGAGTCCACAGCGGCGGCTCGCTCCGACGGCTGGGGCTTCCTGCCCCTGTGCTTCGCGACGAACGTCTTCCTGGAGCCGGGAACGGGCAGTACCGACGAACTTCTGGACCGCCTGGGCAGCGGCTACTACCTCGACGACAACAGGAGCTGGTCGATCGACAGCCAGCGACTCAATTTCCAGTTCGGCACGGAAGTCGCCTGGGAAGTCCGCAACGGCAGGCGGACCCGGCTGCTGCGCGACTTCTCCTACGGCGGGATGACGCCGCAGTTCTGGGGCTCGCTGGAAGCGGTGGCCGGCCCGGCTGAGTTTGCCACCTTCGGGATGCCGTGCGGGAAGGGCGAGCCCAAGGAATGGGGCTTCCTGTCCCACGGCGCAGCCCCGTCCCTGTTCCGCAACGTGCGGATCGGGGTGGCCTGATGGGGACAGCGGAGCTGCGGCCGTGGGCCGGTTCCGATGACTGCCTCGGGACGCTCGACGATGCGCTGGCCGGGGCAGCAGCCGACCACGTCGAGATCTTCGTAGCGGCGAGGACCGGACAGCACATCCGGTTCGCGGGCGAGCGGGTGCACCAGCCGCAGACGATCATCGAGTGCCAGGTGATGGTGCGCGCCGTGGCCGGCACCGGGGCGGCGCGGGTCGCGGTCAGCAACCTCGCGGGCGCCCGCGGCGCGGTAACCGCGGCGACGGGCCTGGCGCGGCAGCGGGACGGCGTTCCTGGCGCGCCGCCGCCGCATGGCGTGGCTGGCGCCAGCGCCGTGAACGCGGCCACCGGGCTGTGGCACGACGCCACCGTGGCCTTCGACGCGGGCAAGCGCTCGGCGCTGGCCGGCCGCATCATGGACGCGGCCCGCCGGGCCGGGGGCACCGCGGCCGGCGTGCTGACGACCGCGGTGACCGAGCTGGCCGTGGCCACCACTGGCGGGCAGCGCTGCTATGCCGCCGCGACCGAAGCCGGCTTCTCGCTGACCGCACGGATCGGCGAGGCGTCGTCCCATGCCGCCGATCTCGGCCGCGACGCGGGCCGGCTGGCCGTGGCCGAGCGAGCGGACGCGGCCATCGCGCAGGCGGCGCGGGCCGGGCGCGTCATCGCGGTGCCCGACGGCGTGCACGACGTCGTGTTCGGCGGCCTCGCGGCCGGCGAGCTGATCGGATTCCTGCCTGACTTCGGGTTCACCGGGCCGGCCGTGGCGGCCGGGATCGGGCTGGCGGCGACCCGGCCGGGTGCCGTGCTGGCGCCGCCCGGCATCACGATCGCCGACGATGCCAGCGCGGACGCCGGGCTGCCGTTCCCGTTCGATTTCGAGGGGACGCCCAAGCGGCGGGTAGACCTCATCGACGCCGGCCGGGTCGGCGGCGCCGTCAGCGACTTGTCCTCGGCTGCTGCTACCGGCGGGTCGTCGACCGGGCACGCGCATATCGCCCGCGAATCGTCGCCGGCGCCGGAGGCGGCCAACCTGATCATGACTCCGGGCGCAGCCAGCGAGGAGGACCTGATCGCCGGGGTGGAGCGCGGCCTGTACATCCAGCGCCTCTGGTACAACCGGCTCGTCGATGCCGAGACGGGCACGGTCGTAGGCACCAGCCGGGACGGCTGCTTCCTGATCGAGGACGGCAGGCTGACCACCGGGCTGGCGACGGGCCGCTTCACCGAGAGCGTGCTCGGCGCCCTGGCCCGGACCGACGGCATCGGCTCCCGCCTGATCACCCAGCCGGTGCCGAACGTGTGGAACGGCTGCGCATCCGCCCCGGCCATCCGGGTGCGCGGTTTCCGCTTCGGCAGCCGGCCGGGCCAGGAGACCGCGGCGTGACCGGCCTGCAGCCGCTATGGTCGGGCCAGGCTGGCGTGGCCGCGCTGACCTGGCCGCCGGCCGCTGTATCGACGGCAGGTTCGGCGCCAGGTACCGTCAATGCTGGACGAGCGGCGCGCTCGTCGGGCACGGCTGCCCCGGCCTGGCTACGGTCCGGGCGTCAGCGGCTCAGCCGGTGCCACCGTGACGTGGCCTGGCGTCACGGGTCATTGCGGGCTGCGCGGAGAGGCAGAGCTGGAGGTTGCCGGTGATCTGCACTGAATCGGCGTGGTGCCGGCGGTCCTGGCCGGCTGACCGCCGGCGGCGCCTGCCGCCGGCCTGCCCGAAGGAGGCGTCGTGATCCCCCACCAGTCCCTGCCCGAGGCCGTCCGGATGACGCTGCGCCGGCGCATTCTCAACAACGAGCTGGCCGCCGGCGAGCGCCTCATCGAGGCCAACCTGGCCGCTGAGTTCGGTGTCAGCCGGACGACCCTGCGCTCGGCCCTGATGGAACTCAAGAACGACCGGCTGGTGGAGTTCTCGCCACGGCGCGGGTGCTCGGTAGCCCGCATGTCCCGCGCCGAAGTGGAAGACGCCTGCTTTGCCCGCTATCTGCTGGAGGCGGGCGCCGCCTGCGAGGACCGGGCCATGATCGACGACAACCTCGTGGCCTCGCTGGAAAAGGAACTGGACGCCATGGCCGAATCGGCCGACGCTGGCGACCTGGCCGCGATCGTGGAGTGCGACACCCGCCTGCACGGCCTGCTCGTCGAGGCCGGAGGCCGGGCCCGGCTGGCCGAGCTGTGGCATGCCCTGGATGGCCAGATGGGTGCCCTGATGCGCTCCTCGCTGGAGTTCCAGGGTGGTGACCTGTCGGAGGTCGTCATCCGGCACCGGCAGCTGATTGACGCTGTCCGCACCGCGGATCGCGGCGTCATGGCCGCGGCGATCAAGGACCACTACCTGAATCCGCGGTCCTTCCATGATCACGATGACCAGAACTGAGCAGTCCGGCTGAGTAAGCCCTGCCCGGCTGCCCAACCCGCTAGGCCGTGCCGCCGGGCTGGACGGCGTCTCGGGCATCGAGGGGCAGGCTCACCCAGCGGCGCTCGCGGTGCGAGATCTCGACGGCGTTGATGACCTCCTGCACCTGCAGGCCGTCGTCGAAGTTACCCTCGTTTCCCTCGCCACCGGCGAGAATCTCCGTGGCGAAGTTCGCGGTCAGGTTCGCGTAGTAGAGCGTGCGCCAGGACTCACGGGGGCTGCCGCCAGCCGGGTAATAGCTGGCCGGCACCTCGACCTCGCGGAACTCCACGTCGTCGGGCCTGGCCACCTTGAAGGTCTCGCAGATGCCGAACTCCTCGACCAGCCGGGCTATGGCCGCTCCTTCCGAGCCATAGACCCGCACCTCGATCCCCGGGTAGTTGCCGACCGTGACGAAGCTGCTCTGCACCGAGCAGATCGCCCCGCTCGCGAACTCGCCGATGAAGATGTCGCCGTCATCGATGTTCGTTCGCGTCATCAGGCCGGTGGCGGCGATCATGCGCTCGGGGACGAAGTTCCTCAGCACCCCGACCACGGCGGTGAGCTCGGAGTCCATCAGCCAGTGCCCGATGTCGATGACCGGGGCGCCGTAGCCCTCCAGCGAGGCGACCTTAATCGGGCCGTCGTTGGCGCGCTCGCTGCTGCGCAGCGGCGTCTGCGGGTTCAGCCACTGCGAGTTCTGCTCGTAGGCGTTGTAGATGTACGGGGTGCCGAGATCACCGCGGGCGACCAGATCTTTCAGGTAGCGGACAGCCGGGCTGTAGCGGAAGGTCAGGCCGACCTTGGTCTTGAGACCTCTGGACCGGGCCAGCTCGGCCGCCCGCCGTACGTCGCGGTAGTCGTGCGCGACCGGCTTCTCGCTGAGCACATGCTTGCCGGCCTGCAGGGCGGCCAGGTTAATCGCGAAATGCTCGCTGTCCCTGGTGACAACATCAATGACGTCGATGTCGTCACGCTCAAGCAGTTCCCGGTAGTCGGTCGTGGCGACCGCGCCGTAGGCCCGCGCCGCTTCCGCGGCCCGCTGCGGATCGACGTCGCAGATCCCGACAATCTGGCACCGCTCATCGCGGGCCCAGCCGGGAAGATGGGCCAGGCCGGCCCACCGGCCAGCTCCGATGACGCCGATACCGAGTCGTCTCGCTGCCATCTGCCGCGCCTCCCGGCCTCCGCGCGAGGCATGCGGACGCCCGTTGCGGAATTCTCGTCGATTGTTGACAACTCTCTCATGATGAGCGCGTCAGGCTCGGGCGTCAATATCCCCATGAGGGGGGACTTGACGCCAGGCAACACGCACGAAATAGTCGTGGTTGACGATCGACAATTGGCAGCGAATGAGGGCGGATGATGTCTGACTCCGTGCGCGTCCTTGTCGTGGCGATCTTGGATGCCGCCCGTGAAGGCTGACTCCAACGCGTCCCGGCTTGTCACTCAGGTGCTGGCGGGCGAGGTGTGGCCGGCGCTGGCGGACCGGCACGCCTACCGCGTGGGCCCGGACGGGCAGCCCTTCGTGCTGCCCGGCATGGGCGGCGTGACGCTGGACGTGCACTGCGGTGACCCGGCAACCGGCTATGCGTCCGATCACCTTGAGCCGGGCGCGTCGGTCCGGCATCGTGACCCGGCCGCCAACATGGCCCTGCAATTCCTCACCTGCGTCGGAAACGAGGTCGTCATCGCCTCGGGCCCGGCCGCTGGCGCCGCCGGTCACGTGATCGGCCAGCACGCCTACGTGCTCGTCGACTTTCCGGCCGCCGCCCTCGCGGACATCACCACGGGAGACCAGGTCACGGTCACCGCGGTCGGCCAGGGCCTCCGGCTGACCGAGCACCCGGCCATCACGGTCAAGAACTGCTCGCCGCGCCTCCTGGCGGCCATGCCCGGCGGCACCGGCGCGGACGGCCGCCTGGACGTGCACGTGGCGGCTACGGTG
This sequence comes from uncultured Actinomycetota bacterium, assembly GCA_963818995.1. Classification (GTDB taxonomy): domain Bacteria; phylum Actinomycetota; class Actinomycetes; order Streptosporangiales; family Streptosporangiaceae; genus JAJYUU01. The sequence continues at coordinate 14,027 of CAWFUM010000019.1, read as the reverse complement.
CCCGCCGAGGCGGTCGGCGCAGGCTCGGGGATGGTGTCGGAATACGCCAACACCGACCTCATGGGCGCCTACGCGGGCCTCGGCGAGGATCTGTCGCTCGGGCTCGAGGGCCTCCGCATCGGTGACATCGTCGCGCTCGAGGACTCCGATCACCGGTACGGCCGCGGCTACCGGGCCGGGTACCTGACGATCGGGGTGATCTCCACCGGCCAGTGCCTGCTGTTCGGGCACGGGCCGGGCCCGAGTTCGCTGATGAGCGGGCCGGCCGAGGCCTTCAGGCTGGTCGCCGATCCGGATGCGAACCTGGCCGGCTTCCTGCACGAGGAACTGGAGGCGAGCCGGTGACCGCCGTGGCCGGCAACGAAACACTGCGCCCGGTGGCCGTGAACATGCTCGGCCTGGTCGAGCAGCCGGAGTTCGGCGACTCGCCGTACCGGGTGAGCTGCGACGGGCACCCCTACGTGCCCGCCGGAGACGGCGGGATCGTGCTCGGCGTCCGGCTCGGTGAGTCTGTCTTCGCGCGCGCGGCTGATCACGCCGCGCCGGGCGCGTGCCTGGTCCACCCCGATCAGGCGGCACGCCATGCGCTGACCATCTATGCGTGCATCGGCAACCGGGTCGTTGTCAGGACGGGTCAGGCGGCGGGAGCGCGCGGCATCGTGGTCGGCAAGCGCGGTGAGGCCGGGCGCGTGATCATCAGCCTCCCGCAGGATGACCTGGCCCGGCTGCGGCCGGCCGATCAGGTGGCCGTGCGCGCCATGGGCCAGGGCTGGCGGCCGGACGGATTCCCGCCCGAGGTTACTGTGCTGAATACCGATCCGGCCGCGTTCGCGGCGCTGCCCATCGCGGCCGGGAACGGCGCGGTGACTGCCGGCGTCAGGCTGACCGTTCCCAGCAAGCTGGCCGGCAACGGGATCGGCCGGCCAGCCGCGGGCTGGGACCTCGACCTGCAGCTGTACGGGCCGCCCGCGACCGGCGAGCACGGGGGCGGCCTCCGGCTCGGGGACCTGGTGGCAGTCACTGATCTCGATGCCCGGTGGAACATGGGGTACCGGCGCGGCTGGCTGACCGTCGGGCTGGTGGTTCACGGCGCGAGCCCGGCGCCCGGTCACGGACCGGGAATGACACCGATCCTGACCGGCCCGGCGAGCGCGCTGCGGGCCGAGCAGGACCCGGCCGGACACGCCGGCCTGACCGATGCCATCGCGCGCTCGTTGACTGCCGCCGAGTCCGAACTACAGTAACGGCGACGATCAGCAGGCAGGAAGCAGGTGCGGGGCCATTCTCGAGCATGTATCACTTCCGGAGGCGGTCAGCCGCGCGCTGCGTCATCGCATTCTCAACAACGAGCTGCCTGCCGACTCGAGGCTGGTTGAGGCGAACCTCGCAGCCGAGTTCGGGGTCAGCCGGGGCACGATCAGGGACGCTATGCGCAGCCTGCAGGCCGAGGGCCTGATCGACATCGTGCCGCGGCGCTACAGCGTGGTCACCCGGATGTCGACTGATGATGCCGAGGACGTCTGCTTCGCGCGCTACGTGCTTGAGGACGCGAGCCTGGAATGCGGGTTCGGGCCCGGCCGCAAGGAGCTGGCGAAGGAACTGCGGCTGGCGCTTGAGCACATGTCCGTCGCCGCGCGCCTGAACGACCTGGACGCGCTCGTCGACAGCGACACCCAGTTCCACCGCGTGCTCATCGAGGTCTCCGGTCGCCGGCGGCTGAAGGACCTGTGGAGCATGCTCAACAGCCAGATGGGCGCTCTCATGCGGGCGGAGCTCGAGCGGCAGGGCATCGACATGATCGAGACAGTGCAACGGCACACCGGAATCGTGTCGGCCGTCAGCGACGGCGATCTGCCCCGGCTGCGGGCCGAGCTGCGCGTGCACTACCTGGGCGGGTTTCCGGACGGCGAGAGCCGCTGACGGCGGCGGCCGCCGGCCTCCGGCCGGTGACGGCAAGGCCGCAGGCTGAGACGGCCGGCGGCTCGTGGCCGGCAATCGACGATAATGGAACTAACCGGAACGCAGCCTGGCGGGCCGGCCGGGCAGGGCGGAGCAAACTGATGGTGGTATTCACCGGTGTCGGAGTGGCGTTGCTGACGCTGCTGACTGAGGACGGCGGTGTCGACGCTCCGTCGACGGCCGCACTGGCGGCCGACCTGGCCGCCCGCGGCATGCGCAGCATCCTGGTCTGCGGAACGACCGGCGAGGCCGCGACCCTCACGGACGGCGAGCGGATCGAGCTGATCGGCGCGGTGCGGGCGGAGGTGCCTGCCGCGATCCCCGTCCTGGCCGGCACCGGCGCGACCTCCGCTGACCGCGCGGCCGCGCTGACGGCCGACGCCGTCAAGGCCGGTGCCGACGCTGTTCTCGCCTGGCCCCCGCCGGGCAGCGAGGATCTGCCTGGCTACTTCGGTGCCATCGGCGCCGCGGCGTCCGGCCGGCCCGTGCTGGCCTATCACATTCCGTGGATCTCGGCCCCCGGCGTCCCGGTCGCGGCGCTGGCCGACCTTCCCGTGGCTGGTCAGAAGGACTCATCCGGTGACCCGAACCGCTTGCTCGAGGAGGTCACGGGGTACCAGGGCGCGACGTACGTCGGCTCGTCCGCATTGCTGGCGCTGGCCGGGCCGCTCGGCGCCACCGGCGCGATCCTGGCCGCCGCGAACGTTGAGCCCGAGCTCTGCTGCCAGGCGTTCGCCGGCGATGCCGCGGCGCAACGGCAGCTCACCGACGTTCACCTGGCCGGCCGGGCCGGCGGCCCGCCCGCGCTCAAGCGCATCCTGGCCGGACGCCGGCCGATGGTTACGCTCAGCCGGACTGCCTGACCCCGGCGCTCACGGTCGCTGGCGCCCGGTCACCCAGTCGTAGCGCACGTCGTCGTCCACCACCGCGCCGCCTGGCCGGCTGCCTACCCCGGCACCGCCGTCGACATGGCAGACCGTGCCGGTGACGTAGCTGGCGCCGGTCGAGCACAGCCACATCACCAGGTTCACGACCTCCTGCGGCTCGCCGGCCCTGGCGAGCGGGAGGGCCGGGATACGGCGGGCCAGGCTCTCCGCCATCGCCGGCGGCAGGGGCTTGGGCTGAGTGTCGATCAGGCCGGGGCTGACGCAGTTCACCAGGATGTCGTACGGCGCCAGTTCGACCGCGGCCACCCGGGAGAAGCTCTCGGTGGCGGCGCGGCTGCTGGCGTACGCTGCCGCGCCTGCGGAGCCGCGGCTGCTCACGCCGGACGAGAAGTTCACGATCCGGCCGCCCTGGCCCTGCCCGATCATGGCCCGCCCGGCCGCCTGGGTCATCAGGAAGGTGCCGCGGCAGTTCACCGCGAAGACCGTGTCCCAGACGCGGGCAGTCTCCTCCAGCAGGCTCGTATGGGGCGCGACAGCCGCGTTGTTGATGCAGAAGCTGAGCTTGCCGAACTGCCGCGCCGCGCTGCCGACGATGCTCGCGGCGCCGTCCTCCGAGCTGACGTCGGCCTCCACGGCCAGCACGGAGTCACCATAGGGCGCGCAGGTCTCGGCAAGCCCGGCGCCGTCCCTGTCGGCGGCGATCACCAGGCAGCCGGCCTCGGCGAACGAGCCGACCATCGTCCGCCCGACACCACGGGCCGCGCCCGTTATGACGGCGACGTCGCCGGTGAAGTCATAGCTGACGTTCATCGTGTCCTCTCGACGGTCCTGCGCAGCGCGGCGGTGCGCCACGCGGATGGAGCCTCACGCCGGGACGCCCGGCACTGCGGGAGAGCCCGGCGCGGGGGCCGGTGTCTGCAGCGGGAAGTGGCACGCGGCCCGGTGCTCGCCGCCGAAGGCAAGGTCGGGCGGAAGCTCGTCGGCGCACAGCTGCCGGGCGCGCGGGCACCGGGTGCGGAACACGCAGCCTGATGGCGGGTCGATCGCGGACGGAAGCTCGCCGGTGATCGCGGCGGCCGGTGACCGCTCGTGCCGCGGGTTCGGCACCGGAATCGATGCCAGCAGGCCGGCCGTGTAGGGGTGCGCGGTGCGGTCGTAGACGTCACTGACGCTGCCGATCTCCACCAGCCGCCCGAGGTACATCACGCCGATCCGGTCGGCCATGTAGCGAACGACCGACAGGTCATGCGAGATGATCAGGTAGGTCAGCGAGTGATCAGCCTGCAGCCGTTTCATCAGGTTGAGGATCTGCGACCGGATGGAGACGTCCAGGGCCGAGACCGGCTCGTCCGCCACGATGAGCTTCGGGCTCAGCGCCAGCGCCCTGGCCAGGCCGATGCGCTGGCGCTGGCCGCCGGAGAACTCGTGCGGGAACCGGTCGGCGGCGTTGCGGCTGAGGCCGACCTCGTCCAGCAGTTCCCTGGTCCGCTGCTTCTGCTCGGCGCGAGTGCCGATTCCCTGGATCGCCAGCGGCTCGCTGAGGATTGTCCCGACCCGCATCCGCGGATCGAGCGAGGCGTACGGGTCCTGAAAGACGAGCTGGAGATCGCTGCGCAGCTTGCGGACCTGCCGGGACGGCAGCCTGCCGAGGTCGCTGCCGTCGAAGACGATACTGCCGGCGGTGGGCTTTTCCAGCGCCACCATCATCCGGCCGATCGTCGTCTTTCCGCAGCCCGACTCGCCCACCAGGCCGAAGGTCTCGCCGACGCGGATCTCGATGCTCACGTCGGTGACCGCCTTGACCGATCCCGTGCGCCGCTGCAGGACCCCGGCGGTGACGGGGAACTCCTTGTGCACCCCGGCCAGCTGGAGCAGCGGCCGGCCGCGCCCGTCAGCGGCCGCGGCGGGCTGGCCCGGCGAGCCGCTCGCTCCGGCTGCTCCGGCAGTGCTGCTGCGCCGGCAGTGCTGGCTGTGACGGCAGTGCTGGCCGCGCCAGGCTCGCCTTCGGCACCATCTCCGGTGGCCTGCGCTGCGGCAGCGGTGCCGGTCTCGGCTGCGCCGGCGGTGCCGGTCTCGGCGCTGGTGTCCGCTGCCTCAGCCCGGGCGAGCTCGTCGATGGCGGCCACGTCGCCGGCGCTGGTCTGCGTCGGGTGAAAGCAGGCGAACTCGTGCGTGCGCTCCGCGCCACCCAGCTGCGGATCGCTGTCGCGGCAGTCCGCCTGCGCATACCGGCAGCGCGGCGCGAACCGGCAGCCGGTCAGCGTGCCCGTCAGCTCCGGTGGCAGGCCGGGAATGGAGTACAGCCGGTGCCGCGCGTCCTGGTCCACTTTCGGGATCGATGCGAGCAGCGCCTCGGTATAGGGATGCCGCATCTGGTCGAACAGCCGGGCGGTCGTCGCGTGCTCGACGATCCGGCCGGCGTACATGACGTAGGTGTTGTCCGCGCGCTCGGCGATCACTCCGAGATCGTGCGTGATCAGGATCACCGCCATGCGCAGCCGGGTTTTCAGGCTGTCGATGAGGTCGAGAATCTGCGCCTGAATGGTGACGTCGAGCGCGGTCGTCGGCTCGTCGGCGATCAGCAGCCGGGGCTCATTGGCCAGTGCCATGGCGATCATCACCCGCTGGCGCAGGCCGCCCGACAGCTGATGCGGATAATCGCCCAGCCGTTCGGCCGGCCGCGGCATGCCGACGAGTGACAGCACCTCAGCGGCGCGTTCCAGCCCGGCCTTGCGGTTAACGCCCTTGTGCTGCTGCACGCTCTCGGCGATCTGGCGGCCGATGGGCATGGTCGGGTCGAGCGAGGTCATCGGGTCCTGGAAGACCATCCCGATCTCGCCGCCGCGCACCGTGCGCATCTCGGCATTCGTCAGCGGCACGAGGTCCCGGCCGTCCAGCAGCACCTGGCCGCCGCAGATGCGGCCGCCGGGAGGCAGCAGGCGGATCACTGAGGTTCCGAGCATGGTCTTGCCGCAGCCTGACTCGCCGACCAGGCCCAGCGTCTCGCCTTCGGCCACGGCCAGGCTGACGCCGTCGACCGCCCGCACCGTCGAGTCGCGGAGGCGTATCTCGGCTCGCAGGTCCCTGACCTCGAGGACGCTCACCGCGGCCCGCCAGGTGCGCGGTCGCGGCTGGTCCGTAGCGATGAGCCTGTCACTGGCGTGCGTCCTCCATGTGCGGTGCTCCTGCCACGAGCGGTTCCCGGCTGGTCATGGCCTGTCACCGGAGCCTCACGTCGAGCAGGTCGCGCAGCGCGTCGCCGACAAAGTTGAAGGCCACGACGACCACCACGATGAGCACGCCGACCGGGTAGATCTGCCACCAGTAACCGGCGAAGATGTAGCTCGAGCCGTTGGACAGCATGCCGCCCCAGGTGGCCGCCGGCGGCGGCAGGCCGAAGCCGAGATAGCTGAGGATCGCCAGGATCAGGATCGCGTCGGCGACCTGGAAGGTCGCGTTGACGACGATCGTGGACACGGTGTTGGGGATGATGTGCCGGATCACCGATCTGGCTGAGCCGCCGCCCATGACCTGGACGGCCTGGACGAACTCGCGCGTCCGCAGCGACAGGCTCTCGCCGCGCACCAGCCGCGATGGCACCTGCCAGGCCAGGAACGACAAGACGATGATCAGCTCCAGCGTGCTCGGGGCCACGCTGGTGGCGAGGATGAGCAGCAGGAACAGCGCCGGCACAGCCAGGATCACATCGACGATGCGCATCATCGCCGTGTCAACGAAGCCGCCGGCGAAGCCCGCGATCGCGCCCCAGATGACTCCGGTCGTGGTGGCGATGACCGCGACGGCCGCGCCGATCTCCAGCGAGCTCTGGCCGCCGACCATCAGCCGGCCCAGAATGTCGAATCCGTTGTCGTCGGTTCCGAGCGGGTGACCGTGACCCGGGTGGAGGTTGGATGCGGCGAGATTCGAGGCGACCTGGTTGGTGTGGTACACCAGCGGCCCGACGAAGCAGAACAGGCACGCGAGGAAGATGGTAGCCAGGCCGACGATGCCCAGCGGGCTGACCCGCACCCGGCGCCGGGTGCGGACAGTGCCGCCGGCCGGTGCCGCGGGCTCGGCGACGGTGCCGGCGGCCCCGGCTCCCGTCGGACTCGAGAACATGGTCATCTGGGCCCCTAGCTGTACCGGATGCGCGGGTCGAGCGCGGCGTAGGCGATGTCGGCCAGCAGGTTGCCGACGACTGTAGTCACGGCGACGATGACGGTGATGCCGAGCTCGACGGGGTAGTCCTGGCTCTGGGCCGAGGTGAAGAACAGCAGCCCCGTGCCCGGGTAGTTGAAGATCTGCTCGATGACCAGGCCGGCCGTGAACAGCCACGGCAGCGAGAGGCCGAGCAGCGTGACGATCGGCAGCATGGAGTTGCGGAGCACGTGACTCCACAGGATCCTGCGCTCGGGCAGGCCCTTGGACCGGGCGACCTTGATGTAGTCCTGGGCCAGGCTCTCGATCGCCGAGGCCCGCATGTACCGGCTGAACAGTGCGAAATTAATCAGGACGAGGGCCAGCACGGGCAGGATGAGCGCGCCCGGATCGGTGAGGACCTCGCCGAGCGTGGTGCCCTGCGGCGCCTCGGGCGGGAAGATGTGCAGCCGCGCGGACAGGATGTCGATCAGCAGCAGCGCGAGCCAGAAGGTCGGCATCGAGTACAGCAGGAAGGAGACGCCCGTCAGGCTGTGGTCGAGCAGGTGGTTGCGGCGGATGGCCTGGGCGATGCCGATCGGCACGGCGATGAGCACCGCGATCAGGAACGAGATGCCGACCAGGAACAGCGTCTTCGGCAGGTCAAGCGCGAGCAGCGAGTCGACGCTGATATTGAGCTTGTAGGAGTAGCCGAGATTGCCCTGGAGCAGCTGGCCGACGTAATGGAGGTACTGCACCGGCAGCGGGCTGTCCAGCCCGTACTCCTTGTTGAACGCGGCGATTGACACCGGGGTTGCCCTGGCCCCGAGAATCGCGCGGGCGGGTCCGCCGGGCAGGTGGTGCAGGAGCAGGAACACGATGATGGTGACGCCGACGACGACGACCACCGAGTGGATCAGGCGGTAGACCAGGTAGCGGGTCATGACCGCGTCCTGACGCCGCGCCGGGTGAACTCGCGCAGCACGTTCCCGGTCACTCTGGCTACGTTGTTGTCGTAATCCGCGTAGCTGAGGCTGGCGCTCCAGGCGATCGACCCGACGCTGAAGACTGAGCCGCCGGCCGGCGTCTCCAGATAGGTCATGTCGGCCCTGACGCAGGGCGACTGCGTGCCGCCTTCGCGGGCGGTCATTTCCTCGACCTCTTCCACGGCCCGCTGGTAGGTGTCGTCGTGCTTGCCGCGCGTGGTGGCGACCACCAGCGTTCCCGGCGGAGTGCCGAGCGCGGGATCGGCGCGGTCCAGTTCATCGGCGGCGGCCCCGCCGAGCTTCAGGCCGAAATCGCCGATCACCTCCTCCCGGCCGATGCCGTCGAAGATGAAGGCGGCGCGCGGGTCGTCGCTGCCGGCGGTGCGGTCGTAACCGGCACCAGGGCCGCCGCCCTGCGCGCAGAAGCCGACGCCGACCAGCGCCTGCGGCGCCCGCCCCCGGTCGACCCAGTGACCGCCGGGATCGCCTGCTGAGTGATGGCCCTCGCCCGGCTCGCCGGTCCAGGTCCTGGAGCCGCTGCGGCCGCGGCGCACCTCCAGCAGGTGCGGCGCGCCGTCGGCGACTGTCGTCACCCAGTAGAAGCCGTTACCGCCGAGATAGGCGAGGTTGCCGCCGCCGTCCACGTACTCGCCGAGCGCGTCGAGCATTTCCTCGCTGACGTACTCGGGATGCCCGCCGGTCACGATGCCCGCATAGGGCCGCAGCAGATCCGCGCCCTCGGCGTGCAGGTCGTCGTCGGTGATGGTGTCGTACTCGATGCCCTCGTGCTCGAGCCAGTCCAGCAGGTACAGGTCGCCGCTGACTTCCCGGCCGGCGTTCCCCCGCGTCACGATGCGGTGCCACGGCCGCTGATCGATCATGGGCCGCAGCGAGGAGACATACGCGACGCCCGACCCGTCGCGGTGCTTGCAGTACAGGGACAGCCCGAGTTCCCTGTGCTCGCCGAGGAAGGCGCTCGCGATCTCGTCCGGGGTGCCGCCGTCGGCGGCCGCCGCGGCCCTGGCCGGGTGATGGAAGTTCGAGTAGATGGTGTACGTGAAGGTCGGGATCAGCACGGCCAGCGGTGCGGTCGGGCTCCCGGCCCCGGGCCGGACGTAGAAGGGGATTACGTCCTCGTGCTCGCCGGCGGTCAGGCGCGCCGCGTACATGCCGCTGCGCAGGCCATCAGGAACGTGCCAGCTGAAGGCCGGCGGCCAGCCTGCGTCGGCCAGGTCATCGTCGTGATACCAGGCAGCCTGGTACTCATCCGGGCGCACCCGCCAGTCCAGCGCGCGGCCCGACCAGTTGTGCCCGGTCGCCGGCCGGGCGGGGGAGTTAGCGAACCGCAGTTCAGCCAGCGTGCCGCCGGTCTCGTCCGGCTGCTCCGCCAGCGCGCCCGCGTCCAGAGCGAGCGGGAGCGCACGGGGGGCGTCGATCTTGCCGTTGTAGGACCCGTCGGCGACCGAGGTGAGCGCTGCCGGGTCCAGCGGTCCGGGCGACAGCGTGGCTACGTAGACGCGGTGCCCGAGCGGAACGGCGCCCAGCCCGTCCGTGCTCGTGCTGACGACGGCGGGCTCCCCGGCGATCCCGCCGCCACGGTTGTCACCAGCACGGGCACGAGGCTGGTGCAGCAGGACGACCTGGCCGCTGGCCGCGCTGATGCTCGCGGCCACGTAGTGCCACTGCCGCCCGGCCAGTGGCTGAGGGCCGCTGAGCTCGCCGGCAGTGCCGTCCTCGCGCCAGTAGCGCAGGGCAGGCAGGCCGGCCCCGGTGATGCCGAGAGCCAGCCCCGGGCGCCCGTCCGGTGTGAGCCAGGTGAGGATGCTCTGCCAGCGGCCGAGAGCCGGCAGCGTGGGGTAGGCCCATGCCGAGACCGAGGCGTCGCCCGAAGGCGAGGGCTCCGCCTTGTCAGTCTCGGCATAGGAACCGGAGACCGTCTGATGCCAGATCCCGGGGTAGGTACCGTCAGCCTCGCTGGGCACCCGCTCGCAGCTCAGCGGCGGGCCCTGCCCGTCCGGCCGCGGACCGCGGCCGGTGACCCTGATGATTTCGGCCTGATAGCTGGCGCTGGCGCTGACCATGAATTCGACGGGAGTACCCGCGCGGACGCTCCATCCGCTCGGGTATCCCATCAAAGGCACGTCCGGAGCCTGCGTGATGCCTGGTACCGGATGTGCCGTCACTTCGTGAAGTACCAGCTCTCCGGGAACACCGACAGGGTTGTGTTGGCGGGGATGGGACCGGTCAGGGTGTTCTTGACGGCCAGCACCTCGAAGTCCGCGTTGGGCTGCCACAACATGGGCAGCTGGAGCGTCACGAACTTCTCCCAGGCGTTGTAGTCCGCCGGGGTGGCACCGCCGGCGGCAGCCGCGGCGTCGAGCTTGTCCTGAGCCGGATCGCAGTAGTTCTCGTGGTTGTTGTTGCCGCCGCAGTCGGTGTAGCCGGCCTCGATGGGGTATCCGTTCGGCGGTGTGTAGACCCCGCCGCCCCAGTCGGCCAGCTGCCAGCTGCAGTCGGACTGGCTGGCCGTGCACGCGGGCGCGGCAGCGAACACGTTGACGTTGTTGACCAGCTTGATGTCGATGCCGACGGTGGCCGCGACCGTCTTGTAGGACGTCATGGCGATCTCCTGCTGGAGCGCGCCGCTGTAGATCAGCAGGTTGATGGTCAGCGGGAAGCCTGCCTTGATGCCGGCGCCGCATTCATTGGCCGCGGTGCCCGGCCGGGCGCAGGTGGTCGTGCCGCCAGGGTGAACGGTCCAGCCATGGGCCGTCAGCAGCGCGCTGGCCTTCGCCGGGTTATAGGGGTAGGCGTTGGGCTCGGCGCCTTCCTCCGAGGCCGGGCCGTTGACCACCATGCCGTAGTCGGGCTGGGCGTAACCGGAGAAGACCTTCGAGATCTGCAGCTGCTGGTTGAGCAAGTACTGCAGAGCCTGCCGGATATAGAGCTGCCGGAAGGCCGGTCCGACGGTCGGGTTGTTGAAGTTGATGAAGATCGAGTTGAAGCCGTAGACCTTCCAGGGCGCGACGTTATAACCCTCGCTCTTGATCTCGGACACGGTGGAGTAATCGCTCGGCGGCAGGTACCCGACGGTCAGGTCGCCGGCCCGCAGGGCGTTGTACTCCGCGTCCTGGCTGGTGAAGGGGACCTCGACGAACTGGGAGACCCGGGGCTTGGCCGGACCGCTGTAGTTCTTGTTGGGGACGAACGTCACCTTGCCGGTCAGGGTGTAGCCGCTCAGCTTGAAGGGGCCGTCAACGGTCTGCCAGATCGGGTTCGTGGCGTAGGTCTTCAGATCCTTGGACTGGCTCTCCAGGTACGAGAGCACGGCCCGCGCGCCAGCGGGCGTCTGGTCGTAGTTGCCAACTTTGCCGTTCGCGCTGGTCTTGTCCCAGACATGCTGCGGGATGGGCGTGATCTGCGAGAGCTCGTTGCCGGTGAAGAAGCTCGGCCCGTAGGACTTGTCGAGCTTCATCTGGAGCTCGTACGGGCTGACGACCTTGATCGACGTCACATTGTCGGGGAACTGCTTGGGCGTGTAGTCGGCCCACTGCGACTTGTTGGCCTTGAGGATGTTAAGCCAGAACATGAGGTCACGGGTCGTAACCGGAGTGCCGTCCGACCACTTCCAGTGCTTGATCGTGACGGTCACGACGGTGCCATTGTCTGAGTAGACGGGCTGATTCCCGAGGCTCTGCGCGTAGTTGACCGTCGGGCTGGCGCCATTGCTCTGGTTGAACAGCGGCGGCCACATCAGGCTCTCGAACCAGCCCTGCTCCTGGATGGTGAAGAACGCGCCGGAGTAGAACGGCAGGATCCAGGTGGGGGCATATCCGGCTGACTCGGCGAACGTGACGACCCCGCCGCCGGACGCCGACGAGCCGCCCGTGGCCGAGCTGCCGCCTGAGCTTGAGCCAGAGCAGGCCGCGAGCGCCAGCACGGCGCCGATGCCGATGATCGCTGCGCCCCGGCGCGCTAGCCGGCGCCGGAACCGGTGGGCGGCGCGCGGGGAGGAGCCATTCCGATTCGCCATCGCGTACGTCCTCTCGCTCAGGGCCCAGCTCGCGCCACGGGAGGTAACGCGCACACGCCTCCCGCTGCCCGGACAAGGCCGCGAGCGGCGGACTGACCCCAAAAAGTCGAATGTCGACAACCGACCGTGCCCTATTACAGCCCTGTCCCTGCGGCACTGTCAAGAGATGATGCGATATCGGAATCAGGTGCCGGGAGGCCCTGCTGAGGGGCGGGGGACGGCCCCTCGCACGGGCGGCCGGGATGCGCCGGACGCGACCGTGGTGATGTGCCCGCGGGTGCCAGGACGGGCTCGATGGTCGACCAGTGCCGAGGGCGCCCGGCATTCCGAGATGGCTATCCAGGCCCGGGGAAAGACGCCGCAACGCGGAAGACACCGTGAGCCAGCAGGCTCACGGTGTCTTCTGGGTCACGCACGACCCCGCATGGGGTGAGCGATGGGATTCGAACCCACGACATCCAGGACCACAACCTGGCGCTCTAACCAACTGAGCTACGCCCACCATGACTGCCGGGCACGTCAGTGCCGCAGCGGCCTACGAAGCATACCGGGCATCGGTCACTGAGCAGAACCGGATTGAGCGTTGACCTCAGGCTCGGCCGCGAACTGAGCCGCGAGCTGGCGCGCGGTGGCTGTATCCGGGCCCGGCTCGGGGACGAACACCGCCTTGCGGTAGTAGCGGAGCTCCCTGATGCTCTCCCGGATGTCGGCCAGGGCCCGGTGGCCGCCGTGCTTCTCCGGGCTGGCGAAGTAAGCCCGCGGGTACCAGCGCCTGGCCAGTTCCTTGATGCTGGAGACATCGACCATCCGGTAATGCAGGAAGTCGTCGAGTTCCGGCATGTCCCGAGCCAGGAACGACCGGTCGGTCGAGATCGAGTTCCCGCACAGCGGCACCTTGCGGGACTCGGGCACGTGCTGGCGGACGTAGGCGAGGACCAGGTCCTGCGCCTCGGCCAGCGTCAGGCCGTTTTCGAGCTCGGCCAGCAGGCCCGAGGAGGTGTGCATCTCGCGGACGACGTCGTTCATGTCGGTCAGCGCCTCGGCCGGAGGCTTGATCAGGACGTCAATGCCCTCGTCGAGCGTCGTCAGCTCACCATCAGTGACAATGCAGGCGATCTCCACGAGCGCGTCACGAGAGAGATCAAGCCCGGTCATCTCGCAGTCGATCCAGACGAGCCGGTCAGTCATTGGTTCAGCCTAGGTGATCCGGGCCGCGCTCGCGGCCAGGCCGGGCTCAGCGGTTGCCGGCGCCGTCGGCGCCGCGGACCTGACCGGCGAGCGCCGCGATGTGATCGGGAACGGGCACATCGGCAGGCAGCACCGGGTCCGGCTCGGGCCGGCCGAAGGTGAGAGCGGCGGGCAGTACTCCGGCCCAGATGGCGGCGCCGTAGTCGCCGTCGTCATCCTTGGGCGGGCCGGTCCGCACCTTGACGGACGCCTCGGTCAGGGGCAGGGCCACGACGGCGGTTGCCGCCAGCTCCTTGCGATCCGGCTCCCTGACGTGCGCCCAGCGACCCGGAACCAGGTGATCAGTCACGGCCCGCAGCGCCGCCAGCTTCTCGGCCGGATCGCTGACCAGCCGGCCCTCGCCGAAGATCACCGCACTGCGGTAGTTCATCGAGTGGTGGAATACCGCCCGCGCGCACACCAGGCCGTCAAGCAGCGTGATGGTGACGCAGACCTGCGCCCCGGCCGCTGCCAGCAGCGCCCGGTTGGCCGACGAGCCGTGCAGGTACAGCGTGTCATCCAGCCAGCCGTAGCCGGTCGGCAGCACGACCGGCGCGCCGTCGATGACTACGCCCAGATGGCAGACGAGACCAGCCTCAAGGACCGCCTCGAGGTCCGCGCGGTCGCTGCGGCCGCGCTCCCGGAGCCGGTGCAGGGTGGTCCGGGGGGTGGCAGACAGGATCTCATCGGCGCTCATGGTGCATACCGTACCGGCGCGACCGGCTCCAGCGGCCGATGCCCGCCGCTGCGGACGGGCGCAGATCACGCTGCCTTCCTCTGTGCCTGGCGCCGCCGATA